>DATDWP010000028.1:0-150043 GCA_035289625.1 archaeon | reverse complement strand
CCTCGATTAATTCTTTTTCCTCAAGTGCTATTTTTTCTTCAACCATTCTTTGCGCTTCTTCTAAAGAAACTTCCTTTGCCTCCTTTTTCCCGCCAAATGACCCAAAAAGCTGCTCAATTATTCCCATAAAAAAGTGAGGGGGAAAAATGGTTTTAAGGGGATTGGCATCATAAAACCAAATCAATAAAAACAACCTCTAACATCTTTGCTATATGTCACAGATGAATAAGGAAGAAGTAGCCAAAAACCCTATAGTAGCCAAAAACCCTATAATAAAAATTCCAGCTAGAAGATTTAAGACAATCCGTGAGTTCAAGGACTTTCTTAGAAGAGAAGCAAAAAAATACCCAAAGCCGCCACCGGGACAGAGAAATAGAATTCCTATACCACCAAGAGTTGCTGCAAGTGCAATAGATCTATATTTGAGTAGAAATAGAAATGCGAGAAGCGCCATGCAAATAGCAGATTATATGGCAACTGATATACGAACGTGTGGATTTGCCCTTTTAGATATTGCAAGCTTTAGCAGTAATTTTATTGGACCTAAATTTAGAAATATGCCACATCGAACTTTTAGTTATGCAAAAATTCCTAAGGCAAAGCCAAGAAAAGAGACTACAGGCACACGGCCAACACCCCCCCGTAGTATACTTCCTGCACGTGAATTTAAAAAATTAAGAAAAAGCTACAACGAATTTTTTGATAGAGAAGCAAAGTCTGGAAAACTCGGAGTCCCAAAAGCCTTTATACATGGAGAACATTTAGGAGTCAGATTCTTCAAGAAGCATAAGCCACATTAACGTTAAATGGCCCGCACCGGTAATGAGGCATAAAAACCGCTTAAAAAGTGTGCGAAGCTAGCTATTTGCATGGAGCTAGAAGAAAAGATGCAGCAGCTTGCATTGGAAATCCGCAAAAGGGATGATTTTGTAGTGGTGCACCACTATGATGCCGATGGCTGCAGTTCTGGGGCGATAATGTACAAAGCGCTTTTGCGCGAAGGCAAAAAGGTGCAAAAAAAATGGATAAAGCAGGTGTACAAGGAGACGATTTCGCAAATAAAAGGAATGGGGCAAAATTACATTTTCGTGGATTTTGGTTCGGGACAGCTTGGGTATTTAAAAGAGGAATTTGGGGACAACTTGTTTGTATTTGACCACCATGAAAAAACGCAAGTATTTCACGAGAACCATTTCTCCCCTTTTGATTTTGGAATAAATGGCGGGAATGAAATAAGCGCTTCGGGGGTTGCATTCCTTTTTGCAATAACTTTAAATGAAAAAAATATTGACCTCTCTCCACTAGCAATTGTAGGGGCAGTTGGGGATGTTCAGGATTATTCCGGAAAATTGATCGGGTTAAATGAAAAAATTGTGAAGATGGGCTCGGATGCAGGATACATAAAAATTGAGCAGGACTTGCGCCTCTACGGAAGGGTCAGTAGGCCGCTTATACAATTTTTGATGTACAGCACCTCTCCAATGCTCCCGGAGTTAACAGCAAACGAGCAAAATTGCCTCAAATTTTTACAGCAAACAGGAATTGGACTAACTGATCGGAACGCGTGGAGAACTTATGGTGACCTTAATTCTGAAGAGAAAAAAAAGCTTGCAACAGCGCTCATTTTGCACCTCACAAATTATAGCGTTCCGGAGTGGAAAATAAAAGAGCTCTTTGGGCAGGTGTACATTTTTCCAAAAGAGGACAAAAAGAGCCCTTGCAGCGAAGCAAAAGAATTCTCGACACTTTGCAATGCCTGCGGTCGCCATGGAGAAGCTGAAATTGCAGTGGATGTTTGCATGGGCGATAGGGCCGATAGGTACCTAGAGGCGCTTGCGCTAATGCAGGAGCATCGAAGGCAGCTTCGGGAAGGAATAGAATACGTGACAAAAAACGGCGTGAATGAAGAGGAGATGTTCTACTATTTTGATGCCGGCAGCAAAATAAAAGAATCAATTGTTGGAATTGTTGCAGGAATGCTCTACGGCTCATCGATTGTGCAGAGCAATAAGCCCATTATTGCAATTGCGCAAAACGAGGACGGGTCGCTAAAAATAAGCGGAAGGGCAACAAAAGATCTACTTGATAAAGGCATCAATTTGGGAAAAGCCTTTCGCGAAGTGTGCATAAAAATCGGAAACGGTGCAGAGGGTGGCGGGCATGCAATTGCAGCAGGTTTGAAACTCAATTCTGAGCAACAGGGAATTTTTTTAAAACAGCTCAATGAAAAATTAAAAGAACAGATTTCAATGAAGAAATTTCAATGAAAAATTTTGTAGGGGAGAATTTGTATCAGAAAATTTCGCAAGAGCTAAGGTCATTTGCCACTAAAGAGCGCGCAATTGTAATGCGCAGATTTTTTAGAACCGCAAAAGGGGGATATGGGGAAGGGGATGAATTTATTGGGGCCTCGGTTCCTGATACGCACTCTGTTGCAAAAAAATATAGCGGGATTTCACTAGAAATTGTGCAAGAGCTTTTGGATTCAAAAATACATGAAGAGAGGCTTTTGTCACTTCTAATTCTTGTTGAAAAATTCCGCAATTTGGATCAGAAAGGCAAAAAAGAGATTTTTGATTTCTACATTTCAAACTCCCAAAAAATCAACAACTGGGACCTAGTTGACCTGAGTGCAGACAAGATTGCCGGGGAATATTTGTACGGAAAAAATACCAAAACCCTGCAGGACTTTGCAATATCCCAAAACCTCTGGCAGCGAAGGATTGCAATAATTTCTACCTTCAATTTTATAAAAAAAGGCAAATTCGCCCTCGCTTTTAAAATAGCAAAAATCCTTCTCAAAGACGAGCACGACCTGATACACAAAGCTGTTGGATGGATGCTCCGTGAAATTGGAAAACGGGACATTGCAGCAGAGGAAGGGTTTTTGAAAAAGCACTACAAAAAAATGCCGCGCACAATGCTGCGCTATGCAATAGAGAAATTCCCCGCAAAAAAGCGCCTAAGTTATTTAAAAGGGCAAATTTAGAGTGTAAATCATAAAACTGCCCTTTGGAAAAAGGCCCTTAAGAGGTAATTGTGGTGATTTTGACAATACTTTTTTTATACTGCCTACAACTATATCATTGCATGCAGAAAGCTTTTTTCATCTCGCTCCTCTTGCTGATGGGTTCAATTGCAGTAGCAGATGAGTCCACGGGTTTTGTTGCCCTAACAGATAGCAGGGAGCAGATCCGTTCGTCTTTTGAAGGCGGAGAGTTAAAATCGGATGTTGTGGCTCATATAAATGCCCAAGTCGGGTCTGTGCCGGGGGAAATAATGCAGGTTTTTGGGAATGACAAATTCAATATTTACGTAAGACTTGATGATGGAACTGTTGAATCTTATTGGGCGCGCACTGAAAAAAACCTCTTAAAAGAAATTTTTATTGGGGCGCGTGAGGATGCCGATGCTGAAATAAAAGTGAGGGAGGATACGGTTGATAGGATTGTTCTTTCAAAAAACCCGGCTGAGGAATTTGTCGGCGCGGTGAACTCGGGGGAAATTGAATACAACGGGATTTCCAACGAGGGCAAAATCGAGAGCATTTTTGTGAAAACGGCTTCTGCTTTTGCCGGGGTTCTTGGTGCAATATGGAATTTTATTGCAGGGCTTTTTGGCAATTGAAATTTTCAAAGTAAACGTATCTTCAGCCCACTTTTGAATTCGAGATTCACTTCTTCTTTTTCTTTGCTCTGGCTTTTTCTTTGAGGGCTGCCTGCGCTGCTGCAAGGCGGGCAATTGGAACCCTATAAGGAGAGCAGCTAACGTTTGATAGGCCAATTCTGTGGCAAAATTCAACTGAAGCTGGGTCCCCTCCGTGCTCTCCGCAAATTCCAATATCTATTCCTTTCTTTACAGAGCGCGCAGCATTTACTGCCTGCTGCATTAAAATGCCAACTCCGTTCTGGTCAATTGATTGGAATGGGTCAATTTCAAGTATCCCTTTTTCAAGATAGGCTGAAATGAATTTTCCCGCATCATCCCTTGAAAATCCAAGGGTTGTTTGGGTTAGGTCATTTGTTCCGAATGAGATGAAATCCACTTCCTTTGCAATTTCAGCAGCAGTTACGCATGCCCGCGGGACTTCAAACATTGTTCCTATTTTGTATTCAATTTCGCCTTTCACATTGAGATTTTTTGCAACTTCTTCAATTATTCTCTTCTGGTCTAGGAATTCTTTCACATTCCCAACAAGTGGTATTTCTATTTCTGGGAGTGGTGTAATTCCCTTCTTTTTCACATTTAGCGCTGCTTGAAATATTGCACTTGCCTGCATCTGAGTAATTTCAGGGTATGTTATTCCAAGCCTGCAGCCCCTATGCCCGAGCATTGGGTTGAATTCGTGCAGTGAAGATGAAATTTGTTTTATTTTTTCAAGCGTTGAACCCATTTCAGTTGCAAGGTTTTGCATATCCTCTTCTTCTTTTGGCAAGAACTCATGCAGTGGCGGGTCTAGAAGGCGTATTATTACCGGGAGATTGTCCATTTCAGTAAATATCCCTTCAAAGTCCTCGCGCTGGAATGGCAAGAGTTTTGCAAGCGCCTTTTTTCTACCCTCTACATCTTGGGCAAGGATCATTTCACGCACTGCAGCTATTCTGCTCTCTTCAAAAAACATGTGCTCTGTTCTGCAAAGCCCGATCCCTTCCGCCCCAAACCCTCTTGCAACTTTGCTATCGTGCGGGGTGTCTGCATTTGTCCTAACACCAATTTTGCGGTAAGAATCTGCCCATTTCATTAAAGTTGAAAAATCCCCTGAAAGGGTTGGCTCTACCAGTTCAAGCGCGCCCTTGAAAACTTCACCTGTACTTCCATCAAGTGCAATGTATTGACCTTCTTTAAAAGTTAGATTTTTTTTAGGAATAGACATCGAGTGTGTGCTTTCTGAAACTATAATTTCTTCGCATCCAGCAACGCAGCACTTGCCCATTCCTCTGGCAACAACTGCTGCATGAGAGGTAACTCCCCCGCGCGCGGTTAGTATTCCTTGCGCTGCGTGCATCCCTTCAATATCTTCTGGGCTTGTTTCCATTCTGACAAGTATTACTTTTTCCCCCAAACCACTTAGTTCGGTTGCCCTCTCTGCATTAAATACTATTTTTCCAACGGCGGCCCCGGGGGATGCTGCAAGGCCTTTTGCAATAAGTTCAGCACTCTTTTTTGCCTCAGCACTTAGTTGTTTGTGTAAAAGTTGGTCTAATTGCTCGGCTTTTACGCGAAGTACTGCTTCTTCTTTTGAAATTATTTTTTCATTTGCCATATCCACTGCAATTTTTACTGCTGCTTGCGCTGTTCTTTTTCCGCTTCTTGTTTGCAATAAGTAGAGTTTTCCTTTTTCAAATGTGAATTCAAAATCCTGGACTTCTCTATAATGGGATTCGAGCTTTTCATAAATTTTTATGAGTTCTGCATAAACTTTTGGGTGTGTTTTTTTCATCTCATCAATCGGTTGCGGTGTGCGGATGCCTGCAACTACATCTTCTCCTTGCGCGTTTACCAAAAATTCGCCGTAGTGTTCTTTTTGCCCAGTAGCTGGATTTCTCGTAAATGAAACCCCAGTGCCAGAATCATCACCCATATTTCCAAATACCATTGCCTGAACATTTACAGCAGTGCCAGCATCTGAACGCAAATTGTGTATTCTTCTATAAGAGATTGCCCTAGCAGAGTTCCAGGAATCAAATACTGCATTTATCCCCATTTCAAGCTGCTCTATTGGCTCATCTGGAAATGATTTGCCTTTCTCTTTTTTTACAAGTTCTTTGTATTTTTGAACAACATCTTTTAGATCATCTGCGTTAAGCTCTGTGTCAAATTTTACTCCGAGCGATTCTTTTTTTGAGTGGATTATGTGCTCGAATTTGGAGTGGTCAATTCCCATTACCACATCGCCAAACATATTGATAAAGCGCCTATAGGAATCGTATGCTGCGCGCGGATTTTTTGTAAGCGCTGCAAAACCTTCAACTGTTTTATCATTCATTCCCAAATTCAGGACTGTATCCATCATTCCCGGCATTGAAACATATGAACCTGAGCGCACTGAAACAAAGAGTGGGTTTTTTGGGTCGCCAAATTTTTTGCCCATTTTCTTTTCAAGTTTTAAAAGAGCTGTTTTTATTTGTGCATCAAGGCCTGTTGGCCATTTTTTGCCAAGAGAGTAGAATTCTTTACAAGCTTGGGTTGTCACTGTAAAGCCATAGGGGACTTTGAGGCCTGCATTTGTCATTTCAGCTAGCTGCGCGCCCTTATTACCCAGAACAAATTGTGCTTCTTCGGTATTTGGGTTTTTGCTCTCATCGAATAAGTACACATATTTTGCCACAACGCTCACCTCAAGATAATAATTCCATTTAATGAATTGGAAGCAAAAACATTTAAAAAACAGTGAACTAGGTTATGCTTTACATATTTCAATAAGCATATGTGGATGCGCAAATAATTGGGCGGAAGTTATCCTTAACTAAAACAATCACGCAACTTTGGGTTCGTTGTGTTCCTCATTATCCTCGATAACTTGTCCCATTGACCTATTGTCATATTCCACTGCGCTTTTGGAAGAACTGTATTTCCTATACAAATCCAAAAGCAATACCGCCTTCTTTGAAGTAATGCCCCTTGCCATTGCAGAGGTTTCCATGTCAATCCCTCTACCAAGATCACTTAGTAGCCCTAGCAGCTTTCTTGAATCCCCCTCGCTTATTTTCATTTCAAAAGCAAGTGTTTCCCGAATAAAATCCGGCGCAAGGCTTCTTATTATTCTGTCGTAAATATAGCTTTTCAGCTGTCTGCCCTTGTCTACCCGATAGGCGTTCATAACCAAAGGGAGTTTGTTAAGAACATAATCTTGGAAAGCTTCGCGCTTCTGCGTATTAAAAGTGTGCAGCCTGCCAGCGTCCCTTATTGCAGACATCACAAGCCGATAGTTGTCTGAGATCCATTTCGATTGGATTGCAGAGTATGGAATTGCCTTTTTTTTACGGCCAACTATCTGAGGCACATAGAACCCGGCATCATTCAAGTGCCTTTTGACTCTACGTATATATTCTTCAGAACGCCCTATTTTTGCAACAATATCCCTTGTCGGCAAAAGCGGATTTTGAATTATTAATGAAGTCGCTTCCATTCTTTTTTCCCGGGCCTTTTTTGAGATTGCGACCCGCGGCCCAATATCACGGCCAATGAGGCCTTTCGCACGCATTGTGGATGCCATTACTTTAGCGCTTTTATAAGAGGTTTTATGTCCGGAGTTTTCCAGGGCGGACATTACACGTTTCCAC
The DNA here is from genome assembly GCA_035289625.1 of archaeon. GTDB lineage: Archaea > Iainarchaeota > Iainarchaeia > Iainarchaeales > Iainarchaeaceae > UBA10205. The sequence continues at coordinate 142,760 of DATDWP010000028.1, read as the reverse complement.
GAATGTCCAGCACTAATGCCACGGTAGATTATACTACTCGCCGTGCCTGGCTTTGGAAATTTTACCCGCATAAACAATGAATGCAAATTGTGGTTTATTATGTTTCCTTTTATCGGCGCGCTATTGCCTCTAGTTTGCCATTCAGGGTTGCGACCTTGAGCCCAAGTAGATATCCGGAGTGAAGAGGAAAATCCAGTTCAAATGTGTACTCGTGCAGACCTTTCTGAGGTTTTTGCTCTATTCTTTTCATCACTTCAAGTGCAGCCTCTCTTTCCAAATCCGGATGGCTTCTACCTGTTCTTATTTTTGAAATATCTGAAAATGCACGCAAAAGCGCGAGGACCCCTTTTTTGTCTTTATGATATTTTTTGGTAAGTTCTGTTGCAATTTTAATCCTTCTGAGCGCCTCATCCGATTTTTCAGGGCTTGTAAGGGCTTGCATTAGGATTTTTTTCTCGCGAATAGTGATGAGTTTTGAATTCAAAAAAATAGTGCTATTTGCATTAATTTCTACTGGTAGAGTAGAGCTTGGTTTGAAGTTTATTTTTATTTTTCTTTTCCCTCGCCCTCTATTCCTTGCCCAATCCATAAAAATATGATAGTGAAAGAATTCTTAAACTCTTTTCATCTTCCCACCAGTTTTAATTGCTTTTCCAAGAAAAAGTAGTTATGAAAAGGCAAATAATCGGAATTACAGGAAGAAAAATCAACCCACTTGCAAGGAAAGCGGCAAAATTGGCAATTGGAATTTTGCAGAAGAGGAATATTGCATTTGAAGTCGATTCGAATTTTTTAAAATCCAAAAGTTCAAAGCCGCTGCAAAAATTCAGATCAGGTATTGTGCTCTCTTTTGGCGGGGATGGGACACTTTTACAGGTATTTCGCGAACTTAAAAAAAATTCCTCGGTAGTGGGGATTAATTGCGGAAGCCGCGGGTTTTTGCAATCATTCCATCACAGCGAAATTGAATTTGCTCTTCAAAAAGTTCTCAGTGGGAGATTAAAGTTTGAAGAGCGCGCGCGAATTGTTGCAAAAATTGACGGTAAAGTTGTTGGGCAGGCACTAAATGAGGTGTTAATTGTCCCGGCAAAAGCCGGAAGGCTTCTCAAATACAAGCTAAAAATCGGCACTGAACAGAGGTATGAATCAGGGGACGGTTTAATTGTTGCAACTCCTACAGGTTCAACAGCGCACGCCCTATCTGCCGGCGGCCCAATTGTAAAAGGCAATGCGAAGGTGTTTGTTGTGGTTAGCATGAACCCTGTTGATTGGTCGCATCGCCCATTGATTATCAATGACCATGAAAAGGTGCTAGTGTATGAATTTGAAAAGGGGAAAGCGCAAGCCATTATTGATGGGCAGCAGAGGTTTTCTATTAAAAAGAAAGTTGAGATTTTGAAAGGGCGGCCGGTTAGGCTTGCCCGAAAATATTAATGGCTGCCTACTTGCCTTTTGATTTCAACAAATTCTTCAGGGCCGACTTTTTCAAAAGTGAGTTTTGCATTTAAGCCTTTTACACTCCCTGTTTTGGGCAATGCAATTGTGATCTCATGCAATGAGCCATTGACAGCAGTTGTTGGCACTGATTTGAGTTGCGTGTGAATCTGCCTTGCAACGTGCAAATCAAAGGACTCATTTGCCTTTTCATGTTTGAACTTCTTAGCGCTCACCATACGATCTGATGTTTTTATGAAATATACTGTATATCCAGATTTTCTTCGCTCATATTCAAAATATTGAACGCCGCGTGGAGTAACCAAACGAAATGAGTGCAATGCACCTTCATCTTTTTTTCCAAGCTTCTCATTGAGCAAACGTTGGATTACTGAACTGCCAGGGAGAAGTTTAGTGCGATGATTATATTGGCTATTAGGCCTAAATGGCATAGGATAAGAACGACTGGGATTAATTAAAACTTTTGCCAAATCAGCAGAGGGTCTTGCTTGCAGCAAGATGAATTACTACTACATAAACCACTTCTATTTTATTCGTCAAAAGCCAATTTTAAGATGGACAAAAGTCGTAAGGTTTATATACTGCTTTTGGCACAAAAGAAGAAAATGAACTCGCACACGTCAACAAAGGACATGATAAAAACAGGGATTGCAAAGAAGAAGATGAGGCTCAAAATCGTGCAGCACTATTTGGCCTCAAATTCGCACAATTCCTACTAAAACCCCTAAAATTCTTCTATTGTTGTATTGGATAGTGTTTCGCATGAAGACATCTAAGGTATCAAAATTTTATGAAAAGGGCCTCAAAGACCGATTAGCAGTACTCAAAGAATTTGCTGATTTGAGCGATGAGGAAGTTCGCCAGTTAGAAAAGTACGGGGCGCTTGATTTTGAAACTGCAAATAGGATGGTTGAAAATGTAGTGGGCGCATTCTCCTTGCCCCTTGGAATTGCCACTAATTTTACAATAAATGGCAAAGAATATTTGGTTCCCTTTGCAACTGAAGAACCTAGCGTAATTGCAGCGGCAAGCAATGCTGCAAAGCTCTCGGAAGGATTTGAATCAATTGCATCTGAACCTATAATGATTGGGCAAATACAAGTGGTTGGAATAAAAGACCCCAAAAAAGCAATTGAAAATGCCCTTGCCTGCCAAAAGGAAATCTTAGAGAAGGCAAATTTAGCGGATTCGACCCTTGTAAAATTTGGTGGCGGGGCAAAAAAAATCGAGGGGCATGAAATTTCAACCCCGCGCGGAAAAATGGCTATCTTCCATTTGCTAGTTGATGTGAGAGATGCAATGGGCGCAAATGCAGTGAACACTATGTGCGAGAGAATTTCCCCTCTACTTGAAAAAATTACAGGAGGAAAAGTGCTCTTGAGAATAATCAGCAACCTAGCAGTGCACAGAACAGTGAAGGCAAAAAGCGTTTGGAAAAAAGAGCAACTAGGAGAACAGGCTATTGAAAATATTCTTGATGCTTATGAATTTGCGGCAAATGATCAGTTCCGCGCATGCACACACAATAAGGGGATAATGAATGGGATTGATGCGGTTGTTATTGCTACCGGGAATGATTTTCGCGCAGTTGAAGCTGGCGCTCACACATTTGCCTCGCACTCCGGAAAATATTTACCCCTTACAAAATATTACAAGGACAAAAACGGGGACCTAATTGGCGAAATTGAATTGCCACTGGCAGTAGGTTTAGTTGGGGGCGCAACAAAAACCCACCCTTTGGCAAAAATAAATATAAAACTTCTTGGAGTTAAAAGCGCAAACGAACTTGGGCAAATTATTGCAGCCGTGGGGCTTGCACAAAATTTTGCAGCACTTCGCGCGCTTGCAACTGAAGGGATACAAAAAGGGCACATGAGGCTCCATGCAAAAAATATTGCAATGACGGCCGGCGCAAACGCCAAATCGGTTGAGAGGGTTGCTGGGCAGATGATTTCTGAGGGAAAAATTAGTGTTTCGCGCGCAAAAGAAATACTTGAGGCAAAATAATGAATTTTGGGAAAACGCAAGATGGCAGTGAAGTGAATGAAATGTTTGGCAAACTAACCGAGAAGATAATTTATAAGCTTAGCCCGCCTATGGGAATTAAGGAGGTGGAGAAATGAACCAAATGGCAAAAGACGTTGTAAAGTACGCGTTCATTTTTTTGCTAATATACGCAATTTTTGGCTACATCAATCAGATCTTGCCGCGGGAGACAATAAAATCATTCACGGCACTTGAAATAATTCTGAGCGCAGTCATATTTGCAGCAATCGTATTCGTGCTGCTCAAAATCAAATATCCGTTCTCCGGGGTTGCAAAATGAACCCAGGAATTGTTGGCTACGGGGCATATGTCCCCCGCAAGCGAATAACAGTTGAGGAAATTGCGCGCGTTTGGAAAAAGGACGGGCGCAAAATATCCTCAGGGCTTGGGGTTAAAGAAAAAGCCCTTGGGTCTTGGGATGAGGATAGCGCCACAATTTCAGTGGAAGCTGGCCGCAATGCCCTCGAAGTTGCAAAAATTAACCCGGAGCATATTGATGCAATATATGTAGGTTCTGAATCCCACCCCTACGCTGTAAAAACCACTTCTTCAATTGTTGGGGAAGCTCTAAATGTTGGGCAGGAGTATATGTGCGCTGACCTTGAATTTGCATGCAAAGCCGGAACTGCCGGGCTTCAAATTGTATATGGGTTTTCAAAAGCAAAAATGATCCGCTACGGCCTTGCAATTGGGGCTGATACCGCGCAAGGACGTCCGGGGGACGCGCTTGAATTTACAGCTGGGTCCGGGGGTGCTGCTTTTATTGTTGGGGATAAAAAAGAGGAAATAATAGCAGAAATTGATGACACTTATTCATTTACAACTGATACTCCTGATTTTTGGAGGCGCCAGCACGCAGAATTTCCGCGCCATGCCGGAAGATTTACAGGTGAACCCGCATACTTTCGCCACGTACTTAGCGCTTCAAAAAACATGATGAAAAAGGGCGGAATGGAAGCAAAAGATTTTGACTTTGCAATTTTCCACCAACCAAACGGCAAATTCCCAATGAGGGCTGCAAAAATACTTGGGTTTGATGAAAAGAAAATCGCGCAAGGGCTCTTAACGCCACATATCGGAAACACTTATTCAGGGGCTTCAATGGCGGGGCTTGCTAGCGTTCTTGATGTTGCAAAACCCGGAAACAAAATCCTAATGACATCCTATGGATCCGGGGCTGGGTCTGACTCATTTATACTAACGATTACAAAAAATATTGAAAAGAAGCGCGCAAGAGTGCCGCTGCTGGAAGCAATCAAGGACAAAGAATATGTGGATTATGCGCAGTACGTGATCCATCGCAAAAAGATCAAGAGCTTGGGTGAATGAAGTGGACACAAATTTTCAGTTTAAAAGATGGACAAAATATTTTATAGTAACATTAATACTTTTTGCTGGAGTTATATTTCCACGATACTTTGGAGGCAACTGCAAAAGAGACGAGTTATCTTTTCAAGCCAAATATCATTTGACCCAAGTCGGCTCAATCGAGAACTTTTTCTATGATTTTTTTAATTTCTTTCATATTTGTGAACAATCAGCACTTAGCGTAATTTTACTTACTATATTAGGGGCAATGGGATTTGCATTACTTGCAATGTTTGTTGGTCAGCTTAAAAAAATTCAGGTGAAAAAATGAGAAGCGTTTCTATAATCGGAATAGGCCTCACAAAAATGGGGGAACATTGGCATTTGAGCATCAAAGACCTCATAGCCCAAGCAGGCAGCATGGCAATTGAGGACTCCGGGATTGAAAGAAAACAAATAGAAGCTGTTTACGCTGGATGCATGGCATCAGGAAGGCTTGTGGGGCAGGAACACATTGGAGCAATGACAGCAGACGTACTTGGGCTAAACCCTGTACCGGCAACAAGGCTGGAGGCTGCATGCGCTTCCGGAGGGGTGGCGCTAAGAAATGCCTACATGGCAATTGCTAGCGGAATGTATGATATTGTTTCAGTAAATGGCGTTGAAAAAATGACTGAAGTAAGTGGTGAGGATGCAAGCTTTGCTTTGGGGGGAGCCGGTGACCAGGAAACAGAACTATTTATGGGGGCAACTTTCCCCGCGCTATATGCGCTAATGGCAAGGGCACATATGGAAGAGTTCGGCACAACAGAAGAGCAAATGGCCGCAGTTTCGGTAAAGAACCACAAAAATGCAGTTCATAATGAATATGCTCAATTCAGAAATGAGATTACAATTGAACAAGTGATGAATTCGGGCTATGTTGCCTCACCACTGAAACTTCTTGATTGTTCACCTATAACTGATGGGGCAGCAGCGGTTATACTTTGCGCAACTGATGTTGCAAAGAAAATGAAACTTGACGGTAAAGCTGTTGAAATTATTGCAAGTGCACAGGCATCTGATACTCTTGCACTTGCGCATAGAAAAAATTTATGGGAGACAAGGGCTGCAAAAATTGCTGCTGAAGATGCATACAGACAGGCAGGACTTAAACCAAAAGACATAAGTTTTGCTGAGCTACACGATTGCTTCTCGGTGGCCGAGATAATGGCTATTGAAGCACTTGGGTTTTGCAAACAGGGCGAAGGCGGAAAGTTCACCGAACAGGGAAATACACAAATTGGTGGAACAATACCTACGAATACTTCAGGTGGACTTAAGGCGTTTGGCCATGCAATTGGCTCAAGTGGAGTAAAACAGGCAATTGAATCTTACTGGCAATTAAATAATATGGCAGGAAAAAGACAGGTAAAGGGCGCTGAAATTGGTTTGACGCACAATGTGGGCGGCTCTGGGGCTACTGCTGTTGTGCATTTGTTTAGGAAGGTGTGAAAATGGTTCAAGGTTCACTTCCGCTTCATTGGAGAAAATATCCTGAAAGATACCGACTTGAGGGAAATATCAATGAGCAAACAGGGGAAGAGTTCTTTCCGGCGCGGGTAGTTGACCCATCAGCAGGAAGGGGCGGAAAACTTAGCGCAAAAGAAATGCCGCGCGAGGGGAAAATACTTTCCTGGACAGAAGTGTTTGTAGGACCCACTGGGTTTGAAAATGAAGCCCCTTACTTTTTAGCAATTGTAGAACTGACAAACAAGGTGAAAATACTCACGCAAATAGTTGATTCTGATCGCGCAAAAATTAAAACCGGCGCAAAAGTGAAAAAAGTTTTCCGCAAAATTTCAGATATTGACGCAGAAGGTGCAATTGCCTACGGATATAAATTCAAGGTTGTCGGGTGATTTTTATGGCACATGATTTTTCTGGCGATAAAACAGATGACTTGCTTTATACTTTTACAAAAAGACAGGCTGATTTATTCATTAGGGGTAATGATTTGGAACTCAATATGAGAGCCCGCGGAGATGCCAAACCCAATGCTCAAGAAATAACGGAATTACAACAGAAAATTTCTGATCTTGTTTTGTGCGCAGAAGAGTTAACAAAAAGGAATGTTAGAATTCATTTAAATATTGGCAATCAGCATAAAGAAATTGAACGAATGGTTTCTGAAGCAATTGCCAAAAGCGAAGTTCTCTCTGCAAGAAAGCTCCCCGCAACTAAAAAGAAATTACCGTTTAGAAGGCGCTTGTAAGTAGCTACTATAGCCCAACAAAAATCAATATACATAACCCCAACTTATAAAACTACTTACAGCAACTCTAATACAGAGGCGTGTTTTGTGGAAATGGAAAAAGGAGCAGTCGGGATTGGTTGGGGAAAGGCGATTTTATTCGGCGAACACTTTGTAGTGTATGGATTTCCCGGAATTGCAGCTTCAATTGAATTAAATACTACCTGCAAATTTGTGAAAGCAAATCCCGGGGACGGGATAACTTCAAATGACCTTGTCAGCGGGGAAAAAATAAAATATGGGCAGCACAAATACAAAACCCTTGATAGGGTAATTGATGCAATACTCAAACAAACCAAAATTGAAGAGAGGAATTTTAAGCTAGACCTTGAAACCAATATGAGCCTCAAGGGCGGAATGGGAAGTTCGGCTGCCCTTTGCGTTTCTATTACAAGGTGTCTTAGCGAGCAATTTTCATTAAAACTTAGCGATGAGCAGGTGAATAGGATTTCATTTGAAGCAGAAAAAGTGTTCCACTCAAATCCGAGCGGAATAGATAATACTGTTTCTGCTTATGGCGGAATGATTTGGTTTGAAAAAAAACAACCAATAAATTTTATTGAAAGAATGAAATCAAAACCTGTTGAAGTTGTTTTTGCCGATACCGGGATTTTCCACAACACCGCTGAAATTGTTGCAATGGTTTCACACCAAAAAGATGCTGATCGCAAAAAATACCAGAGGATATTTATGGATTATAAGGAAATTGTATACCCGGCAAGAGGGCTTATTGAAAAAGGAAAGTGGAAAGAAGTGGGAGAACTTATGAACAAAAACCAAAAACTCCTAGAAGAAATAAATGTGAGCAATGAAGCAAATGACCTGCTTGTACAAACTTCCCTTCAAAACGGAGCACTGGGAGCAAAAGTGACTGGCGCAGGGCTTGGAGGGAACGTACTTGCACTAACGCCTGGGCAAAAACTGCAAGAGCAGGTTGCAAAAGCAATTGAAAGGGAAGGGTTTACTGCTTATAAAATAAAAATTGGGGTGAATAAAAATGCCATTTAAAAAATTCCCAAGGCTTGCAAAATTAGTTGAAGCAAAATTTGAGAAATTTAAGTACGAGCACGATGCGAGCGGTAAAATCATGAGAGCTGTTTCAGTGCATCTTTTGGAAACAATGCTTGCTAAAACAAATAAAGTAGAGCAGGCGAAAACAAACAATCACAACTTGTTCATGGCAAACCAAGCTATCCAGAAATATAAGAGGGATGAAAAAGTGACAGTTGCTGAGTATAAAAAAATATTAAAGGCCTTGATTGCCATAACTCCGGCATTCATTAAAAACCCCAAGAAGATGAGTGAATTGAGGTATGACATTAGGCAGGCTCTGCTTTCAACCATTGAAATGCGCCCACTAGAATTCAGGCGCTTAGTCGCATTAAGTGCTGAAAAAGAGATACATATTTCAGATAAAGGAGTGGCATTTTCCATAAAAGCTTTGATTGATATGTCTCTGATTAACATTAAAGAAATTCTTGGAAGTAGAGCAGATGAATATTCAGCTGATTTAGAGACTATTCACAGAGAAGTTATGAAAAAAATAGGACAGGCAACCAGTTAAGATTTACAACACATGGAGCAAAAGCATGGTGACGAGTATGAAATCAACCGCAATTGCAAATTCAAATATCGCGCTTGTAAAATATTGGGGAAAGCGCAACGAGAAGCTCATTTTGCCGCACAATTCAAGCATCTCACTAACACTTGACGGGCTCTACACTACAACCACTGTTGAATTTTCCCCTAAATATAAAAAAGATGAGCTCTCAATTGATGAACAAAAAATTGAAGGGGAAGAGCTGCAAAGGGCAACTGGGCAATTGAATTTAATCCGCAAAATGGGGAAAACATCTGAATTTTGTAAAATTGAGAGCAAGAGCAACTTCCCAAAATCAGCCGGGCTTGCAAGTTCAGCTTCGGCGTTTGCAGCCCTTAGTTTAGCTGCAACAAAAGCGCTTGATCTGCACCTTACTGCAAAAGATCTTAGCGTTCTTGCAAGGCAAGGGTCTGGAAGCGCGTGCAGGAGCATTTATGGCGGGTTTGCAGAATGGATGCGCGGAACCCATGAAGATGGCAGCGATAGTTATGCTAAGCAAATTGCCCCGCAGGACCATTGGCCTGAACTTGCAATGGTTGTTAGTGTTGTAACTTCAAAAGAGAAGAAAATCAAATCGCGGGCAGGGATGGCACAAACTGTTGCAAATTCCCCATTCTACAAAGCATGGCGTGAAACTGTGGATCTGGATTTGCAAAAAGTGCGCGAAGGGATTTTGGAGAAAAATTTTACTTTGCTCGGGAGCACTTCTGAACTAAACGCGCTAAAAATGCACGCAACAATGCACACAACTACGCCGCACATAATATACTGGGAACCGGAAACGATAACCATGATGAAAGAAGTAATGGCAATGCGAGAGGATGGGATTGAGTGCTACTTTACAATCGATGGCGGGCCGCAGGTAAAAATTTTAACACTTGAAAGGAATGTAAAAGCTGTGCAGAAACGTGTGCAGGAAATGAAGGAAGTGCAGAAAATTTATGTGTGCCATGCAGGAAGCGGAGCGCGCGTAATTGGCAAGGGGCTGTTTTGAATGAAGGAATTACTGGAAGTATATGATTCAGACAACAAGCTAATTGGCATTAAGGAAAGAGGGGAGTTTTACAAAGAATTAGTGAAATCCCCTTCATTTAAAGTAAAATCAATAAGGCTTATTTTGCTAACATCTGCAGGAAGGATATATTTACAGAAAAGAAGTAAGATAAAAAATGATAATCGAGGGTTATACGACAAAACTGTTGGCGGGCATGTGCAAGCCGGCAGCACTTTTGAAATGACAGTAGTAAAGGAATGCGCAGAAGAACTAGGGTTTGCGGCATCGATTTTTTCGGAAAAAGAATTTAACATGTCAATAAAATCCACTGACTTAAAAACAGTTGCAATAGTCAAGAAGCTCGAATATGTGCCAAATTTTAAATCTACAAGGCTAATTGGAAAAAAGAAAATTACCCAAACTTTCATGACGACATTTTACATCGGGTACTATGATGGCGCGGTAAGATTTGCAGATGGGGAATCTTCCGGGATAGAAACTTATTCTCTCATAGAACTGGAAAAAGAAATCAAAACACACCCTGAGAGGTTCACTCAAGATCTTTTATATATTGTTAAAAAATATAAAAAATTCCTAAAACCCATTTCCAAATAAGAGGAGTATTATTTTATGCAAGAAATCCTCGACCTCATAAATGAAAAAGATGAAGTGATTGGAAAAGCTAGCCGGGAAGAGGTAAAAACACATCGGCTGCTCTACCGCTGCGCAGGGGTGTATTTGGAACGAAACGGAAAAGTTGCAATTGAAAAACGCAGCGCAAAAAAAGCAATTCGACCGGGAAATTATAGCTTAATTGAAGAGACGGTAAAGAGCGGCGAGAGTTTTGAAGAAGCTGCACGGCGCGGAGTAAAAGAAGAATTGGGTTTAGAAGTTCAGGATTTGAAATTTTTGGGAAAGAAGATAATTATTGATGATAACTACCCTGATTCGTTTATGCTCGGGGTGTTCATGTGCAACGGAGCTGGAAGAATCAAATTGCAGAAAAGCGAAGTTGAAAAAGTGCAATTCTTAAGCCCCAAAGAAGTGCAAGAATTAATTAAAAAAGAAAAAAAGATAAGCCCGGGGCTTTGCCAGACGTTTAGGATGTATCTAGAAGGGCAGAAATAATAAAGGCACATGCGCTCTATTACCCTTATGAAAGAAGTGAAAGTTTGCGCTCCCGGAAAAATAATGCTCTCTGGGGAATGGAGCGTTTTGGAAGGTTGCCAGTGCATTGTTCTTGCAATTGATAAGCAGGTGTGCGCTAGCATAACCGATTCAAAACAAACCCAAATAGAACTCTCTGACTTCAACATAACCACTAAAGCTAAGATTACTAATTCTAAGATAAGGTTTTCAGAAAATGATGAGAAATTGATTTTCACAAAACATGCAATTGAAACAACCCTCCAATACCTCAAAACCAAAAAAATAAGGGCCAAACATTTCACTCTTAAAACAAAATCAGATATCAGCAAAATTGAATCGCAAAATTCAACTGCAAAACCAGGGTTTGGAAGTAGCGCCGCTGCAACTGTTGCAATCTGCGCAGCGCTTCTCAAATTTCACGGAGTTGGCATTTTCTCAAAAACCGAAAAGGAAATTTTATTCAAACTCTCAATTATAGCGCACTATTTGGCCCAAGGCAAAATTGGGTCAGGTTTTGATATTGCAGCTTCAACTTTTGGGGGGGCACTTGTATACAAGAGGTTTGATTCGCAGTGGCTCTTAGATCAAATTAAAAAGAAAAAAATTGGTAAAATTGTAGAGCAAAATTGGCCACTGCTAGAGTATAGAAATATCACTCTTCCTTCAAGAATGCAAATAGTGATTGGGTTTTCCGGCAAGAGCGCTTCTACAAAAGAGCTTGTTGAAAAAATGCAAAAATTCAAAACCCAAAAAAAACAAGAATATGAAAAATTAATTTTCTGGATTAGGGAAGTTACGCAAAACCTGATCGAGGCGCTTGAAAATTCGGAAGAAAAGGAAATACTCACCATAATTGATGAGAACGCGGATATTCTAAAACAACTAGGGGACCTGAGCGGGAATGAACTTGAAATTGAAGAGCATCGCAAAATGATGCAAATTGCTTCAAAATATTACGCAGCTGCAAAATTTTCAGGGGCAGGTGGCGGGGATTGCTGCATTGCAGTGTGCTTTGATCCAAAAATTGCCCACAAAATAAAAGTTGAGTGGGAGCACAATGATTTTGATGTGATTGATGCTCAAATTTCAGAGAGTGGAGTGAGGGTGAGATGAATGCCACAACCAGCAGGAAATCCCCTAAGAAGAGAAAGGCAAGTGGCGCGGCAAGCCAGAAAACCAAATGATTTGGCAACTGCCCTTAAGGCGATATCGATATTAAGATTTAGGAATCGTCTTGCCTCTGAAAATTACCCTTTATGGAGAATGAGGATTGAAAAAAGAAATGCACAAGAAATAATTAACATCGCAATATCCAGATGCAAACTTAGAAAAGTGGAAGAAATAAATAAATTAATGCTTCTTTTGACAAGAAGAATAAATTCAAGAAATTATAATTTTATCAAGTCAGCTCAGCCAGAAGATATTCATTTAACTGGAGAAGAAAAATCACTTGCAAAGTCAATTGGGCCTGAAAAATTGTTCAAAACTCTAACCGAAATGGACAATATTAATACGGCAATGTCAAAACATTTAGATGTAAGAAGCATCGGGAATACTTTCCCACAACACGCAATGGTGTGGGGGGCAAGGCATGCAAACCTAATTTTAAGGGCTGCATTCAGAGAGTCATTTTAATCAAAAAACTTCTTCCCCTCTTTATCCTTTGCAACAATCTCAACTGTTTCTTTAAACCAAATAGGGTATTTTTTTGAATCGGCATTGAGCTCTTTGGTTACCTGTTTAGCAGCAACCTTAATTATTTTTGGCGCATGGGAATTGTCGGGGTTTAATTCCCCATCATAAGTGCAGTATGCAGCTAAGCAAAATTCATTTTCGCAAGAACCATCCCCATAATCTTTTTCATAAGAGTAGCCGCCAAGAACATTTATGGGAATTTTTTGAAAAATCCCATACTCATTTAGAAGGCACCTGCGGCAAGAATCTTCTTTTGTTTCGCCGCTTAAAATGTGCGTTGTGGGGGCGTCAAGCACTCCGCCACCGACTTTTTTTAACGGGCGCTCGTGCAAAATCAATTCATTTTTTGAATTAAAAACAAGGATCTGGATTGCAAGATGCTTAATTCCGGGGGTTGAGTGCGCGCTCTTCCTATCAATTACTTTACGTGTCTCTTTTCCTTTTGAATCAACAACTATTAGCTGCTGGGACGGGTTGTCTAAAAGGGCTGAACTCATAAAAAATGAAGAATGCAAAAGGAAAATAAAGCTTGACCTTGTCATTTTGAACCAAGCTTTGGCTTAGGCAGTGGCGGTTTTCCTGCTGCTCTTGCTCTTCTCGCTCTTGCTTCAATAAGACTAAGAGCCACAGGTAATTTTCTTATTTCTCTAGACCCTGGGGGAGCTGGCTTGCGTAGTTTGGGACCATTTGGTTTAGGCATAAAAATCAACAATAATAACAGTATTCAAGTTTTTAATCTTTCACTTCTCATACTTCTCCTTTATCTGACCCAAAGCTGAGCTAATTGATTCTAAAGATTCCTGCACAGGTTTTCCAATATTAAAATGGAAACCACGCACAATATCATTTCTATCTGCTGTTGGGTCTATTACAAAGGAGAGTTTTCCTTTGCGCCTCTCAAGTAGCCCCACATCAATTAAACGCTTCACATGGTAGCGCAAAAGCTTCTCATCGATCTTGCGCTGCTCGGTTTTTAGGTGCTCTAGAAGCTCAAGTGTTGTGGGCGAGAGTTTTTTTGAAATCTGCAAATGGAATACCCCGTCAAGTACATCAAGAATTGTTGAACGGGATTCTTTTTCTGAAATTAAACCAAAACTAAGGGCAAACCAGCGAACTAAAGAGCGCTTTGTGAGGCTAACTTGCGGAGGAAAATCCATTTTGCGCAAAACAAATGTCTTGCGGACATATTCTGATTCTGGAAAAGATGCGCCCATTAAATACACCAAAAAACTTTTAGAAAGTCAAAATAATAATTCACTTCACATTTTTAATACTTTTTATAAAAAAAGATAAAAATCTGCTACATAATAACAAGGAATAGCTTAAAATTCCACCCCAAACTAATTATACTTACACTACTGCGCAATGGTAACACAACATGCTTCAAATAACAAACGAGTTAAGGCCCTTTAGAATGAAACTTAGCAGAAGAGAGCCCATCCAAATGAGGCTTAATATAAAAAACCTCTCAGATAAACCTAACCTTGTTTCATTTGAAATGCAAATGCCCCAATCCCTAGCACTCGATAAATCCGGGCTAAAGACCTTGCAAGGAAAACAACTGGGAAATATCCCTAGCGGAAAATCTTACGAAGAATATTTTGAAGTGCACGCACGCCCATTTATTAAGCCAGGAATATATACAATTGCAATAAAAGCAATAGAGCACTACAACACATACGATTTTGTTGAAAAAGTTGTCAAGAAAAATATTGAAATAATTGTAGATGAATAGTTGATCTGAAATGAAAATTGCAAAAGAAAAATGCAAACAATGCTCAATGGAAGTGCAATCCTTTAACATGGAAAATCACCTCAAAAACCACGAACTGGAAAAAGCTGCAGCGGCAAAAGCTGCACAGGGCAGCACTCAAAAGAAAGATTAAATAAGGAAAAGGATTTCTACTAATACAATGCGAAAAAGAACCATTACACCACACCTCAAAGGATTAACACATAAAAATCAACCACTTAGCCCTCTACATCGTTCGACATCTATAGTTAATAAAAGAAAAAAGAAACTATTTGACTTTAGAACAAGCCATACTGATTAAACCACCACCTAGAAGCAAAGAGATGAAACTGCAATGCCAAAAAAGATCACACACAAAACGCCAAATAGAAGCCAAGCGAAAATTGCGATGGCAAGAAGCGCTCTGCCACAACATAATAATACAATACCACAATTGAGTAAAGCTACCGTGACAAAGCAAAGAGTTAGCATGTTTGCAGGCCACACTGAAATAAAACCAACCCATCCCAACTACAAAAAATTTTTCCCGGCAAGGTCAAGGCCCTAAATAGTAGTGGAGCGGAAAATCCCCAAACAAGAATCTATTATGTAGCTCCTAACTACATAACATAGTACTATATCCTTTCTTAGCCCTACTACACAAGCACTCAACTCTACTCTAAAAGAGACCCAGTTTAGATCCTTGTGCCCTATTAAGCCACCTCACAAGCGCGGAAGGGACAGGAGGGAAAAAATCGAATAAAATTCGCCTAAATAGCGTTTAAACCTCCAAGAAGCCGCCCGTTAGGCAATCAGAATACCCCACAGAGCATTGATTTGCAGCCGCGGAGCAGCGTTTTCCCTCTTTTCCAAAAACCCTCAAGCATTGCTGTTTAGAACGGAGCAGGCCGTTTGTATGTTAACGAACTGAGCTACCATTTACAGCCATCTTCAAAGCCACTTCACAAATTCTCTGCAACCTTTTAGCAACCACCTTCACTTTTTTTAAGCCACCTAACAACCCCTTTTCTACATAACTCTAACCTGGCCGAAGCCCAAATTCTGAGCCACCTTCACACTGCTCCGTCCCTTTTGTACATTTTTGCACCCAAAAATGTTCAAAGTTGGCAAATCCCCCTTCGTAATTTTGACGTATAATCAATGTTAGACCGCATCCCATGAGTATATAGGCCACCACTAATTCCTAAAGGAATGTTAATAGGGGAACTCTAGGGTGGTTTTGAGGCACTTTAAGCGGATTGAGGCGAAAAAGCAAAGAGCCCCTCAAAATTTAGAATCACCTTTCTTGCCTGTGTGTTTTAGATAGCGGAGGATGGGCGCAAACCCAAACCTATTATGTAGAAGTTTGTGTAGCAGTAGAATTACTTGTTGTAAAAAGCATTTAGGAATTTGGTTTTATCAATCTCTAGTTGTTTTAGAATTGTATTAATCTCACTAGGATTCATATCCACACCAGGATGATATATGATCGGGGCAGCCTTACCATTTGCTAAATTTTTAAGTAAACGGTGACTTCCTTTGCCCCTTCTACTAAGAACCCGAACACCCAAACTCGACAATATACTTATTACTTGGCCTGGCCGCATAGGAACTAAACGAGTTTTTTGCCCTCTTATAACCCGGGAATAGTCACCAGCATCCGCTTGAGAACTTGGTTCGTCCTCTGCCCTCTCACCCCCTAAAACATCCCGGATTACAGAATCCATTTTCCCTACATCTGATGGGGATGAAACACCGATTCTTCCTGCAAGTAAAAGCAGCCGCGGTATTTTCTCGCGTTCAACCCCACTTTTTAATGCCTTTTTTATGAGCATTTTTCTTGCCTTTTCTGCAACAAGTTGCTGTCTTTCTTTTAACCTAGCAGCAAGAGCCCTTTTAGCTTCCAGATCTGCAGCACTAAATGATCCTACTGAGGCCTTGGGTTTAGTGGGATTTTGTGAAGTTTCACCGCCCCGCCCTCCAAAAAGGTTCCCATGTGATGTTGAAGCGTGCACTCTTTGTTCTCTTTCTTTACGTTCTAATTTTTTCTGTGATTGTAAAGTCCTACTAGCGGGAATTCTTTGCCTCCAGGCTTCTTTTAATCGCGCAACCCCTTTTGATAGCTAAAAGGATTGTTTCATGCTCTGCGATTTTTCTTTTTGTATATCGCCTAAGACTCCCTTAGGGGGAGTAATCACCATGCGTCGCATCCTTTTTATTTCTTTAACAGAAAACTTAGGACTTTTAGGCATATTAAAAACTAAAACCACAAGAGCATATTTAACCTTTCGCAACTATCCGGTAAATCTTATCATCCTGCTCTGTTGGAGTGCCCCTTCCGTCGGTGTTGTTTGTTGCAAAGTAAAGGTATCCATCAGGCCCTTGCACTATTTCTCTTATCCTACCAAACCCGTCAAGTAGTTTTTCGTCGCGTAGAGTTTTCCCATTTTCAAAATAAGCAATGCGTATTTGTTCTCCGCGAAGCCCTCCGTAGATGAATGCTCCGTTAAAGGGGAGTTTATTTCCCGTATAAAACGCACTTCCGCTAGGTGCCATTGTCCAGGAGTCAAAGCACACAAGCGCTTCGGTAAAATTCTCTTGCATTTCTCCGGTTTTGCATAGTTTTGTTGGCCACCCATAGTTTTTTCCTCTTTCAATTAGGTTCACTTCATCATATTTGCTAGGGCCATGTTCAGTTGCAACAAGAGTTCCTTTAGAGTCCCAATCAAGCCCTTGTGGGTTTCGGTGCCCATAAGAGTACACTGCATTCCCAAACGGGTTATCAGAAGGGATTGTTCCATTTTTTGCAATGCGGAGAATTTTACCAGCAAGAGAAGAAGTATCTTGAGCGTTTTGTTGCGTTCCCGCATCCCCAGTAGTTATGTATAGAAATCCGTCGTGCCCGAATTTTATTCTCCCGCCATCATGGTAAACATTTCCGGGGATTTTTTCCAGTAAAACAAATTCATCGGAAAGTGAATTTTCCCGCAGAGTAAAGCGCGAAACCTTATTGTATAGAGTTGTATCTTCAGAGTAGGTGTAGTAGAGGTAGATGTAATTGTTCGTTTCAAATTCAGGGTCAATTGCAATGCCTTGAAGCCCGCTCTCGCCAAGCTGCACAACCCCTTGCACTTCACTTACTATTCCATTTTCAAGTATTTTCACTTTTCCTGATCGCTCTGTAAAAATCATGCGCGAATCCGGTAAAAACGCAATCGCCCAAGGAACGTCAAGGTTTTGGGCAACAACTTCAGTGCTGATTTGTGTATTTTGCGGAGAAGTGTTCTCACTTGGCGCGTCGGGCGAGAAGATGCAGCCGGAAATTGAAATTAGAAATATTGAAATGAACAATGCAATTATTTTCGTCTTTCTCATAATGATAAAATAGGACAAGAGGTTTTTAGGTAGAATGCTTTTCTAAATATTTAACAGACAGTTTTAATCTTATTTACGATACAATTCTTTACTTACTTTAGCGAATTCTTCTCTAGTTATTTTAGAGTGATTAAAGATTTGCTTTAAGACAACTACATTTAAGTCTCTCCCTCCATGATGAGACAACTGAATTGATCTCCCGTCCGAGTGCTGCATTTTTAGATGCCCAGAATGAGGAGATTGATTGAAACCTATTTTTTGCAGAGCCCTGATAAGTTCAATAGGTTTTACAGGGCGGTTGAAATGATAATGGGTAGCAGGCGTAAATGTTACACTGCTTTCAATCCGTCTTGAAGGGGTCGTGCGAGTTTGATCTCTTATAATCTCAGTTATTTTATCCAGGTCCCTATAATCTGTATCCAATGAGTTCGTCTGTTTTTTAGCTTGTGTTATTTGCTCTGCAGATAAACCATGTTTTTTTCCCAAACGTTCTATTCTGCTTGCAAGCAACCTTCTTTTTTGCTGCCTTGTTAACCAGAGTTTCTGCGGGCCTCTAGTTTTTTTTATTTCCCCCACATTTTGTTTGTTTTTATTTCTAGTAGAAGACCCGAATTGCGACTGACTTGGCAAAGCAACACTTGGCATTGAAGTGCCTTTTGGTCTTTGTTTGACAAACCGATTTTTTAGAGCAGTAAGAGCATTTTTCCCTTTAGTTTTTAGGCTACTGAAACCTAAAACAGTTTTTGAAGAAAGATTAGTAGTAGTTTTCCCGATGCTGCGCAACGAAGTTGTAACAATAACTTTTGAGGCCCTTAACGCTTTTTTCCTGCTTCCAATTACTTTCTTGCCCCCCTTATAAACCACAATTCCGGCAAGCGCTGCTGTAATTGCTGCCTGCGCGCCAAGCATTGCTCCTGCAGTTAATTCTTGTTTAGTTGCAGGAATTTTTTCCGGAGGCGGAATTTGAGAGGAACTTCTCGAAATTTTGGTAGATTGATCTATTGCGGTTTTATAAAAAACTCCGATATGATTGAGATTGTTCTGCAAGATATTACTAACGGAAGATAAAACATTTGTATCAAGCATTGCGTGACCTGGTTTTGGAACAATATCAAGATTGAGTCGGTGGCCTGGTAATTCTTTAAGCTCTAAGTCATAATTTTTAGGATCTAAACCAAATTTTTTTACAGCCGTTCCCGCTTCATCAGCTGCTCTGACAAGCACTCTTTGTGTTTGCTGATCACGCTCCGCAGTTACTTGAGCGATCAGATCGGCCTTTTTTGCAGGCATTTTTATGACAGTAGTATGGGAAGTTTCCGCGTTGCGGAAAAATTCCGGTTTTTTCCGGGCAAATTCTGCGCCGGCAACTGAACCGATTGCGCCTGCGATAACGCCACTTCTTACACTCCGTCTAAAGTCTTTGCTTGCATGGAAAATATTTTTTGCAGAAAACCTATGCCCGTGATTTCTATTTCGCCCCATTGGGAAAATAAAGACAAAGCAACTATAAAAATCTGCCCAAGGCCAACTTGCAGCCAAAAAACGCCTCTTAAAAACATTTTGGCAAATATTATGTTGAGGTGGTTTAATTGAACTGGGGGAAGTTCATTAAAAATACTCCGGCAAGGCTGACTTTCCAGAGAATAAAATACGCATCCTCATTGCACAAATTGGCAAATAAGCAAGCTCTAGTAAATTAAATTCAGTTAATCCCGAAAAACTTTTTTTCAAATTTTACGCCTGCTAATAAATCCGCATCTTCTGCACTTCATTACAATTGCCCCATTTCCCTCTTTTGAAATTATTCTTGTGCTAGCGCACGCCGGGCATTTTTTTGGAATCGTTAGTTCACCCGGATTGTTAGAAATATGCGTTTGCCGCTGATAACAAGCCCTATTCCCATTATGCTTTTTGCTTTAAGTATTGCTTTTCGCTTGCGTGGGTCTTCTTCTAGCCAGTTGAGGACAAGTTCTTTTGCAAATTCTTGCGCGTTATTAGATACACCATATCCTGCCATCTCCTCACTCCAACCATTTCTTTTTTGAGGGTCGCTAAGAGGAGATAGCACGCCGTGTTCTAGCTCTTCAAATCTTGAAAACATTGAAATTGCATGTTTTTTCGATAAGAGTGTTAGGTCAGGATCTAGAATGAGTGGTTCTTTTTTGTTTGCTATCCTAAACCCGTTTATTAGTTCTGTAATGAGTTCTGTTTCGTTATCAATTCCGTTTGGCATTAGTAATGTGGGGATTTTCTTTTTAAATAACCAAAAGATAGGTAGCAAAGTGGAGTAAATAAAAATTTGTTATGTAGCTATTCTTTGAAGATTTTTGAAAAAAGATTAGCGTAGTTGAGCGAGTACTTCCCTTCCTCTTCTAAAATTTCCGACATATTTTTGAGATAGGAGAGCATCTCTTTTAGATCGGTTGAAGGGATTTTGAGTGCCTTTTCAATTCCCTTCTCATCAAGGGCCTTCTTTTCGTGCAATAAGAGCTTTAGTGCAAATATTGCATTGCTCCAGTAGGTTATTTCCTTGCCAAGTTTTTTGTTAAAAAAGCGCGCATCAAATAGCAGTTTGGTCATAAAGTCCGTATTAGGGTTCATCACGGCTTCTTTTAGGGATTCGTTTAATTCCATGGCCTTTTGCCAGTTTTTGTTTTCAATTAGAGGGGTTGACATTTAGATCAATAATAAGGATAGATGGGCATTTTTTATTAAAGGCAACTAAAACAGTTAAAATTATTTGGGCCTGTGTGGCTTGCTCCATGCCTCACGCAAGATCCGTTGACCCCCAGGACCGCGCTCTTCTACAAAAGGCCGTTTTAGCCCTGCATTCTGGGCGGCCCTTATTTCTAATTCTTTTTCAGCAAGGGTTTTTCTCAATGACTCAATTGAACCTTTAGTAACATCTTTGCGCCTTGCCAATGAGCCAATAGCTTTTCTAACTGTGCTAAAGTGTCTTAATTTTGAATCTGACATAAGGGTTTGAATTTTTCTGTGAATGACTCCAATCCGAATTGACCCGGTAGGCCTTACCATTTCATTTTCACCTTAATTGTAAATGTTTGAAGTGATATAAATTGCTTTGGCAGGGAGCAACTGGCAAGGGGGAATCCAATTTTTTTCCTTGCCTATTTTTTGCTCGGGTGTAAGTAAAAGGAACGGGCTTTCCGAAAAGTTCGGATAAGGGGGTTACTCTTTAGCGAGTCAGGCTTTGCCCGTCCTTTTGTTTAGATCATTTTTTATGGTGCAGATCTATTCACCAGTTGAGTGTGAGGAAATGGTGCCATAAAATAATTTGGGGTTTGGAAACTGAACTGGCAATCATCTTTAGGACAAACTCCCTTCGCACCGCGCATTATTTTAATTGTGAGAAAAATCCCACAAATAATCAATCGTAACGTGGCCGTTCTTCAAATTTATCGCCGGAAACTAGCCTGAGCGCAGTATTGATTTTTCCTCTTTTCATATTGTTCCTTGCTTTTTTTAGATATGCAAGTGATTGAAGAAGTTTCATTTCATTTGCAGTTGTTTTTCTGCTAGTTTTTTTCTTTTGTAGTTTTTTTAGCCTCAATAAAAGATTTGTTTCCCTGGCACGCAGGATATCTTTTCTCTCAGAACTGCCAAGCAGCATTGTTTTTAGCAAAAATGGCATGCCCGAAAATCCAGCCATTCGTACCCTTGCATCTGAAATGTGACGTTTTAGAGTTTTCTTCGATGGCATGAGAAACCAATGTTTTTATGGTTTATATTATTTTGGAAAATGTGCGGCAAACCCAAGGCCAACATTTCTTCCATTACACTTTCTTTTTGGTCAACTTTTTGTTCTTTTTCTTTTCCGTCAAGGCTTTTCTTTTTCTTTGTAAGAAAAAGAAAAGGGTTGAGGTGCACCCGCCGGGATTTGAACCCGGGACGCGACCTTGGGAAGGTCGAATGTTAACCACTACACTACAAGTGCGTAAATTAAAATTAGCGGGCTAAACGTTTAATTAGCGACATGTATAAAGAGGCAATTTTTGGGCAAAATGATTTACAAGTGTAACAAAAAAGCAGCAATATTTATTCCAATAAGAATATGATTAGTGGAACTTGAGGGGTATTTACGAAGGCATTGAAGAGGAAAGAGAAATAGGAAGAACAGGCGGGTGAATGCCTGTCCTATTCCTTTTATCTGAGCAAAGCCTGCAATGTTGCGGACTGATTCATGTTCACCTTTCTAGTTGCATAACCGTTACGCGAAGCCTTTAGTCTGGGTACGCGAATGGTAACGCCTTCTTTGACATAGTTGTTCCAGTCCATCTAAATTCCCCCACCTCAAGGCCAATACCTTAAGAGCCATTTTTGGCTACTTACATACAGCATTGATATTTAAATAATATTAGGTATCATACATATAGTTACTATAAATTGTATAGGTTAAAAAATGCCAGAAAATGAAAATCCCTTCGAAAAAATGGAAGAACTAATTTGCCACAAATATTGCATTTCAGTGCTGCGCGAGCTTTTGGAAAAGAGTGAAGGCGTTGGTTTTAATGCGCTTTTAAAAAAAATTATTCCCATTACTCCGCGCGTTCTTTCAATGAGACTAAAAGAATTAGAAGCAAAAAAATTGATCCAGAAGAATTTGGTGCTCGGAACAAAGCCGCATATTGAGTACCGCGCCTTGCCAAAAGCAGAAGGGCTAAAGAGAGCTATTTCAGAGCTTGAGAAGTGGGGCAGAAAGGAGCTTTAGTCTTTACGGAGCAGCAATTTTCTGGCTCTATGCCGTGCTGCTGCTCTTCGCATATCAACTTCAAGTTTAGCGTCTTGGATAGGAGTTAATTTTCTTACTTTAATATGCGAATATTTCCCCCTTATCAATTGAAGATGGGCAGCCCTTTGTTTTCGGTATCTTCTCACCCTTTCTTGTTCTTGGGGCGCAAAATATTTTAGAGTTGAATTATAAGTTGTTTTCTTCAAGAGAGTGTAATTTTTTAGCGATTTAAGAGATGCTAATGCTTGCTCTAATTGAAATTTGCGGTGCCCATCCAGCTTTCCGTTTTTCCTCAAAAAAGCGGTTACTTCTGAAATAAATGCGGAATCGGATAGGTTTGCCAATCGTTTGCGTTCTGAAGAAAATTCGCCAATCAAATGCACATGGCCAGTTCCTCTTCTTTGCCGAGGAGGTTTTTTTAGAGGCATTGCAATAGAAAACGCTGGAGTTAATATAAATTACGCAGCCGCACTATATTTCTCGGCGATTAGTAAAAATAGCACAGCTCAAAACTATTTCTAAATTATTCCAAATACCCTTCTAACTTAACGATTCTATCAATGAGTAGTTTTTTGTAAATTACTTTTTGTTTCGCTATCTCAACTCTTTCTCGCGTAGTGTTGAATTTCTTTCTATCCCAGAAATCCCGAAAATGCTGCGCATCAGAACTCAAAAGCCAGACAAGGTATTCATTTCCAAGCCTAGGCCTGAGTTTTTTAACAAGAGAGTCTGCATGTTCCAATAATTTTCGAGACGAGAGCACCATTAATTGTTTTCTTCGTAAATTTTGATCAACTTTCACACGACTTTTTTGGCGAGCAAAAAGTGCTGCGAGTACTGCACGCATTGACGCACTAGGCAGATGTTTTTTTGGGGCTTGTTTTCGTAGCATCGGATATAGTAGAAGAGCGTTGCAGTTAAATATAAATTATGCAGCCCACTTTTATCTGAAGGGTAGAAAATGGCAAAATTCAAAATAATTTACGATAGGAACAATTGTGTTGCGGCAGGCCCATGCGCTGCTGTTGATAATGAGCACTTCACAATAAACCCGGATGATGGCAAAGCCGATCTAATTGGGGGAAAGGAAGTGAGCCCTGGGATTTTTGAACTTGAAGTTGAATCTGATGATTTGGCAAACCAGGCAGCAAGTGTGTGCCCGGCAGCAGTTATTAGTATTAAAAAACTTCAAGATTAAATTATTTTTTCTAAAAGTTTATTAGAATTAAAAGGCAGCAAAAGTGTATTAATCCTATAAGCCTAATATTAGAGGGGATTTGATGGATCGAAAACTCAACATTACACATCTTCCAAAAGCGCATGGAGTGGACAAATCAAGCCTAACAAACACTATAGAACGTGCTTATGACAAAATAAACCAGAGATTGCCAGGTGAGATGCTAATGGATGTGCATTTTAAGGAATTTCACGGCCAAGGGGCAAGAGAAGAGGTTGAAGTGAAAGCGAAGGTTGTTATTGGCGGGATACACCTGCATTCTTCGGCAAAGGAGTGGGATGCCCAAAAGGCGCTTCATGGTGCCCTTGATGCAATTGAAAAGGAAGCAGACAAGGCTATTCACAAAAAAAGTCGAGGATAACGCCCCTACACCGCGGCATATCAAACCCCAACTTTTTACGTCAAGAAGTGAAAATAAGTATAAAAAATAGGGGTAAAAGTAAGGAAAATAAACTTTTTTCTAATAAATTGTTAGAATTTACGAAGCATCGAATGTATTAATAACCTCTGCTTTTATTAATTGAAAACT
The DNA here is from genome assembly GCA_035289625.1 of archaeon. GTDB lineage: Archaea > Iainarchaeota > Iainarchaeia > Iainarchaeales > Iainarchaeaceae > UBA10205. The sequence continues at coordinate 118,597 of DATDWP010000028.1, read as the reverse complement.
TTTTGAAGGAGGAAAATTCAATGAGCCTTGTTACACTAACTTTCGGAGCAAAAAAGACCAATTATATGCCTTCAGCTAATGCACTTATTTCATCACCATCAACTAGAATGAACCAAAAAATGGGTGGGCTTAGCTCTGTTACCGGAACTTTGCTTGTAAAAAAAGCATGTAGATTTTATTCACAGGAGAATGTTTTTGTCGTAGCAGAAGTTACTGACGGATTTATTGCAGAAAATATGAAAGCATATCTTGATGATCGTGAAGTGCAAATAATCGAGGTCGAATCAAAACACGGCCATAACGCAAAGAAGGGAATGGCTGTCGGAGTATTTTTGAGCGGCATTGATGAAACAGAACTTCCTGAAGGATTTACATTACAGTTCAAGAGCGCGTGATTATACTAAAAGGGCGGGCCCGTAAAAAGGGCCCGCATATCCTCTCTTTCTAAATTGAATTGATGCAATCATTTCGTACATTTGCATCTATTATTTGTGTGCAAAAGCTCAATTCATTTTTTTGTATTGCGTTATCAAAATAGCACTGGTCGCGTTCGGGGATGTTTTTTGCTTCGCACTCATCAAGTGTATTTGTCGGTTTTGCAAAGCAGCCAGATAGGCTTAGAAGTAGCAAAAGGGCTGCAATTAAAAGCGCGTTTTTCATTTTGGGTCTCATATTGTTAGTATGGGAGCAGGAGTTCTTTTATGCTCTGTTGAAGCAATTGCCTTTTTGATTTTTTTAGCAAGTTCTTGCTTACTTTTTGGGATTTTTTTCCCTTCAAGTATTAGTGGGAGTAGTTCATCAAGTTCGTTATATGAAATGTCCATTTCTTTTTCATCAGCTTGATCGCTCCAAAGTTCAGCTGAAGGAACTTTTTGTAAAAATTCTTGTGGCAGATCAAGTTCTAGCGCTAGTTGTCGCACTTCTTTTTTTAGAAGAGAACCAATTGGGAAAAAATCCGCTGCTCCGTCGCCGTATTTGGTAAAATATCCCATGTAGAATTCGGATTTGTTTCCGGTTCCTGCAACAAGGCAATTTGTTGAATTGGCAAAATTGTAAAGTATTAGCGCGCGAACTCTAGCGTTAAGGTTTGCTCTAGCTATTGGAGTTTGCTCCCAGGGAAGAGTTGAAAAAGCGTGGAGCAGATTGTCTATTTCGATTGAAAAGTGGGCAACATTTAGTTTATTTGCAAGGTTTTGGGCATCTATTACATTTTGCTCTTTTGTTATTTGAGTATTTGGCATTATGAGTGCCGTGACGTTTTGCTCCCCGAGCGCTTTTACTAAAAGGGCAAGGACAAGAGCCGAATCTATCCCTCCGCTAAGCCCAACTACTGCGCGCTCTTTTTTTTGTGAAGAGAAGAATTTTTTGATTGCGGCAATGAGTTTTTGTGAAGTTTGTTTTTGCATTAAAACACTTAGGTCAAGTTAGGTTTTTTACTCTTTAGTTAAATTGATTAGCTCTGCAATGTCATATATTTCATGGTCAGCCTTTAGCGCGCTATCAGGAAACATTTGGCCATAGCGTGCAAGAACAGTTCTCATCCCCACTTTTGCAGCACCTTCAATATCTCGCCCCGGGTTATCGCCAACAAAGAGTATTTCTGAAGGCTTGCAGGAGAGCATTTTTATTGCCGCTTTAAATGGCATTGCGTGGGGTTTTGTTTTTCCCGTGTCATCTAAAGTTACCACTATATCAAAAAAATCCGATAGGCCCATTTCAGTTAGCCTCATCCAAGCTTTGAGGCGCGGGGCATCGCTTACAATTCCTAAAATAAGCCCTTTTTCTTTGAGCGCGATTAGTGTGCTGCGCACGTGTGGGTAGGGTTCAAGATAGCCGATTTGCATTTTTCTGTATGCGTGGATTCCGCGCGAGAGTATGCGGTAGTCGATTTTGCCCATTATTTTTGTTAAAAATTCCTGGAATATTTGCTGGTGTTCAATTCCGTGCACTCCGTAGAGGTCAAAGAGGGTTTTGTAGGCCTTATCTTTTTCCATTGTAAGGCCGGCGTCAATCATTGCAGAAATTGCTGCCTCGCAGCTTATTTTTTTCATCCTCATAAAATCTATAAGGGTATTATCAAGGTCAAAGAGCACTGCCTTCATTTCTAAATTTGCCCCCCAACAATGATAAAAAGCTTATATACATCTTTCGACTTGCATTTTGGAATGAATCTTCAAGTGCGCGAAATGATGGCAAAAGCCATATTCTTCTTTATAGTGGGGGTAATACTTGCCTCTCTTTTTATCTGGAGCATGATGCAAGGAATTCTAATCCATGTGACCAGACCCGATTTTGCAATAATAACTGATAGGGATACAACCGCGTTTGTTTACTATTTTGTTGGTTGGATTTGCGGTGTTGCCTCACTTGCCCTCTACTGGCAAGCAAGGAACCTTTTCCATTTCGCGCGCATTTCTGATTAGGGGTGTAGAGCATGCCCGGAAGGCTAAAGTCCACGAAAGGATTTAGAGATGCTGTAAGGGATTTTAGGTCTGAACCTAGACGCGGGGAATTGGTCGCTCGCGATGGAAGAGTTGTAAGAGTTTCCGGGCCCAAAAACTCATTAATTTTGAAGAAAGATATAAGACATGTGAAGGCGGCCGAAGAATTTTATCACTCCCTGCGCCGCATGAAGTTTGATCACCTGCGCATTGTTCCGGTTAAAATCGATAAGGAAAGTATGGTGCAAAAATATTTCCACCGCCCATCTTTAGCTGTGTTCATAAGTTACCTTAGTGAAAACCGTTTGAGAAGAGTTCTAATGTCTGAAATTTCAGCAACTGATCGTGAGTTTTGTGAAAAACTAGTTAAGAGCACCCCAAACATTAATGAAAGGAAATGGCTTGAGTTAGCAAAAAGTGCAAAAGGCGAATTGATGGAAAAAGCAAGGGTAAGTTTTAGAATACCTCTTGCAGGCGAGACGTGGGTTTTTGGCTTTTCAAATTTCATTGTTTTTGGCCTTGACAGTAAGGGTGTGCCAAAAGTTGGGCTTGTGGATGTGTAAATTTCAGAGTGTTTTCCATTTCGCAAGAATAAGCGATTGATAAATATAGGTTAAGTGTTTCTACTTTAGTAAGTTATGCCAAAAGTATTTCAACCAACGCCGGAAAAAGAATTTCTTGCCACTGAATTTGCCGCAAAGTCAAAAAGAATGGCTCAAAAGGCAAAAAGTGTACAATTGCGAGTTCTGCGCAGCCTTTCATATAGGTTTGAAAGAAGCTCACGTAAATTCAAATCAATACAAAGATTAAGTAGCCATCTTAGGGACATGATTTATGGAATTGAATCAGAATCATTACATCTTGCAAAAGACTATACCCAATATCGGCAAAGAAACCATGCTTACAAAAAAGCAGTCAAACTAGTGGGATTGCTCCAAACCCAAGTAGCAACTCTCAAAGATGTGATTATAAGAGCTGAAAATACTGGCAGTAAGATATTTGTAAGTTTTAGACCCACGACTAGTAGAGTATACAAACAAACAAATCTAGAGAGAAGATATCATATTTTGTGGAAAAACTTATCATTTAATGGAGAGTATTTAGCAGAATTGAATTTAAGATTAGAAAAACTTTCTAGCAGATATCAGAAGTAGTACACAGAAATCACTTTCAATTCAGAGCTCTTTCCCCATGAACATGTACTGCGTTTTCAAAAACCCAAGCTTTTTGTAAAATTTCCCCGCAGCTCCAAGAGTGTTTCCTGTTAGATAAATGCCTTTGTAGTTGCTCTTGCGCGCGCTCCTTTCTAGGTGGCGCAGTAGCCTTGCTCCGTAGCCTTTGTTCTGGTATTGCACCATAATGACAATGTCTTGGATTTGGATTGATTTGCCTTTCACAAAATCGAGTCGTTCAGCTAAAAGAACACCAATTATTTTCCGCTCGTGCAATATTACAAAACACCACTTTGGGTCTTTGAGAATGGATTGTTTAACTCTGGCCCGCGCAGTTCTAAGGCTCCAATGCACATCCTGTTTTGAAAATTCCTCAAAATATATTTTCGCGCACTGCCCAATATCATCTACTTTAGCTTTTCGTATTGAAATTTTTGGCATAAAATGAAAAAGTTGGATAAAATTACTTTTTACCTTTCACTTTTTTGAGGTTCTCTTCAGGCGCTTCTTGTCCATTTGGGATCCCTAGTAGGTCTTCGAGTTTTTTGCTCCCCTTTTCTGCTTCGTTAAATTCTTCAATATCTTCCTTGTCAAGCCCGAGGTTTTTTAGGACGCGGTCGTGTTCTTCAAGGCTCATTTGGTTGAATTCTTCGCGCCACATTTTCATATCCGCAGTTTCAGCTAGTGGTTTTCCTTCTTTTTTTCTTCCAAGAACCATACATGGATATGTGCCAGTAATATTTATAAAGATTCACGAAAAAAGCTAAACCGCGCCCTATTTATTTTTGGATAGCCAATTAATGTGCATGCAAGAGCAAGTAAAACCCTGGGTTGAAAAATTAAAGCAGGAGTTAGTAATTGCAGGGTATAGCGAGCGCACTGTAAATATGTACACTATTTTTGTGCGCGATTTTTTAGAATTTGCAAATAAGGAGCCGCAAAAAATAGAGCGTGGAGATATTGTTGGTTTTTTGGCTAAAATGAAAGAGAAGGGCAATTCGAATGCAACTCTAGCACTTGCCCATGCTGCGTTCCGGTATTTTTTCAAAGAGTACCTCAAAATGAGTGTTCTAGATGATATAAAAATTCCAAAAAAATCAAAAGCGCTTCCGGTAGTACTCACAAAAGATGAGGTGCGCGACCTTCTAAAAGCGGTAAAAATCGGAAGGAACCGCTTGCTGTTGCAGTTCATCTACTCTTCGGGGGTGAGGGTTAGCGAAGCTGTGAATATGCTAGCTGAAAATGTGAACCTGAAGGAGAGAATTGGTAGGGTCAAATCCGGAAAAGGAAATAAGGATAGGGTGATAATACTTTCAAAGAATTGGTGCAGGCTTGCAAAAAAATACCTTGAGAGAAAGAAAGTAAAGAGCCCATTTCTCTTTTCCAAAAAAAACGGAAAATCCCTCTCCCCCGATACTGTCCAACGCATTGTAAGGAATGCAACGCAAGCTGCTGGGATTCAAAAAGAAATTACACCACATGCACTAAGACATTCTTTTGCGACCCATCTTCTAGAAGCTGGGGAGAATATCAGAAACATCCAAGAGCTCCTAGGCCATAGCAATCTTAGTACGACCCAAATCTACACCCATGTTTCAACTGAGCAGTTAAAAAAAGTCAATAGCCCGCTTGATAATTTGTAAGAGTGATTGAAAAAATTATATTTCCGCTAAAGCTACAAATATTCTTTCACTGCTTTGGATAATAGTACGATTTAATCTCCCCGCTATGCGGGTCGATTGCAACAAACCTATAGTGTGTATCAAGGTTATTTTCCGGGAGGGGTTTGCCGGAATATTCCATGAATAGGGCATGGGGAATGAGTTTCATTCCGGGGCGCTTTCTTGCAATATCGCGCGCAACATCAGGCGTCATCAACACTTGTTTGACAGTTTTGTAGCCAACCCTGCTAAAAAGATCTGCAAATTTTTCAAAGACAATTCCGGCGCTTGCCTTCCCGGTTTTTGCGCAGGCAATCTCGGTTGCAATTTGCAGTAAGGGCAAGATCAACCCGCTTTTTTCAAGACCGCTAGCTTGTATATGACCCATGTCGACAGGATCTGCTGCAAAAAACATGCCCCGGTCTTCTTCTATAGCATGTGTTGTGTTAATTTCAAATGGGCAGATAAGTGCTGATGGCTGCGCGCCTTGCTCTCTTTTGATGTATCTTAAACTATAAATTTTTTCCTTAAAACCCACAACCCCAATAAGTTGGTAGCCGTGAATATTTAGCGCCACATCAAACTCCTCTCCCTTCCTACCCCTAAAAATCATTTGGCCCTTTCTTAGCGCCTCTTCCCGTTCTGCAACATTTCCAATTGTGAAAAAATGCCCCGGGTTTACAAATTTGCCCCCGTATTTTAACTCTAGTCTTCGTGCCTTTAGTTCTCTCCATTTTTCTTTTTTTTCTTTTCCTGAAAGCGCACGCCAATTTCTAATTTCATCAGCAGGTAAGAGTCTTTTTTTCATTATGTAATTACATAATTTTCCAAGATTATAATGTTGATTGCCGCAAAGACCCTAAATTTCAAATTTCTGCCCCATAGCCCCACTATTCCACTAATAAGGTAAAATGCCGAAAAGCAGTTCACGAATGGTCGGAATTTTTTTATGTATAGGATGGGGTTTTGAGGTTTAGTTGGAGTGGGGCATTAGGAAAATAAGAACTTGTTATGTAGATTTCATGCTTTATTGTGGTGATGATGTGTTTTTTGATTTTTTTAGCAGAACATTTATATATCTGGTTCAATTTATTATTTCAGTAATTAATTTGGAGGATTTAGTATGACGACAAGACTTTCAAAACTCTTCGGGATGGATATTTATACCGCCGACGGGGAATATAGGGGTAAGGTTTTTGATCTTGTGATAAATCTTGAGAAGGGCAGGATTGAAACTATTACAACCGAGGCACTGAAAGCTCGAACCAAACAGGAAGCCAAGAAAATAATTAGTGAAAAAAGCGTTCCTTACAATAGGGTTAGAGCAGCTAAGGATATTCTCGTTGTTGGAAATGTCGCAAGGGTAGAAGAAGATTTAGAAGAGCCAGCGCCTGTCACAAGGCCAATACATCGAAGATTCTAAAATAAAAGCCTACGGAAAAACAAACCGTAGGCATATTTACATTATGTTTATAAATTATACATAAGAAATCGTTATTAGTATAGTATATCATATTACAGGAACTGTGGGGTGTCTGTTTGCTAAAGGGGTTTTTCATTCAATATAAATTCATTATTCCAGAATCCACAAAACATTCTTCTTATACTTACCAAAAACTTTTTCGTGCTCTTTATGGTTATACTCAAAATGTTACAAAATCAAATGGCAAAACCTACCATTACCACCGCAAGGGGATCCTTTCCGAAATTCCTTATATTCGCCCGGGCAAGAATTGTGTAATTATTCCTCCAAAATCCTTTGCGCCGCTTGATAATTTTTTTAAAACTGGCAAAAATCCTGCGCATTATTGGCGCACTAAGGGTAATTGGAAGGCGGTGTATTATTTGGATGAAAAGGATTTGGATGAAGCGCAGGTAGTGGGTGCAATTAAAGAGCAGATTTTGCGCTCTTTCCAGCAAGGTTATGAGGATGTGCCAATTCCGGATGTTAATATTTTAGCTGAAAAAATGTCCAAAGGCGAACAGGTTTCTTCTGAAAAAGCAAAGCTTGCGGCAAGTGAAGCTGAAAAAATCGTTTCAAGCCCCTGGTTTAAGGAAGTTTATTCGCAGGATGCTGAACTCAAAAAATTCAATGAGAGTTACAAGGCGCTGAAAGGGTAACTTATTTAATTTCAATATTCTTCTTCTTTTGATGCCAAAGATTCCTGTTCATAAGTTGCCGCAAACGCTTAATGCCGAGGTCACTTCTCGAGCTATCCGCAAGAGCAGAACCATAACCGATCTGGGATTTGGACATGCTGACTGGCTGCATAAAGTTGCAAAAGAAAATCCGAAAGCAAAATTACACGGCGTAGAATTACCCGGTAACAAACACCGCGTGCCCGCAGGAACAACCTTGCACTCAAACTTTGATAGATGGCTTTCCTCCCCGCGTAAATTTAATTTCGTAAACGCCGGCTTCTTTTTTTGGAATTATGCTGAGAAATTACAAGACGAATATCTAAATGAAATGCAACGAAAAAATTTAGAATTAAGAAAGGGCCAGATAGTTCTCCAATCTATCGAGGCGTTGTCCACGGTCGTCTTGGCCTAATAGAGCCAGAGCCAGAACTGTATGCAAAAAGCGAGGCTCTCGCAAGGAAAAAACTAGCATCTATGCTTCGCACTCTAAAAACCAGAAAATTAACCGAACACGGGATTCTAAGGTTGGTAGAATATGGCGTCAACCAGAATGAGTCTACTACTCTTCTAAAAAATGTGGGTTTCAGACATGTTGTTTTTCGTGTAATTCCAATAGAAGAAGCTCACACAGAAACAGAATTCACGGCCCATGACCAGTTTGGAACTTCCCAATCCAAAGGTCTTCCGATTGAAATACTTGCATTTAGGTAATCAGTTTTCAATTCTTCGTCTGCGCCGCAGCCTGCTCCGTTTCCTCTTCCTCAATCCGCTTCTTTGCTTTAAGCTTGATTAGCACATCCCTCTTTCTCCACTTCTTCTTTCCGCCAACATTTGTTGTTTCAATTAGCCCGACATCCACAAGTGTTTTGATGTATGGGTAGAGGCTGCGGTCGTTTTTATAATCCATTCCGAAAAGTTCCTTTATTCTTCGTAGTATTTCTTCCATTGCTATCCATTCATCAAACCCAAGTACTGCTGCAATGTGTGCTGCCTGGGTATTTTCGTTAAGTTTTATGTAATCCCACACGCTGTGAATCTCTTCAGTTTCTTGTGCGTGCACTGTGTAGATGCTGCTTGTTTTGTGTGGTTCAATTACTGTTACTGATTTATTGCCTGAGAAGATTTTTTTTATAAAATCAATAATAAACATACTAGTAATTACCAATTATGCCTATAAATAATTATCGTTATTGCTGTATTTACCACTTATCACTATGGTAATGCTTAATTTTGATAGTAATTACCAGTATTTATTTGTCAATTGCCGTAATTTAAGAGTATTTGAGTGATAATTAGCTAATTTTGAGTGATTTTAACCAAAAATGAGATTAAAAGTGAGTCTCTTTTATTCATCAAACTCTCATTTTTGACAAGTTATATGTGTTGATTTAATTTGTGAGTGTATTTTACTTGAAAATCATTAAGTGTGTGAAAAAGTAAGCCTATTTTACTAGTGTTTTTACTATGTTATTTGCAGTGGGTATATTTTTGAGCTATGCTAATCGATCTATTGCTCCGTTGCAGTTATTTGTAAGTTAGTTTAATTGTCTTGCAAGTGCTAGGGGCTAAAAATAGAGTTGCTTTATTTTATCCATTACAAATTAACATTAATTAGTGAGTTCTATTTTACCAGGGGATAAGAAAAAAATAGCGGGAAAAGGATTTGAACCTTTGACCTCCGGGTTATGAGCCCGGCGGGCACTCCTGGCTGCCCCATCCCGCTGTTTTCTGGCTTGATTTATTATTCTCCAAAACCTTTATTAAAGGTTTTATTTTTCCTAAGTGTCTATTTTTACTTTGTTTTACAAATAAGGCCATTAAAAGCCTTTTTTAGCGTATTGAGTCTTTCAATAAACTTTTTTTCGGTTTTTATGTTGTTTAATGGCACTTGTAAAAATAACGTTTTTTGTCCAACAATTCGTGTTTTTAAAGTATTTTGCGGAGCTCTTCAACTTCCATTTTGAGGGTATCCATCTTTTTTGTGAGCTCTTTTAGGCGTTTTTTATTATCAACTAAAGCAAGTGCTTTTCCGGATTCTGGGTCTTTGAAGTTGTATTCTGCTGCAATTTCAAATGGGTACTCTTGGCAGCCTTTTCCGCCACTATAAAATTCATGGCTCCCTTCAAATTCCATTGAGTGTTCTAGCTTTTCTATTTGTTCAGCTTGCTGTTCTAGTAGGATTTCGGCAATTCGCGAATTTTTTATTTCCCAGGTATATGAGTACCATCCTGTTTTGTTATTTTTGGTTTTTTGGTAGCATGCAATGCCGCGGTAGTGCAGGCGGTTTAGTATGGTGCGTATTTCAGTTACTTTCAATGGGAGTTTTTTTCCGATTTCTTCATCGGTTGCAGGTTTTTTCTTATTGGCGCATATTTTTACAAGTTCAACAGCATAATCGCCTGCTACTGATTTGAGAAAGTCGTTCACTAGTAAGAATTCGTATATTTTCTTTGAAGTAGCTGGGCTCATAGATGATTTTCCCTCATGAACGTTTTTTAAATGCAATAATTTTGCCAAACACGTTTTCGTCGCTTATCGTTTTTAGGGAGAGCTCTTTTTTATCTTCTTCCCTCTGTTCACAGGTTCAACCCGGAGTTTAGCTTTTGGGAAAGTTTTTGCAAGCTCTTCGCCTTTTTGGATTCTATCAAGAAACACTGCAAGTGCGGCTATTTCGGAGTGGGGTTGCAAAGTAACCGAGACATTATAGTCGCTTTTTTGGTAAACTTCCTTTTCGACTTTTTGCGAGCCGATTATTACAAGTAGTTTTTCTTTTTTTGAAATTTGCTCTTCAACTTCCTGTACTGGCAGGCCATACATTGTAAGGTGAACAACTCCAAATCCAAGTTTTTTGTAGTGCGCTACCCTATTTTTCCAATCAGAAACAAATTCAATTTCTGCTCCCTGCCCCCAGCTCTTATTCATCTCCTGAACGGTTGTTTCAATGGAGCTATCCTTTTCTCCCATAATTTCTATTTTGCTAGCTCCAAATGCCCTTGCAACAAGGCAGCAGTGGCTTGTTACGCGATAGTCGCGAACGTGGCGGTGGCCATAGCGCAGAACGACAATTTCAGATGCCATTTAATAGAATAGCCCAAAGAGCAGTTTTTATTCTTTCTCAACGCTCTTTTTGCTAAGTGCTTATTAGGCAGTTTTAGGTTGTTGGGCAAAATGATTGATATTAAATTTCTGCGCGAAAATCCCGGGGCAATTAGGCAAGATCTTGAAAAGAGAAATGATTTGCAAAAACTCTCCTGGGTAGACGAGGCAATAGAACTTGACAAGGAGTATAGGGTGTGTTTGCAGCAATCTGAAGAGCTTAGAAGAAAGCGCAATGAAATAACTGATGAAATAAATAAGTTAATGGCGCAAAAGAAGGATTTTAAGCAAAAAATTGCAGAAGCAAAAAAGCTTCCCGGGCAAATAAAAGAGCTCGAATCAAAGTGCGCGCCGATAAAAGAGAAAATAGATTACTATTTGATGCGCCTTCCAAATATTTTGCACCCTTCAGTTCCTGTTGGAAAAGATGATTCGCAAAATGTTGTGGTGCGAGAAGTTGGAAAGAAGATCTCAAGGCCCTCACTTGAACCTCACGGAGATATTTTAGAGAAAAATGGTTGGGCTGATTTTACGCGCGCTTCAAAAGTCGCGGGTTCGGGGTTTTATTTTTTCAAAGGGCAATTTGCGCTTCTTGAACTCTCTTTGATGCGCTATGTTCTTGATAAGTTAATTCAAAAGGGCTACTCCCCAATTGCTCCTCCATTTTTGATGAATAGGGCAGCTTATGAAGGTGTAGTGGATTTGGGCGATTTTGAGAATGTTATGTATAAAATAGAGGGGCAGGATTTGTATTTGATTGCAACTTCTGAGCATCCGCTCGGAGCGATGTTTCGTGATGAAATTTTTTCAGATTCTAGTTTGCCTTTAAAGTTTGCAGGGATAAGTGCGTGTTTTAGAAAAGAGATTGGAAAGCACGGGATTGATACGCGCGGGATTTTTAGGGTGCACCAGTTCAATAAGGTTGAGCAGTTCATCTTCTGCAGGCCGGAGGATTCTTGGGATTTGCATGAAGAATTGATTGCAAACGCCGAAGAGATTTTCAAAGAGTTAGGTCTTGCCTATCGCGTGGTAAATATTTGCACTGGTGATATTGGTACAGTTGCTTCAAAAAAGTATGATTTGGAGGTGTGGATGCCGCGAGAGGAAAAGTACCGTGAGGCAGTTTCGTGTTCAAATTGCACCTCCTACCAAGCAGTTCGTTCCAATATTAAGTACAAATTGAAAGGCGTGGACAAGGAGTATGTGCACACCCTAAATAGCACTGCAGTTGCAACTACAAGGGCCTTGCGCGCAATTGTTGAAACATATTGCGATAATGGGGTTTTGAAAATCCCAGCTCCTTTGCAAAAATACATGAACGGAGCTAAGGAAATTCGTTCAGAAAAATGATTTGTTATATTTCTTCTACCCTTAGTTTTTCTCCTTCATATCCGTAAACATACTTTTTGAGTGCTCCGTCAATTTTGCTCCATTCAAATATTCCGCCGCGAACATTTGACGCTTTATATCCATTGCGTTCAAGAAAATCAGCTGCAGTGTTTGAGCGGCTTCCTGTTCTGCAGATGCAGATAATTTGCTTATTTTTTGGAAGTTCAGAAAAGCGTTTTGGCAGCTCCGTTAGTTCAATCCATATATGAGGTTTGATGCTTGTGAATTCTACCTCTTCTTTATGTCTAACATCTAGTAAAATGGCTGTTCCGTTTTCGAGTCTTTTTTTAGAATCCTGGGCGCTTAGTTGTTCTGCCATACAAAACGCCCTGCAAGGTAACCTTAAAAAACCTGTTTTAGGGCTATTTCTTAGGTAGTAGATCCTTAGGTAATGTAGGTGCTGTTTAGGGCCAAAAGCCACTAACTAGTACACCTTGCTGTTTGGATCTTTTTGCGGGCCCATAGCTCAGCCTGGTAGAGCAGCGGCCTTTTAAGCCGTGTGCCGTGGGTTCAAATCCCACTGGGCTCGCTCTCAACCCTTTTCTTTTTCTTTGTAAGAAAAAGAAAAGCCTCCTTGCAGAACAAGAGTTCTGCGAGGCATCGCAAACCGAAAGGTTTGCAATGTGACGGAAAAGAAAAAGAAAAAATTTAATCGCGCAGCGAGACTGATTATGCAAGAAAAGCAAAACCCGCAAAGTTCGCTAAAAGAGCACTGGCCAGATCACGTGGCCAAAAAAATAGTTGAGGCAAAAGGGGATTTGAAAGAGTACACTGTTGCTGCAGGAATTACCCCGAGTGGAGTTGTTCATATTGGGAATTTTAGGGAAATAATGACTGTTCATTTGGTTGCAAGCGCGCTAAAAAAGCTTGGCAAGAAAGTGCGCTTCATCTACTCGTGGGATGATTATGATGTTTTCAGAAAGGTCCCTGCAAATTTTCCGAATAAGGAAATGCTCGAAAAGTATTTGCGCCAGCCAATTGTTGATGTTCCTGACCCGTTTGGCTGCCATAAAAGTTATGCTGAGCATAATGAAAAAGTTTTAGAAGAAGAGCTGCCAAGTATGGGCATTTCTCCGCTATTTTTATATCAGGCAAAAAAGTACAGGGCTAGAGAGTATTCTGAAGGGATGAAAATTGCGCTGCAAAATAAGGATAAGATAAAATCAATTTTAGATGAGTGGCGCGCTGAGGATTTGGAAGGGCCATGGAATCCTGTGAGGGTTTTTTGCGAAAAGTGCAACACCGATAGGACTACAATTACTGGTTATGATGGCAATTATTCTCTTTCGTATTCGTGCGAGTGCGGTTTTTGTGACACTTTTGATTTTAGAAAAAAAGGCATTGCAAAATTGCAGTGGCGTGTTGATTGGCCAATGAGATGGGGTCATGAAAAGGTGAGATTTGAACCATCTGGAAAAGAGCACTCCTCACAGGGGGGAAGTAATACAACCGCAAATGAGATTGTAAAACAAATCTATGGATTTGAAGCGCCATATCACATAATGTATGAATTCATTGCAATAAAAGGAACCGGGGGAAAGATGTCTAGTTCAAAAGGCAATACGATTGATTTAGCGGAAATGAAAAAAATTTATGAACCGGAAGTAATAAAGTATCTTTTTGTGCGCCCGGTTCCTTCGAGGAGTTTTGAAATTTCATTTGATGCGGATGTGATTACAATTTATGAAGGGTTTGATAGGCTTGAGAGGGTTTATTTTGGAAAAGAAGAGTCTTCAAAAGATAGCGCTATTGAGCAACTAAAAAGTATTTACGAATATAGTGCGGTGCTGGTTCCAAAAGAATTTCCAATCCAGCCAAGTTTTAGGCACATTACTACTATTTTGCAGCTAAATGTAATGGATGAGAAAAAAACGTATGCTTATTTTAAAAAGGATGTAAAAAATAAGTTTGATGAAAATAGGTTGCGTACGAGAATTTTATGCGCAAAAAATTGGCTGCAAAGTTACGCTCCTGAGCAGTTCTTATTTTCTGTGCAGGATAGTGTAAGTGAATCTGCGCTTGCAATTCCAAAAGAGCACAAGGCAGCGCTAGCAGAATTTGCGCAAAAGATTTCGGATTCCATTGAAGAGCAGGAATTAGCAGAAGCATTTAAGGGGGCCGCTGAAAAAAATAAAATTGTGCTGGCAGATCTTTTCAAATCAGCTTATTTGATGATTCTAAATAAGGAGCGCGGCCCGAGGCTTTTCCATATAATTGAAAATATTGGTTCAACAAAAATAAAATCTCTGGCAAAAGAGCTCTTAACAAAAAAAATCGAGAAGAAAAAAGTAATGGCTCTTCCTGGGCAAGAGGATCTTTCAAAAGCGCTTGATTTTGAAATTTCAAAAGAGCTTAGGGAAAAATACCCAAATTTACGTCTTGGTGTTTTAGTTATTGAGGGCCTTGATAATTCATCGGATGTTTCAATTGCAAAAATGTTTCGCGAGCAGGAAAGGGTTTTCAAGGAAAAATATTTCGGAAAGGATCTCTCTTCAATTAAGGGAATAAAGGCCTGGCGTGAGGCATATTCATCGTTTGGGGCAAAGCCAAAAGATTACAAATCCTCAATAGAAGCCCTTGCAAAAAGGGTTCTAAAAGGCGAGCAGCTCCCTCCGATCAATACTCTTGTTGATTTGTACAATTATATTTCAATAAAGTATGTGCTCCCAGTAGGTGGCGAGGATCTTGCAGCAACAAAGGGAAAAATACGACTCCGTTTTGCGCAAGGGAATGAGAAGTTCTCAAAAATTGGTTCAGATTTAAACGAACCACCCGAAAAAGGTGAGGTAGTTTATGCTGATGATTTAGGTGTTTTGTGTAGAAGGTTTAATTGGAGAGAAGCAGATAGGACAAAGCTCACCGAGAAAACAAAGAAGGCAATTGTTGTAATGGAGAGTTTGAATTCAGATGACTCATTAGAAGAAGCAGTTGTAGAGCTTGCGTCTTTAGTAGAAAAGTACGGAAGGGCAAAAGTTGGTAAGTTTGTGCTTGGTAATGAAACAGCGGATAATTCAGGTACTCCTTCTAATATTTTCAATGAAACAAAGCCAAATAAAACAAAACTTCTTTTCAGACAAGACCCTTACTTAAAAGAATCAAACGCAAAGGTGAGAAAGGTAGAAGGTAACAATGTTTTTGTTGACCAGACTATATTTTTTGCTTTCAGTGGCGGGCAGAAATCAGACAAAGGGCAAATAAATGGGCTAGCGGTTGTTGATGTAGTGCTAAAAGACGATGATATAGTTCATGTTCTTGAATCAAAGCCGGATTTTAAAGTAGGTGATGAAGTAAAGCTTGCGATAGATTGGGATAGTCGCTACAAAACCATGCGTCTACATGCCGCATCCCATATAATGGATTATTTCCTAAATAAGGAAGTGAAAACGCAAGGGACTTCGGGTTCGCTTGTGGACAGTGAAAAAGATAGGAGTACTTATATTGTTGCTGAAAAAATTTCCCCAGATGTTTTAAAAAAAGTTGAAGAGCAAACCAACAAATTTATTTCCTCAAAAAAAGAAATTTTAAGATATGCTGACAAGACTAATCCGAATGTGTGGGTATGGGGTTGCGAAGGCATAAAGCAGTACTGTTCTGGCACTCATGTGAAGAACACCTCGGAAATTGGTAAAATAAAGCTAAAGCGTCAGGGCAAAGGTGCCGGCAAAGAGCTTATTGAAACTTATCTTGAGTGAAGACATGAGTGAGTGCTTTAGTTTCAATCAGCTCGAAGATTATCCAAATTGCCCGGTGTGCGGGGCAGAAATGAAAGAGCAGCACGCAAAATGGATATGTTCAAAGTGCAACTACAAGCGCGGGTGCTGTGATTTGCTCTGATTATTTTTTGGATAGGGATATGCAATAGTAACCAAAGGGCGTCAGATAGGAAAGTATAAAAAAACTCTCTTAGCAGAGAAGTTTAGACAACACTATTGTAAATGCGATAATCCCCTTATCGGGGGCCTATAGTTCAGCCTGGTTAGAACACCAGCCTCTTAAGCTGGGTGTCGTGGGTTCAAATCCCACTGGGCTCGCTTTTCTTTTTTTCCAACTTCTTAACCATTTAAAAGTGTTTCCAGGGTGAATTATTGAAGTGGGACAGTAGCTCAGCCTGGTAGAGCAATCGGCTGAAGATAGAGTAATGGGGCATCGTTTATAATCTTCGTTCCTCTCAGTAACCGGTGTGTCGCGAGTTCAAATCTCGCCTGTCCCACTTTTTTATTTTTTAGTTTCCGCTAGATTTGGGTCTGGTTTTGCGCAGTCTCTCATGTTCAATAAGCACTTGATGGGCAAGATTTCTTTTTCCATTTTTTGCAATATATAATTTATATAGTGGATAAGATATTTCGAGTGATAATGCACTTCGAGGCACCCCTGCCTCAGCGGCTTGAATTAAAAATCTGTGAAATCCTGAGCCTTTGCCTGCTGGCAGTTTAATTCCAAGATTTGCAGCGCCTGTACTTTTCCTAGGTAGTGGTTTTTTCATCAAATTCATATAACATTTTTAGGTATTTATTCCTTCCTTATTTCAAAATTTCAAAAGTTTCTTCCAAAATGGTGGGTATTTTTAGTGTAATTAATGCCTGCCTCATTTGCAATGAGGCAGGTCGCTCCCAAGTCGGCGAAAGGGTTGTTGTGGGGGTTTTTAATTTCTTTTCCTTCATGTATTGTTGGGTGAAATTTTGTTTCTTTCAAGGCTTGCAGCGTTTTTTTTCGTTTTATTTTTTTGTGCAGCAGCGCTAGGTGCACCCCCAACTGTTTCAAGTACCAATCATCCGGAAGGGCAGTGGAGCAATAGTTCGCAGATTGTAATAAATGTTAGTTATTCTGGGGCAACTGGCTATAGCTATGTTGTTGATAAGCAGCCAGATACAGTGCCTGATACAAATGTTGATACAACAGAATCTCGCATTTCACTTGGTTCAAAAATGGATGGGATTTATTGGTTCCATGTAAGGGCTAAGTCTTCTGGCTGGTCTGAACCTGCGCACTATGAGTTGCGGGTTGATACAGGGGGGCCTAGTAAACCTGCAAGCATTGGCGCAACAGCGCAAGATGATGGTTCGATTTTGTTGCAATGGGCAGCTTCGCAAGATAGTGGTTCAGGCATTTCACATTATAATGTTTACAGGAGTGTTTTGCGCTTCATTTACGACCCGGCTCTTGGTTATAATAGGGAGTTTAATGTGAGGGATTTGGTTGCAAAAAAAATAGCTTCAAATGTTACTGAAACTTCTTATACAGACACAAATTTTGAAATAGGCAAAGGGCTGCGTTTCCACTACAAGGTCCAACCTGTTGATGATAGCGGGAATTTAGGGGCACAGAGCGGGGCAGCCTCTGTTCTTAGCGCAAATTTTTGCAATCTCACGCTTGGCATTAATGCAAGGTTAGTTGATTCGAATATTTCAATTGACGTTAATTCCGACAAGCAGTTCAGGAAGGGGCATCTTATTGTGACATCTTTTGATGGGCAGGAGTTTGTGGTGGTTGACAGCCTTTCGAATGTCTCGTCTTTGAATGGGCAGTATTCTCTTGCAGGGGAAAAGAATGGGGGGTACACAATAAATTTTTCCGCTAACGACGATGATGGGGTTTTATGCTCGGTTGAAAAAGTTTTTATTTATGATACGGTTTTGCCCACTGTGGATATTATTTCCCCGCCTGTTACAAAAGAACTCTCTGAAACTGTGCAATTTGAGGTCAGTGTAGTTGATGCCGGGGATAACCCTTCCGGAATAAAGAGCGTCTCACTCATTCTAGTTGACGGGGCCGCAGAAACAAGTATTGGGCAAGCCGAGCAGAAGGAGGATAGGTATGTTTTTGATTGGAACACGATTGGTTTTAAGAACGGGCGATTCAAAGTGGTTGCAAGGGCAACTGATAATGGTTTAAATGTTGCTGAAGATTCAGCACTTTATTCGATAAAAAATACCGCTATCCAAAGGTCAAGTGCTCTGCTGGCTATTTCAGATGCAAATTCGCAAAGGGCAAGAGCGGTTGAGTATATTTCTTCGCTTGAGGCTTTGAATATTTTTATTCCAGACCTCAATGCGGCAGTTGCAAAAGGGGATGCCAACAGTGCTACAGCGCAGCTAACGCTTGAGCAGGGGTTATATTTTGATCTTGCAGAGGCGCAGGCAAAATCTGCAAAAGAGAATTATTCTTCAGTTCTTGCAATGGTTAGTTCGAAAGATTACAAGTCTGCAACTTATTCTTATAACCAAAACCAATTGGATGTTTTCCTCTCGGCTGCCGGGCTTTCTAGTGGAGAAACCGCAATAGAGGCAAAAGAGCTCATTGCTTCTTCAAAGGTTTCAAGAAAGCTTGAAATTTTAGAGGTAAAAGAAAAAGAGACATTCTATGTTGCAAATATTGAAATTTCATTAAAAAACCCCGATAAAAATTCCTCTTCATTTAAAGTTGTTGAGGTCATCCCGAAAAAGTTTGCAAGCAGTTCTGATGGTATTATCTCTTCTGTGAATTTTGAAGTTTTAGAAAAAGACCCGGTGCTCGCTTTCAGGTCATTTGATTTAAACGGTTCGCAGAGCTATACTATTCGTTATGGCCTAAAGCAGAGGCTAACAAAGCAGCAGGCAGATTTACTGGCAGATTCTGATGTGATAAATACATTCATCTCTCCTCCAATTGTGCTGCGCCCTTCTGCAAATATCTCTTCGATAAAATCAGGTGGCGGGTCAAGTTTTGATGGGCTTCCAAGCCTTGAATTAAATGATTCAACCCTTCTAATAGGCGGGGTAGTGCTTGTGCTCTTTATCCTCTTTGTTGTGGGCGTTGTGGGGGCTGCTGCTGTCTATTTCCTGTTTATCAGGAAGAAGAAGTGATGTGTTGAAGCTTGAGGATTTTCTTGCGCTCTCTTCTTCGGAAGTGGATAATCAGATTGTAAAATTTTTCCCAAAAAAGATCACAAAAAACTGGCTTGTAAATGCTCTAGGTTCCCCGGAATTTGGTTATGATACGATAGCTCCGCAAAAGGCTGTTGCAGACCCAATTTGGGATTTTCTTTTACGTGGCGGAAAGCGCTGGCGCCCTGCCCTGATGATTCTGTGCTGCGAAGCTGTGGGCGGCAAAAAAAAGCAGGTGCTCCCCTTTGTCCCTATTCCTGAGCTTGTGCACAATGGGACAATTGCAATAGATGATCTTGAGGATAATTCTTTTCTTCGCAGGGGAAAGCCTGCAATGCATATTCTCTTCGGTACTGATGTTGCGGTCAATGCGGGGAATGCGATGTATTATTTGCCGCTTATTCTGCTCTTCCGATCAAATTTACCGGATAAGACAAAGGCAAAAATATACGACCTCTACGCTCTTGAAATGCTAAGGCTCTCTTTTGGCCAGGCAATGGATATTTATTGGCACAAAAATCAGGGTGTGAAGGTTTCACAAAAACAGTATTTGCAGATGTGCTCTTATAAGACAGGGTCCCTTGCGCGGTTTGCTGCTGAACTTGGGGCGATTTTGGGGGGCGCTAGCAGCTCGCAGCTAAAAGCGCTTGCAGATTTTGCTGCAAGTATTGGTGTTGCGTTCCAGATCCAGGATGATATTCTAAATATTTTGCCGCAAAACCTTGAGTGGGGTAAAGAAATCGGGGACGATATTAAGGAAGGTAAGAGGACACTAATGGTGATTCGTGCCCTGCAGATTTTGAGCCCTGTAAAAAAACAAAAGCTTCTTGAAATACTTGGGAAAAAGGAGAAGTCTTCAGAGGATGTGCATCATGCAATTTCGCTTCTAGATGAGTGCGGTTCAATTGAATACGCCTCAATTGTAGCAAAGGGGCTTGTGAAAAAGAGCTGGAAGGCGCTTGATAAAAAAATAAAGGATTCACAAGCAAAAAAAATGCTGAGGTTATTTGCAGATTATTTGGTTGAGAGAAAGATTTAGGCTTGGTCGTATTCTTTATCAACGCGGTGCACTTTTATCCCACTCTCCGATATTTCCATAGGGTGCAGCTCTTCTGAGTGGCGTGTTGCGCGCATTTTGCGGATGTGCACTGTTCTGTTGCTGCGGTTGCCGATTCCCATGTAGTGCAGAACTATTACTCCGTCAACTACGTATTCTTCAATCCCGAATTTTCCGTACCTGTTTTCCCCCTCGGCAACTTCGCTTGTAAGAACCGTTGTTACTCCAATTCTCATTAGTAGGTATGAGAGTTTTAGGATAGCATTTCTAACTTCACTCTCGTTTTGGTAATTAAAGCCAAGTGCTGGGATTGAATCTATTACAAGGCGTTTTGCGCCGGTGCGTTTTGCTGTTCTCATTATTTCCAAAAGTAGTTTATCTATATCAAAGCCTGTTGCTGGCATTGAAAATTCCTCTTCGCTTGGCATTCCGATTTTTGCCAAGCTTCCGTCAATTATTTCAACCATTCCGGCATCTTCTAGTTTTCGCAAGTCCCATCCAAATCGCAGCATGTCTTCGCGTATTAGGTCGGGACGCTCATCTAGTGTTACGTATATTCCGGGTTCGTTGTATTTTTTTGCGCCGTTGTGGATGTATTGGGTGCAAAAAATTGTTTTTCCAGTTCCGCACCCGCCTGATAGTAAAATAGCCCTGCCTTCTGGAAATCCTCCTTCCAAAAGCTCGTCAAGGCCAACAATTCCGGTGGGAACCCTTTTCATATTTATCAGTTATAGTTTAATTTGAAGTTGTATTTATAGGTGTAGGGCTTTGGCTGATTGTGGCCGAATCGGGTCATTGGATTTGGATTATGGCCTAAAAGGGCAGACAGCCCCTACAAAAAGTTGAGGTATCTTTGTCAATTATTGTTCAGATTGTCAAAGCCGCTTCCATTAATTGAATCGATACGCGATAACCACGTATGGGTTTTGGGAACAGTTTAAGTAATTTGTGGAATAGTTGATTATTCATGAAAAGCCTGTTTATTTTGTTTGCCGCTGTTTTGCTTTTCTCATTTGCAGGTGCCGGGCAGCTTAACATTCTGGGTGTTGCAAACGAGTCCACGATTCCGCAGGTTGTGTATTCCGGGGACCTTGTCACCTTTACTTTTGATGTGCAAAACGTGAGCGGTGTTGGCCGGGTTGCAGAGGACGTGAATGTTTTTATTGAACTGAACGAGAATTATTTCATGCCGGTCAAGGTTTCGGAATTTATCGGCGATATCAGTTCAAAGGGTTCAAAGACGGTTTCTTTGCGCTTTAATGTAACTGAAGCGGCGCTTCCGGGGAATTATAAGATGCCGGTTTTTCTTTCTTATAGTAGCGGCTCAAGCCTTATTTCACAAGTCGAGGAAGTGGATTTGGAGATATCTTCGTGCAAGGTCCTTAAAATCGACGATATTTCACTTAGCAGTTCAACTCCTCATATAGGGACTACTCTTGATGTTTTGGCACTCATTAAAAATTCATGCGCTTCCGCGGCAAGGGATGTTAGTGTCAGTTTGGTGCCTGTTACAAATTCGACTATCGCCCCATTCATTGTAACTTCGGGGACCTTGAAAAAAATCGGAGGCATTATGCCGGGCGAATCCGAAACAGTGAAGTTTTCGATTGATGTTAGTGGCAGGGTGAAATCCGGGGCGTATGTTTTTTCTATAGATGCAAATTGCGGTACGTGCGAAAAATCCTCAACGAATAATTTTTCATTCCTTGTCCTCGGAAAACCGGAGTTGATTTTTTCCAATATCGAGTATTCTGTTGATGTTGTTGCTGGCAATGATAAGATCATTTTGCAGGGCAGCACTTTTACCCTCTCGGTTCAGGTGGATAACATAGGGGATGAGAGCGCAAAGGCAGTCGAAGTTTCAATAGATTATGGCAATAGTTTGCAGGGGACTTCCAAATCATTTGTGGGGAATATTGATCCGCAAGATTCAGGGGCTGCAATTTTCAATCTTACAGCCTCACCTGTGGCAAAGCCTGGGGCAATTCCTGGGAAAATAACGGTTTCATATATTGATGAATTGGGGCAGAGGCAGAGTATTGAATATGGGTATGATATTTACATTTCAGAACTGCCTTCGGTCAGCCCGATTGTTTACATATTCATTCTCATCCTTATTATTGTGGCGCTTGCAATATTGTACTTTATTATAAAGTTCATATTCCGCCAGCTTGCCATAAGGGCGCAGTCGCGATGATAAAGTTAGCATTCCTCAACCTTTTTAGGAGAAAGACAAGGACACTTCTATGTGCTTTAGGCATCGCAATAGGGGTTGCAGCAATAATTGTATTGGTTTCCTTAGTGGATGGCTTTACTGAGGAGTTCAATGCCGTGGTGGGCAGCTTTAAAGGCCTTAGTGTGTATGAGAAGAACACTCAGGATGCGGTATTTTCAAAGATAGATGAGTCTTATGTGGGGAGAATTGAATCCCTTCCCGGGGTAAAAGCGGCAATTGGTGAAATATGGTATGTTCCGCAAAAAATTGACACTGAAGCTGTCGGGCTGACAGCTTTTGCCGCGCCAACGGTCTATGGGCTTGACATTTCCAAGTATTATTCCACAAATGCTTCCGGATGGGTCGGGGCTGTGGAAAAAGGATCGGCACTCTCCTCGTCTGAACTTGGTCAAGTTCTTATAGGGAGAAAGATTGAAAAGGATTTCAAGAAATTTGTGGGTTCGCCTATTGAAATTGACGGAAAGCGGTTTAAGGTAAAGGGGATTTTGAAATCAGAGAGTGATCTCACTTCAAGTATAATTGTTATGAACCTTGATGATGCGCGTGATATTAGCCCGCTTGAGAGCGGCCAGATAAGTTCGCTAACAGTAACTCTGAATGATTTTTCAAAAGATGCAACTGTTGCAAAACTAATAGAGCTGCAGTTCGGGGACGATTTGCAGGTTTTTACTCAGGCAGATTTATCCGAGCAATTTGGTTCAATTGTGGGGAATTTGAGATTGCTAGCGATTGCTGTTGCAATTATTTCAAGCATTGTTGCAGGCATCGGGATTGCAAATACAATGCTGATGAGCGTTCTTGAGCGCTTTAGGGAAATTGGGGCTCTTAAAGCTGTCGGCTGGACACGGGGAAATATTATGAAGATGATTTTGTATGAATCAATTTTTTTAGGGCTCTTTGGCGGCCTTTTGGGAATTTTGTTAGGGTTTGGGGTTGATTTTATTCTTTTGCTAGTTGGCATCTCATCCCATATCTCTATTGGGCTTTTGCTCTCAAGCTTTTTATTTGCAATGTTTCTTGGAATAGTTTCCGGGATATATCCGGCATACAGGGCATCAAAACTTGATCCTGTTGAGGCGCTGCAGGGTTAGTGGAGGATTTTAGATGGTTGGAATTGTTGAACTGCAAAATGTTACAAAAAGATATGTAATGGGTTCTACTGCTGTTGATGCTCTTGGCGGGGTTTCTCTTTTGGTTGAGAAGGGCGATTTTGTTGTAATAGTTGGGCCAAGCGGCTCGGGGAAGAGCACCCTTATGCATATTTTAGGGACTCTTGACCATCCAAGCAGCGGGAATGTTTTAGTTGATGGGAAAAATATAGCCTCACTTGATGATTGGGATCTTGCAATGCTTAGAAGAAAAAAAATCGGCTTTATTTTCCAGTCATTTAATTTGATACCAACTCTAAACACTCTTGAAAATGTGATGATCCCAACCGAGCCTCTTGCTTTCGGAAAAGAGGGCCTTGAAGAACGCGCCATTAACCTTTTGAAAAAGGTGGATTTGGGTAATAGGCTCTTGCACAGGCCGGATGAACTATCAGGCGGGCAGCGACAGAGGGTTTCTATTGCAAGGGCACTTATTAATGATCCTGAAATAATTTTTGCAGATGAGCCAACAGGAAATCTTGATTCTGTTACGGGAAAAAATGTCATTGAATTGATGTACGGACTCAATAAAAAAGAGGGAAAGACCTTTGTCATAGTAACACATGACCAGTCGCTTTTGGAATATGCCACCAAAAAGGTCTTCCTGCTGGATGGGAAAATAACAAAAATCGAGTACAAAAAAGCCGCAGCAAGAAAAGGGGAAAAGAAATGATTGGCCTTAGCATTTCAAATATTTTCAGGCACAAGTTGCGTACCATTCTCTCTGTTCTTGGCATAATGCTAGGTGTTGCTTCGCTGATTGCACTTGTTTCTGTAGTGGATGGGTTGCGTTTTGATATTGAGCAGGCTTTTAGTAAAGCGCAAGGCGCGCGTGTAACGCCTCTTGAATCAAGCGACCCGATTTTTAATTTCCTTGATGAGGAGTGGGCAAAAAAAATCGAATCAGTGCAAGGTGTTAAGGTTGCGGTTCCTGTAATAATTCAGGCTGCAAAAACCGTTGACGGGGAAGAGCAGGATTTTTTTAATGCCGTGAGGATTTTGGGGATTGATCTCTCCTCACAAGCGCGGGCAACAGGTTCGGGTTTTTCCGGGGAGCTTTTGGAAGGCAGGGATTTTAGGCCATCTGATAGTGGGGTTGCACTTATTGGCAAGAAAATAAAGGATGATTATGATAAGTTTTTGGGGACAAAAATAAACCTAAACGGTAGTTCTTTTACCGTGATAGGGGTTTATACAACAGGCTCTGATCTTCTGGACGCTTCTGTTCTTTTGCCAATTGATGATGCGCGTGGAATTACGGATTTTCCCGTGGGTAAAATAAGTTATTTGAATGTTCAGTTTACAAATCCTTCCGAGGACCAAAGGGTTGTTGAGAGGATAAATCTTATTTATGGGGATGAGATAAATGCGCGCAGCCTTAATGATTTTTCATCACAGTTCGGTTCGATTTTTGATAGCGTTACATTGCTAGTTCTTCTGATAGCCTCAATTGCTTCAGTTGTTGCAGCAGTAGGAATAATTAACACAATGTTAATGAGCGTTCTTGAACGCTTTAAAGAGATCGGGGCCCTAAAAGCTGTTGGCTGGACTCGCGGAAATATTGTGAAAATGGTGCTCTATGAATCGGCTTTCATTGGGATTTTGGGCGGGCTTATGGGAATTATTTGCGGCTATGCTGCCTCTTTTGCAATAAGCTTATTTGGCCTCACAACTGTAGTGTCTTCTTCGCTAATTATTGGATCATTTGTAGGGGCTGTTGTAATAGGTATTATTGGTGGAATGTATCCGGCATTTATTGCCTCGCGCATGGATCCTGTTGAAGCGCTGCGAACCGAGTGAATTTAGGATCTGTGCACGCTATTTACGCCAGCAATATGGCGAATGTTTTTTTTGATTTGTTCTAGTTGGCTAAGGGTTTGGAGCCGTATTCCAAATACGCATGTTATTGTATTTGATGGCGATGAGCGGGCATTTGTTGAACTAACATAGACTTTGTTTTGTGAAAAAATTTCAAGAATATCTTTTAGTATTCCGCTTCTATCTGCTGCCTCTACTACAATTTCTGCATCGTAATATCCGCTCTTATCATTCCATTGGACCTCTATTTTTTGCTGTCCTAGTTTTTGCACCTGGTCACAATCCATTCTGTGCACAGATATTTTTCTTTTTGTTGTTCTAACTCCGATTATTTGGTCTCCGGGAAGTGGTGAGCAGCATTTTGCGAGCCTTACTCTGTTGTTGTTTGTTTTTAGGACATTTTTGTTGGTTTTTTGTGATCGCAGTGAGCTGCTTTTTTTTAGAACATTTAGTGTTGCCATTATTTTCTGTTTTGCTTTTTCGGTTTTTGCAAATGCTAGCCAATTCATTTGTGGTTTTTGTTTTGATGAGGTGAGTATTTCAACAACGTCCCCGTTTTGTATGCGGCTATTTAAGTGGTCGAGTTTGCCGTTGATTTTTGCGCCCCTGCACCTATTCCCTATATCGGTGTGCACTGCGTATGCAAAATCAATTACGCTTGACCCTTCAGGAAGTTCTATTACTTGCCCTTTTGGGGTCATTGCAAAAACTTCTTTGCCAAAAATATCGGCATCGGTGCCTTTTCCATACGATCTCTCCCAATCAAGAACCTGTTTTATCCACTCTATTTTGCGGTCATAGCCGCTCTGTTTTTTTTCGCCCTTATATCTCCAGTGGGACGCAATTCCTAGCTCTGCAAAATCGTGCATCTCTTTTGTTCGCAGCTGTATTTCAAGCGGGGTGCCTTCATCAGTGTAAACGCTTGTGTGCAGTGACCTATAGCCGTTCTCTTTTGGCTTTGCAATATAATCGTCAAATTCTCCGGGGATTGGTTTCCATATGCTGTGTATTATGCCAAGGGCTTCATAGCACTCTTTGATAGAATCAGTAATAACGCGAAGCGCGAGTAGGTCGTATATTTGTTCAATTCCTGCCTGTTTTCTTTTCATTTTCGAATAGGTGCTAAAAACGGTTTTTACCCTGCCGGCAATTGTTGCCTCAATCCCTGCTTTTTTGAGCGAGCTATCTAGCATAATGTGTGCATTGTTAATTGATTCGGATGCCTGCTGTGCAAATGCATTCATTGCATTTTCTATTTTGGTATGCTCTGTAGGGTTTTCATATTTGAATGAGAGTTCATTCATCTCAGAGCTAAGCGAGTATATTCCGAGTTTGTGGGAGAGAGGGGCGTAGATTTCTTTTATTTCTTTTATAAATTCCTTTCGCTGCTCTTGCGGGGTTTTTTCTATATTTCTCAATTTGTCAAGCATTTCTGCTAGTTGGAGCATTACAACATCGGGGTTTGTTGTAAGTACAATTAGTAATTTTTTTGTGGCAGCCTCACTTTCACCAGGATTTAGCAAAAGGGCTTTTTCAAACCTTGATTTTGATTCGATTAATTCAACTATCCTTTTGCCAAATTGAGCCTCGACTTGTTCGCTGCTAATCCCATGGTCTGTGACATTGTGTATAAGGGCTGCTATTACAACTTCTCTTTCGAGCCCAAGTCCGAGGGTAATTGAGGCAACTCCCAGGCCGTGTGAGATATATGATTTTTCATCAAGCCCGGATATTTTGCAGGATCGTGATAGCATTTCAATTGCTTTTTTTATTTCTGATGACTCACTAAAAGTGCGAGAGAACTTTTCTTCAAATTCATCTAAGTCCAATTTGTACATATTGATCCTGAATTTTTGCAGAAGTGAAAAATTAGCCGATAATGGTGATTACAGGGTTTTCCATTTAGGCTACTATTTATGGGTTGTGATGCAGAAGTTTTATTACCCTAGCGGTGGTCATATTTTTAGGCGATTTGTTGCAGTACTATCTTTTTGTAAATTTCAAAACTTATGAAGAGGCAAGTTCCCAGAGGGCGCTCTCTTTAGCTAGGCTTCTTTCAAGTTTTTATACAGGCGAAGTTGAAATAATCCCTGTCTGCCAGTCTCTTGATATTGAGGGCATTTCCCGTGAAATTTCCCTAAAAATTTTTGCCCAGCACGCAGACCCGGTTGATTTTGGCTCCAATACCGGAAAAATAGTTCCGCGCGCGCTGCAAAAGAGCGGGGCTTTTGGAACTATTTTAAACCATGCTGAAAATAAGGTTTCAAATGAGCATATCAAAAACACAATTGAAAGATGCCGGGGCGCTGGGCTTAAGGTAATGGTTTGCGCAGAATCATTGCAGCGCGCAAAAGAAATCGCTGCATTTTCTCCGGATTTTATTGCAATAGAGCCGCCAGAATTAATCGGCGGAAATATTAGTGTTAGTTCAGCTAAGCCGGAATTGATTTCAGGTTCTGTTGAAGCTATTAAAAAAATTGATCCAAAAATAATTGTAATAACTGGGGCTGGGATTAAAACAGGGCAGGATGTTGCAGCCGCAATCAAGTTAGGTACTGCCGGTGTATTTGTTGCCTCAGGTATTGTTCTTGCGCAGGATAAAGAGTATGCCATTAGGACGCTTCTTGAGGGGTTTCCTTCCGGAAAAGATGAGGGCACTATGCCATGAGAGTGGCAACTGGGTTTGATATTGGGCATTTACGGATAAAAGAACCTGGATCTTTAAATTTGTTGTGGTTTTTCAGAGTAACTTTGATTTTTTCTATTGGTTTTAGACTACAATTCCTTTTATTGTAGCGCTCTTTTTGCCGCTTTTTTCATATTCTTCAATTCCTTTTTTGAGTACAATTAGCCCAAGCAGGGCGCATTTTATTCGTGTTTGTATTATCCCGCCCAGTTGTTCAAAGAGTTTTTCTGGTGTGATTTTTTTCACTTCTGAAATTTTTTTACCTTTTACCATTTCGGTTAGAAGCGAATCCGAAGCAGTGCTTATTGCGCAGCCGCTTGCAAAGAATTTAATATCTTCTACTATATCATTGCTGATGAGCGCTGTGAATGTTACTTGATCCCCGCATATTGGGTTCCCCCCGGAAGTTTCGAGGTTGAATTTTTCAAGCCTGCCTTTATTTTGAGGGTTTTTGTAGAGGTCAAGTATTATTTCAGTGTAGAGGTTATCTGCCATTTTCAAGCCCCGAATATTTTTTTTGTCTGTTCTATTCCCTTTGCAAGTGCATCTATTTCTTCTTTTGTATTGTACAAATAGAAAGATGCGCGGCAAACCCCTTCCATTCCCATCTGCTGCATTAGTGGTTGGGCGCAGTGGTTCCCTGCCCTGATTATTACTGCGTTGCGGTCAAGTATTTCAGATACATCATGTGGGTGCACTGTGCCGATATTGAATGGCAAGATCCCGGTGCGCTCTTGGGCTCTCGGCCCGTAGATTTGCACGGATTTTATTTCGCCAATTCTTTTGAGGGAATATTTTAGTAGCTCTTGTTCATGGAGGGCAATATTTTCCATTCCGATTTTTTGCAAATAATCAATTGCTGCGCCAAATCCAATTGCGCCTGCTATGTTTGGTGTTCCTGCTTCAAATTTCCAGGGCAATATATTCCAGCTAGAGCTTTGAAGGTTCACTTCAGATATCATGTCTCCGCCTGTTAAAAATGGTTCAAGTTCTTCTAGGGGCTCTTCTTTTCCGTATAGTACTCCAATTCCAGTGGGCCCTAGCATTTTGTGTGCCGAGAAAACCAAAAAGTCGGCATTTATTTTTTTTACCTCAATTTTCATGTGTGCTGCTGCTTGTGCTGCGTCTACAATAAATTTTGCCCCTGCACTGCGCGCCATTTTGCCGACTTTTTCCACAGGGTTTATTGTTCCAAGGATATTTGAGGCTGCTGTTATTGAAATTATTTTTGTTTTGGGCGAGATTTTATTTTCAAGATCCTCAATATCTAACTTTCCGTCAGGAGTAATTTCTGCGTATTTTAGAACTACTCCTTTTCGTTTTGAAAGTTGCTGCCATGGAACAATATTTGCATGGTGTTCCATTTTTGTTAAAAGTACCTCATCGCCTTTTGAAAGGTTTTTCTCCAAAGTGTATGCTAGAAGGTTGAGTGATTCGGTTGCATTTTTTGTAAAGATGATTTCTCGGGCGCTCTTTGCTCCGATAAATTCGCTAACTTTTCCATGTGCATTTTCATATTGTTCTGTTGCCATGCGGCTTAGGGTATTTAATCCGCGGTGGATATTTGCATTACTCGTTTTGTAAAAATTCAATTCCGCTTCAATTACTTGTATTGGTTTTTGGGATGTTGCGGCGCTGTCAAGATATATAAGTGGTTTTGAATTTATTTTCTGCTTGAGGATCGGGAAGTCATTTCTTACATTTTTCATATAGGTTGCCCATTTTTACTAAACTGCCCTTTCTATTTCTTTTTCCAATATATGCCTAACGTCAAGTTCATGTCCCTTCTCTCTTTCAGGGGGCAGATTAGTCACTGCAGGGAGCAGGTATATAACACTTTCAAGAAAGCTTTTCACTATCATTTTCTTTGCTTCTTCTTTTTTCATTCCTCTTGATTGCACGTAAAATAATTCTTCCTCATCAATGCGCGCAACGGTTGCCGAGTGCGTGGCCTTGACATCATCTGTTTTTATTTCAAGGCTTGGTATTTGGTTGCTGCTTGCATTTTGGCCCAAAATCATGCTATGGCACTCAAGTAGCGCATTTGCTTTCTGAGCACTCTCTTCTATGCGTATCATTCCATCAAATACCATTTTGCTCTCGTCTTTGAGGGCTGATTTGAATACGCAGTGGCTAAAAGTGGCTTCTGATCTATGTATTGAGGAGTAATTGAGGTCAAAGTGCTCTTTTGCGCTAGATATTAGCAGGCTGCACTCCCGTATTTCGCTTCCAATCCCTTGCAGAATATTTGATGTATTTGCACGTACAAGGTTTCCGGAAAGCCATGCGTTGCAGTTGTAGAGTTTTGCGTCCTTTTGTGCAATGCACTGCTGGTATGTAATAACATCCCCCTGTTCCTCGTGGATTTTTGCAACTGTGAGATTTGAATTTTCTTCTAAATAAATTGTTTCGCTAACAAGGCAGTTTCCCGTAGTTTTGATGCGCTCTAAAATTGTTGCATCAGTTCCTTTTTCCACAATTATAAAATATTTTGAGCACGATCCTTGCGGCAGTTCAATTTCAAACCGTGCATCGTGCGATCCCTTTTTTAGAATAATTACAAATCCGGAGTCAAAATTTGCGTTTATGAATGCTTCAAATTGGTCTTTTGCATTTTCTTCTAGTGAGAGTATTTTTTGGATTTTTTGGGCAATTTGTTTGTTGGCAAGCGCATCATTGAGGGTAATTATTTCAAAAATCCCCCCGGGCAACTTTTTTGGTTTTATTTGCTCTTTTGTTGGGGTTATTAGCAGCTCTTCTAGTTTTGCAATGCTTGTGTATTTGCTTTTTTTCACAGGTTTTTGCTGGAAAATTTTTTGATTTTTTTGCCTATATTCCTCCAGCCATTGCACTGAGGCGTATGATGTCTGTTGCACTCCCTTCACCCGACCGAATTTTCCATTTCCATTTCAATTAGCCTGTTTAGTTCTACTGCATATTCTAATGGAAGTGTTTTTGTAAATGGCTGCATAAATCCGAGTACTATTAGTGTTAGTGCTTGCGCTTCGCTAAGGCCTTTTGATGTGAGGTAGAATATTTGGTCTTCCCCTATTTTTCCGACCCGCGCTTCGTGGGCAATTGTTGCTGTCGGCTCATCAATTTCAACGTAAGGGTAGGTGTCTGTTCTTGATTCTTTGTCTAAAAGAAGTGCATCACACATTACGCTGCTCTTTACGTTCTTGCATCCCCTTACTACTTTTACAAGCCCGCGATAGCTTGACCTGCCGCTATCTTTGCTGATGCTCTTGCTTGTAATTGTGCTTGTGGTGTTTGATGCAAGGTGTATTGCTTTTGCGCCGGTGTCTTGGTGTTGGCCTTTTCCTGCAAGTGCAACGCTTAGTACTTCCCCTTTTGCCCCTTCTTCCATTAGATATATTGCGGGGTATTTTTGGGTTATTTTTGATCCGATATTCCCATCAACCCATTCAACTGTTGCATTCCTGTATGCAAATGCCCTTTTTGTTACCAAATTGTAAATGTTATTTGCCCAATTCTGCACTGTAGTATATCTAACATGCGCATTTGGCCTTGCAACAACTTCAACTACTGCGCAGTGCAAGGACTGTGTTGAAAATTTTGGCGCAGAGCACCCTTCAATATAGTGCACTTGTGATCCTTCATCTGCAATTATTAGTGTGCGTTCAAATTGTCCAAAGCTCTCCGCATTTATCCTAAAATATGCTTGGAGTGGTATGTCTACTTTCACGTTTTTGGGCACGTAAACAAAAGACCCGCCTGACCACACCGCACTATTTAGTGAGGCGAATTTGTTGTCATTCAAAGGGATTATTTTGCCAAAGTGCTCTTTTACAATTTCAGGGTATTGCTTGAGGCCCTCATCCATTGAGAGGAACACCACCCCCTTCTTTTCAAGGTCTGTGCGTATATTGCTATACATCACTTCGCTGTCAAATTGCGCTTCTACTCCTGCAAGGACCTTTCTTTCAGCTTCAGGAATTCCTAACCTATCAAATGTTTTTTTTACATCAGCAGGTACATCGTCCCAGCTTTTTTTATTATCCTGCGAGGCCCTCATGTAGTATATTATTTCATCAAAATTTATTTCGCTAAGATCAGGGCCCCATGTAGGTAGTGGCTTTTCTTTAAATGCCTTGAGCGCTTTTAACCTAAATTCTAGCATCCACGCAGGTTCGTTTTTGATTTTTGATATTCTTCTAACAACTTCATCGCTAAGCCCTTTATCAAAAACAACATCATAATTTTTTGTGCTATAGCTAAAGTCATATCTTGAATAATCGGTTTGTGCAATTGCCCTCTCTTTTGAGCGCGAATCTGTCATGCTAGTTTCACTCCCGCGCTTTTTATTCCGGCATCTTTTAGTATTTGTGAGTATCCTTTTTCTTCTAGCTCTTGTGCTAGTTCAGCCCCGGCCGATTTTACTATTTTTCCATCATACATGACGTGTACAAAATCTGGTTTTAGGTAATTTAGTATTCTTTTGTAGTGGGTTATTACAAGCGCGCCAAATTGTGGCGAGCGCATTTTGTTTACTGTTTGCGCTACAAGTTTTAGTGAATCAATATCTAGCCCCGAATCGGTTTCGTCCATTATCGCTATTTTTGGCTTGAAGACCATCATCTGTAGTATTTCCGCCCTCTTCTTCTCTCCTCCGGAAAATCCCACATTGAGTTCCCTTTCAATAAAATCATGCCCCATGTGCAGCTCATTTGCAGCTTGCTCTATTTTTTCTTTGAATTTTACGATGCTTGAAGTGTCAAGTGGGTTTTGGGCCTTATAGGCTGCGTGTAAAAATTTCAGGAATGAAAGTCCCTGGATTTCAAACGGGTATTGGAATGATAAAAACAATCCGAGTTTTGCCCTCTCATCTGCTGCAAGTTCTTGTATGCTCTTGCCGTTGAACAATATTTCGCCTTTTGTGACAGTGTATTTTGGATGGCCCATTATTACGCTTGAGAGCGTGCTCTTTCCGGAGCCATTTGGCCCCATTATTGCATGGATTTCCCCTTGGCTTATTTTGAGGTTTACCCCTTTTAGTATTTCTTTTCCTTCAATGCCTGCATATAGGCCTTTTATCTCAAGCGTGTTTTGCATTTTTCCACAATCCTAAAATTAAATTCTTTTCACATTTGCCTGCGAGAGTATCTGCTCCGAGGCGTCAAATTCTTTGCATACAACGCACATTTTATCGAACCCTTTTTCAGAGTTCATCATAATGTCTGCCATTTCCCTAATTTTTTGCAAGTCGTGCTCATTGAATTTGTGTGTTCCTCCGCGCTTGTGTTTTAGGTACTGGCAAACAGCTGATTCAGTTAACCCTAGTTTTTGTGAAACCAGCTTGCGTGAAACGTTTTTTTCGCTCACCAAATAACTTGCAATTTCCCTTCTAACTGCCGGCAGGACGTGCCAGCTGATTATTTCACACGGAAAACTAAGCCCCATTACACCACAATTAACAATTGTTAAGATTCTTTAAAAAGCCTATTGGTGCAGTGGGGGTAAAAAGGCTTAAAATGCGTCAAATAGCGGGTTTAGAGGTGGTTTCTATTTTTTTGTGGCTATTAGCAGCCAGAAGGGTTTTGCAGGCTTATTTGTTTTTTGTGCAAATGCTTCTCTGCTTGTGCGCAAAATTGTCTTGAATTTTGCCCATAGTTCAGCCTTATCTTGGAGGGTGGCCATACTTTTTTTGGCCACATATTTTTCTGAAGCAGACATGCCGCGTGTTAACTCCTCAAATTCCTGTGGTGTTAATAATGTTTTACTGAATACATCTCTTATTTTGTAAAAACTAAAATTCCGTTCTGCAGGCAGCCTCATCAACTGTCTGTTTTTTTTTGGTTTCATTGCAAAAATCGCCTCTCCATGTTTTAAATTCTTTGATTCCAGTTTTACTTCTATGAGTAAATTAAAGGAGATGAAGGGCACTCCTGTACAAAAAAATGATTCAGGCCTTCTCTACACTGTGCTAGGGGTCGGAATTGTAATTGTTGCAATTGCAGCGTTTTATTTGATGTTATTTTCCCCAAAGCCCCCTCTTGACATGAGCGCTCTTGAAGCTGGCGGGGAACACAAAGGGAATGAGCTGGCAAAAGTGCGCATAGTGGAGTTTTCGGATTTCCAGTGCCCATCATGTGGATATGCATACGGGGTTATGAAGCAAATCTACTCGCAGTATGCTGATAGCATTTATTTCACTTACAGGCATTTTCCGCTAAGCAATATCCATCCTTTTGCGCAAAAAGCTGCCGAAGCCTCGCAGTGCGCTGGTGAACAGGGCAAATTTTGGGAGTATCATGATAAATTATTCGAAAACCAGGATAATTTGAAGGTTGATGACCTGAAGGCCTATGCAACTGGGCTCGGGCTTGATTCTTCGCAGTTCAATGCCTGCCTTGAATCTTCAAAGTACGCAGGCAAGGTCGCTTCTGATTATTCTTTAGGGCTCTCATATGGCGTTGATAGTACCCCGACTTTTTTTATCAACGGGCAGAAGTATTCAAACCTCTCGGTTGATGAATTTAGGCAGGTTATTGAGAGTAAAAAATAGTTTGTAATTTTCCTAATCAAACAATACTCCTTAAAATACTTTTTGAATTCCAATAATTAAATTGTGGAGGTTTTTTGGTGGCAGAACATGTTCATGAAAACGGAAAAAATATTTATTTAGCGGCAAGTATACTAATTTCAGCACTAGTTTTATCAGGTACTTTGTTTGTGGTCGGAAGCGATCTTAGCAAGCAAATTTCTAATATCAAATTAAATGTTACAAATACAGGCAGCACAGATAACACTGCGGGTAATACAACCGGAAACAATGCTCCTCAAGGGAGTGGTAATACAACAGCTCCTGAAATTAATATGACTGAACTAGCTGATGATGATCCTGTTGAAGGGGATCCTAATGCGCCGGTCACTATAATAGAATTTTCAGATTTTGAGTGCCCTTTTTGCGGGAACTTTTATAAAAATTCCCTCTCGCTAATAAGGAAGGATTACATTGAGACAGGGAAGGTCAAAATAATCTATAGGGATTATCCTTTGAGTTTCCATCCGGAGGCGCAAAAGGCAGCTGAGGCTTCAGAGTGCGCTGATGAGCAGGGCAAGTTCTGGGAATACCACGACAAGCTCTTTGAGAACCAGGCTGATTTGAGCGTTGCCAATGAGAAGAAATGGGCAAAAGAGCTCGGGCTTGATAGCGCAAAGTTTGACCAATGCCTCGATTCCGGAGCAATGGCTTCAGAAGTTGCAGCAGATTTTAGTGACGGCCAGTCAATTGGAATTACAGGGACTCCTAGCTTTTTAATAAACGGCAAAGCAGTAGTAGGGGCTCAACCATTTTCGGTCTTTAAGCAGGTAATTGATGCAGA
Source organism: archaeon (assembly GCA_035289625.1). GTDB lineage: Archaea > Iainarchaeota > Iainarchaeia > Iainarchaeales > Iainarchaeaceae > UBA10205. The sequence continues at coordinate 83,542 of DATDWP010000028.1, read as the reverse complement.
GCTGGCAAACTAGATTTAGTTTGCTACTCTTTTTCTTTTTTTATTTCGCAGCATTCTTTTAAAGCTCTTTCTCCATATATCTTGGATTTATAGAAGAGAGGATATTGGTGGCAAGCGCGATAATCTATAGTACCCCAACCTGCACTTATTGCAGGATGGCAAAGCAATTCTTCAAGGAAAACAACGTATCTTACAAAGAATACGATGTTGCTGATGATGAAGATAAGGCTGTTGAGATGTTTGAAAAGAGCGGCCAGCAAGGCGTTCCTGTTATTGATATCGGCGGCAAAATAATTATAGGGTTCAATAAATCTGCTGTAAAAGAAGCGTTAGGGCTCTGAGAGTGGTTTGAATGGAAGAGTATGATTTTTTGATAATTGGCGCAGGTTCAGCTGGTCTTCCTGCGGCAGTTTATGCAGCCAGATTTAGGCTAAAAACAATTGTAATAGGTGAACTAACAGGCGGTACCATTACAACAACCCATATTGTTGAGAATTGGCCGGGATTTATTTCGATAAGTGGCCTTGGATTAGCAGATGAACTAAAAAAGCATGTTGATGCGAACCAGGTTCCGGTGATCGCAGATAGGGTTGTTGATATTGAAAAAAAAGGCCCCCTTGATTTTAGGGTCAAAACACTTGAAGGAAAAGAGTTCAAGGCAAAAACCCTTCTTTTTGCAACAGGTACCACTAGAAAAAAATTAGGGGTAAAAGGAGAGAAGGAATTTGAAAATAAGGGAGTGAGTTACTGTGCAGTGTGCGATGGAGCACTTTTCAAAAACAAAGTAGTTGCAGTAATTGGAGGGTCTGATAGCGCTGCAAAAGAATCCCTCTATTTAGCAGAGTACGCTTCAAAAGTCTATATTATCCATCGCGGGGACAAAATAAGGCCAGAGCCGATAAATGGGGAGCGTGTAAAAGAGAATAAAAAAATAGAACTTATGCTCGAAAAAAATGTTTCTGAAATATTTGGGGATAAATTAGTCAAGGGTGTAAAGTTCAAAGAGGGCGGAGAAATTGCCTTGAGCGGTGTTTTTGTTGAAATTGGTTCTACTCCGAATTCAGGGCTTGCAAAAAAAATTGGTGTAAAGCTTGATGAAAAGGGCGAAATTATAATTGATGTTGAGAGCAAAACAAATGTTGCGGGTGTATATGCTGCCGGGGATGTTGCAAATAGGCACTTCAAGCAGGCAATTACCGGGGCAGCTGAAGGGGTTATTGGGGCATTTTCTGCCTACGAATACATAAATGACCCAACAGTAAAAAAGAAGTGATCGGGGCTAATGAAATCAATTGCAATAATAGGCGCTTCTGCAAACCATGAGAAGTTCGGTAACAAATGTGTGCGCGCTTACAAAAAGCTAGGTTGGCAAGTTTTCCCAATAAATCCAAAAGAAAAGGGAATTGAAGGGTTTACAAGCTTTCAATCAATTAAAGATTTGCCTCAAAAGCCTGATCGTGTCTCGATTTATCTCCCGCCTCAAGTTTCGCTTTCAATTATTCCGGATCTTGTTGCGGCAAATATAGGGCAGGTTATTCTAAATCCGGGGGCGCAATCTGGTGAATTGGTAGAGGCGCTCAAAAATAGCGGCATCAAATCAAAACTTGTATGCAGCATTAGGCTCGAAGGCCTCTCTCCTGATGATTTTCCCTAAATTAGGGCTTTTTTTGTTTTTGAAGGTTTTTTTGTGAAAGTTGGGCTTGTTGATTTTTCGGATGAACAAATTTGCAAAAAATGCCTTGAAGCAATTTCTGGGATTGAATTTGTTACATTTGCAGTAGGTGTTAGTTCGCAAGATAGTGCTGCAAAGTTGCGGGTAAGAGGACTTGTTGAGGGTTTTGTTTCAAAATCAAAATCAGTAAAGGCGGTAAAGGAGAATTTTGATTTGTATTTGATGGTAAATCTTGAGCGCGGAATAGTTGAATCTACCCCTTCGCCAATTTTTATTGAAGGGTTTTACAATAAGTTTTCGCGGGATGTTGCGCAAACCTTCCACTACTGTTTTATTTGCAAAGGAAGGGGTTGTAAGAAGTGCAATTTTAGTGGAAAATTAACCGAACTTTCTGTTCAGGAAATTGTGGAAAAAATAATTCTTCCAGAGTTTGAGGCAAAAGAATCTTTTTTCCACGGTTGCGGAAGGGAGGATGTTGATGTGCGAATGCTTGGAAAGGGCAGGCCATTTGTTGTTGAAATTGCTGTGCCAAAAAAGAGGAGCGCGGATCTAGGAAAAATCGAAGCTAAAATAAATTCTTCTGCGCAGGGGAAAATTGCTCTGAATTCTTTGAAATTTTGTTCAAAAGAGAGGGTTGTGCTCGTAAAGAACACAGAGTTTTCAAAAATATATTTAGCAAAGTGCTTTTGTGAAATTGGGGTTTTAAAAAAAGAGTTGGAATGGCTTATTGGAAAGGAAGTGAAAATTGTGCAAAGGACTCCTGTGCGGGTTGAAAAAAGAAGGCCTGATAAGGAGCGCGAAAAGGGTGCAAAAATATTGCGCGCAACATATATTTCTGAAAATGAATTTGAAGTGGAGATACTAGCTACTCATGGGCTTTATGTAAAGGAATTTGTTTCAGGGGACAGTAGCAGGACAAACCCTAGCATTTCTTCACTTTTATCAAAAGAGTGTGTGTGCAAAGAATTGGATGTGCTCGAAATTGTTATTGAAAAGAAAGAAGGGTAAACACCCCTTCCCTACTCTTCCACGTCCACAATTCCTGTTTCAGTGACCCTATAAATCGCTTCTCCGTCAGGAAGTGAAGGGCTATCAACAAGTTTTGCAACCCTTTTGTCTTCTTTGCTCTTTCTCAAATAGAGGCGGGTTTTGCTCGCATGCCCAACAATGTTTCCGCCAATTGGGGCTGTTGGGTCGCCAAAGAGTATATCCGGGCGTTCCATTACTTGGTTTGTTACAAGCACTACAATATTGCTCATTTCAGCTAGCTTTTGTAGCGTTCTCATGTGCTTGTTTAGCTTTTGCTGCCTCTCAGCTAGAGTTCCTCTTCCTACAAATTCTGATCTGAACTGTGCTGTAAGGGAGTCAACAATTACCAGTTTTACGTTTTTCTCCTTTACCATTTCAGAGGCTTTTTCAGCTAATAGCATCTGGTGGTCTGAGTTGTATGCCCTTGCAACAAGGATGTTTTTCATTACCTTATCAGGGTCAAGCCCGTGTGCTTGTGCTATTGCCGAAACTCTTTCGGGGCGAAAGCTGTTCTCTGAATCAATATAGAGGCATGATCCTTCAAGCCCTCCTTTTTCTTTTGGGAGCTGTACGGTAACTGCTGTTTGGAAGCACCATTGGGTTTTTCCGCTTGCAAATTTTCCATAAACTTCTGTAATGCTCTGGGTTTCTATTCCACCTCCTATTAAATTGTCAACTTCCTTGCTTCCAGTAGTTAGCCTTCCTACCAGCTTTCTTTTCTCGGCAAGTGCTGCTGCGGTTTCATATCCCATGTCAAGGGTTTCGCGCGCCGCTTTTATTGCTTTTTCTGCAGTTCCTTCTCCTAATCCGGCAACTTCCATTAGTTCTGCTGCTGAAGAGACTGCAATTGCTTCAAGGGATTTGTATCCTGCAGCCGTTAATTTGTCTGCTGCCTGCGGCCCTATGCCTGGTAGATCTTCGATTTGTTTGATTTCTTTAGCCATTTTGATTCCTCCTGCAAACCCAAGGCTTTTTCGGGGAAGTGGCTTTGGCTTTCCATTTCCTCATGAGCCAATTGGATGCTTAATTAGAATTAGTCTCTTTTGCTTTATAAATATTTCAAGGGTTCATTGCCGGTGCCAAATAGCTTTCTTGGCGGTGTAGAGAACGTTTATTAATTTTGGGCTTGTTTTCAATATATGCCGTCAAAACCGATTTCTTCAATACTTCATTTGCTATCTCATCCGTTTAGGCAAAGGGTTTCAAGAATTGCTCAAAATCGTATCAGAACACATTTGCGCCTGCTTGATGGTGATTTAAGAAAATTAAATCCAAGCAAAACTACAATGTCTGACCAGGATCTATTAAATCTTGTAGCTCGTATTGAGCGTATCCTTGGGGATGCGAAACGTAACCGAGTGGGTGTGGCTTTGAGAACACATAGTCTAATTGAAAGAAAGCTCAAACAGCTGGATAGAAGATTTTATCAAAGGCAAGTTGCGCGTGCTAAAGAAATAGAGAAATTTGAACAATTGAAAAAAAGGCCTCCAGTTAAACCACTATAGATTTACTAACTATCCTTCAACACCCTCGCCCCGTGCCCTAGGTGCAGTTCAACTTCGCCGCGGTTTTCTTTGGTGTAGGCGCTCTCAATTTTCACCTTTTCCCCTTCCCCTATTTCTTCAATTATATCACATTGCTCATTCCATGCAGTTGCACGAATTTCGTTCACGCCTTGCGAAATTATAAAATTCATAACTTTGCCCTCTCCGCGCTCCGTTTCAAAGTTTTTTGCGGGGAATATTTTTTTGATAAGTACAGAAACATTCACATCATTCATTGTGCTGTCAAGATCAGTAATGCTTGTTAGTTTGGATTCTAATTCTGGTATATCTGATTGTGTTTTTTCAATCGAGCTGTTATAGTTGAGCCCGAGTTGGAGCACTCCGTTGTAGGATGATATTGCGCAGTTTGAGAATTTGAGGCACTCCCCTTGCAAAAATCCGTTTGAGGAAAATTTATCTGCATCAGAGTTCCACAAAGTCGCGCGAATTTGCCCGCTGCTATCAAATAAAACGACGTTTTGCAATTTTCCCTTCCGGCCGTTCTTGTCAAATGTTTTTTGAGGGAAAATTTGTTTTATGCGTGCAACAATATCAATATTATTCATTCCCTCTTTGAGCAAGGCTATTTTGGTTTCGATAGCTATTTTTGTGTTAGCATTAATTCCGAGCTCTTTTGCAATCATAAAAGTTGCGCCAGCTTCAGTTAAGAGCCCTGAGAATTTTTCCTTTTTTGCCTCTATTAATTTTTCAATTTCCTGTTCGCTCTTTCCTGTTGAGGATATTATTGCGCTCTTTAGTTTTGCACTGTCTTGATCCATTCTTATCAAAAGAGAAAATAGAGGTAGTAGTTAAAATCTTTTTGATTAAAATCGTGCAAGCAGATTCGGAGGCTAATTTCATTTCTCTTGTATTATTTTTTGGGATGATTTGATTATTTCCTTTATTGCCCCGTATGCTTCTTGCGATTTTTCGTCTTCAACAAGTATGTAGATATCAAGTGGGGTTGAGACAACTATTATGGCTATGCCGCGCTTTGCCATTTCATCAGCGATTATTGCAGTTGTCCCATATATTCTATCGCCAGATTTTGCAAATTTCATGGTGACCATTGAAAAATCTCGATAATCCTTTATGAGTTTTCCCTCTATTTTTTCGCATAGCCTATCTAGTTTGCTTTTTTTTACAAGCGCTGTTATTGTTAGTGGTTCTTCCATTACGGTGCGTATCTCGCCAACTTCCCACTTCTCCTCGCGAAAGAGCCTGGTCATCTCCTCGATCACTTTGTCTGTTTTTTCAAATACTCCAAATGCCATATCTTCATGCATTCCTACTGAAACTTGTGAAAAGATTTCAGCATAATTGAGTTTTGCCGGGGTAAAATTCACTTTTTCAGAATACCTCTTTATTGCAACCATTACCGATTCTTCATTAACCGGTCGTCCTTCCGATTTTTCTATTTCAGGCAAGTAGTGCCGGGCAAGGGCTGAATAGTTAATTAGCCCATCGGCTAGGCAGAATTGGATGTAGGGATTTGACTGTATTTTTTCAGCCACAATATCTACAAGGGATTTTTTATCAGTCATATCAAGTGTAAATTACTCGTTTAATTAAACTGTAACACTATATATTTGGATTTAAGTTTTATATACCTTCGGTATCCGGCACCATAATATTTACAAAAAAACTATGTAGTTGTCAGGTTTTTATCATAAATCATGTTAAATGTCATATTATTGACAATAATTTATTTTTCGAAGGTTTTTTTTCAAAAACATATTTAAATAAAAAAACCGAAGTGTACTCTGCAAAGAGATGCCACAAAACTCCGGGGGTTCTCGGGATGCCCCCGGATATGCTTCACACTCACTGCCAGATATCTATACAGTGATGCGTTGGGTGGCAATTTTGCAGTAGTTGAAAAAAATGGTAAAAATGTTTTGGGGGTGTCTGTTATGCAAAGGTGCAGGGCCTATTTTTTAGATAGGTTTTTTTTAGCGCCGCATCCAATGTTCTAAATTCCAAAGATTTCCGGCTTTGGCCGTCTTGGGCTGGTTAGGTCTTCCGGACACCAAAGTGGTTTTTGATGACTTAAAAATCAATCAGCCATATACATTTGGTTAAATGCCTAATTGAGGTTAGCCTAATTGAGGTTAATAAGTATTTTTTTATCAACTGCCTATCACGAGTGCCTTTCCAAAGCTCCCAACACCTTTTTATAGGCTTTCCGATTTTATTATTAGTTGGTTTTGATGAGCCATTTCGGGAAAGTCTACAAGCAAATACTAAAAATAATCGAAGAGGACAGGGGTCTTGCCTTTACGGTAATAGATCCTCCAAATCAAGACCCGCAGGTTGCAGGTAAGATTGCAAAAGTTGCGCAGGCCGCAGGGATTGATGCAATTGCAGTGGGTGGAAGTGTTGGGGCTCAGGGCGAATTATTGGATAGTACGATTTTGCAGGTAAAGGAGAACTGCTCTTTGCCGGTCATTTTATTTCCGGGAAATATTGCAAGTATGAGTAAGCATGCTGATGCAATTTATTTTCTCTCAATGCTAAATAGCCTAGATCCGTACTATATTACAGGGGCCCAGATTGCATCCTCAGCCCCGATTAAAAGAACAGGCCTTGAAGTAATTCCTACTTCATATATTGTAGTTGAACCGGGAAGAGCAGTCGGTTGGGTTGGTCGGGCGCAACTAATCCCTCGCGAACTTCCATATCTAGCTGGTATTACCGCTCTAGCCGGCCAGTATATGGGCTCTCATCTTGCTATTTTAGAATCGGGTGGAGGTGCAGATTCTCCTGTTCCGGTTGAGATGATTTCCTATACAAAAAAAATGATTGATATTCCTCTAGTTATTGCGGGCGGGGTAAAAAATGAGAAATATGCTTATGATTGCATAAAGGCAGGCGCAGATATTGTGCACGTGGGGACTGCGGTTGAGAACCAATCAAATGACATTTCAAAAGCGCAGGGCGTTATGAAAAAAATAGTTGATGCTGTAAAGAGGGCCGGAAAAGAAAAGGCCTAAATATTTCTAACAATTTGTGGCAAATATTCTTTTGTTGAATGCTGCGCCTTCCACCCTAATTTTTCGAGTTTTTCGGTTGAATAGCTCCTTTCAGATTGCATTCTTTTCACATACGCAGGTTTTAGGATAGGGTTAAAATTTAGAATAGAATTTATTGCGGCGATGATATTTCCTAGCCAGAGGGGGATTTTTCTTATTTGCTCGCTCATTCCAAGTTCTTTTCGTACAATTTTTACTATTTGTTCAAGTGTTAGCGCTTCTTTTTCTGCAACTATAAAACTCTCCCCAAAGCACTCCTCTCTATCAATACAAAATGCAACGGCACTTGCAACATCTTGGTCGCTAACAAGCTGCCATTTGTTCTTTCCTTCTCCAATGAGTGGGTAGCCTTTTTTTATTGTGCTAATTATTCTCTCCCAATATTTATTTTTGCCAATTACAAGTGCTGGGCGAAGTATTGTTATATGGAAAACTTCCTGGTATGAGAGCACTTTTTTTTCAGCTTCAAGTTTGCTCTTTTCATATTCTGTTTGTGGGGAAGGTTCTGTTTGCTCCGTTTTAATCCCTCCAAGATTTCCGTACACTCCAACTGTGCTAAGAAAGATGAAGTGTGAAATCCCATTTTGTGAGCACGCTTCCAGCACATTTTCAGTTCCGCGCACATTCACTTCATAAATGTCCTTGCTTGTTTCTTCAAGCTGCGCTGCGCAGTGCACAACAGCTTGGCTGCCTTTTAGGGCTTTTAGTACCTGTTTGGGGTTTAGTATGTCGCAGTTTTTGCGGTTGCATTCAACAATTGTGTGGCCTTCTGAATCTAGCTTTTTGGAAATTATTTTTCCCAAAAAACCCTCGCTTCCGGTGATTGCAATTTTCATATTTTTCACTTCGCAACAATTAGCAAATCTTTTCCTAACATTTTCTTTTCAATAATTTTTGCGCTTACTTTGGGATGCAAAAAGAATGCTCCCTTGCCACTTATTTCCCTCTCATTTACTATAATAATTATTCTATCAAATAGTTTTTGCCCCAAAAAGCTGCTAGCGGTATTGCTCCCGGCTTCTACAAGAACAGAACTTATTCCAATTTTGTATAGTTTTTTCATCAAATCAAATAGATCGACTTGTCCTCTTTTTTCTTTGGCAATAATTACCACTATGCCTTTGCGTTTTAGTTTTTGAATATTTTTACGGGGGGCTTTTTTTGTACATGCAACAATTGCTCCTTTTTTAGAAAAAATTTTTGATGATATTGGGATTTCACAGCGCGAATCAAGAACAATTCTAAAAGGGTTTAATTTTGGATTTTTCCTAACAGTTAGTTGCGGGTTATCTTTTAGCACTGTATTTTTTCCCACTAATGCTGCATCATGTTCTGCGCGCAATTTTTGCGTGAATTCAAAAGCGGCTTTTCCTGTGATTTTTTTATTTTTTCCGCTTCCCCAACTAATTGCCCCGTTTTGTGTGATTGCTATTTTGATTGTTATAAAGGGGCGCTGCAAAGCCAAACTTTTTATGTAGAATTCATTTTGTTCTTTTGCCTCACGTTCAAGCATTCCAACATGCACTTTTATTCCGTGTTTTTTGAGTTCTGCTGCCCCGTGCAGGGATTTTTTGTTCGGATCATACATTGCGGCAAATACTCGTCTGATTCCTGCACTGATAATGGATTTGGTGCAGGGGGGCTGTTTTCCATAGTGGTTACAGGGTTCAAGGGTCACATATAGATCTGCTCCTTTAGCCTTTTTTCCTGCATTTTTGATTGCTATTACTTCTGCGTGCTCTTTTCCAAATTCTTTATGATACCCAGTTCCAACCACTTTTCCTCTCCTTACAACAACTGCCCCAACAAGTGGGTTAGGGGAGACCATGCCTTTTGCTTTTTGGGCAAGTGCAAGGGCTTTTTCCATGAATTTTTGCATAAATATTACCAGAATTTGAGCAAAAAGAGCTGTGGCAAAAATAGCGCTGCAACAACTCCTATTAGTATAAAAGGGCCAAAGCGCGGGAGGTTTCTGTATACAATAATTTGCCCGATTCCAAGTTTTTCAAGTTTTTTCTTCTCTTCATTCCCAAATACGCCCTTAATTCCTGCAGATATTTTTTTCCCATCCTCTTCCATTAAATCAAGTGCTACTATTTCATCTTCTTCCATTTCACTCAATTTTATTTTCTTTGCAAAAAATTCCTTTCGGATCCCTTTTTCAAGGGCCATAAACACAAGCCCGAATAGAAGCGGCAGGGCAAGCACTGTTCCATATTGTGCAGAGGCAATATTTGCGCTAATTAAAATGTAAAAATATACAACAAGTGCCCCTCCAAGTATTGCAGATCTGCGGATGCCGTTTTTGTTGTATTCAAAATCAATTCCTTTACGCAAATATTTGATGGTATAAAAGCTTGAAAGAAAAATTACCGAGCTCATTGCTGCAAATAGGGCGGCTGAAATAATGAACACTGCTCCATTGTAGAATGGGAGTGCTAGTGCTATTCCTGTAAATAATTTTACGTCCCCTCCGCCAATTTTGCCGGTGTAGTATAGTATATACCCGATTGCAAATACACTTGCTCCAAGGGCAATTCCTGCGTATTGTGCTTCATAGAGGTTGAGTAGTAGTCCTGCTGCAATTAGTGGGAGTGTTATCCAATCATGTATATACCCTGTTTTGAAATCAGTGTATGCTGCAATTGCACTGGCAAGGATTACAATAAATTCGCGTATAAGTAAAATTTCTATCCATATCACCTGATTTTGAATTTTTTCTTTTTGGAAAACATTTTCTGCAGCTTTTGCATATTCACTCCCTTTCCTTCTTCTATCTTCTGCTGGTCAATTGAACTGAATTGCTTGAATACTTTTTTCATTTTTTTGAAATTTTTTAAAAGCTCGCGCACATTCTCTTGTGTTGTTCCTGATCCTTTTGCAATGCGCGCTATTCTGCTCTTATTTAATGTCTCAGCATTCTCCCTTTCTTTTTTTGTCATCGAATCTATAATATAGCCGTATTTGTTTAGTTTTTGCTCCCCGATTTCTGACATCTCTTTTGGTACCTGCTGCCCAAGGCCCATCATGTCCATGACTTTTCCCAAAGGGCCCATTTTGCGGGCAGCCTTCATTTGTTGGTGGAAGGTTTCAAGTGTAAATTCGCCTTCGAGGATCTGCTCAGATATTCCTTCTTCATCTTCAATTTCGCGGGCCTTTTCTAGTAGTGATTGTAAGTCTCCATATCCCATGATTCTGCTAAGATATCTTGTTGCATCAAATTCTTGTAAATCATCCATTTTCTCTCCGATTCCAATAAAATACACTTTTGCGCCAGTGCTATTTGCAGCGGCAAGAGCGCCGCCGCCTTTTGCTGAACCATCCATTCTTGTAATTATAACTCCGTTGACCCCGACAATTTCATGGAATGCTTCTGCTTGCTTTTTTGCAACCTGGCCAAGGTCTGCCCCAATTACTAGCCATTTTTCTTTTGCTGCAAATACAGAATCAATTGCTTTCATTTCTTTTGATAGCTCTAAATCAAGAGCGCTGCGCCCTGCACTGTCACATATTATAAGGTCGCACCCTTTTAGTTTTTCTACTCCCTGGGCAACTATTTTTGCGGCATTTTTTTCTGATTCGTTTCCATAAAATTCTACATTTGCCCTCTGTGCAAGTGTTCTTAGTTGTTCGGTTGCAGCTGGCCTGAATACGTCTGCTGCAATTAAACCAACTTTTAGGCCTCGCTTCGAATACCATTTTGCAAGTTTTCCCGCAGTTGTTGTTTTCCCTGCGCCAAATAAGCCGCATAGAAGAATTCTAGCAGGTTTTTGCGGGGGGTCTACTTTTCCGCCAAGTATTTGTGCAAGTTTGTCGTGGGTAATTTTTATTATGTGCTCTTTTCGGTTTATTCCTGAAGGCAAATCCTTGAATGCTTCCTCTTCAATTTCCTTGCTAAGTTTGAGAACTAGTGCTATCTCAACATCAGAAGATATTAGCGCGCGCTGCAGCTCCTTTATTACTTCCTTTACAGTTTCGCGGTCAAGTGAAGAGCTGTTGCGCAGCTTTTCCATGGCATTTCGCAAGGTTTCTCCAAATCCCATATTATCACTTAGAATGCTATTTGTGCATAAAAAGCCTTAAAATACTGGTCTGATTTATTAAGCGGTTTTGGCGTATTTGTGCTAATGCAAACACCAAGGCGCTTTCATCCGGGCTTAGTACGCATTGCCAATAAGTTAGGGGACATGCTCCATCGCGCCATCTTTCGCTCCAGTAGAATATCGTTAAAATCAAAAAGCGGGGCCAAATACAATTTGTATTATAATTTTACTTTTGAAAATATTCCTACGCTGGAGGTTTTAAGGTTATCGCGAAGTTTTTTATCATTCAAAAATCCTGCGGCAATATCAGAAGTTCTTAGTTTATTGGAACAAAAAGCTTTGGATATGGGTTTTGTTCGCGTTAGGATTTTTCCACTAAAAAAGTGGGAGAAATTTTTGATAAAAAATAAATATGCTCCTGCTTATCATAATCTTTCAGGTATAAAAGGGCCAGTTTTTGAAAAGACTATAGTCAAGATCTAGTGTAATTAGAATTCGAAAAAATTAGTGTCCCGATTTTCCTTTTGTGGAAAACCGGTTTTTGGCTTACCACGCATTTGCGGGGTAACCGTCGCACCCAACAGACGAAACTGTTGTTATGCTTTTGCCTTTATGATAGTTGCTTCCCCGACCATAAGTTCGTCTTCTTTCTTTTTGGTGCGAAAGTTAGCATAGGGCCTGTATTTTGTTTTTGTCCAGGCTTCAGGCTGTTTTTTTCTTAGCTTAAATTCCTGCTTTAAGAGCTTTAGCCTGAATTTTTCAGATGCTTCAAGCCCAATTATATCACTTAAAGATGCCATGTTGTGAAACCCCCCTTACTCTAAATTTATTTTTCTTCTTCATCATCCATTGTAGGCTCGTCGGATTCTTCTTCCACTTCCTCGTCAGATTCTTCGGTGTCTTCAGATTCCTCTTCGCCTTCTTGGTTTTCTTCTTGTTCTTCGTCTGCTCCGCTTGCTTCTCCGATGACTTCGCCAAAGCTCACTTTGCCTCTTACAGCATTGACTTTGACCTTGACTTTGTCACCTTTCTTGACGTTTGGAACAATTATTACATAGCCTTTTATTTTTGCTATTCCGTCCCCTTTTTCGCCAATTCCTTCTATTTCAACATCGTATGTGTCTCCTTCCTTTACTGGTATGTCCCCAAATCTTGAATTTGGCCTTCTATTTCCTCTGTCCATCATTTTAATTCTCCTCCTAAATTTGCGATGCAGACGCAACAAACCCCTATATGGGCTTGTAAAAAGACCTCAAAAATAGGTATTTGTTGAATCCAATCCTGTATACTATATATGCCGCTCACGTAGTATTTAAACCAACCGATTTTGTATCACAAACATCCCTTCGAAAGTGAGGGATGCGTAGAAGTGGTTATTTTGGGCTTTAAGCTCATTTCTTGAGTACTTCAAGGTTTCCTTGCTTTCCTGTTGAAACCTGTAATTGGCCCCGAAATTCTGAGCACCAGCCACCGGTAATTTTGATTTTATTTCCTTCCTCAACCTGGTCGCACTGGTCGTTCCAGAGGCTTACGCTAATTTCACCGGTTGAATCTTTGCCGGCGCAGTTACAGACCTTTCCGGATCCGTTTTCATTTGCCCACTGCCTTGGCTCTGCTTTTGAAACAATTTCAAGGGTAATTTCATCAATTGCAGCTCTTGCTTTTAGTTCTGAGACTTTCATCGTATCACCAAGAATTTGGTCGAATAATGCTTTTAAATGGATGCTGTTGTGGGTGGTAATTCAATATGGTGATACTTTTAACTGAGTCAAATTATGAAAACATTTTCTTTTCGAGTTTTTTGAGGATAAATTCCTGAAGTGCCCCGGCCTCATAATATCTCTTTTTTAATTTCGGGTCGAGTGTTGGGAATTGTCCAAGGGTTCCTCTGCATTTTTTTGAATTACAGTTGCATTCCATCGCCCATTCTTTGTACTTGCCAAATTTTCGTAGGTCCATTCTGTGGTGGAGTAATCATAAGTGAGTTCTTCGCCGATATTTATGTTTGTTAATGCAAACAACTCGGCAGTTTTTCTTATTCCGCAATTTGGCGTGCAAGAATGATTAACATACACATAAGGTTCTCCCAAGTCAAGATAGGTCTTTTCATTTATTTGCAAAGGGTTGCATATTTTCTCCTTCCCTTTTTCATAACGGCTTTTAAGTTCCTCGCAGGTCACCTTCTCCCCACGCATTTTGCAGATTGTCTCGCCTTTTTTAAAATTTTGTGATGCAAAAACCCCTTCTCCTTCAATAGCTGATTTTTTCACTCTGATATTTTCAATCATATGACCTAAAACAAAATAGAGTAATTTATATTTATAACTTAGCCGACCAATTGTTTAGCACATGATAATTTTCTTCATCCAGAACAGATGCTCAGAGTCCTATTTTCAATTATCCTAGTTTAAATCCAATTCTCACCCCGCAAATTAAAAGCATTTACCTGCCTATTTTTGAAATGGACGCGCTTGTTGTGCAGGGGGCTCTAAAAAAGTTCTCCGGCAAAAACGGGGATACTCTTGCCCTTGGCGGAGTTGATTTCAAAATTGAAAAGGGTGAGATTTTTGGGCTTTTGGGGCCAAATGGCGCCGGCAAAACAACCCTGATCTCTGCAATTTGTGGGCTAATAGAATTAGATGGGGGGAAAATTACTGTTTTGGGAAAAGATTGCCTTACACAAAAAGAGGAAGTGTCGCAAGAAATTGGCTTAGTTACAGGTTTTGCGGGGCTATTGCAGGGCCTTAGCGTAAAAGATCTTTTGAAATACTACTCTCTTCTCTACTCTGTCCAGAATTTTGAAAAAAGAATTGAAGAGGTGCTAGAGCAAACAGGGCTTGCGCAAAAAAAAGATCAGGTCGCGCAAAACCTCTCTTCCGGTTTTAAGCAAAGGTTCTATATTGCAAAGGCGCTTTTGTCAAACCCGCAGGTTTTGCTTCTTGATGAACCGACTGTTGGGCTTGATATAAAGAGCGCGATGAAAATAAGAGCGCTAATAAAAAAGCTCTCAGTTGAAGGGAAAACAATTCTTCTAACCACCCATTACATGGGCGAAGCTGAGCAGCTCTGTGATCGTATCGCGCTAATTAATAGCGGAAAAATAGTTGCGCTAGGGACGATTTCACAATTGAAAAGTTTGGCAAAAAAGCCAAAAGCCGGCCTTGAAGAGGTTTTCCTAAAACTAACAAGTGAGGAAGGTGAGGATGATGAATAATTCTTTAGGCAGGGCATATAGCCAATTTTATAAAAACACAAAGTTGATGTCGCAAAACCTCTTTCGTCTGATGGATACAACTATTTGGCCTCTTACTCTTCTATTCGGTTTTGTATTTCTCACGCGCGCGATAAATAATGATCCAATGGTTGTTGCAATGGTTGTTTTGGGCATGATTGGTTGGCAGGTTGTGCAGCAAACCCAGATGGGAATTGCTGTTAGCTATATGGATGAATTTTGGTCTCATTCTCTAACTCATCTTCTAGTAACACCAATCCGCCTTTGGGAATTTGTATTGGGAGGGATTATGACAGGGATTTTGAAGTGCGCAATTGTTACGGTTTTATTTTTCATTACAATGCATTTTGCTTATGGAGTTAGTATCCCCGACCCATTTTCATTTTTTGCGGCGCTTTTCTTCCTTTTTATTTTTGGGATTTCAATTGGGCTGATAAATCTTGCAATAATTTTCCCGCACAGTGAAAATGCGATTTTTCTTGTCTGGACAATTCCGGATATTTTAGTGATATTTTCCGGTGTTTATTATCCGTTAGAATTGCTCCCGGATCCGCTCCATTCCATTGCGCTTCTTTTGCCAAGTTCGCACGCATTTAATTTAATAAAACAGCCATTTGGGCTTGCAAGTGCGGATTGGTTTTCACTAATTCTTCTGAGCGTAATATGGCTTGTAGGGAGTTGGATGCTGCTGCAGTTCTCATTTAACGGCGCAAAAAAGTCCGGGAAATTGGTTAGGGTTGCGTGAAGTTCTCATTTGAATTTTAGGTTGGTTTGGGGTTTTGCCTTCTAAACCTTTTTATAAGGGGGATGCTAATTGGCAGCTCTTCTTCTTGCCTTTCAACCCATTTTGCTAATTCTTCTGTAGTGCTAACCCCGCGCTTCTTTAAAAGAGAGACAACAAGAGTTTTAGCTGGGTTTAACCTATAGCCGTGTCTGAGAAGAAGCTTCACAGCGGATTTTTTTTGTGAAACTTGTATATTTGTTTTCCGGGGTATTACCCGTTCTCTTTCAAAAAAATTTCTAATTGCAAGGCTTCCGATTCCAAATCCTTGCAATGATCTGTCTCTGATCTCACGGTGTACAAAATCTTTTGTAAAGTCCCCTACAAACCTAACTTGAATTTTGTCCTCCATTCTTACAATTTCAAACACCTCATCTCTCCAAGGCTCTTTTAGATATACAATATATCTTGGAGGTTTTGTTGGGACTTTCCATATTTGATACCTGTTCCATGTAGTATCAGTTCCTTCTAATTCCCAAAATCTTCTAAAAGATTTAATTACCATGTCCTGGTTAAAACCCAAAACTTTTTCCGTGCGAGTAGTTCGGGAAATTTTGGGTCTTCTTCTACTCGGCATATCTATATTAGGTAACCTCATTCAAAAATCTTGTGGTTGCCTGTAGGGTTCTTGATCTAGTTCGCGTCTTCCTAAGAGTTGAGTTTTAGGGGTTGTTATTCCTCTGCCTTGATGCTTATTGCTTCGAGTTGGGTGCTCGCAAGAACTTTTTGTCCTTCTTTTCGCAGATCAATAAGCTTGATGCTCTGCAGGTAATGTAAATCCCTGCTCACTGCTTCTTGTTTTCTTTTCAGATCATCTGCTATTTGTGAAACACTTTTTTGCTTTTTGTTAATAGTAGTTTTCATTAGATAGTGCAACAGATCTAATTTTTCCGGGGTGAGCATCCGGTAAAGCTGATCATAAGAATCAAGGTATAGCATATCGGATGTCTGCGTGGTTTTATGCAAAGGTTTGCCGCTTGAGAGCGCAGCATCATCTTTGTCCATATCGCCGCCAATTACAATTGTCAAAACTTTTTTTTGCATAGTAGACCACTAATATATAACTTATAATTTATATTAAAATTTATTTTTATTCTTCTTTTGACTATGGGTTTTACTCACAATATCCTATCAATTATAAATTCGGGCTTAAATTCCAAAATGTCAGAATACCTCTGCCCTGTTCCTACAAATACGATTGGTTTTTTCAGAGAATATAGAAGCGAAATTGCGCTTCCGCCCTTTGTGTCAGTATCTATTTTTGTTAGTATGAACCCATCAATTCCTATTGCCGCGTTAAATTCACTTGCCTGGTCAAGTAGCGCTTGGCCGGTATATGCTTCTCCTACATAGAGTTTGAGGTCAGGTTTTGCTACGCGCTCAAGTTTTTTTAATTCTTCAATTAAATTGTGGTTTGTTTCTTGCCTTCCTGCGCTATCAATTAGTACATAATCGATGTGTTTTGCTTTTGCAGCAGCTATTGCATCGAATGCTACTGCTGCTGGGTCTGAACCGTATTGGTGTTTTATCACTTTTATTCCGATTGCATTTGCATGCGCTTCTAGTTGTTCAATACTTGCCGCGCGAAAAGTATCAGCAGCTGCAAGTATTGAGGATTTTCCATTTTGCTTTAAATAATTTGCAATTTTTGCAATCGAAGTGGTTTTACCGGCTCCGTTGGGCCCTAAGAATAGAATTGTGAATGGTTTTTTTTGTGTGGCAAGTATTTCGATTTTTTTGGTTTGCATTATTGTTTGCAATGACTCTCTCACTTGCTCTTTTAGGAATTTGCTAATGTCCTCGCGTGAGGATATTTCTGCTCCCACCAGCCTTTTTTTGAGTTCTTCAACAATTGCTAGTGCGGTTTTTTGTTCAACATCAGATTCAAGTAGGCTAAGTTCTAGTTCGTCAAAAAACCCTTCTGACATTTGCTCTGTTATTTTGATTTTGCCAAGTACAATTCCTGCGATTTTTCCAAATATTCCTTGCTTTGCTTTTAGCTCCCTTTTTTCATCCTCTCTTATGTGTGTTGCTTTTTCAATTGCGCTTTTTTGCTCCCCTGCAATATCTACTTTCTCTTCTTGTGAGGGTTTTGACTCAGGTTTTTGGGTAGTTGGTTTTTGCTGCTCCGTTGCAGGCGTTTTAGAAATTTGAGGAGTATTTTTTTGTTTTTTTTTACGCTGTTTTTTCTCTTCACTTTTTTCAATTATGGTAGCTGGCAGTTGTGGCGCTTCAATAGTAGGTTGCTCGGTGCTTTGAGTCGTCGATTGTTCTTTTTGGGTTTGTTCGGAAAGGATTTGCTCTGCTGCGGGTTGCTGTGTTGTTGGTAGTGCTTGTTCGCTCGGTGGAGCAGTTCCTGCTTGTTCTTGCGTTGCGGGTTGTTTTTGCAGGGTTTGTTTTAATTTATCGGTAAAATTAGCTATTTTTTTCTTGAGAAAATCAAACATAAGTAAAACTTTGCATTTTTTTCTAAATTTTAGTTTTTGCAAGAATTATTTGTTTTTTTCTTTTTCCTTGCGCAAAACCTGTCTACCTGCTGCAAGTATTTGTTCTAATTGGCTAAGGCGCGAGGCTGTTTTTTGCTGCTGCTCTACTACATTTGCAATTGATTTGTCAAGGCTTTGTATTTTCTTCTCAAGTAATGCTGCAAGTTCATTGCTTGGTTTTTCCTTGAATACATTTCCGGCAATTGAAGTGATGGCTTTTGCATTCTCTTCAAGGGATGCTTGGACAAATATTCCTGCGCCAAGGTTTACAAGTATTTTTTCCCCTTTTTCATTTTTCGAGATCTCTTCTAGTGCATCTTTTGCGCCTGTTAGTTCATTTCGGAAGTTCTGGAATGAGCTGATTCTTCTGTTTATTTCATTGAGTTTTCCGCTCTCCTGGTTTGCTAGTTGG
Organism: archaeon; assembly: GCA_035289625.1. GTDB lineage: Archaea > Iainarchaeota > Iainarchaeia > Iainarchaeales > Iainarchaeaceae > UBA10205. The sequence continues at coordinate 65,311 of DATDWP010000028.1, read as the reverse complement.
GCAAGTTGGTTTCCTGTCAGGTTCATTCTTTTCTCGGCCATTTGGTTTCACTTCTTTTCCTCAATTGTTTGGATTTGTATTGCATTTCTTTTTATTTTGTGCTTTGAACCTATTGCTGAGAGTGTTTTCTCTTTTGCATAAGTTTGGTTGTGCGCTGTTATTTCTTTGGAGAATTTTTGTGGTTTTCCTCTAAAACTATATGCGCCTTTTATTGTGAATGTTTTTTGTTCCATTTTTACTCTCCTCTCAATCCTTCATCTATTTTTGAAAGCTCTATTCCGGATGTGTTACTTCCTGCTATTGCTCCTTTTGTATTCCCTATTACGCTGTTTCCGACAAATAGGTCCCCGTAGTTTGCAGTTGTCGGGGTCCCATTTACTCTGAGTATTTTTTGAACCTTTAAAAGTTCATTCTCTGCTATATTTGGGTGGCAGATAAGCCCTTTATTTGTTACTGTTATGCTAGCTCCCGGCAGATCGTTTCCTGCAACCATCATTTTTTCAAATTTTATTCCAAAAAACTTGTGCATTTTTTCTATTTCAGAGTCTGCAATTAGCGGGCTTGCAATTCCCCCCTTTTCATTTAGCGCTATTAGGTTTCCGGTGGATGTGAACCCTTGTACTTTTAGAACTTCAAGGCCTTCTTTTTCAAGGGCGCGAACTTCCGTGTCTTCAATTAAATTTGATACTGCAAACTTATTTTTGATCCCTTTGGATAGTACTCCTATTAGGGTGCTGTTTCCGATGTTTGCCCTTACCACTTTTACATTGAGGATGTTTTCAACCATTTTGGCTTCTTTTGGTACAACTGAGTGCGGCACTAGTGCTAGTTGCTCTGTTACTGTGCAGAATACGCCTACGTATGGGGAGCTTCTGATTGTCCCCCGTGAAAAGTTCATCAAAAACCCACTACTTGCCAGTTTTTCTTTTAATGTCAGCCGCTTTTGCTGCATCTTCTTTAGCTTTCTTTTCTTCAAGCTTTTTTTCAGTATCATTTTCAGGTGTTTTTTCGGTTGTGGCCTTTTTTTCTTCTTTTTTGCTCTCTTTTTGCTCTTTTTTCTTCTCCGCATTTTTCTTGATGTATTCGGGGAGAGCTTTGCCGTTTTGTAAGAATATGACTATTCTATTTGGTTCTCGTAGAAGTGTTGCGGGGATTTTTTTTGGTATGTTTTTTGAGTGCTTGTGTAAGTACTCGTTCACTTCATTGCTAAGAGCAAAGTTTTGCATGCGTGTGTGCTTTTTTACAAACTTTCTTATTTGGGTAATGGCTTTTTTCACCCTTGTTTTGGGCGGAAAGAGGAATGCTTTTTCAAGCCCGATCACATAATTTGCCTGTTCGCCTTTCATCCAATCACTCTTTGTTTGCTAAGTTTTCTTCTTTTATTGAGTCTTTTGTTTTTGTAGAGCCTGCTCTTGTCTTTTCTTCCGCTCTTTGCCATTTTCATATTCTCTATTTTTCCCTGCTCTTTTTGTTTTTTCTTAAATAATTGTCCAAGGTTTGTCTCTCTCCAGTGGCGCTTTGCCTTCTTGTTCCAGATCCTCTTTGCAGCTTTTTGGAGTATCCATGCTGGCGCGTTTGTTACTCCTGGCCCTATTTTTTTTCTCGTTGATATGAGAAAGTCTTTTTCTTCTTGAGTTTTTCTTCCCATTTTTTCACTTTCTTTTAATATTAATTTTTGGTTCCCTGGTATTTTTTAGCTGTATGAGGATTTGTTTTACCTGTTCGTCATTTAGTTTTCCTCTTACGTATCCTTTTTGTGCAAGTTCAACAATTGCTTGGAATGCTTTCATGTAAAGTTCCTTATTTACAAGTGCAACGTTTGCAAGCCGAGCTTTTGCATCCTCTTCTAGGAGCCTATTTAACATTTGCTGCATTTTTTGTTCGGCTTCTTGGTGTTTTTTCTCTTCCTCCTGCATTTTTGAATATTGGTTCTGAAGCTCTTCTAATTTTTTCTGCCTCAGTTCATCATCATTCATTTTTCCGTGGCTCCTTTGTTCTCTTGTGTTTTTTGCACTGCCGCTTCTTTTTGTGCCGGTGCCTTATTTTGCTCTGTCGGTTTTTGTTCTTTTTTTACCTCGGGTTTTTGGTCCTTTTTAGGTTCGACTTTTGGCGCGCTTATTTTTTGCGCGGCTGCAGCTCTTTTTGTAAATTCTTCTTGTTCTTTTTGTTTTGCTTTTAGAAGTGTTTCATCAAATACTATTTGCACTACTCTTGATTTTTCAAATAAGTATTTTTCTCCTTTTGGGGATATTTTTCTTCCGGCTTTGTCCTTTTTGAGTAGGCCTTCTTTTTCTAGGATTTGCAGGCATGTTCTTATTATTTTTCCGGAGGCTTTTCTTTTTTTCTCGGGTTGTACTCCGCGGTTTCTTCTTCCGCCGTAGTAGGTTCTAAGGGCGCCGGTCCCGCTATTGCCTTCTTTATAAATTCTGTATAATACGCTAGCTGCCCTTACGTAAAACCAATCCGGATTGTTTGGAGCGCGCTCTGCTTGCGCTCCGGTTTTTACATAGTCTGTAAATGCCGGTTTTTTTATTTTGGTTTTTAGGTCTTTTGCGACCTCTTCGATTAAGAGCCCTGCGGGCACATCATAAATTCCCATTTTTTCACTTTTTTTGGTTTGATTTTTGGTTCCAGCTCTTTGCTCTCCTTTCGGAGAAAGTTGGAAATGTTTTATTCGCAAATTGCGAAAAACTCCTAACTTTTAAGAATTAGAAGTAAATGTAATTTCCCCTAAAAAGCTTTATAAAACTGTCATTTTGGGGGTTTTATCAGGTTGGCTTTAAGGTCGCTCAGCAGTGCCTAGCTTTCTTGCATAGTGTTTTTCTCTTCCTGACCAGATTTGGTCTACAAGTGCTATGTCAAAAACCCCGTTTTTGTAGTCTATTATACGGATATTATCCATTCCGATCAAATCATAAGAGAATTTTTCTTTTTCTGCAGAAGTTATGAATAAATTGTGCTGTAATTCTGAATGCATTTCAACTAATTCTCCTTCAGTTATATTCGGGTGTTTTGCAATAAATTGTTCGGCTTTTTCATATTCTTTTTGGTTGGTTTTTGATATTAAAAATGTGCGCCGATGATATAAAAATGTTAATAAAGAATTTATCCCAGCGCCTTCAATTGTTTTTGTTACGCTCCCAAGTTTTTCATCTGCGAATAAAAATTTTGTCCTATGGAGTCTATATCATATTGGCTTTATTTTTCCTTGTTTAACCGCTTTCTGATGGCGAGAAAACAATTTTTCTGAATTAATTTTTGCAGTAAGTTCGTGTTCCCTTGCCTTGATTGTTACCGCCTTTCCGGCAATTTGTGTGTGGAAAACATCGGATTTGATAGACTGGCCTTTTCTTTCTGCCTTAGTATATAATCTGTCTTTTCTTCCATGTATTGATTGGTCTGCAAGTACTCTTCTTATTTGTTCAATTTTTCTTGCAGGTAGTTTTTTCATTTTCCGGCCTTCATTCCAGTTTTCCGTATGTGCCCGCACTCTTTGCACTCCACCACTGTGAGCGCCCCAATTTTTGTGATGTTTGCATTCGTCCCGTTTTGCAGGTACGCGCCGCATTTTTTACAGTATTTTGTTTTGAGTTCAGGGGGTATTCTTGCCCTTGCCCTTTTGCTGATTTTGATTGCAAGTTCGATATAGCGTTTGCTGCGCAAGGGGTGGGTTGTGAATTCTTCTTGCGCGAGTTCAAAGAGGCGGTAGATTCTCTCAAGGCCTATTTGCTGGGCTTTTTGGTGTTTCATTTGATCAAATTAGTGCTGAAGGGGTTGATAATTATTTGTAAACTGTTTGGGCTGGTTTTGAGGCTTTTTGTGCCATAGCATTTTTTGAATCGTTTATTAGCTGCCTTAGAACCGAGTAGGTGCGTTGCGCATCCTTTTCATCAACAAGGAAGTGGATATCTGGTGGAGAGCTGAGTAGTTCTATACTAATCCCTTTTTTTGCAAGGTGCGATGTTAGTTCAGCTAGTACTCCGTAGGTTGTAAAGGATTCAAATGGCATTCTAAATGTTAGAAGCGCGCTGTTTCGCAGCGAAAATATTATATCATCTGAGAGTTCTGCCATGATTTCTTCTAGCCTATTCTCTTTCATTATAACCATTACTTGTTCAGCGCCCTGTATTAGTACGCGCATTTCTCCTAGCTTCCAGTTCTCTTCGCCAAAGAGTTTTTCGATTTTTGAGAGTACATTCGGCTTTTTCTTAAAGTGCGCATAGCACATGTTGTCTTGTAATGTAATTTCCCCTTCTGAGAAAAGTTCTATGTGGGAGTGCTGGTTAGATACAATGCCAAGTTCATCTGCATATCTTTTGATTGCAACTATTAAGGACTCTTCATTGAGTTTTCTTCCTAGTTTTTCACCAAGATTGTCCATGAGTTTTCTTGCAAGGGCTGAGTAGTTTACAATGCCTTCAGAAAGGGCTGTTTTTACGTGGGGGAGGATATTTATCTCCTGTCTCACGGCTTCTGAAAGAGAATTTACCTGTTCCGGATTTCGCCCCATAATACTATAAATTTTACAACTAATATAAAAACCTATCATATTTGTTAATTTTTGACCAGAATTGGTCATGTTGGGCAGGTATTTGTAAACCTTTTATATAAACTCTTCAGTTCTTTTAAAATTTACTCATTTTCCCATCTTTTTAGCTATAGGGGCATTTTTTCGCTAAAATTAGCCGTTATGGGGCTATTGCTGGTCGTGAGCCTTTTTAATAAAGCCCACGAATATGTGTCATGAAAAGCAAAGAAAAGCAAAAAGTTGACAGGGTGATTGGCCATCTTTTGCCAGCAGATAGCGAGGTTCGGATCTGGGTCGGAGGAAAATTGATGTATGTGAAAGTTCCCCCTCGTAGGGGGGATTTATAGAAAATGATTGATTTTTTTTGCAGTAAAAATGGAGGTGATTTTTTTGCAGCAATAAAATTCTGTTTTTGAATTTTGCAACTACCAAAAAGGAGGTGATACGATGCAACAATCGGGGGAGAGATCCCCCAAATTTTTAACCAAATTTTCAAGTTAAAATTCTGATTCTTTTTTGAATTATTTTCTAATTAATTGAAAAATTAGAATGCGGCCGCGGGGATTCGAACCCCGGCTAAGAGCTGACCCCGAACCCCACAAATTTTAAATGGAAAAGTTTATGGAAGGCTCTAGTGCTTTATGGGCCTTAGTTGGATTAACTCTTTGTTCCCCTTTAAAGCTAACCACTACACCACGGCCGCTTTAATAAATTCCTTGTGGAGTGGCACTTTTCCGCTTTCCCGAAATATTTTATATTTCAGGGTATGCTTAGGATTGTTTGGTTTGATTACCTTAAAAAAGGTTACTACATGCTGTTGGTCATAAATATAAACGCTTTTTCCTGACGGCGAAGTAAATAGTTAAAATATCACTCCTAATTACTACTAGTATGAAAGGTCAATTTATCGTCTTTGAGGGAATTGACGGTTCTGGAAAAGGGACGCTCATTGCATGTCTTGAGAAATTCCTTTTAAAAAAAGGGCTTGAGAAGGAAACGATAGTTCACACAGCTGAACCTACTTCCGGGTTTTATGGCAAGAAGGTGCGAGAGCTCCTCGCTCTAAGTGTTGATCCGCAGGTGAATGCGCGCCAATTTTTAGACCTATATGTTGCTGATAGAAAAGAGCATGTGCAAAAGGTGCTAGAACCAGCAATGCGCGCGGGAAAAATAATTCTCTGTGACCGATACAAGTACAGCACTTTTGTCTATCAAGGGTTGCAAGAAATACCTGCTGGAAAAATCAGCGCCTTGCATGTGGGGATGCCAGTTCCTGATATTGTTTTTATTTTGGATATTCCAGTTGATGTTGCGCTGCAAAGAATTAATGGGGACAAGAAGAGAAGGCAACTTGAGGCATTTGAAAAAAAGGATTTTTTGGAAAAAGTGCGCGCTTCCTTTTTGCAAATTAAAAAAACTTTCCCGGCTGAAAATATAATTATTCTTGATTCTTCGAAAAGTGAAGAAGAGCTGTGCAAAAAGGCGGGGGAGATTGTTTGGAAGAGAATAAACAAATAATTCAATCCGGTTCGCTTGTTGCCCTAATTTTAATTGCAGGTGTAGTTGTGTTCGCCCTCACTTTTCAAATGCCACACCCATCAATATCTGGGCAAAATTCAACGGTTTCTGACGATTTGCAAAGCCCGCAGGCAAGTGAGAGTTCGCCTGTAACTGATCCAGGTCCAAGTCGCAGCGATGAGTTATGGAATATGATCGATAGTGTTGTTGTTGAAAAAAATTGCCTTGCAGAGGCAAAAAAGAGTGCGGGGAGCAATGCTTGGGCTGTTAGGGGTTGTTCGTGTTCTGCGCAGCAGAATGAGAGCAGAAAAGTATACGCATGCTCAGTTAGCGCTCTTGATGGCTCGCACCCTGTGGGGATTGATTGCATTAAAGAATTGGGGTATTGTGAAATAAATTCAGAGCAAGGGGTTGCAAGGCTAACTTTTGAGCAGCTGCAGCAAATTGTTGCAGGAAATTAAATTGCGGGCGTCGGGATTTGAACCCGACCCACGGCCTAGTTGCAAATTTTTTGGAAAATTCTTGGCAAGGCCGAGTACTAACCAGGCTATACTACGCCCGCGTTTACATTGAATTTGCGCTTACAAATGCTTTTAAATTCCTCATTTTCGGCCGGTTATAATAATTCCTATTGCAATTGCGGCAATAATTAGTGCAAGCAGGCCAATTCCAATTCCTCCCAACAGCACTATATCGCTGCTTGAATTTGATTCATTTTTTGTCGATGGTTCTTGTTCGATCGACTGCTCTTGTAAAGGGCGTATTTCCCGCACCTCTATTTGCGAGCTTTCTTTTTGCGGGATAGTGAGTTCGAATTTGTTTTCTGAATTTTGTGTATTAATTGTCACTATTATTTTTCGCAAAGGAACTGCGGAAATTTTTAGTGAAATGGTTTTTTGCTCTAATGCTTTGAGGCTAACTCTTTCAAATGCAAGGATGTTGCCATCAGTTGAGAGTTCAATTGTAGCTTCTCCTTCTCGCAATCCTCTATTTTGCAGGGTTGTTTGTATTTCGATTTTCTCACCTTCAATAAAAGGGCTTACATCTTCAACGCTAATAAATGCCCCTGGTGTTTGTGAGGAATTTTTCGGAACAAGATTTATCGTGCTCTGCAGATTTGAATCCGGCATTAAGAGCAGCATTCCATATGTGTAGTAGGAGTTATGCAGCTCTTTTTGCGGAGCGCGTATTTCCCAAATTATTTCTTTTTCTTCTCCTGCTTGCAAGTACACAAGCCGCTCTTTTTTATCAAGCTGCAAAAAATCATCATGTAGTACAAGTTCGATTGGAAATATTGCGCTCTTTTGGGTGGTATTTTTGATACTAGCGCTAACTTCAAATATTTGCAAAGGTTCTGTTTCCTCCGGGCTTTTTATTTTAGCATCAAGTAGGTTTTCAAAAAAGTGTACGGAGTGTATTTCAACTTCTGGTGGGAGTATTTTGGAGATTACATTTATTTCCTCTCTTGTTTTTGTTGAAATTATAAGATCGGCTGAACTATTTGCATCATTTGATTTTGCAATGGAAAAGTGTGCTCCGTCAACAAACCCCGCTTCTCCATAAGTTGAATCAACCCCTATCCAGCCTGTTGTTGGCAAGAACACTTCAAGCCACCCATGGGACCCAAACCTCTCTCCGTCATAGCTAATCCCGGAAACGTAGCGTGCCGGTATTCCTTTTATTCTCATAAATGCTGCGGTAAGGTTTGCAAATTCATCACATACTCCGGCGCGGGTATTGTAGGTGTGCTTTGCGCTGTATATTGCGCTGTAGTAGTTTTCAAAATCGTATGTAATATTGTTATTGACCCACTCTGAAATTTTGCGTATTGCCTCTATTTGTGAATCTGTTGAAAATTCAAGTGCGGTTTTGCTCTTTAACTCCGCGTCATTTGATTCAATATAATCTGAAGGGTTAATATATTTATCAAATCCCTTTATCTCTTCGGCTAAATTGTAATCTTGCCCAAGCCCTATTTGCGACTGGGTCTTTATTCTTGCTTTTCTGACAATTATAAATTCATTTTCATTAGCAAACTCTAATAGGTCATTTATTGTATATGTTGCATAAGTAAGGCCATTTTTTTCCTCTTTGAAGGCGCGCAGCCTAGTGTTTCCGATTTGCATATACTCTTCTAGAGAGAGTATTTCTTGCGTATCGGATTTTTGTATAGTAAGAAACATCACCTTCATTTCATCTCTTGATGTGATATTTCCGCTAAAACTCCCGCTAGCAGTTGTAGTTATTGTAACATCCATTGAATCAACAGTGCTTGGGTTGAATTCAAGGGCGCTGCAGAGCGGGATTAGTAGAAGTAGTAATAGGATTTTTTTCATGAGCAATTAATTGTTTACTGGGTTATTATTTATTTGCAATTTGCAGGCCTATTTAAAAAGTATTTTCCAATAAACCAAATGGCCTGGGGCCCTTTTGAGATGAGTCGTCACAGGGCAGGGCATTGTTTTGGGGTTTTTTGGGCAAATGGCTCAATTTGTAAACTTTCACATTTTGCGAAGCCTTGCAATCCTATCTTGTATTGGCGGGTGAGTTGAAAAGAGTGAATCAAAAAATTCTTTGCGGTTTTTTAGTGGGTTATCAATATAGAGGTGTGCTGTTGCCTTGTTTGCGGCTTCAAGTATTTCTCTATCGCCTGAGATTTTTTCAAGTGCGCTTGCAAGCCCATCCGGGTTTCTTGTAAGAAGAGCGCTTGAAGCATCTGCTAGGTATTCGCGTTGGCGCGAGATTGCAAGTTTTATTACTGTTGCAATTATTGGCGTGAGGATAGCTAGTGCGAGCCCTATTACAATTAGTATAAGGCCGGCTTTGTCATCTCTTCTGTTATTCCCCCAAAGAACGCTGCGCAAAATAAGATCGCTAAGTAGAACGCTAAGGCCTACAAATACAGTAGTAATTGTCATCACGCGGATATCATAATTTTGTATGTGAGACATTTCATGTGCAATTACTCCTTCTAGTTCTTGCCTATTTAATTTTTGCAGCATTCCAGTTGTGACAACAATCATTGCATGTTGCGGGTCTCTTCCTGTTGCAAATGCATTAAGGGCAGTATCATCAATTACATATGCGCGCGGTTTTGGAATTCCAGCTGCAATCGAGAGGCCTTCGATTATATTGAATAGGTATGGGTATTCTTCTTTTTTTACTTCGCGCGCCCCGCTAACGGCAAGAACGATTTTGTCTGCAAAAAAATAATTAATTAGAGAGTATACTATAAGAAATATTGCGCCGATTACAAGCCCGGCTGAACCTATTCCGAATATGTACTCTCCCAAAACCCAGGAGAGCGAGATTATTAAAAGTGAAAAGGCGGCAAAGAGAAAGATAGTGTTTCTGTTGTTTTGCTCTATCTGTTCATACATTCCAAAACCGCCTCAGTGTAGGGAATTTAGAACTGCACTTTTACAGGTTCTCTTGCGCCTTCTTCTATTTCAAAATATTCGCGTTTTTTGAAGTTGAAAATTCCAGCAACGGCACTGTCAGGGAAGCTCTCGGTTTTTGTGTTGTATGTGAGTACACTGTCGTTGTAAAATTGCCTTGCGAATGCTATTTTTGATTCGATCCCTGCAAGCTCTTCTTGGAGCATTAGAAAGTTCTGGTTTGCCATTAATGTCGGATAACTCTCAGAGACTGCAAAGAGGCTCTTTAGAGCGCCGGTTAGCATGTTTTCGGCATCCGCTTTTTGTTTTAGGTTCCCCGCTTTTGTTATGGCAGATCTTGCTTCGGTAACCATTTTGAGGGTTTCTTTTTCGTGCTTTGCATAACCTTTTACTGTTTCAATTAGGTTTGGGACAAGGTCAAATCTTCTTTTGAGTTGCACATCAATTTGTGACCACGCATTATCAATTCTATTTTTTAGCTGCACAAATCCGTTGTATGAGAGTAAAAACCACAGCCCACCGATTACTACAACTGCGCCTATAATTAGTTCAATTGCCATTCCAAACCTCTCCTGCAGCAACTTTGCTGCGTATATACTTAACTTCCAATAGAATTTGCTTTTAATATATTAGCTTTGGTTAGGTTGGCTGTGCATCAAGTATTTAGTGGATATATTTTCAATCTATAATGAAAATGGGCCGGGCAGGAATCGAACCTGCGACTTCATCGATGTAAACGATGCGTCATAACCGCTAGACCACCGGCCCAATCTCATTGCAAAACCCTTCTGGGTTTTGCGATGCCTCGCAAACCCTAGGTTTGCAAGGTTTTCTTTTTCTAAAGAAAAAGAAAAACGTTGGCGAAAAAGAAAAATAACGTTTTGTTAAAATTTAGCTTTGTATAAGGTTAAAAATGTGGCTAATAACGCCCCTAATTGCCCGCAATGCCTCTGGAAATGCCGTTTTTGCCCGCGCAATATTTATATACTAAATGAATATATTAGTTGCAAGGCATTTTTATGAAAAAGGTTCTATATTTTAGGGTTGCTGGAAGGGAAGTTCACCTGCCTCGCCTTATTGGTTCATTTATTCTTTTTGCAGCATTTTTGATGTTTGTGCAAGGGTCGGCTAAGATGTTTGATTCTTGGGACAATATGAAATATTACGGTACCTGCATCCAGGGGATTGATGCCGATCAAGCAATTGCCGATCAGAAGGCAAGTTTTAATGATTGTGCAGATACGCTCTACAAGGCAACAGGAATTGTAGTGCGACCGGAAACGCCAAAATTAACCGCGCGCCAATTCTGGAGCGGTCTTCTAACGCCGATTGCAAGTATATTGCTCTGGCTAGCAGTTCTATTCATTGGGTATTTCCTCTATAGGACAGGTTATTTTGCAATTCCATTTGAGAGAAGCATTGTAAGGGAAATGCCACCATCTTCTGAGAGAAAGTTTTCTTACAAGAGAAAGAAGTAAATTTTAATTCTAATTTAAAAATAATTAAATCCAATTTTTTGAACTTAGTTTTTGAATTATTTTAAAAAAAGTAATTTAGCAGCACGCTTTTTTAGAGCGCTGCTGCTTTGATATTTTCCTTTCCTTCTATTTTTCCTTTGCGCGCGCCTATTACGTATTTTGCGCCCGCTTTTTCAGCAGCTTCGAGGAGCCTTTTTGTTATTACTCCGTCAAAGACAATTGCGTGTGCTTTTTTTGCTTTTGCTATTTCGAGCACGATGTCTTTTACCTTGACTTCTTTTACCTGCTGGTTATTTTCATCAAGAATTTTTGCTTTCATTGAGCCTTTTAATTGCTCGAGTATTGGTTTGTAGATTGCCTGCTCTTCTGCGCTTAGCATTGCGCCCTTTTGCGCTACTGGGGCGCTTGCTTCCCCTTGCGCTGAGAATGCGGTTCTTTCAAACATTGGGTTTGATTCATCTCTCCAAGGCCTTCGGGGCTGCATTGGCCTTCGTTCATCAAATCTTCTTGGTGGGCCCCTTTGCGGTCTATCGTGGAATCTGTTTCTAGGGCCATCTTCTCGTGGCCTAAATCCGCCGCCTTCAAAGCGTGGCTGTGGGCTAAATTCCCTTCGTGGGGGAATTGGGATTTCTTCAGTTGCCTTCGCTCTTTTTTTGAGGGATTGTATAATTTCTTTTCGTGTGAGTTCTTCAACTTCTTTTCCGTCAGGCGCTTTTGCGATGTATTGGACGCGTGCTAGTTGTGAGAGTTTTCGCGCGTTTAATTCTCCGCCCCTATCTCCATCAACAAAAGCAGTGATTTCTTTTCTTTTGCTAAGTTCAATTATTGTTGAGGAAATGTTTGAGCCGTTCATTCCGATTACGTTTTTTATTTGGTTGCGCAAAAGATTGAGTACATCCGCTCTTCCTTCCACAACTATTATTTCATTGCTAATTTCAATGTCAGGGCCTGCCGGCAGTTTGTCTGGCCCGTATTCTTCAATATCTGCTGCGCGCGCGTTCTCGCGGATTTCTTCGCTAAGTGTTTGCGTTTCGGGCGAACTTTTTTCCATGAGTTTTTTTAGTAGGTCTTTTGCCCTGTCTTTTATTTCCTTTCTCTTATCTGTGCGCGTGTCTTCAATATCTAAAATTTCAAGTTTTGCAGCGCACGGGCCGACTTTATCAACACTCTCAATTCCTGCTGCAAGTAGGCTTGTTTCTGCCATATCCATTGAGGATGGGACTAGTATGTCTCCTTTTGTTCTTCCCATTGATGTTGCGTGGGTGATTTCTATTCTTCCGAGCTTTCCGTTTTTTTGGAGTTCTTTTAGGTCCATTTCATCCCCTAAAAGTCCTTCGCTCTGGCCAAATATTGCGCCCACAATGTCAGGCTTATCAACAATCCCGTCTATTTCAAATCTAATTTTCACGACATATTTTACTGTGTTCATGTATGTCTTTGCCACTTTTACCATCTCCTTTTTTACAGAATTAGGTTTTGAGATGCCTGATGAGAATTTGGTTGATTTGTGGTTTTGAAATTCCTTCTATTAGGATTTTCTTTTTTCGGGATTTTATCCCGTGAATTATTTTTACACTTCTGCCAAAAAACTTTTCAAGTTCTTTTGCAAGTTCTGTGTTCGCAAGCCCTTTTTTGGGGCTTGCATTCACTCTAACTCTTAGCGCGCATGTCCATGGATTGTATCCAAGGATGCAAAACTGCGTAGAATTTGGAATCACTTCCAAATCAAGCATTGCGTCGCTCGTGTTTTTAACCATAAATCACTAATTCTCAATGCATTAACCTAAATTCTTGTTAAATGCCAATTTTGCTCATCAATTGAGCATTAGTATATTTGCTGCTGGAAATGATTATTAAGGGGTGAGTATGGGTCCCCAAATCGACATTTAACGTCCCTGCAGGCCTCAAGTTGTCCTAAAACCCCTTAAATGGGCCTAAAATGGACTTTTTTGATTTTGCTCTTTTGAGTCAAGTGCTTGGGTTTTGAAATTTTACATGGCGTGTTATTTAAAGTGCAGCAGCATTATTAGTGCATGACTAGGTATAACAAAGGGGCGAATGCTGAGAGGGAATTGATCAAGCTTTTTTGGGAGCGAGGGTTTGCGGTTGCAAGAACAGCTGGTTCTGGGAAAAATTCCCTTCCAATGCCGGATCTTATTGCAATGGGCAAGGGTAGGTCTATGGTAATTGAGGCAAAGGCTTGGAGAAGTAATTACCTAACAATTGCGCAGGATCAGATGCACGAACTTTTGAAGTGGAATGAAATTGCAGGCGCTGAGGTTTTTGTTGCCTGGAAGTACCCAAATAAGGGTTGGTTTTTTTTAAAGCCACAGGATTTTAGAAAGGCAAAGCACTACTCTATTTCTTTTGAAGATGCAAAGCGCTGCGGTGTTGTTCTTGATGTTCTTGTTGGCAGCCAAAGTACCTTGCCGGTGCAGGGCGAGCAGGTTGCAAAAAGCGGATTTGGGCTTGAGTAATTTGGTTTAAAAAGCGTCCATTGCTTAATTATTTGATGATTGAATTTGAGCTTGTTGTAAAGGAAGTTGAAAAGCTCTATGATAAGGAAAAGAGCATTAGGCGCAAAATCTATCTTGAAACCGCTCTCAAATCTTTGCGTGAATATTCAAAGATAGATGGGTCGATTGAGAATAGGTAATTATTTTGTTTCGGGTTTCATTACCCTGCTAATTTGTTTGTAAATAACAGATCCATTTCTTAGTTCCATTTTTTCGTATGTAAATTCTTCGATACCTTTTGGTCGCCTCCTCGTATAAATTGCTTGTGTGCCAATTTTTGCTTTACTAAGTCGATGATGAAGGAAGTCAAATATAGGCGAGCGAAATGGTATCCTGGCTCTTCGTTGTCGACCGGTATATCTATATTTTGTCATTGTATCGTCAATTCCAAGAAACCTGCCTGAAGAATTGCGGTTTTCAAATTCTCTTTGTTCCCCAAGAACTTTATTTACATGGTAGAGTTTATTTGGCGGCATTTTGTCCCTCTAGATTAGAGTTCCAACAACAAGTAGTGTTACTGTAATTATTGCCATCACTACCATCACAACAAGTGAGTAGGTGGTGAATGGTTGCCCTAACCCTGTGTAGAATATGTACAAAGTTCCCGCGCCAAAAATCAGTCCGAGTAAAATCACGGCATACCCTATCATGCGGTTTCTTCCGCCGCCGCCCTTTACTCCAATATCGCCCATGTCACTTTGCATTCTTTTTACGGAGTCCCCCATTTGGTTGAGGCGCTGTTGTAATTTTTCTTCAGTTTCGCTCATGCTCTGTATGCGAGCGCTTAGTTGGTCTGAACCTTTAATGCTCCCGCCTGGGGAGTCGCCTATTTTTTGCATTTTTTGTGCAAGTTGGTCTTGGAATGATTTGTTTTGGGTTGCAAGTGTTTTTTCATATTCTTTTATTTCGTTTAGTACGTTGCGCGACATTTGTTGTTTTACTTCTTCCATTGCAGAAAGCGCTTCATCGTGGGTGACTTTTCGAAGTTCGGTTTCCTCTTTTTCTAGTTCTTGGTGTATGTTTTTGCGGATTTCCCCCTTTATTAGTGAGAACACATCAGCTTGGCCTAAAATTAGAAGTCTTCGCGCATTATCTGGGCTAATGCCAATATCTTTTAGGGTATTTAATATTTTTTCTTCGCTCTCCCCGTCCTTTACCATTTTATCGATGGTTTCGATAATACTCGGATTGCTTTGGTTCTTGGTTATTGGCATTAAGACCAGCTTTTTGGCTATTTATAGCTCGTTATAATTTAGTTGTTTGGATTAAAATAGATTATGTTTTTAGTTTTCTGCTTCTAGGGGCCTTTAGGAGCTTATTTTAGCGCTTTTTATGCCTTAGTGGCTAATATTTTCTTTTTTATGCTCTTTTTGCATTTTTTGTTCTATTTTTTGCTTTTGGGGCTTTTTTAGGGTTATTTTTCCCTGCTGAAAATCATCTATTAGGATGCGCGCAGCAGCGTTTAGATCAGCACGCGCCCCGCTAAGTAGCTTATTTCTTTTAAGTGCAAGTTTTTCTAAAAACTCTTCCCCGTCCCTAGCTTCTATTTGGTATGTTGCTCTAAGTTTATCGGGGCTATTTTTAATCAAAAACTGCGCAACATCAATTCCTGCTCCTTCCAAATCTTTTAAGTGGTGAACATTTTTTGCGCTAAGTAGAACCATTAGTGTTTCATCTTTTTCATCAACAGGTATTATTCCGGGAGAATCAATTAGCATCATGTTAGAGGCAATTTTTACAAATTGTTTTCCTCTTGTAAAGCCGGCAATGCTTGAGGTGCGCGCTGCTTTTCGTCCCTTTAGCATGTTTATTACGCTGCTCTTGCCGGTGTTTGGGTATCCAACGATTGCAATTTTAACTTGATTTCCAGCCGAGAGTTTTGCTAGTTCAACGCGTAGTCTTGCAACTCCTTTCCTATATTTTGCGGACACAAATACGCAACTTTTTGGGATCTGCTCTTTTTGCCGCTGCGCTTCTCGCTTTGAGATCATGTCTGATTTGTTTATTACTATTAAAAGTTTTTTACCCGCTCGTTCTACCATTTGTTCCATGTCAATGTTTCTGCTCTGTGCTGCAAAGCGTGCATCAATTATTTCTGCAACAATATCAGCTTCGCTTATTATTTTTTTTACAAGGTCCCAATATCCCATTTTTACCACTTCATTTTATTGTTTCTTTAATTATTTTTCCGGCTGCGTTGAAAAAGTACACGCCGGCAAATAATAAAAGCCCAAACACTACAAAAATCCCGGCTGGGCTGGCCGAGTTCAGAAGGTCTTCTTTTAGGAAAAACCCGTGGAAATTATTGAGGTATGAGAGCAGTGTGATGCTTGTAAATATTGCAAGCAGCGCTGTGCAAATGCCTATTGCGTGCTTTGGGGAAATTTTCATAATCAAAATTTTATAAAAGTTTTAGGTCTTTTGTAAATTTGTCAATTTCATTTTCAGCTGCCGGCCCAATCCCTACACATGTTGGCTCCCCTGCTTCTATTTGTGTTTTTCCTGCATCTTTTATTAGGGCTGTTGGGATTTGCCTTTTTGCCCTTTCAAATAATTCTAGTAGCTCTTTTTTTGAATTCACTTTTAGCACTATTTTTGCCATTCCTTCTTCTCTCCACTTTTCTGCCCACGTCCTATTTTGCGTGAGGGTTTTTTCATAAGCTTCAATTGCGGCATGCGCGCATTGGGCTGCGATTTTGCCCTTTCCCATCTCAAGGTCAGTTCTTATCACAAGTGCTTGCTTTAATTGCATGCAAACAATTAGGCTGCGGTGGAATTTAAATCTGATTACTTGAGGATTGCAATTACCCTGCAAGGGGCTCCGTCGGCATTTTTGATATTTAGGGGAAGGATTGTGCATTCAAATTTTTTGCCAATTAGTTGCTCTAAATTAACCAGGTTTTCAACAATCCTTATTTGGTGTTTAAAGAGTAATTTGTGCGTTTCAAAAGGTTCATTATCGGGCGTGTAGGAATCAATTCCCGCTATTTTGATTTTTTTCTCAATTAGTTCTTGGGCGGTTTTTGTTGAAATCACCGGGTTATTTTCAAAATATTTTTGTGAGTAGCGGTTTTTTACATGCCCTGTGCAGAAGAATACAAAATCTATCGCTTTAATTTGTTTTAGGCCAGCAACTATTTCATTCTTCTCATTTCTTTTGCGTCCATCAACTACAATTGCGCTGCCAATAAAACTATCAATCGGAAATTCGTCAAGTTTTTTCCCATCCGCTAGCATGTGATATGGGGCATCAATATGGGTTCCGCAGTGTGAATTAAATTTGAGGCTCAATTCATTCCATCCTTGTTCTTCGATGGTTGCTATTTGATTTATTTGAGGCAGCGGGTCGCCCGGATATACGGGGGTTGCATTATCAAGCGGCATTGTGAGGTCGATTATTTTCACCTATTCCAGCTCCCAGTAAACCCTGCGGTTTTGCGCTCCCTTGTTTTTGAAGTCCACTATTTTGAATTTTCCGATTTCTTTTGTGCTAGCGACATGTGTGCCTCCATCTGCTTGGATATCAAATTCGCCTATTGCAACAATTCGCAAGATGGGAATGTCTTTTGGCAGAACGCTTTTGAGGCGAAATAGGGTTGGGTTTGCTAGTGCATCTTCCCTTTTCATAAAAGAGATGCCGATTTTCATATTTTGTTCTACTGCCTCGTTTACTTTTTGTTCAAAGCTCTTCAAAAGTTCCTTGTCAAAATCAGCTACATCAAAATCCATTCGTGATTGTTTTTCATCAAGCTGGTTTCCGGTAATTAATGCTCCTGTTTCTTTCATAATGCATGCTGCTAAGAGATGAGCTGAAGTGTGCATTTTCATGTGTGTGTATCTTCTCTGCCAGTCAAGAGAGCACTTCACACTCTCCCCTGCCTTTAAGCCTTCAGAATCAACTTCGTGTGAAACATCTTCTCCAATATTTTTTGCAAATACTACCTTGTACTCTTTGCCGTTTTGGGAAGTGATCTTGCCAGTATCGGTTGGCTGCCCGCCGCTTTGGGCATAAAAAATAGTCCTATCAAGTACTACAAATTTTCCGTCAGCTTTTGTAACGATGGCTTCGCACTCTTTTAGGTATGCGTCTTGCAAGTAGAGCTTTTGTGTCATAAAAATGAGAGGGCTTGCAATGAATTAAATTGTTATTCGCCCTGCGTGCTAGGTTCCGGGGTTACTATTCCTTTGAATGTTATTTTTTTTGTAACTCCTTTTTCTCCCCATAAATAGCTAAGGGGCTGTTCCATTCCGCGGATGAGCCAGACTGTTTTGTCTTTGCCGCATCTCTCGTCTGGTTCTTTTATTGTAAAAAGCCTGCTGTAGCGAACCTTTACCCTATCGCCCGCACTTTCAAGTATTTCAAATATGGGTTCGTCATTGCCGTTTCCGGTGATTCTATCAAATGCCTCTCCCTGGTCAGCTGCAAATTCGTTTGTGTAAGTGTTTTTCTTAAAAGGCGGTTTCCAGTCGCTTTCTATGGTTTTTACTTCGAAAAGTGATTTCATCAAATGAGTAAGTGCACGCGAGTATAAATATTTTCCTTTTTATGTAGCGTTGTGTAATAAGTAGGTTTTGTGTAAAAAGTAATCTTTTTCTGTGCTATTGGAAATCTTGAGTTGCATAATAATACCCATCCGAATAGGCAACTCCAACTCCTATTATATGAGAGCTTGGGTCAAGTATATTAGTTCTGTGGCCAGGACTTTCCATCCATGATTTGACATGTGCATAAGCTACACTGTCGGCATCTGAACCCACTCTACCAATTCCTTGTACGTTTCCTGTTGGCATCATGCCAATATTTTCAGCTATTCCAACTTGAGTTACATTTTTACTTAATTGCACTTCAACTGGAAATCCGTGTCTACGCGCTCTTGCAGTTGGATCTTCACCTCTCGGATTATCATGTTCAAAGAAATTATTGGTGGCCATGTCAAGACTATGTTCGCGTGCAATATCTGCTAAACTGTCATTCCAACTCAGTAACGAAACACCATACTTTTGTCTTTCTTGGTTTGTGTAATAAAATATTAATCTCTCAACCTCTTTGGTTTTATCGGCAATAGGTTCCGAAGGCGGAAATGTATTTTTGAAAAAATCCTGCACCATTTTATTAAAATCATTATTAATTTTTGGGATTGTTTCGTTGTATGTTGCATCTCCATTATTAGCTAAGTAAAAGAATACACCCAGAACAATAAGTAAAATTACAGGAACCTTCAACATTTCAAAGTAATTTTTCCTTCTTGGCCTATAATTGTCATGTCTGTGCCAATCATCTCTTCTTGGAGATCTTCTACCAGAAGAAGGAGGGTCTAAAGATCCTCCCGTGAAGTCTCGGTAAAAACCCATAGAATAATCATGGAGTAATCTGTGTAAAAAGTCTGCTTTTTGTGTAGAAAGTCGTCAATTTTGAACCTTATTTACACAACGCTTTTTTATGTAGCGCTGTGTAATAAGTCGGTTTTGTGTAAAAAGTCGGAATTGGTTATTCTTTAGCTCTTAATAGGTCTACGAGTTCGCTGTAGAATTGATCGAGGTTTTTGGATTTATTTGTTTTAACTCCGGTTATTTTAAGCCTGAAAAGCGGTTTATGTTTGCCTATTTGCATATAACTAAGCTTAATAATTTTAAGCCTCTTTAATGGTAAAGAATTTAGCCAAATTGGCTAAAATCTGGATTTATTGGAATAATGTGGCTCTCATGGAATTGTTTAAACAGTTTAATTATACTAAACGTGCCCTTATCTATTTTTTTGGACAATATTTATGGGCGGGTTTGTGGGTTCTAATAGCTTTTGTATCGGGTAATTTTATTAATAGCCCCTACTTAGCTTTTCTCGATTTTAATACGGTCTCAGTAATTACTTATGTCCTAATTGTGATTGCGACGTGGCCAATGTATTATTTTGCATTGAAAGCTGGTAGAAATGCTTATTGGGCGCATGGTGAGTCATGGCAGAATATTTTGGTAGGATTAATCGCATCAATAATAATGATAACGTATGCTATTGGTTTTATTTTTGCAAAAATTCACAAAAAACCAAACCAAGATGAAATATATGTTGAAAAATAATCGGAAAAAAATTTTCTTGTACTAGTGGTTAATCAAATTATAATTTAGGTGTCAGCAATTGAGTAAATAGAATTAACAAAAAAATATGTGCTATAACTTGAGCATAAACTCTATCTCCGGCTAATGTGTTTTTAATAAACTTTGCAATTAAAAATGACAGTCCTCCTAAAATAAGTGCATATGTTATTAGAGGAAATATGTTTTGTTCCCAATTATTAGAAAGAATGGGTACGGTGTCTTTTGTTAATATAAATATAGCCAAGAAACTATTTACTTCGAGTAAAAAATTTCTAACTTCTTCTAAATCCATTACCATCTCCCTTTTATTCTTTTAGGTGCCTAAAATTAGGTACTTTTTTGGTGTGTCAACACCGATAAGCAATCAAAGACAATTTATAGTTTCGTTTTTGCTTACTTATCAGAAAGTGCCGAAAATGTTAAAAAACAAACCTCAAAATGGCGAAAAAATGACATTAGTAATAGGGGCAAATTGTAAAGACGGAGTAGTAATAATTTCCGACAAAAAAGTAGTTGAGGGTGTAGATATTGCTTCACATCCTAAAATTTACTTGGTAGATGCTTTGGGCGTAGGGTTCAGCGGGGCTGGAATTTCTGAATTATTTGATAAATTTTTAGCTCGTGTTTTCATTAACTTAGAAGAAAGGAAAAAACAAATAAAAAAACAAATGCAGGAGCAGAATCCAAAAATAACTCAAGAAGAGTTGGATGCGATAATTAGTCCATATGCTTATGCAAATCAGTTTGTTGAAGATTGTGAAGGGATTTTATTTCAAATGAAAAATCAATACAAAGATATAATGGAAAAATATCCAAATGGATTGCAACTTTTAATTGCTTTTCGTTCAGGGCGCGAGGCTGAGTTACATAAATTAGAGATTGCTGATTGTTTAGATAGTAAAAGAAAAACTTTTTTGGCAATAGGTAGTGGTTCGCCATATGCACAGACTTTTCTAAAGGCGATGTGGAGTGATGAAATTACCATGGAAGAAATGGCAAAATTAGGTTGTTTTATAATAAATTATATTGAGGAATCAAAAATTGACAATTATGTAGGTGAAGGGGTGCAAATCTTATATGTGCCAAAAACCAATGACGCTTTTTTAAAATTGGTTAGTAAAACAAATAGAAGTGTTGAAGAGGAAAATGAATTTAAAAAATATCTAGTAAAATTAGAAAATGACGGGAACTTATCGTTTCCAAAAACAAAAAAGATTGTGGCTAATTTTAAGAAAAGTTTTGATAGTTTGAAAAAATCTCTAAAATAGTTATTTTGGTTTTAGAGTTATTTTTCCTTCGGCTACGTGTGCTTCTAATTCTTGGCCTTCTTTTAATTTGCTTTTTTCAACTATTTCTGGGGGTATTACTACGACCCATTTTGCATATTCCACATCCCCTACTCGTCTTGACATTTGTTTTTGTAGGCGCATGATGTTGTTAGGTACCTATATTATTTAAATCTTTGCTTATATTTATTAGGTGCCTAAAATAAGTGGTTGAAAGTTTTACTGTGCTTGTGGTGGGAAGTTCAAAACTGTTAGAAAGCTAATTCAGTATATGGGGGATGGGTCCGTTCATCTAGTGGAGTGGCGTTGCAAACTCTGCAGTTACATAATAACTAGTGATAGAATGGAATGTGAATTTGATTGGGAAGAATTGAAATGATTTGTCCGTATTGTAATCACCAAGACGTTCGTGAGAGTAAAGTTCCCTCAAGAAAGGGAAAACAAGTGCCATTGTCCTAGTTGTAAGGCTTCTTTTTTTGTCTAGGCTGCTACTACTCAGTTTCAGTATGCTAAAAGGCAAAACTAAAGCAGCACAAATCAATGAATGCTTGTTCAAAATTCTCTATTATCGTATTGTGGTTATTATGCATGAACTGAATGAATTAGGGTAGATTGTAAATTTAATTAGGGCGTAAAAGTTGCTTTAATTTTACCAATGCAGATTCTACGTTTGCTTTTTCAAACCACGGTTTTGTTAAGAACATTCGTTTGATGATATCTTCATCAGAAAGTTTTTCATCATGAAGTAAATATGCTATTGAAGAATTTAGTTCCCCGTATTTTTCATCAGATATTAACTCTAAAATTATTTTTTTACAATTCTTGATAGACTCAACATCCTTTTCATCTAAATAGTATTTCTCTTGGTATTTTTTACTGTAAATCCCGCCTAACTCGAAACAATAAGGGCCTCTTTTATACCAAGTATAAGACAAATCTTGGAAACTAGGAACGCCAAATAATTTTAGTAAATAAATTGTTTTTTGGAACATCAAGCGGCTGCTAAAACTACCTAAACTTAATTTTCCAAAAATATATTCGTACGCATCAATTGCCTTAACTGTAACATTTTCCGACATACCAAAATACCGACCAACCTTCTAGAACTCTATATTAACTACTTAATAATAATATTTGAACCTTCCTGCCGGTGCAAATCAGCGATTTTCTTACGGGAAATGTCTATTAGTCGCAATAATTTTTCAACTTGTTCTTTTGGCAATTTACTGATATCTTGGCCTTCAAAATCAGCTAATTCATACAACAATTGGTCTATTTCTTGTACCGATTGAAACAAATCATCATCGAATGGTTCAGCGACAAAATCCGATATTGCAGTTCTGGCGGTATGCCATTTGGCTTTCGGTTCGTCTGGTTTTAAATTTCCGGCTATCGTTTTCAATAGATAATCTAGCCCCTTCAACTTATTATTTTCTCTTTTCAAAATAAACTTTTCGAAATTTTCCTGTAATTTTCTAAATAACCTTTCAGCACCTTCTATTTCCAATTCAATTTCTTTCAAAGCATCTCCACGAATTACCTTAAAATCTTTGAAATTTTTATATTTATGTAAATCATTTACCTCTAAAGGCTGTGCAATTTTCACATCAACATCTGCAATTTCTTTTGCTGATTTTATAATAATGGCAACAAAGGTCGCAAGATGAGCTTTATCCTGAACGCTGCATAGAACTTCAACTTCGTGTTCGTCGTCCAAATTCTGAGTTTCTCCTAATATAGGCGGCGTAAGTTCATCGGCTACTTTCTTTACTAATTTTCTAAGTCTGACTCCATGAATAGACTCGTCTGAATACACGAGGAATCGATATATTGACATGATCTTATTTCCACTAAAAACCGTTTAAAAAACCTTAACTATTTCTATATACTAAGCCATTTTTCCTCATTTTGCCTCTTTTAGTAGATCCTCAATATCAAGTGGCATTGTCGCCATTTTGATTTCCCCCTTCTTCTCCTTTGGCCACTTGGATTTTGGCCTATCTGCATAGAGTTCAATGCCATTGCCGTCCGGATCTTTTAGGTAAATTGCTTCTGAAACTCCGTGATCTGATGCTCCTTCTAGCGGGTAATTTGCCTCTATCAATCTTTTGAGCGCAATTGCCAGTTCTTTTCTATTTGGGTAGAGTATTGCAAAATGGTAGAGGCCAATTTGCCCTTCCTGTGGTTTTTTTGCGCCGGGTGAATTCCACGTGTTAAGGCCGATGTGGTGGTGATAGCCTCCAGCTGAAAGAAATGCAGCGCTATCGAATCTTTGCATTATTTCAAATCCTAAAATGTCCCTGTAGAATTTGAGTGAATTTTCCAAATCTGAAACAGTTAGGTGTATGTGGCCAATGCGAACACTTGGATGAACTTTGTAGCTCTTCATTTTGTCCATATTATATTTTGGGTACTGGGTTGATTTAATGGTTTTTGGAGCCCGCACCGGCAATGAGGTCTATAGGTGTTTTAAAAACTCCGAAGAATTGATGTTATTATGAATATCTCTTCAATAATTGACCACACTGTTGATGTCATAGCAAATGGGGAGAATCGCAGAAAATTTGTGGTGCAGCGCCTCTTGCCGCTAAAATATTTAGATTTTTCCTCTTCAGAACTTGCTGAAAAAAAGCTTGTATTTCCAATTTCAAAGTGGATCCCAAATGGGCTTGTTGCAGGGGTTGATTCGGGTTTTGTTGCAAAGCGGCTTGCTACAATTGATCTTGTGCTGATTAGAGCAATGGGGGTTTTGTTTGAATATTCTGATGGGAAAGTGGTCCTCGCAAAATACCATCCGGGTTATTTTAATTTCCCGCAGCCCCATCTTGCAGGAGCATCACTTGAGGATGATGAAGCCGAGCAGAGCAAGAGCCTTATGAGGTTAAAAGAGGAAGTTGGCGTTTCAAAAAAAATAATTGAAGAGTACTCTCCGAAATATCTTTTTATTGACGGGAGCATTGTTCCACAATACCAGGACAAGCCAAGAAAAGAATCCGAACTAACCGATAATTATCACGGGATTATAAGTGAGTTTGAATCTCTCTATGCTTTGGCGCAAAAGCACAACACTACCCTTATTGCAACTGTTGAGGATAGTAGAGGTTCGCGCTTCCGGTCGATTTTGCAAGACAATGTAGTAGAAAAGATGGGCAGTGTTAGAAAAGAAGAGCTTGATGGGATTTTTGATTCTTCTCTTTTGGAATATTTCCTGCAAGTTGGCGAGCGCAGTTGCGCTTTTACTTATACAAAAAATATCCGACAGCATCCCGTGCTAGTTGATTTTAATCCACAATGGGCAGAGGGCATTTATGGGCTGTATGTAAAGCCCTCGGCTCTTGATAGGCCGCTTCGTGTCGAATTTATTTGCCATAATAAATCAGAGCTTTTTGAAAAAGCAGATGAGATTGCAAGTGTTGCAACGGCCCTTAGCTCTTTGCATCGCGAGTACGCATACCCTTCGGTTCTAATTGAAGCCGATTTTCATGC
This sequence comes from archaeon, assembly GCA_035289625.1. Taxonomy (GTDB): domain Archaea; phylum Iainarchaeota; class Iainarchaeia; order Iainarchaeales; family Iainarchaeaceae; genus UBA10205. Next base: position 41,008 of record DATDWP010000028.1, on the reverse strand, counting down.
AAAGCTAAATAACAACGAAATCGATATTGTGTACAATAAAATTATGGATAAATTGGGGGCGTCTGTGAAAATGAGGATGCGAAGGGATAATAGGCCGTTTTGAGGTAAGATTTTTATAGGTAAAAGTAAGAACTGTGTATGGTGATGTAAAATGTATAGAACAATACTTTCTTCAAAGGGGCAGTTGGTACTCCCGGCGCAAATTAGGGAAGAAGAGGATTGGTTTTCTGGCACGGAATTTGTCGTGGAAAAAGTTCCTGAAGGGATACTTTTGATACCGGTTCCAAAAGATCCTGTAGCGGCGCTTTACGGCATCGCAAAAGGGGCCGGCATAAAATCTTCAGATATCAAGAAAATGAGGCAAGAAGATGAGAAAAAAAGATAAAAAAGATTTGGTTTTTGACAGCTCCGCACTGGTAAAATTCGCTATCGCAGAAAAGGGCAGCAAAAAGGTTGGTTACCTACTTGAAAAGGGCAGCAAAAAGGAAATTAATTGCCTTGCAAGCACGCTCTCGGCTTTTGAGCTTATAACAACCTTGAAGAGGAAGAATATAAGGTCAGCCGTAAAATCAGTGGTATTTTTCGAGAAAATTGGGAGTTTTATTGAGCCGACCCTCAAAATAGCAAAGAAAGCGGCATTTTTGAAAAGCAGGCATACAGACCTCAATCTCTCAATGGCTGATGCCATAATACTACAAACAGCTATCGAAAACGATGCGACGGCAGTCACGAGCGATAAGGAGTGGAAAAGAGTGAAAGAGGCAAAAGTAAGGGTTGTGTGAAGATGGTGCAATTGGAGGAGCCAAACCTGTTTAAAGAAATAGATCGTTTTGTCCTTGCCGGCGGAGTTGCAAATACAAATGCAAAATATGCATTTCTAAAAGAGAAAGGTGTCGTAGCAATAGTTTCTTTGATAGGATATATGGCTGGAAGACGTACTACAGGGATAGTCGATCATGCTGTAGCACCAAAATACGGGATGCGAGTTTATGATTTTGGTGGCGCCGTAGGTTTTGGGCGTCTCGGGTCGCCAGTTAAAGAAAATGATCTTTTAAAATTTTTTGAGATAATTCGCTCTCTTCCTGCAGGTAAAAAAATTTATGTTCATTGCTATGCGGGTTCTGTGACAACTGATGGTTTTATTGGAGAATATTTGAAAAAAAAGCGTGCTTTGAGAGAAATAAACCACAGAGTTAAAAAACCTAAAAAGAAAAAAAGGAAAATTTTATCCAGGATTGCTATAAGGAGGAGATAATTATGATATGCCCGCGATGTAGGTCAAAGAAGATGAAGGAAGCTCTGGATTTGGGGGGTAGGCAGTATAGGTGCCCTGATTGTGGTTATGAAGGGCCTGCGGTTGGTGATTTGCAGTGAATGAAACGCAGATTTCAGATGAGCAGCTAAAAAATCTGCCGCAATTAAAAGAGGGTGAAATCGGAACTGTTGTTAGCAGTATGGAAGGCCCATCCCCAAGTTCACTGGATTTTGTTGTATATTCTGGTTCAATTCATCGCGGCCAATTTGTTGAGCTTGATTATAGTGAAGGGACAATGGTTTGCCTTGTCGGCGATGTTCTCAAAACAAATAGGTATTTTGAAAGATTTGAAAGTGTTAAAGAATTTGAATCTTCCGGAAAAAAATTATTCGAGCAATTTCCTGCTCATGAGTGGGAATATTTGGTTGCAAAAACCCGTCCTTTGGGTGTATATAATGAAGGCAGAATGAGGCGCGCAACTTTTCCGCCTTCCCCCGGAACAAAAGTGCGCGTAGCAGTAAGGGCAACTTTGGAAAAATTCCTAGGCCTTGATTTGCAAAAAGGGCTAATGCTAGGCGAAATTGAGCATCATGATGTTTCGGTAAAATTAAATCTTTCACGCCTTTTCCAAAAGCACCTTGCGATTTTGGCGATGTCTGGTGCCGGTAAATGTGTAAAACCTGACACGAAAATATTGCTTGAGAATAGCGCACAGAAAACCATTGGTGGGATTGTAGATTCTGTGTTGGAAAAAAATAAGAAAGTTGAAAATGGAGTAGAGTTTTGGGAAGAGGATTTTGATTTGAGGGCGTATGCGCTTTCAGAGTCTGTCAATAAGGTAGTTCCGGGGAAAATACTTGGGTATTATAGGAGAAAGGCTCCGGAAAATGCCATTCGGATAAAAACAAGGACTGGAAAAGAAATTGAGGTGACGCCAGAACATTTGGTGCCTGTATTTAACGGGGCAATTGAATGGAAAGAAGCACAAAATATTTCGGTAAATGATTATGTATTTTTGCCAAGAGTAGATTGGGTTGGGAAAAAGTCCCAAATAGATTTCACTGCTTCAGCTGCAAAATTCAAGGGGGTTAAGATGGAAGATGGATATGCTATCCAAAAACAGTCGAAGATTTCGACCAAACTTTTATATTCTGTTGATGAACGCTTTGCAAGACTTATGGCCTACCTTATTGCCGAAGGCCATAATACGCTTAAATCGAGGATGAATTTCTCGAATGAAAATCAGCTAATACAAAAAGACTTTACCGATATTTGTGAAGAAAAATTTGCTCTCAGGGTGAAAAAGGCCAAATCCAAAGGGGAATTATTAATAGATTCTATTGTCCTCGCACGATGCCTAAATGGCTATGGTTTTACCAAATCAAGTTGGACAAAATTCATTCCGGATGAAATTCTCCAAAGTGAAAAAAATGTCCTAAAAAATTTTATCTCGGCTTTTATCGATTGTGATGGGTATGTAAACCCGGATAAATCAGAGTTAGATGTAACAGTTGCCGGCAAAAGGCTAGCTGATGGGGTAGAGGAAATATTTACGAAGTTAGGGGTCATAACGCTTCGCAGTGTCAAAATAGTGGATGGGGAAGAATACCAGAGAGTTTTAGTGAGTGGCTCGGGGGAAATACGCAAATTGCACGATTTAAACCTGCTGATAGATTACAAAAAATCCGCATTGGATAAATGGGTTCATACAAAACCCAACACGAATATTGATGTTGTACCGCATACACATACGCATCTTGCGGAAATACTTTCATTGCTAAGAATGCCACAGCCGCAAAAAGAGTCTTCAGGCATAAATAATTACCTTTACCGTAAGGATAATCCTTCGAGGGAAAGTTTGAGAGTGCTTATTGGGCTTTTTGAAAAACGGGCAGAAGAGATTGAAAATACATTGGTAAAAATAAATTCAGTATTTGAAACATTGATTCCTATATCTGAGCAGAACGCTCTTGAAATACTAAAAACTGCATATTCTGAGGGTCTTGATTTTAATCAAATTGCTGCCGGTAGTGGGGTGTCAAGCACCACTGCAAGAAGGGTTGTTCGGGAAATAACATCCCCTAAAAATACGACTTTCATTCTTGCAAAAAATGTGTTAAAGATAAAGGGTGGGAACTTAAATGGCCTTGAAAGGGTGTGTTCTGATGATAGAAACAAGGCTCTTTCTGAAATTAAGGCTTTTTGCGAGTCTTTGGGTTATTCAACCGAGGGATTGTGCAAAACTAATGGGTGTTACAAACAATTTCTCTATAGCCATTCAAAAGGAAGAGGCCAAGCTGACAATTCATTGGTGCTGTCTTTTGCAGATTCACTTAAAAAAATTGCACAAGAATCCAGCCAAAACTTGATCAATGCAAGAGCACGGATAAGTGTAGTTAAAAAATTTTGTGAAATGAATGTATTTTTTGACACAGTAGAAGACATACAGAAAATAAAACCCGCCTATAAATATGTTTATGATATTTCAGTTGAAAATTCAAACTTTGTAGCAAATGAAATTATTGTACACAACAGCTATCTAACTTCTGTTTTATTTGAAGAGCTCCTTGCGCGAAAAAAAGAGGATGGTAGAATTGCAGTAATTGTAATGGACGCGCACGGAGAGTACCGTTCATTTGCTGAGCCCCCGACAGATTCTCGCTATGCTGATTTTTCTTCAAAAACAAGATATATTAGGGCCCCGGAAATTCAGATAGGGGTCCCAAAGCTCTCAATTGGAATGCTGGCTTCGATTATTCCCGGGCTCACATCCCCGCAAAAAAGGGATCTTGCGCGCGTTTTGGAAAAATTGAAAAGGGAAATGAAAGAAGGGCTCGGGCCATTTGATTTTAGCGCGGTAAAATCGGAAATTTTCAAAGACACAGAGATGAAGGAAGCAACAAAGCAATCACTTGTTGGTTGGATTATGTCACTTGAGCAGCTTGGGTTATTTTCAAAAACAGACAGCCCGAGCATTAATGATCTGATAAGGCCTGGGCAGCTTACAATTGTTGATCTTAGCGATATTGTTGATATGAAAAAAAAGCAGATAATTGTTGCGTATTTTTCGTCAAAATTATTTTATGAAAGAAAGAACAAAAAAATCGCGCCCTTTACAATGGTTCTTGAAGAGGCGCACCAATTCATCCCGGAAAAGGTTTCAAAAGAGGGTGCAATTAGCAGGGGGATTTTGGAAACAATTGCACGCGAGGGAAGAAAGTTCGGGGCAACAATTTGTCTAATTTCCCAGCGCCCGATAAATCTTTCAACAACAGCCCTTTCCCAGTGCAACACTCATATAATATTGCGCGTGACAAACCCTTACGATCTTGACCATATTGGAAAAACTAGTGAAGGGCTAGATAAGCGTAGCCTTGATATGATAACTACAATGCGAACAGGCGAAGCTTTAATTGTCGGGGAAGCTGTGAACTTTCCTGTTTTTTTCAAGGTGAGAAAAAAGCTCTCGCAAGATTCGCGCCATGAGACAACACTTGAAAAGGCGGCAGTTGATTTTGAGGATACAAAGGATGCTGCTTCAAAAGATATTGAGGATTTGCTCTAAAGTTCGTTTGTTAAATGTTTCAGTGCAAATTTTTAGTTTATGCTCGATCTCTCAGAATCTATCCAAGGGCTGCTCTTAGGCTCTGGATATCTGGCACTTTTTGCAATTGTTTTTGCTGAATCCGGGCTTTTTTTCGGATTTTTTTTGCCAGGGGATTCGCTGCTCTTTACTGCCGGAATTTTGGCTGCAACAGGTTTTTTTGATCTAAAAATTGTGCTATTGGGCGTTGCAATTTGCGCAATTGCAGGAGACCAAGTTGGGTATTGGACAGGCGCTAACTTTGGCAAAAAATTATTCAATAAACCGGGCTCTTTCTTTTTTGACCCAAAGCATATTGAAGAAGCGCAGGGGTTTTATGAAAAGCACGGGAAAAAAACAATCGTGCTTGCAAGGTTTGTTCCGGCAATTAGGACATTTGCCCCAATTGTTGCAGGGATTGGGGGAATGGATTACAAAACTTTTGTAACATACAATATAGCAGGAGGAATTCTCTGGACCCTTATTTTTGTTCTCGGTGGATATTTTTTAGGGAGCCTTTTGCCAAACGCCGGGGAAATGCTAACCCTTGTAATAATTGGAATAATTGTGCTATCAATTGTTCCGCTCGCGTATGAAATTTTGAAAAGAAGAGCGGCACGAAAATGAGCCATCCTTAACATTGGGGCAACATTTTGTTGTTAATGGGGAAAATTTTTGTTTGGCACCGGCAATGAGGTCCCTCTCCAAACGCTTTTTAAAGCAGGTTCCGCAAGTGTGCTATGCTCCCAAGCACACACATGTTTCTTTGTAGAGTTAGCTATTCTGCGCAAAAAAGGCAGGTTTTAGCAGAGTTTTCTTCCAAAAAAGAGCGTATCACAAAACGCTACTCTTTCTTCCCGAAAATGTACTTTCCTCTAAGGGGAATTTCAGCGCAGCTTTTTAGGGAAGTTTTATCAAAGCACGATTTGCAGCGTGTGAAAGCAGATATTGATGGGGATGTTGCGGTGATTTTTGCTGCAACTTTTTCAGATCTAAAAGTAGTGGCAAATCTTCTTGACACTTATTTTGGGGTGCATGTAAATCTGATAGAACCAGAGCGGCAATTTTTGATCGAAAAAGGGTGGGGGTATTTTGATTCTTTTTCTTTCTCCTCAGGCGAACCAGAACTGGTGAATTCGTGCGAATTTCCTGATGTAGAACTTGATTTTATCTCAGAATCTTTGAAAAAAACAGTGCAGGATCTTTTGGTAGTAGATAAAAATATTGCAAAAGAGATGGTGGAAAAAATTGTGCGCTCGCGTCTTCTCAAAATACCGCTTGTCGGAAGGGATGCGCCAAAAGAGCTGGGTGAAGTTTTTGCTGAAAATTCTTTTTTTGCTTCAAAAATCCCTCTTGTTTTGGAAAAAAAAGGCAAGACACAAATTCCAAGGGCGCACCGGGGAAAATCTGAAATTGATCTTTCAATGATTGTTTGCCTGATGTGCTCAATGCCTTTCAATAATATTGGGTTTGAAACCCTAAATTGTAAATGCTGCGCTCCATTATCAATTTCGCATAAGAATGTTTTGCCATCAAGCCTTGTGAAGGTGAAATTTCTCTGCGATGGTTTTTACTTCAATTCTCTTTCCCCGATTTGGGCGGAAGATTTTCACAATTCAAAGGCGCTAAAGGAAAAGCGGATTGCAAGAAGATCGGAGTATTCGTATGATTTTTACCCTATAGGGCCATTTGGTAGAAATAGTGAGGAGTTCATTTTGCTATGTGACGCTCTGCAGCTGGCAAAGCAAAATTCTGTCCAAATACTTTCAGATTCAAAACCAATGTGGGCTTGTTTGCAAAATGAAAGCGCTCTTTCAGAGCAGGTGCAATCGCTAAAATCCATTCTTCTTTTGGCAAAATCTGGGCTAGAGCTTGAGCAGGCCAGTAGCGTTGCTTCGCATGGCCTATTTTACCAGCGGCAAATCGAATCAAGCCCTTCATTTTTTTATAGTAAAATTCTAAATAAAAATATCTCGCAAATTCTAACTTCCCTGCCCCAAATTCTCACAAGTAAGGATTGCGGATTTTTCCAGAAAAGTGTTGCAATTGCAATACAGTCAATAAATGGCGGGGTTTTGAGGGATTTTGAGCAGGTTGCACTAGTGGGCGCAAATACTCCTAGTTCTTCGCCTAATTTTTCGCGCATCTTGGTTGATTCGCAATCGCTAATTGGGGTGCTAAAGAGCTTTTCCGATTTGTATAGTGTGGATAGGCGTCTTATAGGGGTTCGGGCCCTTCGGTTCTAAAGACTTAAGCTTTATATTTCTTTGCGTGGAAGAGTTACTACTGGCTTATCCTTGTTTTAAGTGTTTTTATGGTGAGATTGACCCGTTTTGAGAAGACCCGCCTAATTAGCGCGCGTGCTCTTCAATTATCTCTTGGAGCTCCTGCTCTTGCAAAGGCTCCAAAAGGCGCTAATGCTCTTGAAGTTGCAAAAATAGAACTTGAAAAGAAAGTGATTCCGATTACTGTTCTAAGGGAATTTCCGGATGGGCATGTTGAAAGATTTGAGGGGAATTAGATGGGAAAAGCAGTTCCGCAAAAAGTCAAGAGCACGGCAAATGTGATTATGCAAACTTATCCCGATCAGGTAAGTGTGGATTTTACTCAGAATAAAAAATTTGTCGATTCTATAGGAATGCCTCTTAGTACAACCCAGCGCAATTTGGTTGCAGGGTTTTTGACAAGAAAGAAGGCAAAAGCAAAAGCGCAGTAATTTATCTACTCAATTGATATTTTCGTAACTCCGTCTCTTTCTTTTTCGCGCTCCAGCGTGTAGAGTTTTCCCGATGCTGCATACTCTAGTTCTTTTTCGTGGGTTATGATAAATATTTGTTCAATAAATTGTGGCAAATGATTTCTCATCATTTCAGATAGTTCCTTTACCGAATTCACATCAAGGTTGTGTGTGGGCTCATCTAGTATTATCCATCCAAGGTTTTGCGTGAGCACTAGTGAAATTGCAATTCGCAGTGTAAGCGCGGCGCTGCTCCTCTCCCCGCCCGAGAGTATGCCTTCAACTCTAATCCACTCTCCGCTAACCTGCCTTACCATTATTTCATAGCTCCCCTCATCCACTGTAAGTTTTACGCATAGAATATCTTGGTATGGGTATATTTTGGGCCACAGCTGCTCCATTGCCTGGTTTATTGTATCTATCATTACATTGCGAAGTTCTGCTTGTGTTGATTTTAGGGCGGAGGTGAACATTGAGAGTTTTTCCATATTCTTTTCAGATATTTTTGTTTGCGCTTCCAATTCTTCAATTTGGCTTTGCATTTCCTTTATTCTTCGCTCTGCAGTTTCAAGTTCTGCTATAAGTTCTTTTGTTGCGTTTATTTCAATTTTTATTTTGGAGTGCTTCTCTCGCGCCTCGTAGTATTGCTCCCTAGATTTTATTGCATCTTTTTCATCAAATTTCATTTCAAGTAATGAGGAGTGTATTTTTGCAAGTTCCTCTTCGAGTTTTTCTTTTTGGAATTTTTTATCTTTTATCTCCTGTGCTATTTCTAAAAGCCGTGTTAGAGTTTGTATTTTTTCCCGTAGCTCTTCGCATTGCCGCGTGTTCTTTTCTATTTGGGAAATAATCTCTTTGGATTTTTTGCTCTGTTGCTCTAGTTCTTTTTGCAGTATTATACTTTGCCTGGAAATGCTCTCCTCTTCCCCTTTTATTTCCTCATCCAGTTTTTTTTTGTCATGTTCGCTAAGCGGCCTGCAGCATATTGGGCATTTTCCTTCAAGGTCTTTTGCTTCTTTCATTCTTTTTGCATTTGATAAAAGCAGGTTTTTTTGCACTGCGAGTTTTTCACCTATTCCATTTTCCTCTCTTTGTGCTGCCTTTGCAAGGTCTTCGAGGGATTTTTTTGCAAGATGTAGTTTTTCAAGCTCCGTTGCCATTTTAAGTAAAACCTCTTGCGTGCTTGTTAGATCATGCCCTTGGGATTTTTTTTGCGCATTCTCTATTTGGGCTTGCAGTGATTCAAGTTTCGATTTTTTTGATATTTCAAGTTCGCGTATTGATTTGTGTTCTTTTTCTTTTTTTTCAATTTCTTTTGCGGCAAGTTCTTTTTGTAAAAAGAGTTTTTGTACATTTTCCATTTCTTTTTCTTTTTGGGCTATTTCCTCTCTTTTCTGCTTCAATTTCCATTCATATTCACTAATTTGCACAGGGTTTATTTTCTTGCGCTGCTCTTGCAAAAATGCCTTTTTGTCATCGTTGATTTTTTTCATGCGGTTTAGAAGCGTCACTGCATTTGTTCGCACGCGCTCATACCTATCAAGCCCTAAGAGTTCATCGATTTTTTCTTTTCTTTGCGAAGCTGAGAGTTTTAGGAAAAAATCTATTTGGTTTTGCTCAGAATATATTGCCCTGCTGAAAAGATCATAATTCACTTCAAGTATTTCAGTTACTTTTTTTGTGACATCTGTTGTTTTAGGGCCTGCAATTATTTTTGTGCCTTCCCGCAAGGTGGCTTCGCTCATGCCGTTTCTTCTAGAAGTTCTCTCAATTTGGTAGCTCTTATTGGAATAATCAAATTCTAGCCTTATTGTTGTTGTTTGTTGTTTTAGTGGTTTTGACATTATGGTTTCTTCAAGGCTCACTTTGCGGGCTGCAAGTGAGGGGAATGTTCCGTATAGCGCGTAGGATATTGCATCGGTTATTGATGTTTTTCCAGCCCCGGATATTCCAACTATTACATTCGTGCCTTTGGCAAATTCAAATTGGCTCTTCAAATGGGTTTTCCAGTTTTCCAAATAAATGCTTTTGATCATCTGAACTAATTTTCCTAAGAAAGAATATATATTGTAAGTGGGGAAAATGCAAGCCAACGGAGCAGTGATTTTTAATTTTTTCCAAAAGGGGTAACGCCCAGGGTAGGGTTATGTAGAAATAGGTCTTGGCAACTAATAATAATTCCCACTTCTTATTGTGCTGATGTCCGATCAGATTTTTGAAGCAGGGCTTGAAATCTTCAAGTTAGTGATAACCGCGCTGATCTATCTTGCAATTGTTGTAAATATTTTCACGCGCAAGGGCAACGGCCAATTATATTTTGCGGCAGTGCTAATTGGCTATTTTTTCATCTCCTATGTAATAAATGATTTTTTCCTCGCAACCACTTTTATTGCAATGTGGTTTGTTATATCGGGAGTTGAGATGTTTGTTTCAAAAAATTTGCTTCTTGCAATATTTGTTATGATGTTTATAGTGGGTTATTCAAATCCGCTTTTCTTTTTGCTAGCACTCATTCTCTATACAATAACAACTACAAATTTTCTTTTTTCGACCTATAAACGAATAAAATCTGGCAGTACATCTTCCAAATAGTAAATAGCCCAAAACAGTGCAATAAATTTAAAAGAAAAAGGAATTCCGCCCTTTTTAGTAAATAAAATTAGAAGTTAGAGTAGTGTCATGCCTTCAATTTCAGCATCTTCAACTTCTGCTAGCGCGTTTATTTCTGTTAGCACTTTTTCCGGGAGTGATTGGTCTTTTGAATCAATCAATATTCCTGCTTTTATGATCTGGACTCCAAAACCAATGGGTTCTTTTCGAACATCCTTTACAGCCCCGCTCTTTATTCCCTTAATTGCCTCAACTGTTTCATCAAGTTTTTCCATATCTTTTGCATTTATTCTAACAATTAGTAATGTTTTATCTGGCATATTAATCACAAAATAGAAATATCTTCATGGGCCGCTAAAGCTGCATGTTGGGCACTTATATGATAAGCTCTTTGCGCGCGCTTCAAGGCTTCGTACTATTCGCTCATTGCAGCTCGGGCAGTGGAATTCTATAAAGTCATTTATTACGACCTTGTTTGTTGTAATGCATGTTTTCATAAAATTTGCCTTTCCAAGTTTACTACTATTTTCTTGTGGGGAAGCTTTAAAAAGGTTCATGGGGATAAGAAAAAACACTCCTATCCTGTAATTAAGCTAGGTGTTTGTTCTAAGCAACTTTCAGATGGTGTATTTTCTATTCTACAAAAAACCGGGTTTAATTGCACTCAATTAGTTGCAAAGCCAACATATTCATATTCTCATATAAAGTATCTCATCTATTTGAGAGGTTATTCGAGCCTTAATAGCTGGATTCGGAATATAGGTTTTATGAACAATTCTCAAATTTCTAGATATCAGATCTGGCAAAAATTTGGATTTTGCCCTACAAATATTTCCTATGCCAAAAGAAAAGAGATATTAAATAATGAACTTGACCCCAATACTTTCTACCCAAGGGCTCGTGGCGCAATGGATAGCGCAGTCGCCTTCGAAGCGAAAGGTTGAGGGTTCGACTCCCTCCGGGCCCGCCAAAAGTGATTGGATGATAAAAAGGATTCCACAAGTAACTATTGCCTGGGATGAAACCTTACCTATGTTTCAAGGTTTGAAGTGTTTTTTTAATAGCTGCTTTCATGCGGCTTACATTTTTTATTTTAGGGATGCAAATTCTAAGGTAGTTAGAAGGCAATCCTACAAATTCCTTGTCATTAGGGGGTAATATACGAACGCCTTGTTTTGAAATTTCTCTATAAAATCTAGCCGCTTGAATTGTATTTTGGAATTGTACACAAAAAAAGTTTGTTACACTGTTACTGGTTCGAAGACCGCTATTTTGAAAAATTTTCACAAAATCAAGAGAAGTTTTTCTTGCTATTTCCCTTTCTATTTGATATAATTTATTTTTTTCCAATAAAATCGGAACCAAGGTATTTGCCACTGCATTAACTGGAAATAAAAGTCTCTGATTTTCGAGTTGTCGAATTACTGCTGGGTTTGATATAACATAACCTACTCGAAGACCGGCTAATGGCCAGCCTTTTGAAAAGCTTCTTAAAATTATCAAACCCGATTTTTTCAAAAGATGTGGGCTCACTTTTTGCTTTCCGGTAAATTCAATGTACGCTTCATCAATTATTGTTATTCCATTTCCTGAAATTTTGGATAAAATTTCCTCTATAGGTAGATATTCTCCGAGTGGATTGTTTGGATTTGCGATCCAGAGAATATCATATTTTTTTAATCGAATTTTTGGAAGCTTAAATCGGCCTTTTTTTATACAGTTTATGAATTTTATTTTTTTTCTAAGGGTTTTGGCTGAAAGTGAATATGTAATGAAACACGGAGTTGGAATTACAATTCGCTTTCCAAAAACGGATGTAATTAGCTGTATCAAGTCATCAGCGCCATTTCCTACCGCTATATTATTTGAGCTTATTCCACAATATTTTGCAATGCATTTTTTTAGGTTTGAATAGAGTGGGTCAGGGTATTGCGAAATATTTACATTTGTTAAAATTTTCAAAATATCTTTTGTGACTGGCGATTGAAGAGACGAATAATCTGCAATTATAAGATTACGTTTCAAAGACGCACCCTTCTTCTTGGTTTTTTTCTTGATTCGTGGAATGTAGTGAGCGAAGCCTTGACAAAATTTCGGACTTTGTTAAAGCCGCTTCTATCTGTATTTCGCAAACCGGCATAAGTCATATTAGGATTATTTTGCATAGTATCCAATAAATGCTTTGGTGCGTGTTTGTGCATCACTGCCATCCGTATTAAGTCTCCTCTACTCACTAATTTGTGTTTTGCCAAAAAGCTTGAAATATCACCGCCACGGTATTTTATTACATTGTCAATCGGGTGGTTGTCGTGTGGGTGATATGCTGGCCCAACAATGTGAATATCTGTTGCATTTTTCCGCTGGCCTCTTAGTACAATAGAAGGCCTCTTGGTGACTTCTGGCAAGCCATTTTGCCGTTCGACAACGTCAAAAATTTCTTCGCTTGGTTCAACTATTTTGAAAGCAGGTTTGAACAAATGCATAATTAAGCTGGATTCAACAACTTGTTCTTTAGCGTAGTTTTCGGCCAGACGTTCAGCTTCAAATCTATCGACCTGTTTGGCTTTTTTAGCCATATTAACCAGGGATTCAAAACCACTTTTGCCAATCGTAATTTTTTTATTTTCTAAAAATTCTTTGACAAATCGGCGTCCTTCTGGGGTGTTTCGTAATTCGTCATAAGAAACAATTTGAAATGCCGTATTCGGGACACCTATGCGCGTGCAAATACGATTCAATCCCTTTTCCAATACGTGCCTCTGAAAACTCTCGGCTTTTTTTGCCTCCTCTAAAGGAAACCCCATTATTTCACTTAGGTAATGGGAATTTGTCAAAAGAATGGTTGTTTTTGGGTGTCTACCGAATAATTTTGAAGCTTCCTCGGAAACCTGCGCAGTATAATAAACATATTTTAAAATACCGAGGGGAACTTCGCCAGAAATACGTCCGCCAAAAGCCATGTACATGTCAATTGGTTTGTGATTTTTGACCGCGGAAAAAACTTTATCCAACAAATCATCAGTTGCCCCGGTGAACCCTTCTGTTATTTGTGGGTGTGGAAAAAGAATATTAAAATATGAGATAGCAGTTTGAAATTGTTTCTGTGAAAGGCTGTTTCGAACAACTCCAAATGAGATGGTCTCTTTTTTGGCACCCAATAATGAACTTAATTTCTCTACAAATATCTCCTTCGTAAGACTTTCTTCTTTTTCAGGTTCTTTTTTTAGCTGCTTCATGATTCCCACTTTGGTTTAGCGCTCCAAAAACTCTTCTTTTCCTTTTAGGTATGCAGTGAGAAAAGAGGAGAAGTTCTTGTTCTTTTTGTATAGGCCTATTATTGATTTTTCGTTAAGTATTTGGAAGCGCTGCGAGATAGCTTTTTTGATGAGTTCTTTTTCTTCTTTTTTGAGTTTTTTGAAAAGGTGTGTGAGGAACTGTGAAATTTGTGTGTGCTCCCTTTCAATTTCCAATACCCAGCGCCCGTTTTCAATGCGCGGCCCTGATAGTGGGTGTGGATGGGATTTGATAAAGCTCATAGAGTTATTTGAATCCATTACAGATGGCCCGGTTATTACTTTGACTGAATTTAGTTTTGTTGATTCGAGTTCTAAAATTATTGCCATGTGTTTTGGGTGTTCGAGCCATTGTGAGCTGCGCTTTACAATAAAACCGGCTCCCTGTGTTTGTGTTGCAATTTTTGCGCCAAGCCTTCGCAAGCTTCCCCACATCACATCTTCAACTGCGCCTTTGGGATAGCCAAGATGTATTGCAGTAAGTTCGGTTTTTTTGAGGAATTTTTTAAGGGCAGCTGTGCTCCATGGTTTGTGATTTTTTGGGAAAAAGAAATTGAATGAAGGTTTTTCCAAAAAGGCTCTTGCCGCGGCAATAAAGCGCGCGTATTGGTTTAGAGAGAGCGCTGCTGCCACGTTTCTATTTTTATCAACAGGGTCAACTACTACAAAATGCGTGTTGAATTTATGTTCTGCTCCTTCTTTTGTGTAGTAATTTGCAAGATCGACTACTTGCTTCTCTTTCCACTGCGCTGCCTCTTGGATGCACTTTTCAAAATTCCCATATTTTAGTATTAGTATTTCGGCAACATAGCCGGGAAAGCCGTTTGAACTAAGGTCTGCTCCGTAGCATTTTATTCCTTTCATAAATTGCTTTAGTAATCTAACTTGCTGCTCTTGCCCACTGATCATTTGCGATATAATGTATTGGTTGTGGAAGGGGCTTCTATCAACTGCGCTTTTCATGTTTTTTGGGTCAAGCACATTGTACGCCGGTACTATTTCAACATCGTATTTTCCGATTGTTCCGCGTATGTAGGGGTGTTCGGAGTAGGCTGTTTCCCAATTCTCGCCTTTAAAGATTGCTTTTCCGATGCGAATTCCCTCTTTTTCAAATTCTTCGCGGCTTAGCTCTTCTGGGAAGAATACAAATATGTCAATATCATTATCCCCTGCAAGGTGTGTGCTTCTTCCAATGCTTCCTACAAGTTCAGCTTTTTGGTGTTTTCCTGGAATTTTCATTATGCGCGATATTATGAGCTGCGCGAATTTTTTTTGCTCGGAAATTTCCTTTTGCGTAGGTGTAATTTTTTTCAAAACCGTTTTTAGTATCTTTTCCATTTAGTCCACTATCCTTGGTGTTTATATAGTAAAATATTGTATAATAAATAGCTATTTGTAGGGGAGAAAAATGGATAATGATGGCCAGAAGGGCAGTGTATTGGAATCTTACGGCCGCGTGAGCATTTCTGAAGGATTTCCTTATCCGCAATATGCTGTGAAGGACCCTCAGTTTTCGCAAGAGGAGGCGCAGCTAAAGGATGCTTTGGTTTCGCTGATTTTGGGCAAGGTTAGTTTTGAACAGGCAGAGCAGTCAATGTCAAAGGTTTTTCCAAAAAAATTCTTAGCTGATTTTCGCGAGCGCATAATAAAGCCGATTACATACAACGATTTCCACGATTCGCTGATGGCAACTGATGATTTTAATTCCACAAAGCTTGCCTTGATGTCAATTTTGCAGGAGTATTTTCCAAAGATGCGAAATTTCCCGCTGGTAGCTTCACTTTCTCTTGCGGATTCTGTTGGTTATGGAGTGCTTGCTCCGTTTATTGAAGATGAGGGCCTTGAGGAGATAATGGTAAATGGTTATGAGCGCAATATTTTTGTTTTCCATAAAAAATATGGCCACTGCAGGACAAATATAGCTTTTAGCTCTAAAAAATCTTTAGATTTGATTTTGCAAAAAATTGCAAAGAGCGTGGGGAAGACATTTGATGCTGATCGCCCCCTTCTAGATGCCAGATTGCCGGATGGCAATCGTGCAAATGCGACTTTTTCTTTTGTTACCCCTTTTGGCCCAAGCCTTACTATTAGAAAATTTAGTTCAGTTCCGATGAGTATTATCCAGTTAATAAAAAATAGTACATTTTCAAGCGAGCTTGCGGCGTTCATGTGGGTTATGGTTGAAGGTGTGGGGATTGAACCTATGAACATTATTGTTAGTGGCGGGTCTGGCTCCGGAAAGACCACAACCCTAAATGCCCTTTCAGGTTTTATCCGCCAACCAGAGAGGATTATTTCAATTGAAGATACACTTGAAATCCAGCTTGGTAAGAGGGAGAATTGGATCCAGATGGAATCGCGGCCAAAAATGAAGGGCCAGGAGGGGGTTAGTATGGATGATCTTTTGAAAAATGCCATGAGGATGAGGCCGGACAGACTCATTGTGGGGGAAGTGCGTAGCGAGGAGGCCCAGACAATGTTTTTGGCAATGGACACTGGCCATAAGGGCATTTTGGGAACGCTTCATAGTAATTCAGCAAAAGAGATGCTGCTGCGCCTCAAGGCTGAACCAATGAGCGTTCCAGAATCAATGATTCCTCTTCTCAATATAATTGTGGTGCAGTTTAGGATTTATGTAAAGGGCAAGGGGATTGAGAGAAGGGTTTTGGCTGTTACTGAAGTTAGTTCGATGGAATCCCAGGCGCTTTTGAGTAATGTGTATGAGTGGGACAGAAGGAGCGATTCTATTAGAAGAACAGATGTTCCGATGAATGTTCTTGATATTCTTGCCGCAAAAACCCTCAAGCCAAAAAAAGAAATTGAAAGGGAAATTTATGTTCGCCAAAAGGTTTTGGAGTGGATGCTAAAAAATAATATTTCTGCAGCCCCGGATGTTGAAAATCTCATTCAGCAGTACTACTACAGGCCGGAATCTGTTCTTGAAAAAGTGCTCTCTTCTAATTCTTCATAAATAGGGTCATTTGAAGTTAGTTTTGATTGCATTAGTGAAATTTTTTGTGCAACAAATTCAAGTTCTGTGCTATTTTTCATCCTCTGTTCAAGTTCTAAAAATTGTTTTTTTTCCATATTTTTATTTCTTGCAATTGTAATATGCGCACTGAATTTGCTCTCAATTCCTGTTGCTTGTAAAATTTGTTGATGCAGAGAATGCAATTGCTCTGTTCCTTGAGAAATTCCGATCCACAAAACCCTTCTTTCAAATTGTCCTGGTTGGGATAATTTTATTTTGAAAGGAGTGAATTCTATTTTTCCTATTTTTCCAAGTATTTCTCTTGCGGTTTTATTGTTTTTTTGCCCGATAAAGCAAAGAGTAATGTGTAAATTATTTGCAGGGACAATTTTTAGTTGTGCAGAATTTAAGTTTTTGAGATATAGTTTATTTATTTGCTCTTTTATTGTAGAAGGGATCTGCACTGCTAAAAATAATCTCAATTTCTCTACTCCAAATCCTTGCTAAGTTCTTCTTCGAGTTTTTTTAGCCTTTTGTAGTTGTTGCTAATAAAAGTGTTGGCTTTTCCAAGTACTGAGTGGGTTAGGTATTGTTCGGTTACAAGTTCTTTTTCTGCTTTTTTAATTGGGAGCCCAATCGATGCGGTGCCTTGCAGTTCTATTAGGAATTTTTCTTTTTGTGCAATCATTATTCCGCCGCGTTTAACCCCTGCTTTTTTCATTGCGCTAAGGATTTTGTTTGCATCTTCTAGTGTTTTGCAGCCAATGTGCAGGATAAATGGCTCGACTTTAAACCATAGTTCCCCTTTTATTTTTTCTTTAAATCCTTCCAAGAGTTCTTCTTTTGTAATTTCTCGGTGCCATTTGCGGTGGAAAAAATTCTCTTTTTTCTTCTCCCCTCGCTTTTCCAGTAGCATTATTCTTCCGCTACAGCAGCTTGAGGTGTAAAATCCTTTTGTGCCTGCTATAAATGAGCAGAGTTCTCTCATCTGCTCGTCAACTTTTCCCTGTAGTAGGGCGGTTTGGTATGTGGCCTTATGCCTTGCCTTTATCATCTCAAATCTGCCTTCTTGCTCTGTTTTTTGCATTTTTTCGCCTATTAAGAGGCCTTTAACCAATTGTTTTTCTACCTTTCTGTCTTACTTCATATTAGATTTTATGCACTCTAAGTTGCTTTTTGGGGCATTTTTGCTCTTTTTTTCATCTATTTGCCTAGCTGATATTACAATGACATATCCGCAGGAAATTACAATGCAAAATGGGGCCTCGATAACTGCCGGCCAGCTCT
This sequence comes from archaeon, assembly GCA_035289625.1. GTDB lineage: Archaea > Iainarchaeota > Iainarchaeia > Iainarchaeales > Iainarchaeaceae > UBA10205. The sequence continues at coordinate 23,272 of DATDWP010000028.1, read as the reverse complement.
CAGGGGGCCAGACTTTTGATTTGATTTTTTCGGACAATTCAGGATATGAATTTGAGTGGGACACAATTGATATCGCTGCTCCTTCAATTCCTGCTGGTTGGGAAGTTGTTGCAAAAGAGCGAACTGATACTTCTCTTGTTTTGCGCATAAAGGTTCCAAGTGGGGCGCAGAGTAATATTTATTCTCTAAAAGTGCTATTTTCTAATTCGCAAAATTCAGGGATAGTTGAATCTGCAACAATTAAAGTAGCTGTAAAAAAGAATCTTCTTGATGTTTCATTTGTAAGAAAGTCGCGAGATGAGTTTTATTATGTCGGGGCAAAGGTAATTTATAATGTCACGATTTCAAATTCTTCAATTGCCCCTGCAACTGTATCTGTTTCCTCTTCTCTTCCAAGTAATTGGTTTTCTTCAAGAGGCGCTGTTCTAAAGCCAAATAGTGTTGAGGATATTGAGCTTGTGGTCTCTCCGCAAACGTCGGGAGTTCAGCCTTTTACTTTTAGGGCATTTTCACAAGAGGAGAATGTAATAGTGCAGAGTTTCTCGTCTGAATTGAATGTGCGCCCAACCCTTAAGGGAAAGTTCGCAGCTCCGCTTTCGGGTTTTCCATTTTTTACTTTTTCGCTTCTTCCATTCCAGCTCTTCGATTCTTTTTTTAGTTTAGTGCTGCCTTAATTTTTTAGATTTTTAGCCATGTAAATTCCGCTCTTTTGGTATCCTAGTTTGCGTGAGTAGTAGTCTCGCGCTCCAACTCCGCTTATTACAAGCATTTTATCGTAGCCAAATTCTGTGCGGGCAATTTCCTCAGCATGCTCCACCATTTTTTTCCCAAATCCTTTGTGTTGGGAGCTGCTCTGATTGTGCTTTCCAATCCCGACTTCAGAGCCAAATACATGCAGTTCGCGAATGCAAGCAGTAGTGGGGGTGAATTCTTGCCTAAACGGTTTGTTCGGTTTTCGTAGCCTGCAAAATCCGAGTATGATGTCATTTGTAGTATCTTCAAATGATATGAATACTTCTTCTGATCCGCTTGCTTTGTATCTTCTCTCGATTAGTTCAACACTAGAATAATCCGTAAAAATTCCTTTTTGGGATTTTATTCCACTCTCACGAAAGCGTATGTCACGCTGCACTATTGAGTGCTCTTTCATTTTTTCTTCTATTATTTGGCGAAGATTGTTCTTGTCAATTCCGGTAAGCGCGTATTTTGTGGGTATGTCCCGTTGCACCCTGTGCACTCTTACATATTCTGGTATGTATCTAAATCCTTGTGCAATAATTTCTGCTGCTTGTTCAGTAGTAAGGGGTATGAATTTTTTGTTTTCATATAATTTTGCAAGTGCAGTTCCAGGCATTACCATGCAGGGGTAAATTTTAAGAGCATCCGGGCAATAATTTTCATTTTCAAATAGTTCAGAAAACATTTCAATGTCCTTTTGTGGGTTTGATTGAGGCTGGCCTGGCATTATGTGGTATGTCACTTTAAGGGCGCTATCTTTTAGAAGTTGGGTTACTTTTATTGTATCTTCAATTGTGTGCCCGCGGTTTGTATATTTTAGCACCTCATTATAGATGCTTTGCGCTCCTATTTCAACGCGTGTTGCCCCGAGTTCTAACATTGAATTTATTTCTTTTTCAAAGCTCCAATCCGGTTTTGTTTCAATGCAAAGTGTTACAATGCGCACGTGGGATTTTTCATTTCGCAAATGCTCTTTTTGCACATCTAGTAGTGTATAGGGTTTTTGGTTTTGCGCAAGGTCTGGGGTTTTTCCCATTTTGTTTGTGAAGAATTCGCTGAATTTTTCTGCTTCAAATTTTCCTTGCATATCAAAAAACATTTCGGAAAAATCATTTGCTGCCCTAAATGCTTCTCCAATAAATTCATTTTGATATTCTTGTGGAAAGCTAGGGAATGTCCCTCCCATTATTATGAGTTCTAATTTTTCGGGGTTATGGCCTATTGCGTAGTATTGGCATATCCTATTCATTGTCTGCTTGTATGAATCGTAGTTATTTGAAATTGCGCGCATAGTAGCAGGTTCGTGCCCGGTATATGATTGTGGCACAGAGCCAAATACACTTTTAGGCCCTCCTGGGCAGTATATGCATGTTCCGTGCGGGCAGCTTATCGGTTTTGTCATTATTGCAACCGGGGCAACTCCTGAGAGAGTTCTAAGGGGCTTAATTGAGAGAAGTTGCACCATCTGTTCGGATGGGGTTTTTGCGTGCATCAATATATTGGGGTTTGAAGGCAATGTGGCAATGCCTATTTGTTTTCCGGCCTTTAACTTGTATTTGCCAAGTTGTTCTTTATTTGTGACAGTGCCGCTCTCTATTGCGCCTATCACTTTTTCATAAAACTTGGCTATTTTGCTCTCCATACCAAAAAGCTGCTATCAAAAGGCTTTAATGCCCTTTTGGGGGTGTGCGGTTATTATTTTAACTCCCTTGACCATTTCTCTTCCATGGATTTTTTGGTTCTTTTTTTTGCAGCAATTGCTTTAGGCCTACTTATTTTGGTGGTTTTTTTGCTCTTGCGCATTTCTTCTCTTGAGCGCCTTGTTGCAAATGTGCAGTTCTCAAAATCCTCCCAATCAGTTAAATATGGAAAGATGACAGAGCAGTTCATACCATTTACAAAGGGTTTCCCTTTCACTTCAGAAAATTTCAGGTTTTTGGGGAGCCCAATTGACGGAGTAGCATTTGAGGATGATAGGATTGTTTTTGCAGAGTTCAAAGCCGCCTCTTCAACCTTATCGCAAAAGCAGCGCAGAATTAAAGAGCTAGTTGAGCAAAAAAAAGTCGAGTGGTTTGAGCAGAGAATTAATTAATATTTTTGCGTTTCACCATTTCTTGCGGTAGCGCAAAACCGCTGCAATTGCGCCCATTCCATCCAGTTGTTTTCCCGGTTCGCTTTTATCTGCTACAAAAAATATTTTTGCGCCAAATTGTTCTGCGCTATCTAATATTTTCTCTATATTTTGGTTTTTTTGGTGCATTTTGCTCTCAAGAATCACTATTTCCTGGCACGCCCCTGCTTGTACAGATTCGAGTACTTCTTTTTGTCCAATAGCGCACATCTCTTGTGAGATTGAAGCAAGTACGCGCTCAACTGCTTTTGCTTCTTCTGTTGAATGGAACCCTTCTATAACTTTGTCGATTTTTCCGCCCTTTACCAGTTCATTTATCCCGGTAATGCCAACTGAATTTGTAGATTCAAATATTACCTGTAGTTTGGGGGATTTTTCTTTTAAAAATTTTTCAAAATTCTGTCTTTCAAATCCAGGGCCGGCTACCACTATTTTTGAGCTGCCAAGATCGAGTATTTTTTTTAAGAGCTCTTCAAAGTATGGTTTGGTTTTCCCTTTTTCGCCGGTTTTAAACATTTTCCCTTCTTTTTGTGCAATTATTCTGGCCTTTGTATCAATTCCTGTGTCTTTTAAAAATACCAAATCAGCCTGTTCATCATCCATTATTACGAGCAGCACTTTTTCGTGCCCACTTGCATTTTTTGCCCGTTGAAGCCGCTCAACATGGAAATTTTTGAGTGATTTTTTTGTAACATTGATGCTCTTTCCCACTTCTGCTTCTATTGTGTGGTGGGATTTTAGTGGCACTAGTTCTTCCGGCTTTGCCGCTACTACAGTTCCTTGTATGCGTAGTTGGTTTGTAGATTCGTGAAATATTACTTTTTCAACCTCGAGTTCGACATATATTTTTTCTTTATAGGGTTTGTCGCCTTCCTCTTTGGGTTTGATTTTTCTCTCAGATGTCCCGCTAACCCTGTCCCCTTTTTCAATAAGTCTTTCAAGATGCCACAGGTCATCAAAGCTATGTGGGACTACCTCAAATTGGTGGTTTTTGCGGTCAATTTTTACTATTTGCATACCTATTCAATGTCAAAAAGCCTTTTTTAAAGGTTCCAGGGGCATTTTTGCTACATGGTTAGGGTAGCAGTACTAGAGCAGGAGCGCTGCATTAACGGCGATGGGTGCAATTATATATGCGGAAACGTCTGTCCGGTAAATAGGGCGGGAAAGGAGTGCATTACGCTTCCGGAAGGGCTAGAGGAGCAAAAGCGCATTATTCCTATTATTTCAGAAGATCTCTGTATTGGCTGCAATATTTGTGTGATAAAATGCCCGGTTGATTGCATTTATATTGAAAATCTTGTACAGGAACTATCGCCGCAACATATGTTGCACAGGTTTGGGGAAAATAATTTTCGTATCTACCGCCTCCCTTATGTAAAAAATGGTTCTGTTGTAGGGCTTATTGGAAGAAATGGGATTGGGAAGAGTACAATTCTAAAAACCCTCTCAGGCCAGCTTGTCCCTAATTTAGGGCACTATGAAAAAGATGCAGATTATGATTCTGTGATTTCGCATTTTGCCGGAAAAGAGATGCAGGCGTATTTTTTTGGACTGAAAGAATCCAAGTTGAAGGTTTCATACAAGCCGCAAAATATCACTGATATTCCAAAGATTTTTGATGGTACTTGCAAGAAGCTTTTAGAAAAGGCGGATGAGAGGGGGGTGCTTGATTCTGTTTCTAAGTTGCTCAATTTGGAAAAAATCATGCATAGGAAAATTTCAGATTTGAGCGGCGGGGAATTGCAGCGCGTTGCAATTGCAGCAGCCGCGTGCAAGAGTGCCGATTTTTATGCTTTTGATGAACCTACTTCTTTTCTTGATGTAAAAGAGCGCCTCAATGCAGCAAAGCTTATTCGATCTCTAGCCGATGCCGGAAAAGGTGTCATGGTAATAGAGCATGATTTAGCTGTTCTTGATTATTTGAGCGATTATATCAACATTTTATATGGGAAAAAATCTGTTTACGGGATAGTGTCAAATCAGAAGAGCGCAAAAAATGGGATAAATGAATTTTTGGAAGGCTTTGTTTCTGATGAGAACGTGAGGTTTAGGCGTGAAGAATTAAAGTTTGAAGTAAAGCCCTCAACTGATTATAAAAAAAAGCGCGTCATAGGGTCCTATCCTGCCCTCAAAAAAACTTTGGGTTCTTTTTCCCTGCATGTTGAGCCAGGGGATTTACGCGAAGCTGAGGTTTTGGGCATTTTGGGGCCAAACGGGATTGGCAAAACCACTTTTGTAAAAATGCTTGCCGGAATTGAAAAGCCAGATTCCGGTTCAGTGGATTTGGGCCTTAAGGTTTCATATAAACCGCAATATATTAGCGCGCAAGAAGGAATTAGTGTTGGGGATTTTATAGATTCTCAAGATATTGATAGGGGGATTTTCAAAAGCGAAGTGGATAGAAGACTTGCCCTAACTGATCTTTCCCATCATAATCTCTCTGAACTATCAGGTGGCGAACTACAAAAAGTTGCAGTAGGGCTAGCTTTGTGCCGCCAGAGCGATATGGTGCTTCTAGATGAGCCTTCAGCATTTGTTGATATTGAAGATAGGCTTGCAATGGCAGATACAATAAGATCGGTTGTTGATTCCCATAAAAAAATCTGCATGGTAGTTGACCATGACATTTTGTTCCAAGATTATGTTAGCGATCGCTTGATTGTTTTTGATGGCATTGCATCTGTTGAGGGGTTTGCCGCCGGGGCAGTTTCAATGCAAGATGGCATGAATAAATTTTTACGAGGAATGGATATTACCTATAGGCGAGATCCGGGCTCGGGTAGGCCGCGGGCAAATAAGCCGGGTTCGCAACTAGACCAGCAGCAAAAAAGAAGTGGCGAATATTACTATAATGTTTAGCCGCATCCTTGTTCTAAACACCCAAAGCACAGAAGTCCCTTAAGCCCTGAAGAGGCCTATTAGGGATTTTTAAGTTTTTAAGTAAATTTCATGGTCAGTTGTGCTTTTTAGTTCAATTTGTTTGTGGGCAGATTCAGAGTCATTAGCACTGGTATTTTCGCTCCCGGTTAGCGCATCGGATGTTATTTGCATTTGTATTTTTTGTTCTGTTTGTGAAGGGAATTTTCCCAAAACCCCTTCGATGTATAATACTCCGATTATTAGGATTGTGCCAATTAGTAGGGCAGCGTAAATATTTCTTTTCATAATTTGTTTCTTTGGGCTTCTTTATATAGTGTTTTGGTTTTTCTAAGGCAGATTGCTAAACTCCCCGCAAAGATTATGGATCATTTTTGCGCCTGCTCTCTATTTCTTAAATCTTTATTAGGCTAAATCACTTCTATGTGTTCTGTTATAGGGGTTTATTCAAAGCGCTCGGATGCGCCCATGCTCGCCCACAAGCTCATATGCAGCCTTTTGCACAGAGGCCCAGAAGCATTTGGCATAAAAACACCAAATGATCAAAGAAAAGCAAAATCCACAAAAGCTCTTCTTCCCCTTCCATCTTCTAATTTAGCTCTTGCTCATTGCCTTCTCTCAACTACCGGATATGGGATCCAACCACTTAGTTCTGGTGATATTTCAATTTCGCACAATGGCCAGATCTACAACTACAAAGATTTGAATCCTTCCGCAAAACCTCTAGTTTCAGATTCAGAGGTGATTGCAAGATTTTTTGATGAAAAGTTAAAGATTGATTTTGATTCTGCGCTTTTGGAATTTATGCAAAAAGCAATTGGAGAGTATGCAGTTGGAATTTTGCACGGGAAAAAATTGTACGCATTCCGCGATCCAGTGGGATTTAAGCCGCTCTGGTATGGGGAGAATGGTTCTTGTGCAGCCTTTGCTTCAGAGCCTGCAGCTTTGATGAAAATTGATATCCTATTTCCACGGCCTCTTGAACCGGGACATGTACTTGAAATTTCAGAGTCAGGTTTACAGGTTAAAAAAATTTTCACTCTTGAAGATTTTAAAAAATCAGCTCCGCAAATACAGTCTATCAATTCCCTAAAAAACGAATTTGAAAAAACAATTGCGATGCAGTGTGATGGGTTAGAGTCTGCTGCAGTGATTTTTAGTGGAGGGGTGGATTCGTCTCTTGTTGCGCGTGCAGTTTCCCAAAAAGTAAAAAATACAAAGCTCTATGTTGCAGGAACTAAAGGGAGTTATGATTTAAAAAGCGCGCAAATAGCAGCAAAAGAGCTAGGCCTTCCATTGGTAAAAATTGTGATGTCGCAAAAAGATATCCAGAAACTTGCACTTGAATCGGTAAAAATACTCTCATTTTTTGATGAGATGCAAATAGCCCTTGCTGTCCCGGAGCTAGCCTGCGCTAAAAGAATTGCGCAAGATGGCTATAAAGTAGTTTTTTGCGGGCAAGGAAGCGATGAGGTATTTGCAGGTTACTCAAATTATCTCTCAGTTCTCAAAGAGAAGGGCTATACCGGAGTTGAAGAGCAGATTTGGGTTTCACTAATGCGCATGTGGTCTAGAAATCTTTATAGGGATGATTTGGTGTTTGCTGCAAATTCGCTAGAATTGAGGGTTCCTTTGCTCTCACTAAATTTTTTGCAAAAGGCAATGGCAATTGAGCCTTCACAAAAAATTCTTTCTGCAAATGATGGGTTGCGAAAAGCCCCCATAAGAGAACTTGCAGTACTTTTTGGGGTCCCATCTTCTATTGCAATGAAACCGAAGAAGGCAATGCAGTATGGGTCAGGGTCGCAAAAGATTGTTTCAAAATTATTTAAGGGCAGCTAAATGTTGGCTGCTCCATGCATCCTGAGATAGCATCTATTATTGTGCACGCTCCACCACTAGAGACCGCAGTCTTATCAAATGAAAAAAACCTGCGATGCTTTGTTGTAAAGTCTCCTATCTTGGATGTGCATTCAAGTGTCCCGCTTGCCGTAAGATTAGGCGCATTAAAACTAGGGCCTGATGTGAATGTGCATTTGAATGTCTCCTTTCCAACAGAGCCCTGGGTTGTATTTGATATTACTTGGGTGAAATAGCTATTTACAAGACTTGAATCTGATGAATTGCATGAAATGTCTAACCTGTCGTAGTATCCGTCGGCTGTGGCTTTGTCAAGTAGCCTTATTATGTTCTCGGTTTTTAGGGAATTATCCCTTGCAAGCTGTATTTTGGTAAATGTCTCATTGTTATTTTCCCCGGAGAGCGATATATTGAATGTGAATATGATAAGTATCATTGCGCCGGCCGCAACTACTGCTGCAATTGTTCCCTTTATCCCGCTTTTTGGCATATCTCCACCTTTTCGTTGACAGTTCCATCTCCTGCATATCCGTATAATTGATAGCAGTGGACATTGTTTCCGCTAACATCTGGCTCGGGTCTAGTACTGTTATCTAAATATTTTTGCACAGCATCATCTGCTGATTTGTAGAAAAGAAGCCCTTTGGTTGCAGCGTCGCCAGATCCTGAGAAACTGAGCGCGGCAATTGCTGCAAGTGTCATTATCACTATTGCAATTGCAAGCCCTGCATCTATTGTGAATATTATCCCTTTCATTTCCATATTTTCACCGTGAGTGTGAATTCTAGGTAAGTATCCTGGCAATTATTTTCCTCAATGCATTTTTCATAACCTGCCTTTGTTAGGCCGGTTGAGAGTGGTGGGGAGACAAATGGCCTTTGTATTGATACAATGTCTAATGGGGTTGTCCCGGGGTCCGTTTGATTGCAGCCACCCAGTGTCCCATTGTAAGGGTCAGGGCCTTCCCAGTGGATGTAGCAATTAAATCCAGTAGGTATCATGAGCTGCGTTTTGGAGAAATTATTAAAATTTGTCTCCTCAGAGCAGCCAGTAACATTATATCCTTGTGAACTAAATCCAGCGCTTCGAATGCAGGGGTTTTTTTCAAGTAGTATTGAACTCGCATTTAGGGCTATTGCAGTGAACTCATTTTTCATTCTGGTTTCTTTTTCATAAGTTGCTGCTGTTTCATAATATCCGAGAAGAAGGCCAATTGCAAGAACTGTGAGTGTTGCCGCTATCAAAAAATCGATTGAAAATATCTGGCCTTTTTGCATTTTTGTCATTGTCTCACGTGTTTGCGCTTATGGTTATTCTGCTGCCGCAGTCAAAACTTTGTGCAGAAAATGTCACGCCTGTTAGGTCAATGCTTCTGTATTCCACGGGTGATGGTAGTGTAGTTGATGTTACTTGTAGTGTAGATGCTCCGGGGTTTATGCTTATTCGGCAATTGAGCAACTCTTGGGTTTGGGCAATTTTAAGTGTGGGGGATGTGTACTCCACATCTCGCAATGAGTACGCTTTTACCGATCCTATAGTAGCGTATGCATCAAGCAGTATTGATTTGGCGGAGTTTCTTTTTGATTCCTCCTCTATTTGAGAGCTAAGATCATCAAAATGTACGCTCAGAAATGAGAAAAGTACAAGCGCGACCATGAATGTAAGTAGCAGGTCAATACTTGTCTGGCCGTCTGAGTGCATTTTTACTTTATAGGTTTTTCTTATTGATAAAGCTTGCGCCGCTATTCCAGATAGTAATGTTTTATAGGTTTTAGGTTTTTCCCAAATTCATATACAAGTGGTTTTCCTGTGGGGATTTCTAGTTTTGGTATCTCTTCATTTGAAATTTTGTCAATATGTTTTATTAGCGCGCGAATGCTATTTCCGTGGGCACAAATTAGTATGCTCTTTCCGCTCTTTAAGGCAGGGGCAAGTTCAGATTTCCAGTAAGGTATAACTCGATCTACAGTATCTTTGAGACTCTCGGTGAGAGGTATTTCACTTTTTTTTAATGATTTATACCTTGGGTCTTTTGCAGGGTTTGGGTCATTTTTTCCAAGTGCAGGAGGGGCAATGTCATAGCTTCTTCTCCACATAAAGACCTGGTTCTCTCCGTGTTTTTTCCGCATCTCTTGTTTATTTAGCCCGGCAAGCGCTCCGTAGTGCCTCTCATTTAAGCGCCAGTTTTCAATTATTGGCACCCTAAGATCCATTGTGCCAAGTATTATCGAGGCGCTATGTATTGCCCTTTTTAGTACGGAAGTGTAAACTGTGTCAAATTTGTAGTTGTTTTTGAGAAGTATTTGCGCGCACCTTTTGCACTCTTCAATTCCTTTTTCGGATAGGTCAATATCGATCCACCCGGTGAACCTGTTTTCAAGATTCCACAAGCTCTCTCCATGGCGCACCAGAACAAGCTTAGTCATTCTATCACTTTCAGGGTGATTTTTTTGCCCTTATTATCAAAAGCGCGGACCGTATTTAATTCGTATGGGTAGCTGATGATAAGATGCACTTGCCCGAATTTTTCAAATGAATCAAGGTCTGCTTCCGATGGGTGATTGTAGATAGATGGGTGGGAGTGTATTGTGCCAATTATTGCCTGGTCAAATGGAATTAGATCTGGTCTATATGATGAGTAATTTTCCCCAAAAGTTGCAGGTACAACCACAAGTTCTTCGATTGTTTTGTTTTTTCCACCAAGCATTGAGAAAAATTCAAGTGGGTAGGTATTTTTTGCGGCAATTATTATTGATTCAATTGTAAGGCGCTTTATTTGGTACATACAAGATTTACTTCTCAATCGGATTTAAAAGTTATGGGGCATTCAAACCTACTAGGCCTAGTCTGACTTGTCCGGCCTCTAAATTTATGGGCTTGAAATCATTTATGGGCGTTGTAGGGCTTGTTTTTTTGGTTTGCATCTATGCAATTCCAAGATATATTAAAAATGTGGGCAGGAGCAAAAATGCCATACACTGGCTGCGCTGCACTTTTGAATTTATCCCAAAAATCCCTATAGCGCACGCGCTAATGCTAGCAAGCAGCCCAAGAGGGCCGCAAAAGAGGGTAACAAGGCATATTAGAAATATTGCTATTCCCGCGCTAGCTAGCGGGTAATTTATTTTTTGTAAAAGTGCAATTGATGGTTTTGCAAGAATTTCAACTATTGCGCAGGCAAATCCAACAGCACTTATTGCAGCGGCAAGGAGAATGAAAAGTGTTGTGCTGTCAAGTTCAATGATTTGTGCAATAGATGCAGCCATTCCGGTTCTGCTTTTTTCAAGGGCAAAGAGCATTAGAATGCCAACCAGTAAATTTGCGCTATTTACTCCTGATGTTAGCATAAGATATCCCTTGCCGCTTAACCGCTTTGAAAAAACTGCCCCAGCAATTGTTGCTGCCTGTGCCGGGCCGATTCCGGGAAATAGTGCAAGCGCACCTGATATTGCAGCCGGCAAAAAACCGCTTTGCAATTTTTCTTTTCTTGCCCTCTGCTTTTTTTGGATTGGGATTTTTGTCTTTGAAAATATTGATTCTGCAAGGCTGCTAAATCCAAAAAAACCGCTAATTAGCGCAAAGAGCGGATCGGAAATTCCGGCACCGAGCGCAACTACTCCAAGTGAAGCTGAGAGTGCAATTACAATGAGAGCCGCTATTTTATTTTTCTCATGCAATAGCATTAGAATAGTGGTCAGGGCAATTAGGCTAGGTATTACTGAATTTAGCTCTTCAGTGTAATTTGTTGCCATTATAAAAAAGATCGGCAAAAGAAGGAGCGAAAAAAGTGATGTGCAAAGTGAACTAAATGTGCAAAGTGAGAGTGCTTCAAGTCCTCTGCCTGCAAGCAGCATGCGATGCCCGGGGAGAAGATTTATTGAGCTCTCTTCTGAAGGGGCTCCTAAAAATATTGAGGGGATCGAATCCACAATTGAATTTGTAATGCTCATTGTGACAATAAATATTGCAAGCCCTTGTGGGTTTTGCAATGGAAGGTGCAAAGAAGCAATTGCAATAGTGTTTGAGTGAATTCCCGGAATTAGCCCGGTTATTGTACCTGCAATTATTCCAAGTATTGCAAAGGTTATTTGTTCAATCAATTTTTCCCACGCTTCTTGCTATTATTTGCAGCTTATTTTTGTAGAGTGAGATTGTGCCCTGCACTGATATTTTTGTGCCGTTTTGTAAAATTAAGAGCTGTTCTCTTTTTGGGCCAAAATAAACAGCTTGCAGCCTTCCTTGGTTTTCTAGTTCGAAAAATGCATTTCCTTTTCTTATTTCAAGGTTTCTGATAACTCCTGAAAGATTAACTTTTTTGCCAATGCTCTCTTTTCCGATTTTGCTGATTTCTTGGTTCTCTTCCCCGCTAAAAAATCCCAAGAGTAAAAGGCCAGCTATGCCGATTGCAAGGCTTGCGTATTTTACTGCCCCCAGTTCCATTTAGGGATTAGGAAATAAAAGTATTAAAAATTCGACGATTGACGAGCCTAGCAGGCGAGTGCTGCGAGGTTATTGTATGCTACTGTAACATCCTTTGAAGGTCCTGTTACTTTTTGCACAGCAGCAGTAGTTGTCCTAGTTAGTGTACTTTGGTCAGGGCCGCTAGGTGTTGGCTGGATTAGAATCACTACTTTGATTATATCGCGTGGGTTTGCTCTGCACATACTGCTGTGGATTTCTTGAAGTTCATATTTTGCATCAAGTTTTTCAATCTGCCCGATTAGTTCTTGGCGAATTGCTGCTGAAACAAATACATCATCTTGCACCGATACAAATTTTGAGAGTACAAAAAATGCGAGAACTATTGCAACAGAAACTATGAATATTATTTCAATGCTAGCCTGCCCTTTCATAAAATATCACGTGAAATGCACGCTGATTGTGCCGGCACTATCTTTTTGCACATATGTTGTATATGTTCGTGAACTTGTTGATTGCGCGCTTCCAACCCCGCTTGAAGGGGTGCAGCTAAAATCAACACCGGGGTTTATTATTTTTTTACAGTTCTTGAGATTGTTAGGATCATTGCCTGCAGCGTCATCATCATTAAAGCACCCGGTGCTGCCTTTTGATCTTAATGGATAATTTATTGTGAGTTGGTTTGCAGGGGATGTGCAGGAGAGGGTTGAACCGATTGGTAAAAAGAACACCATGCTCTCTTTTGTTCCCTGCCCGGAAATCGAAACATATTGTATTGCATTTGCAAGCTTTTCGGTTGATAATTTGAATTTTGAAATGTTTGCAACATCCTCTGCTGCAAATCCTGCAATGTCGGCATTTGGCTGCACTACAACAATAATGTAGGTGAGCGCAACAATCATTACCAGTAAAAATTCAATTGTTGCCTGGCCTTTTGAATTTAGCGATAAAAAAGAACGTTCCATAAAATATCCCCGCTAAGCTGCAGCGCGATGTAGGCGAATAGTATTGCAGGCACAAAAGCCATTGTTTTCTTTATTACAATTGTCTTTGGTGCAAGGCCTTTTTTTGCCGCCTCCTTTATTTTTTTTGCATCCTCCTCACTGATCCCGCCAGCTTGGTTCGGGCCGCTTATAACTTTTCCTTTTATTTTAAAATCTTCAAGTAATCCTTTTTCCATCTTATTATCCATTAACTGCTTTATAACTGTTTTTATTGAAGGCCCCTTTACATACTCTATTTTTCCGTCATCTTCCACAATATAGCTATCAACAACCATCCCTTCCTCTAGTTTTTGAGTTTCAATAGTTTCTTTGAATGCGCCCTCTTTGCTATTTGAATATAGTAAAAAAAGCCCATATCCGACCATCAGTGGCAGGGCAATTGTTAGTGAATTGTAAATAAAAGATTGCAAGCCTATTATTGCGCCGGCAACCGCTAGTGAAATTGTTGCCCCGGTTCGCAGCTCTTTTGGCAAGAACACTATTGCAATTAGTAGGGGGAATATGGCAAATTCACTTACTCTAAAATATTGCAAAACAATTTGCGCTCCTGCAAGTGCAAGGCAGGTCCCAAGCAGTTGTTTCCACTTTTTTACTACTTGCGATATTGTGTTTGAGAGTATTTCTTTGCTCTTTAGAGCTGCTGTAATTGTCATTACAAATCCAATAGGGAGCACTGCAAATGTTGAGTAGATGATAAGGGTTATTGCAAATATTGGAAGAGTAATTGCAGTGAGGGGATATTGTAGCGCAAGTTCGGTTGCTATTAATGAATAATTTATTGGGTTTAGTATTGCAAGGCAACTGACAAGTTTGACATCGCCTCCTGCCCACACCCCGAGTTTGTATAGTGCGTAGGATGCAATGAATGCTATTGCAACTCCTTGCGCTGAGAGCACAAGCGGCTCAAATGTTCCTACAAAATATGATTCTGTTACTTTTAGTAAAATTCCGATAATAGCAAGCCCATATACTAAAGTGTTTGGGACAATTCTGCTTTTGAGGTCGGTATAGGTTGCCACAAGAAGCGCAAGGGTTGAAACCAGAACATACACTGCGGGGAATAGTTGCATTAGTTGAATAAGTTGGTTGCGCTTAATAAGGCTTTAAGTAGCTGCAAAAAAAGACCTTCATCGACTCCTGCGCCTGGTCTTTGAGGCGCTCCTAGAAAAACGTAGTTGATTTTTTTATGCTAAAAAATATTCGAGGCCAATTTAACTCATGATGGTTGAAATTGCGCTATTTTGGTTTTCGATTATTTTCTTCTGTGCCCTGTCTGCTATTGTTGTGATATTGAATGCGATTACAGTGACTGCAATCACTAGTACTATTGCAAACATTATTGTGAGAAGGTATTCAACTGAAACCTGGGCCCTTTCGTCTTTTTTCATCTAGTATGTATTGGGGGAAGTAATATTTATAGTTGAGGGATTTTGGCTTTAGAAAAAGAGAAATGGGGCGCAAAGCGCCCAAATACTAAATTTAACTGTATGTACAGTTTGGATATGTTCCTGCACATGTCTTTGTGGTACCGGCATATGCTACCGTTCCACTACATGATGGCGCGCTTGGGTTGTTAGTCACTGCTTTTTGTTGGCAGAGCGCTTTTATTGCGGTGTCAGATGTTTGTGTCTGTCCAGAGCTTCCCACGTTGAGCAGAAGCGTCACCACTATTACTGCGACCACTATTGCGCCTCCTATTAATAGGAGGTATTCTAGTGCTCCTTGTCCTTTCCTGTCCATTCTTCATCCTCCTTTTTTAGTATTATATCTTTTCTTCAACTTCCGGCTGCACTTCTTCTGTTACAAAGCTTTTCAGGTAAAAGCCGACTGTTATTGCGACAACAACAGCAACACCTAGCAATGCTAATGCTTCGGTTCCGCCTTGTGCCTTTTCTTCTGAGAAAATTTTCATTATCCCACTCCTACCAGCGCACCTGAAATTAACGCAGCCGCAAGGTAGGCTATATATGCTATACTCAAAAGGATTGGGATATATATAATACTTTTGCTGGCGTTTCCCTCTCTCATAACACTTATCATAATACTAGTCGCAATTGTCTCAATGAATATGTATGCTTGGATGGAAATTTCTAATATTCCAAGGGAGTTTTTGGCATCAGCTTGCGCAGCTTCAGATACCGCTCCTGCAGCAGCATTAATGAGTACATTTGAAATGGTTGAAACAAATCCAAATATGAGTGGGGAGATTAGAGCGCCTGCCGTGAACATGAATATTACTTGGAGTACTGTTCTCGATTTTCTCTCTTTGGAAATTCTGTGGGTTTCGCGAAGGTCCTCTGCAATTTCTTCAAGTACAGTTGCAAGCCCGGCTCCTGCTGCTACCGAATCAATTATGATATTGACTGTTCTTCTGACAACTTTTGAATCGACATTATAGGTAAGGGTCCTTAGCGCATTTTCAAAGTTTTCCCCTTCTTCGAGTTTTCTTAGAACTTCATTCATTTCTTTTTTGAGCGGGCCGTATTCTGAATTTGCAACTTCACGAAGGGCGTACTCATATGTTCCTCCTGAGCGCAAGGTATCTGCCATCTGGCGCAGTGCGTCTGGCAAATCTTCTTCAATTAGATCAATTCGCTGCAGCGCTTTAATGTATGGATAGCCAAGCATTCCGTCAAGTGCTACTAAAAAGACAAGTAACCCGAGCTGTACGTCTTGTTCTAATCCCACTACGTTTCCGACAAAATACCATGTGAGTATGCTTGCAATGATTGCTGTTAAAATTGAGAGTATTATCCAGAGCAGGGGGTCAACTTTGAATTCTATGCTGTAAAGATATGTTGCGTATTTTTGGAAAAGGGAGTTGTTTTTTAGTACCGGGGAATTTTGTATTAGGTTTAGGGCCATTTTGTTACACCTTAGGTTGGGTCATCTTGAGGTAAATTATTAGAAATCCTAGAATAAAAGGCATTCCTACACAGTAGATTACTGCAATTACAAGTGGCGGGATTGCGACATTGCCAACTGAAATTGGTGCGTTTAGTATTGCGCCGATTATTGCCAAAAATACCGGCGCTACAATTGCAATGAAAATGTATATTACTCCGAAAAAATTCATTTTCTCAGAATAGTCGCGCACTTTTACGCGCATATCAAAGCTGACATCTTCTGCAATGGTGTTCATTATATCAGAGAGGTTTCCTCCGGTTTTTAGCGCCCTTACAATGTGCAGTAGCGCGTTTCGCAAAGCTTTTGATTGTGTTCGCATGGCAAAGTGCTGCAGAGCATCTTTTGCATCCGTTCCTTCTTCAATTTCTATTACTGTTCTTGCAAATTCTTCGCTAAGGACCCCATAATCTGCTGTTGCAATGGTTTGTATTGTTTTATAGAGCCCGATTCCTGCTTTTAGTTCTGTTGCCATGTGGCGTAGTGCAAACGGAAGTTCAACACTAACAGCATCCCCTCTTTTTTGGGCATTTCTTTTAGGTATTAGTATCATTACTACAAATGTCAGTATTCCGGCAAAGAGTGCAAAAAGGACTGAGAATATTTGTGGCATTTCATAAGCAAACCCGATTGCAACAAGCAGGGCAAATACAAATAGTGTAATTATTACTGTAGCTGAAACCGTTAGCGCTAGCCATTGGTTTAGGGAGAATTTCATGTTAGCAGAGTAGAGGTAGTAGCGTATTTGGGATGAGAGCGGGAGGCGTTTTAGCGCTTTTGCAATTTGCTCTAGAGGGCCTCTGAACATTAGGTAGAATCTTCCGAGTTGTTTTATTAGTGGCGAGCGAAAGTCCTGCAGATCCTCAACTGTTTGTATGTTTATTTTTGCCTGCTCCCCTTCTGCTATGATGCTGCGAAGTTCTTGTAAATTGCCTCCCACTTGTTCAAATTCCATTCCCTGGTCTGTGTATTTTTTTTTCATGCGCTCGACAATTTTATCAACCTGCTTGAGATCGACCTTTTCTGCCTGTTGTTCAGGTCCGCCTTTGTTTTTTTGGGCATTTTGTTTGTGTTGGTCTTCGATTCGTTTCTTGATATCATCTAGGCCTGCCATTTTGAATCATCTCTTTTCCAGAAGATAGCCCTTCATGCGCTCTGAAACACTCTTCATTCCGCTAACATCTTCGCCTGCAAGTTTTTTTAGAAATTTTGCCCTCTCTTCTATTTCATTTTCAATTTGTTGGCGAGAGAGGCCCGTCATTTCCTGTAATAAAATCATGTATTCCATTGGCTCATCAGTCCTTTTAATGAGATCATCTTTAGGGTCCCATTTGAATATTGTTCTTGCCATTGGTTTTCCTTTGAGAGCTCCAGTGACTTCTGCAATTTCTGTTATTCTTCTAATTGTGCCCATTTTTTTATCATGCAGTCTGTGCTGTACTAGTATAAAATTGAGGCCAGAGAGCATTGGTTCCGGGACATTCATAGGCGGGCTAGTTACTCTAATAATTGTTTCTTGTGGTGAGTTTGCGTGCACTGTTCCGAGCGAACCATCATGTCCGGTATTGAAGGCAGTAAAGAGCGCGAACGCTTCATCGTGCCTAATTTCACCGACAATTATCCTATCAGGCCTCATTCGCAATGAGTTTTTTGTTAGAATATCTAGTGTTAGTTCTCCGGTTCCTTCAAGGCCTGGTGGGCGCGCTTCCATTCTTATCCAGTGTTTTATTGGAAGGCTAAGTTCAGCTGTATCTTCTATTGAAATTATTCTCTCGGTTTCGGGTATGAATGCGGCAAGTACGTTTAGTGTTGTGGTTTTTCCGGACCCGGTTCCACCAGCTATTAGTATATTTGCAGGGCGCGCTTGCAGCCCTTCTGTTGCAACCCACAAGAATGCCGCGGTTTTTGAGTCAAGGGTTTTGCTCTTTATTAGTTCAAGTATTGTGAATGGGTCTTCGCGGAATTTTCTAATTGTAAGTGTTGAACCTCCCACTGTTGCGGGGGGAAGTGTTGCATTTACGCGGCTTCCGTCAGCAAGGCGCGCGTCAAGTAGTGGGCTTGCAATATCGACCCTTCTTCCGATCTGGCGTGCAATCCTGTTTGTCAAATCCTGTATTTCGGTATCTGAATAGAATTCAATATTTGTAATCATCATTTCGTATTTTCTGTGAAATACATACACTGGCGTATTGGGCCCAATTATCATTATTTCTTCAAGGCTATCATCGTTTATGAGAGCGTCAATTATTCCATATCCTATCATTTCACGAACAACCGCTTCTGCGTAGAATTCATATTTTACGCGCGGGATGTTTAATTCGGGGGAATTTTTTATTATTTCAAGTATTCGCTGGTAGTATACATTTTTTCTCTGTTCAACATCCCTGATTTTGTAAGGGGCAATGCTGATTATTCTTGTGGCTGCTTCCTTTATTGTATTGATTATTGCTTTTTCGCTCCCTCCCGGGCGTGCAACCGGGGTTGAGTAGTAGAGGAGTGGCTGGTTCGGGAGCCTGTAAATTTTGGTGTTGCCGTAAGATTCTATTTCTTCTTTTTTTGCTTTTTCTAGTTCGCGCACTATTTGGGATTTTTCCTCTTCCGTTTTTTCCTCTGAGACTTTTTCAATTGCTTTTTTTATTCCGCTTATTTTTTGTGAGAGGTCTTCTAGGGAATCGTCAGGGATTTTTTGTTTTTTTGAAATATTTTCCCGTGCCTCTTTTTTTGCAAGGGAAATTTTTGTTTCGGTGCCGGATGGGATTTTTTCGGGGCTCTTGGAGGGGTTTTTTTGTCCTTTCGAGGAATCTTTTTTCTTGACTTTTTCAAATAAGTCGTCCATGTAATTTGGCATGCAAGATCAGCCATTACAAAGGGTTTTTGTCTTATATAACACTTTTCTTTTGGCCAAAATCGCAGCCTTCCTTGGGTTGTTTTTTTTGTAATTATATGGCTAGGGGGCCAAAAATCAAGGCGGTGAATTAGTTTCTTGCAAAAATTTTTGCTAAAATATTTTTAATAAATTCTTTTGGGTTTACTCCAAATTCCACTTTGCCGTCGCGTGTTCGTACTGCAAGGGTTTGGTTTTGTTCTTCTTTTTCCCCTATATTTATTATGAATGGGATTTTTTCCTGTTGGGCTTCGCGCACTTTATACCCCACTGTTTCGGGGCGGATATCCAGTTCTGATCTTAGCCCGTTTTCGAGCATCATTCTATGTATTTTTGTAGCATGTTCTGAGTGCTTTTCACTAACTGAAATAACTTTTAATTGGATAGGTGATAGCCAGAGGGGAAAGTTGCCGGCGTAGTGCTCTATTAGTATTCCGATAAATCGTTCAAGTGAACCAAATATTGCCCTGTGTATCATTACTGGCTGCTGCTCTTTATCGTTGCTGTCAATATAGTGTATTCCAAATTTTTGTGGCATTTGGAAATCGAGTTGGATTGTTCCAAGTTGCCACTGCCTTGCAAGTGAATCTTTTATATGGAAATCAATTTTCGGGCCATAGAATGCTCCGTCGCCTTCATTTATTTTGAATTCGCGGCCGCTTTTTTTCAGAACGTTCTTTAATGCCTCTTCTGCGTTCTGCCAAAGTTTCGGATCTCCCATTGCCTTATCTGGTTTTGTGCTAAGTTCTATTTTGTATTCAAACCCGAATGTCTTGTAGTAAAAGTCGACAAGTTCAATTACTTGTGCTATTTCATGTTCTATTTGATCAGGGCTACAGAATATGTGGGCATCATCTTGCGTGAATTTTCTAACGCGCAACAGTCCATTTAGAACTCCTGAGAGTTCGTGTCTGTGGACCATTCCGAATTCTGCTATGCGTATCGGCAAGTCTTTGTATGAGTGGCGCGAATTTGCAAATACTAAAACATGCCCGGGGCAGTTCATTGGTTTTAGCGCATATTCTTCCTTGTCGATTTGTGTAAAGTACATGTTCTCGCGGTAGTGGTCCCAATGGCCGCTTTTTAGCCAGAGTTCTTTTTTCATAATTATTGGGGTTATTACTTCGCTATAATTTCGTTTTGCTTGCTCTTCGCGCGCAAATTTTACAAGTTCGTTCCATATTACGGTGCCTTTTGGGTGGAAAAATATTGTTCCGGGGGCCTCTTGGTGCATTGAAAAAAGCGAGAGCTCTTTTCCGAGTTTTATGTGGCTGCGTTTTTCCGCTTCTTCTTTTTGTTTTAGGTATTCTTGCATCATTGATTCTTTTGGGAATGCTATCCCGTAAATTCGCTGCAGCGACTCCCTTTTCGGATCCCCCCTCCAGTAAGCGGAGGATACTTTTAGCAATTTTACTGCTTTTATTACATCAGTGTTGCTGACGTGCCCGCCTTTGCAAAGGTCAAGAAAATCCCCCTGCTTGTAAATGGTGATTGTTTTCCCAGCGCCTGCAAATTCTTCGATCAGTTCTTGCTTGAATTTGTTGTCCTTGAATTTTTCCAGCGCTTTTTTTTTGTCAACTACTTCTCGCTCAATTTTCCTTTTGGATTTTATTATTTCCATCATTTTCTTTTCTATTTTTTCAAGGTCTTGTGGTGTGAATGGGGTTTTTGTAAAAAAATCCTGGTAAAACCCCTCGTCAATAGGTGGCCCTATGGTGTTTCTTGCATCTTTGTAAATTGATCGTACAGCTTCAGCTAAAACGTGGGCCCCGCTGTGCCAGAGGCTTTTTTTGCCTTCATCATCATTCCATGTGAGTATTTTGAATTTTGCACTGCTCTCAATTGGCATTTCAAGTTCTATTGTGCTCTCCCCAAGTTTAGCGCTAAGGGCTTCTTTTGCAAGGCGTGGCCCGATTTTCTGGGCAACTTCTAGGGCGGTTATGCCCTTTGGATACTCTTTTTTAGAGCCATCGGGAAATTCAAGGGTAATATTTGGCATGTCAAATCCACTAATTTAGAGGGTGAGAAGCAATAAAAACGGTTTGCCTAGTCGCCATAGAGCCAGCGGTATTTCTTTTCGTTGCCTAAATCGTGTACTTTTTCAAAGAAAACTTCTCCTATTTTGCGGCCTTCGCTTCTGGCCTGATTTAGTGACTCCTTTACTATGGCAAGCCCTTCAAGATACCCTTCACATGTATCTTCGCTTTCATAAATGTCAAGGTCAATATCACTTTCCCGGATTTCCTTTTCTGAAAGTCTGTAAAAAGTTTGTAGGGCATAGCAGAGCGGTTCGTCAAAACCATATTTTTTGTGTCCTAGCTCATGAACTGCTATAGAAGAAAGTGTAGTTTTCGGTTCTGCAGATCCGGAGAACAGGATCTTGTCCATGAATGCAAGGCCAAGGAATCTTTTCATTTCCCCATCTATTTTCTTTTCAGTATTGGAGTGGTCAATTGCATCAAGATACATTGCCATTCTTCCAAACAGTTCTCTTTTTTCTTTAACCCCAATATCTTTGTGTTCTAAAATGGCAGGTGAATGCTCAAGTGTAGTGAGCATTTCATATACATCAGCTGGCTTTATTTTTCTCGAGCTTGTAAATGCACTATTGGCAAAATGAGTGATTTGCCCTTCAGATAATGTGGGTTTCATTCCTCTTATCAGCCATGCAAATCCTGTTTTGATTGCAGTAGTTTCTTGCACATTGAAATTGTGCGCCAGTGGATTTTTGCGTTTTGCCTGCAAGTCCTTTAGTGCTATAAAACGCCTCAGTATTTGTATTTCTGGTGGTCCTATATTTGCATCATGGCCTTTCATGAAAGGCTTAACATTCGTCTTAACTGCAGCTCGTAATTTTTTTCTGCGCTCTGCTATTGTAAAAGGGTGTCTTTCAATAAATGGCGCAGATGGCGGGGTATTGTGTTTCATCCTAAATGATGAAGGTGCCTCACCTATAAATATTCAACCCCCGCACCGGCAACAAGGTCACGAATAACTAATTAATAACTTCCAAATAAACTCCTTTTATGAAAGTTGAATTAAATACTCTCACTCCGTCCCCACAGGTTTGCGTAAAATGCAAAGGCAGGCTCTGGTGCGGCCCAAAGTGTTTTATTTTGGAGCGATTTGAAAAAAAGCAATCCTCAATAGGTAAAATAAAGGGTAATTCTGTTCAGGGCCCAAGCCCTCCCGGGGTATTTGTTTCCTGGAGCGGCTATCCAAAAGTAACTCTCTCTCCAATGGCTCCCTTGCAACCTATAAATGAAAATGATTCGTGGCTCTCGGATGATACTGATAAGTGGTTTGGGCTTGGCGCGGATAAAATAATTTCATTTAGGGAATCCTTGGTGCGAGGTTCAATGCCGCTTGAAGTTAATATGGCGGCAGATCCTTCCTACCAATTGCTCGAAGTGCAGCAGGCCTTAATGGCAAAAAAGCCTGTTGAAGTGCAAATGCAACTTCGCCAATCCCCTTCTTCAAGATCCCTTTCATTTTCTGATTTTCACCCGCCAATGGGGCCGCAAGCTGATCTGAAAAAATTTTCATTAATAGAAAATCCATCTACAAATCCAAAAATCGAAAAAGTATTTTCAGATACCGATGCAAAAGCACTTGAGGGGATGGTAGAGCTATACCACAGCGGAGTTGGTGTTAGCCAGTTGCACAAGCTTTTGAGCGCGGGGATGCTTGGAGTTAAAAAGAAAAGAAAGCTAACCCCCACGCGCTGGTCAATTACTGCAATTGATAGCAATGTTTCGGAGTATTTTATTGATGAAAAAATCAAATATTTTCCGGCTATTGATGATGTGAGGCTTTTTGCTTCAAACTATCTTGAAAATTATTATTATGTTCTTCTTCTCCCGCGTAAGTGGAGCTATGAACTTCTGGAAGCGTGGAAACCCGGGGCTATGTGGAATGCAAATTCAAATGAGCCGACCTTTATGGCAGATTATGAAAATTATGATGGGAGAAGTTCGTATGCGCAAAATACTGCAGGGGGTTATTATGCTCCGCGACTTGCAATTGCAGAGTATCTAATGCGCATCCAAAGGCAATCAACTGCGATTGTTTTTCGCGAGATTGGGGATTCAGGGACTCCCTCGCTTGGGGTGTTTAAGTGCCGCGAAACTGTAAGGGATGCTTTGAAGAAAAACCCGCTCTCATTTAACAGTTTGGATTTAGCAATGAAGTATTTGGGGAGCAAGCTCACAATTCCTCTAAAGTACTGGTTCAAAACTTCTGTCTTGTTTGATGAATTCCGTCACCAAAAAAGGCTCACAGACTTCCGATAGCAAAATCATTAGGGTTATATACTTAACTTCGCCACTTTTGCCAGCCTAATGGCTCTAACCTAATTTGTCATTTGCGCTTTACCAGCGCAAATCTATGTTGGTAACCCCGTATTTGTTGATAGATTTTCCCAAAATCGCTTCAATTTCGGGGGAAATGTTC
>DATDWP010000027.1:0-11461 GCA_035289625.1 archaeon | reverse complement strand
TTGGGGCGCTATAATCACCTGGGAATCAAAAGAACTGCTCCACCCTGGTGAATTCACAGGAGCCGTATCAGTTGAGAGCACACGCTTTATGTAAATAAGGTTTCCAGTTGTGCCGCTTGCTCGTGGACTTAAAGATGTAGTATATGTCCCTCCCGCCAGCCAAATGGTATCTCCGGGGTTGATGTTTGCCCAATTAATTTGGTTCATTTCATTCCACGAACTTGTCCAAGAAAGCCCATCGGAGTTATTGCCGTTCTTTGAAACATAGTACGAAGTGGCAAATGTTGTCGGCAGGAGCAAAATTAGAAGTAATGCTAAGTAAATTCTCGGGGTAAAATCCATTATACTAGAAATTACTCTGTTATATATAAAGTAAATCAGTGTAAATTCAAGTCTTTAAATGGCCATTAGCGTCTTTTAAGGTCTTTTGGGCCGTTTGTTGCTTTTATTCTAAACTAACAATCCCTACCCAATGCACGTGTTACCGGCAACAAGCCCTTTCACCTGCTCTGAAATGCTCCTCTGCACCCCTTGCGCGCTATATACTGCCTGCGGGTTCCACCAGATTTTTACAGATTCACCGCTATTTGTAATGCACGCTTTGCCGCTGCCAACCATTTCAAGCGCGTCACTAACTGAATTTATTGTCCCGACGCTTCCTGATGCAAAGTTATTGTATGGCATGCCGCTAACACCATTCAATCCCACAGCCTGCCCTGAAGAATCTGCCGTGTAGAAGAACCCTTTTGCCCCCCCGGCCGGGCTTGCTTTTAGCACGATGTCTTTTTTGGGGTCGGTGTAAAATATGGTGCGCAAATACGTATCTCCCTTTCGAATAGCGCTATTCCACTCTGTTGCATATGCATTTTGCCAATCAATGAGTTTATCAGATTGCACCGCTGCCCTATCGGGCTTTTGGTAAAATGCCTCGGTTACAAGTTGCCCGCTAAAATCAAGGCATGCCCCGGCGCCATCCCAATACGCTAGTGTGTTTCCAACATCTAGTGGAGTATTGCTCTCAAGTATTGTGTAATAAGAGGCGAATTTTTCCTGCGAAATATTTGGCTGTGATACTTTAAACATCACAGGAGTTGCATGGGATGGCTGGAATGTAATAGAGGCGCTTTTACCACTCTTATTTGCAATTTCCAGTATCATTCCGCGGGTGGAAGCTGAAGTATTCAAATTGTACAGATCGCGTTCAACATTTACAGTAGCCCTTGTTACAGGACTACTCTGTGCATCCTCATAAGTTTTTACCGGCTGCTGGTCGCTAGTTATTGCAAGCACTTCTTGTGAAGTATTCGAATATGCAACTCCATAATTTGCCCTCTTGTATTTTCCTGCTTCAACTCCAATAAGTCCATCAAATGGCATTGAATAGAAAACCGAATTTGGATATGGGTCATCTTTTTTGTATACCACAACAGATATCCGTGCGCGCGGCTCTCCATTTAGTTCAAAAAACCTCCAATCCGCTTCATTAAAATAACCCGCAAGTTCGACCCTATATAGCCCGGCTGATGGGAGTTCTGCACTTTGCACATACTTTCTTGTGAGCACAAACTTTTCGTTTTCCATAAATTTATTGAACCCATAACTTTTGCCAGCTGAATCTTTTGAGAGTTGATGGAAATAAAAGTCCGTGTCTTCAAATGCGCTTTGTGTGTAATATTTGCTAAAGTCAGCGAAGAATTCTTCTGAATAATTATCCTTCATTAAATACGCATCAAAAATCAAAAGCTGCAAGAGTGCATCCTTATCCGGGACTTTTGAAGTCCATTTTATATTTGATTTTCCTTCCACAAACCTCATTATCTGTGGGCTGCCAACATAGGTTTCGGTTGTTTTAAAGCTGCACAGTTTTGCGCTTGCGCCGGTTCCAATACTTCCAATAACAATTCCGCTCGAAATTGCGGCGCTATCAATTGTTGAAGGAATTGAGGCGCTCTGTATTGCAGTATAAATCGAATACACCCCATCGCCCGGCAGATCAATTGTGCACGAACTTGATTTTTGTGAATTTTTCACAATTTCGCGTACATCCATTGTACACACATGTGAAAAGCCGGTTGTGCCGGTAACATATGCGTTAACTATCGCGTTCTGGTCAGATGAAGTCAGGTTTTTTATTTCCGCAACTATTCTAATTGAATTGGCTTCTTCGCTTCCCGTGCTGCTACTAAGGCCAATCGAACCTTGCAAAACTTGCCGCGTTGCTGATTTTGTATTGAGTTCGTTTTGCGCCTGGGTTTTTTCATCTTCAAGTGTGGGACAGCCTAGGTCAAAATTATTTGCCTGCAAAAACTCGTAAAGGTAGTAGAGTTTCTTATTGAGTTCGATTGTAAACTGCGTGGCGTCACAGTAGATGTATTGAGGATTTTGGGCGTCGCACTGGTTGTAGGAAATTCCACCCGCAGTATCTTTCCAGCTCCAATTTAATTTTATCCGCGGCAATGCCCCAGAGCCGGTTCTTCCAATATCAACTCCGCTCTCACAGCTCTGCGTATCAAAGCTAATTGGCGGAAGGCTCACTTTTTCTTCTGATACTTTGAATTTTAAGTGGAATTTTTGTGAATATGTTGTATCATACACCCTTCCAGCTGAATTGCACGCTCCTGGATTTATCCAGAATTGCCCAAAGTTTCCGCCTTTGCTTCCACGCGAGCCGCACTGCACTGAGGCGTTCTGGTGCGTGAGATCGCCATGTATGTGCTCTTTTGCTCGCATTGTCGCAACCGCATAAATTGGCCTATCGGAAACTGCATTTAGGTTTTCAAACACCACCCCCACTATTTGCATTCCATTTAGATTATTTTTGTTGGTTTTTTGTATAGCATCGGTAATTGTTGTATTCCACGTTCCTTTGATGCGCGAATCTGTACTCAGAATATCAAGAGCATCCGGCGGAAGGTAGCGGTCGTTATTTTGATCAGGGGTTCCTGCCAGATTTATCACATAATCTTGCAGGGGGTTTGTTGTAAATTCTTTGCACGGATCATCCCCTCCAAATAGAGTGGCAATTAGTACAAATACTGCAAGGACAAGTATTCCAACTCCTGTTGCTGCAAGCGCGCTAAATGCATATACTGCTGCCGCAATATATCCCGCTGCCGCCCCTGCAATTGCGCCGGCTGCAAGAACTGTTGCCTGCTGGCCGGAAAAGCCTGAATTTTTCTGGGCTTCTTTCCACTCACATAAATTTGCCCTCACCTGCACTGTTTCTTGCAGCATTGAATTTGCAAGCGCGGCATCATCTTTTGAGCCTTTTCCAATTATTGTGAATTCATATTTATCAAGGGTAAAATACTCGCCCTCTTCCGGTTCAACTATTGCATCAATTTCTGCAACCTGCCTCCACGATCCGCCAGACGGCCTTGCCTCTACCGTAATTCCATAAAATCCGGGTATTTGCTGCCTTTGCACTTTCGCGGTCCGTGTATCCTCCTGAACTCTTGTAAATGACCACGGAGTTAGCTTTATTCCTCCCTCTTTTGAGCCGCCCCTACAAAAGTCCTTGCCGGCTTCACAGAAGCGAATATCAATATCAATTGGCCCGCAGTTTTGTGTACTAACTGTAAATTCCTGCTCTTCTGAATACCTATCAATTGTAATCCCTTCTTCAGGATGCGGGGTGATTTCAACGCACTGGTCAAGGTTTGCAACAACAATATCTGCTTCAATATCATTACTAGCCCCGACAAATTCTGCCCCTTCATTTGTTGTCATCTGCGCATCGATTTGCACATCAAATTGCGCCCTTTTTCCAAGCGTATCTGCTTTTGGGACAAATGTTAATCTTGCAGGGTAAATTTTGCCGGCTTCAAGCTTTTCAGATAGCCTACTCCAAATCCCCTGCTGTAAAATCGCACTTGATCCTTGCCCTGATTGCGGATCTGTAATTGTTAGTTCAACTTGTCCAATTACTCCATCAGAGCCTTGCCAATCAACTTGGCCCTGTAAGGCTGCAAGGTCTAGGCGTTCATTATTTTTTGCTATGCAATTATTTTCTATTTCAAATTCAAGATAGGCCCTGCTTCCAAGTGTTGAATCGTTCCACTCTTTTTTTGAAAGGTTTATGCACGGAGCATTAGTCGGCAACTCTGCTAGGTTTATTGCAGCTTCTAGCGGGACTTGTGAAATCCAGGAAATTGCACTATTTTGTTTTAGTGAAAACTCTGCAATTACATTTCCTGTTAGTTTTAGCGGCGAATCCAAAAACTGAGCTTCCGAACCTAGTGCTGTTAGGAGTTGGATTTGCTTTGGATCTTTTGCAATTGATGAGCCGCTATATTGTGAGAGAAAACTATCCATTCTGCTAGAATCTAAAATTCCCCTAAAATTCCCGGTGACGCGCAGTTTTTTTACAACTAGTTCTTGTGATATTTTGCTCTCAATTAAAAGTGGGGTTTGCAACTGCTCTTGCGTTTGCCTATTTAGCGCAACTTTTATTTGCGCAGGCGAAAATTTTACAACGCTGCTGCTAATTTGCATCTCAATTGCCCTAGATCCGGCCCCTGCCTTTTCAACGCTAATTATCACTCTGGTTCCTGGAGATGATGCCGGCAACTGCACTCTTGCGCTTCCCTTTGCATCGGATAAAATAACCGTGCGTGTTTCGCTTCCGTCCGGGGAAATTCTTCTTGCAACAACTCTTGCCCCGTCAACTGCTAGGCCTTTTTTATCCCCTGCGCCATATGAAACCAATACGTTAATATCAAGTGGGATAAATGCCGCAAGTTCTCGCGGGCTTACTGCTATATTGATGTCCTCTTCAGAGAGTGTTGTAAATGGAATTAGTTTATCAAATACCATGCTATTTCCGGACACAATGCTAAATTGCAAAGCGCTAGCAATTGCAGCTTTAGGTTCTATTACAAGCTTTGCGCTAATGCTTCTTTTTTGCCGCAAATCCCCTAAGAGCACTTTCTCTATTGAAAATGCCGGAGTATTTGCTGAGAAGTTTTGCGAATCGGCATTTTGCAGCGAATAGGAATTAATTGCAATATCACTTTCAATTTTTGCCCCATCACGTGTATTTTTTATCGTAATGCTGCCATTGCTTCTTATCGCAGCAGAATTTGCCGCTATTTCAACTTCAAGATTGTATGGCGAAAATGTCCTAAGTTTATATGGCGCTTCAAGATAGAGCCCGGAGGTTTGGTCAAAGACCCTTACAGTTGTACAAAAATCAAGATCACAAAGTTCTTCGAGCCCAACTAAAAATATTTTTTCATAGGTTTGCGCGTAGAGTGCTGCTTTTTGCGCAGAAGTTGCAGCTTCCCCTAAAAAAGAATCCAGCGGGTCCCTTCTGAATTTATCGGATTCAACTCCCCACGCCCTATAATTTATTGGAAGGGGGCTAGATTTTGTTGCCCCTTGTAAAATTTTTATTTCCGCCTCAAATTCATATGTTCCTGTCTCAAGGTTTTTCCACTCTAAATTTGCCCAGAGCGCGTTCCCATTTGTTAGCGTATCAAAATCATTTCCGCTTGGAGGGTTATATGTTGCTCCCTTTGAAACAAGTGAGAGGGGGGCATTGATCTGTGAAATATATCCGATTTCCTCTTCAAGGGTTTGCTTTTGGCCAACGCGAACAAAAGAACCCACTTGTGAAAAAGATTTTTGCGAAGGGACTAAAAGCTTGAATTTTGCATAATATGTCCCGCCGGCTTTTAGGGATTTTTCTATTTGCCCCGCAGAATTAAAAAGGCCAACAAATTCAATTGAAGGTTTTGCCGCAGTTATTTGCTGCTCGAGTTTTCCTATTATTTGCACGGTTTTATCTGGGAAAATTTGTTTTGCAGCGCTAACAAACCTTGCAAACCCATCCTTTCTTATTATTGCATAAACGCTCTTATCTGCTTTTATTGAAAATGTCCCTTCCCCTTTTGCATCAAGGGAAACCGTGCCAAGCTTTTGCCCGGCGCTTGTAAAAACATCTGCTTGCGCAAAACCAAGTGCTACTCCAAGGCTATCTTGGGCGCTAATTTTTAATATTCCATTGCCGATTACAAGTTTTGCTTGAAGGGAATTTATTTTCGTGCTGTCCACTTCAAAAACATCCGATCTTGATTCTGCCGGGTATTTTTGTAAAAGCGCAATGTAGCTCCCATTTGCAACATTCAAAAACGGTTCTGCATTTCCATTCCAATCAGTCGATTTTGATCCATATGCTGATTGCACAAGCCCTTCTTTTGAGAGCAAAACAACGGCAGCGTTTTCAACCGGCAAATTGTCCTCATCAAAAACCCTAACCTTTACAATTCCGCAGGTTTGGGGGGTGCATTTTTTTAGCGCAATTGAAAATTCCTTTTCGCTTCCTTTAGGATATGAAGATGTTGTTAGGGAATTTTTTGCAGAGGGCAAGTATGTATCTTTTGAAGCTTCAAATGAATAAGTTCCACTATCATTTAACAAAAATAGGGCGCTCCCATCTGCTGTTGTAGCTTTTGTATCAATTAGTTTTCCATCCGCTGAAAACAGATTCACTAAAGCCCCCGAGGCCCCTACTGCTCCGTCAAGGACTTTTATTTTAGCCCGGAGTTTGATGTCTTTTGAAATAAGCACTTCTTTTTTTGCAACTTCCCCTTGCTGCACCTGCAGAGCAACACTTTGCGTGGCATATTGTGCTGCAGGGTCTTCAATTACTGCGCTATAATTTCCAATTTCAAGCCCCGGAAAATTCACTTCCCCAAATGAAGTGATTGCCTCAATTCCTATTGGGATCCCAAGTGAATCTATTATTTTCACGGCAATTCCGTCTACAAACCTTTTTGTCTGCACATCAAGAACAGTTATTTGGATGCCCCCTTTTGGTTTTTCAATTCCTTTAAATGAAATTACTTGCTCGGTTCCGAGTACTTGGCTGCTAGAATCAATAAAACCACTCGCAGTAGCATTTACAATTATTCTGCCGCAATTTTGTGGCGGTTCTACTACAAGCTCCCCGCTAGTAGTAGAATATTGCCCTTTTTCAAAAACCCCGCTTCCTGTGCAGGAAAGGGTTGCAATTACTTCTTTTCCTTCAAGTTTTTTTGAATCCGGGCCAACGAAAGTAAATGTCACTTGTTTTAGTGCAAATTCCTCTGCTTTTAGGGTAAATTTTAGCTCTTCTATTTCCCCAACTGTTGCAGATATAGGGCCTTCTGTGCCATAATTTTGCTTTGATACCACTACCTCGATTTTTGAACCATTAGGGGCCTCAAAGATAGCTTTTCCGTCCTTATCTGTTGTGATTTCAAGAGGCTCAGATAGCCCAATTATGCTAACTTGAGCGCCGCGCACGCCCACCCCTGCCGCGTTTTCAACAACAATACTAATGCTTGCATTGGGCGCTTGCCCTGGCAGGAGTAAAAATGCCATTGCCCCGAAAACAACAATTGCCAAAACTGCTGCAACTATTGGAACGTGGGGCACCTTCTCGCTAATTGAATCAAAGCTTTGCGCAAAGGTTTCTTTTAGGTCTTCTAGGGACATTCAAAATCGTGCTAAATAGTAAGTGATTTTTCTTCTTAAAACTACTCTTGGGGCAAAATTGGGGCACTCCTGACATTTGCGGTTTGTGGTGGGTTTGTGGACTGTAAGAAAATGGCTGGCTGTCAGAGAAAAGGGCATATGGCCGAATTTTTACCCGCCAAGTTTATCAAGAATGCCAATTTGGGCAGTACTGGAGGTGCAAGTCCATCTGATGTCAAATGTAGTCATATGGCAAATAAAATATCCACTTGCCCTTTGTAGGTTCTTGTGGATTGGTGTTTCCTGCAACTATGAGGTCAGTGAGTTGTGGAATTGGCAAGGCTCCTTGGCTATTGAAGTTACGTTCCATTTCATATGTTGCTTCGGAAAGATGTCTTGCCACTTCAGGGTTTTTGTGCCTATCAAACCAGTCACCTAGATTTTGCCCTTTAACAAAATCCATTACAAGATAATTTCCTACCCTTCCGAACACTTTTATTGACCTTAACTTATATGTCTTGGGCACTATTTTTTTTGTACGAACAGCCATTTGATGTTTTAGTAGTGTTTGTCTTATTTTTCCAAATTCTATGCCGTGGGAACTGTCTCCATAAGTTTGTTTTATTACCGCAGTTTTTCCGTTATATTCAAATTTTCTGATTGAATATTTGGATATTTTTGGCAGGCCTTCAAAAAATTTTTTGTTGGCAAGCTTTTTTTCAAGAAAAGCAAGAATGTCCTTATGCGGCCCTTTTAGTGGAATTTCTCTACGGCCTCTTCTCCACAAGCTTTGAAACTTCTCAAAAGCGCTTCTGATCCATCTCATAAATTCATCTATTGATCTGAGCAGGTATGCACGCTTCAAGAGCGGCTTCTTCATTTGCCTGGATTGTGGAAAATACCTTCTTGGGGTTCCAGAAGAACTCTGAATTGATGTTGGTCCCCGAAACGCACATGAACTCGTCTTTTACCAAATTGAAAATATCCTCAACACTTGTAATCTTTGCTGTTTTGCCATTTCCGTTTAGTTCAACCCTATCGGCTGTGACTTTGCTTGTAATAAGTTTTGCTTCATCTGAAGCTACACCAACTAATTGCAAATAACTAACAGAATCTTGCGGGGTGTAGAACACTGTCTCGTAGAACACCGAACCAAAGTTCACTGGTTCTCCACAAAATTCAAGTGCGTATTTACTTGTTGGGTTTGGCCCGACAAGCGCGCAGCGAGTTGAGAGCCCGTGGGTGTCTGCTATGAATTGCTGTTGTGACATCACTTCGTCATCAAATCCCCTGCAGCTAGCCCCGATCCCATTCCAGAATGTTGATGTCTGGCCAACATCAACTGCGTCTCCATCAATTGCCGGTTCATATATTGCATAAGCGTCATCGCCGCTATTTTTGTCAATCTGCAAAATAACCGCAGTTGCATTTGATGGTTGGAACAAAAGGCTTGGGGCTCCTTGCGCTCTTGATAATTTTGCAACAACCCCTCGCTCATCAATTTGCATTGATTTAAAGCTATCGCTCTCTGTAACACTCAAAACCCCGTCTTCGATTGGGGATGAACCTGAAATCTCAACGGTCCTAACAGGCTGCGGGTTATTGTCAATCACTATGCTATCCCCTGCAAAGTTCACTCCGTATCCTACTCTTCCATCTTCTAAGCCAACTAATCCATCAATCGGCAAATAATAGAATGGGCTATCCGGCTGCGCCCCTTTTAATTTCTCCATTACAATGTTGATCTTTGCATTCGGGGCTGAATTTGAATCAAAGAGCTGCCATGAATTGGTATTGTAAGTAATATCAATCGTAACACTATATGTTCCGGGGCCAGGCAAGGCAAAATCCGGCTGGCTGTATGCATCAAATGACAGTAATTTTGGATCTCGCATATACACCCCGAGCCCGGTTCTCTGGTCTGTATAAAATGCCGGGGCCGAAAAGAATGTTTGGGCTTGGGCTTTATCAAAGTCACGCTGGAAATCAGTGCTATAACCATCTGCCATCAAGAGGGCATTGAATTTTACAGTTGAAACCATTTTGTCATTCTTTATTCCTGAAGCTACCAAGAACTCCGAGAGCCTTGATGTGCTATAAGGTTCGCACTGTGCAAGCCCGCTCTGCCCTGCAAAGAATGTTTTTGAAAGTGAATTTGTCGCTGCAATATCCTCGCAGTTCTCGCACGAAATTGCCGGCACAATATCTGCCTTTGCATTATAGAAACCTTGCGCAAGGCCTGTGAATGTACATCGCGCTTCTGCACTTCCCCCCGCAGCAACAATTGTCTTCTGCACTCCGGCTGGGCATGCAATTTCCCCGCTAGCATTTGGCTTTTGCAATTTTATTGTAGTGGAAGTTTCTATTTGCCCGGGGTTTGTGTTCTTTATTGTTGCAACCACTTCAACATCATTGCCATTCTTTGTAGTGAGCACGCCCTCAAGCCCTATATCAAAGCTGCCTATGTCGTTTTCAGCGGCCTTGTCTTCTAGTGGTGAGGGGCAAGTAAAACTTGCTCCGTTAGCGCTGACAAACTTATTTATCGCATCTATTTTTTTCAAAAGCGCAATGCTAAATTGCGTAGCGTCACAATACACTCCGTTTGGATTGTTCTCATTACATGTATCCTGCTCAATATCTTTCCATGTCCAATCGAATTTTACTTTAGGCAGCGCATCAGCACCTGTACTTCCAACTCTTGTGCCGTCCTGGCAGTTTAGAAGTGCAATGTCTTGTGTTCTTTCAACTTCGGGCGGAACGCTGTTGAATTCCAATCTGAACCTCTGCTCCAATTTATCAGGGGTATCCTCATCTAAGTTGCCCTTCTTGGTATCAAGTACCGGGTTATCAAAGAACCCTAAAAAGCCTCCGCTCTCATTGATAAAATCCTTCTTGTCATATGTTTTGTCAACATATTTGTGCCTAATTCCGTCTACTTTTAGGCTTGAGTACTTTGGCCTCTCAACAGTTGTCTTGAAATTTGTGATGTTTGTAAATATCGTCCTGAATGTCTCAATTCCCTGTGAAATAAGGTCCGGGTTATTTTCAAGTGGCTGTGGAACTGTTGGCGTCTCTTCATCATCCCCAAGGCCTTCAACCTCAAGGCCAATATCAGAATCCTTCTTTTCAGTCGATGCCGCTCCCTGTACAAGTGTTACAGTTTTGATCTCTGCATCCTTTTCAAGGACTGTAAATGTAACTTCTTTCTCCTGTCCAATATATGAAATTACAGTGCCTGCTAAAAACCCAAGGACCCCGGCGCTCCAGGGGCTTGTTCCGAAAAGATTTCTGACAATTCCGGATCCGCCTTGCAATAATCCGCCGGCAATCCCTCCTCCTGCGCCCTGGGCAATGCTTCCCACGAATGGGTTTTTTACCGGGGCATAACCTGTTACAAGCGCTTGCAGTGGTGGGATCGCATCAATTTTTCCGCTAAGAAGTGTCACATTTGCAACTGATGGGATATTCTGTTCCGTGTCCGGGCGCTCAAGTGGCCTGTAGGGATCTAAAATATCGCTTGAGGATATTGGGGTTCTTATGACAATATCCTCTTCCGGCAAAATGACTCCTGTTTGCTCTGGCTCATTTGCCTTAGCGGCTGCCTGCTGGTCTGCCGTAACCTTGGCGAGCGCTTTTTGCTTTTCAGATTCCAAAAGCTTTCCATCGAGTGAACTTATTGCACTGGTGCTGCTCACCGCTACCTTTGCAGATGCGTTTGTAACATCATACCATGTTCCATTTTGTTTTTGGTATAAATGCCCGGCTTGCAGCCCCGGAAGCACTGCTCCGTTTGGCTGTGTTTTTGTTGCTTGGGTATTTGTCTGCTGCGCTGCTTCTTGCTGCATTTTTGATTGGAGCTCTTTTTCAAGTGCTGCTTTTTGATTATTGAGGGTTTGTATTTCCTGTTGCAACTTCTGCTTTTCAGCATCGCTAGTGCCCGCAGTTGTTGCTGCTTTTTCTTTTTCTGCTATCTGCTTATTGATTTCATCCCTTTTTTTCTTCA
>DATDWP010000026.1:0-17348 GCA_035289625.1 archaeon | reverse complement strand
TCACAACATTTTCGTCTGTTGGGTACGAGGCACCATCCTTACGGATGGGGGTGGCTTCGCGTCCTTTTTCAACTGCTGCGTGAGACAGCCTGATTTCATCAGACTTTGCTCGCTTGCCTTGCATATTTATCATTTAAGTTTCACTCCCATATCCTTCAAAAGTTTTTCAACCGGCTCTTCTTCGCCCTCAGTTGTCACTTGAGCTAGCATTGCTAAATTTTTTACTAAGCCGCACTGTGGCCCATCCGGAGTTTCTATCGGGCAGAGCCTTCCCCAGTGTGTTCCGTGCACATCGCGCGCTTCATAGAGTTCGCGGTTCTTATCAAGCGGACTTTTCACTTTTCTCAAATCAGTTAGAGGCGAGATGAAATTTACCCTGTCCATGAATTTTGAAACGCCGGTTGCCCTGCCGATCCAATTTCCGGTGCTCATTGCAAACCTTATGCGCTCTGAAACTGCCCCTGGGCGAACAATTGTTGAAATGTTTAATTTTCTTCTTCTTGTAACAGTCCTATCAATTTGGAATTTTAAATCCTTGATAAAATATTTGAAACTGTACCTGAACAAATGCTCCATTAATTTTCCTGAAAGTTCAAGCCTCTTGTTCGAGTAATGGTCCTTGTCGTCCTGTTCGCGCAAATTGTAAGCTCGCTCAATTGCCTTTGTTGCCATCATTACAAGGTAGTAAGCTTTTGCTAACCTATTCTTTGAATCCTGGCCAATGTGCGGAAGTAAAAATGCATCAATAACTTCCTGGGCCCTTCGAAGCCTATACTCTTCAACTTGTCCCGGGGCTACGAATTTTCCGATCTTATCCAGCGCTTCTTTTTCGCTTTTTACAAGAATATTTTCATTATTTATCATTACATCGTTTTGCAGCTCCTGTTCATCAATGAATGCTTCAGTAATTGCCTGCGTGGTCTTTAGCCCGAGCGCTTTTAGCAAAACAAAAAGTTTCAATTTGCGAGGGGAAGCCGGGAATGTTACATTGAGAATCCCATCAGGGTTTCTTATGATCCTAACCCTTCCTTTAAACGCCCCCCTTGTGCTTATCACTTCTGCAACAATTTTA
This sequence comes from archaeon, assembly GCA_035289625.1. Classification (GTDB taxonomy): domain Archaea; phylum Iainarchaeota; class Iainarchaeia; order Iainarchaeales; family Iainarchaeaceae; genus UBA10205. Next base: position 16,276 of record DATDWP010000026.1, on the reverse strand, counting down.
TCCGTCTGCTCTGAAACTATTACCCTATCCGAAGCCAGGACCTCCTGGGTCATCAGGGCCTTTTCAGAGCCGTTGATTATAAAATATCCGCCAAAATCCATTGGGTCCTCGCCCATTTCAACAAGTTCCTCGCCTGTTTTACCGTTGAGCCAGCAGAGATTGGATTTTAGCATTACCGGAAGTTCGCCAATATAAGTGTCCTTGCGGTCCTGTTCAACATCCCTTCTAAGAAGCTTCATTGTAAGATAGATCGGGCTAGAATAAGTCCTATTGCGCAACCTCGCTTCTGCCGGCAAGAATTTCTGGCGCGGGCTTCCATCTGCTTCAACAATTCGCGGTTTGAAAACATTGATCTTGTCAAATTCAACGCGCACCTCCTCAATTTTTGGGGTGACCTCGTTGTTTTCATGGGTAATTTGGGGCAGCTTCTTTTCAACAAATTGGTTAAAAGAATCAATTTCCATTTTTGCAATGCTGCGGTCCCTGAAATAGGAATTGATTACTGCCCATCCATCAACCATTTAGTTCGCCCCGCTTGGTATCATTAGACAACCACCCTATAGTACATGGTTTTACCTGCAGTTTGGCTGTTGCGGGTGATTTTTATTATATCGCCTTTTTTTGCGCCCACTTCAATTACTGCCGGGTCATCAAATAGAATTTGCGGGAACCTATCTTGGGAACTCCCGAATTTTGCGAGCACTTCCTTAACCTTGTCCTCGGGCACTATTTCGTGCTTTGGAACCAAAAAATGCTCTGCAACCCGTTCAATAGCCAACCAACCCACTCCGCTTCGGCTAGTGGCAAACTGACGCGTCAGGAAAACTCAAATTGAGGTTTCTGTCCAGCTAGCCCACCGAAAAATCGCAATCCTAAATTAATATGTAATCTATTATAGAAAGGAATTTAAATCTGACCCTATCTTGCAAAAATCTTAATTTTTGCGGCTTTAAAGGAATTATTGCACTTTTTGCCTATTCGTAAAATCTTTTAGATTTTTCAGCTAATTTTTAGTCAATTTTACCTCCCTATAGAGGCGAGAAAAGCCCAGAAAGTATCTCCATTTAGCAGCCCTTAGTAGAATAGCTCTTGAACGTAGTAACTTGTTTTTGTTAAGCAACCCTTTTTTAAGTAGTTGGGCAAGCAGGGTTTTTATGAAAGAGGAAAACCTTGCTCTTTGCCTATTGCTTTCAAAAAAAGGCGCATTGCTCTCAAAAATCAAGCTTTCCACATTTTCACTTGCACGCCAAACAGGTTTTTCGCAACAATCAATTTCAAGAAAACTGCGCGAGCTTGAAACCGATGGGCTAATTGAGCGTGCAGCATCAACTTCCGGAATAGAACTCATTTTCACCCAGAAGGGAAAAAATGAACTCGAATCATTCTACCTTGAGCTAAAAGACATCTTCTCGAAAAAAAAATCCCAATCGCTTAAAGGAAAAGTAGTTGATGGCCTAGGCGAAGGTTCATACTACACTGCAATCCCTCAATACAAAGAGCAGTTCAAAAAATTATTCGGTTTTGACCTCTTCCCCGGAACTCTAAACCTTGAAGTCGACCCGGCCCAAAGAAATATTTTTACATCTGCCCCTCCGATACAAATTGAAGGCTTCAAAACAGCTCAAAGAACATTTGGCGGAATAAATTGCTGGCCTTGCAAAGTGAATTCAAAAGTGAGCGCTGTTGCAATACTTCCGCACCGCACAAACCACCCTGCAAATATAATAGAGTTAGTTGCCCCAATAAATCTTAGAAAAAAACTCTCACTTGAAAACAAATCTGTTGTAGAGGTGAAATTGCAGTGAAAAAAATTGCAATAGTTGACACAATGTTTTCCAGAGGCGATATGGGGAAAATCGCAATCAAAACACTTGAGGAAAATGCAAAAAAAGGAAAGTGGAAAATCCAAATAATAAAAAAAACAGTCCCCGGAATAAAAGACATCCCTGTCGCAATGCTCTCTTTACTCGAGCAGGGCTGCCAGATCGGGCTTGCACTCGGAATGAGCGGTAAAATGCCAATTGATAAACAGTGCAGCCACGAAGCATCACTAGGAATTGGGCAAGTGCAACTGCTCACACGAAAAATAGTGCTCGAAGTATTTGTGCATGAAGATGAGGGTAAAAATGACACTGAGCTTGCTTTAATTATGAAAAACCGAACAGCCTCACATGCGCTAAACCTTCTCTGGATGCTCTTTGCCCCGCAAGAACTAGAAAAGCGCGCAGGAACAGCCCAGAGGCAGGGCAAAGAGAACGCTCAAGCGCTTAATCTTCTAGATTGAAAACGGGGGTTTTTATGGCAAGAATTGGGATTGTAGCTGCAGATTTTCACAAAAAAATTTGTGAAGACATGATAGTTGCAGCAAAAAAAGCAGCAAAGGAAAATGAACTTGAAGTTGTAGAAATAATAAAAGTCCCGGGGACATTTGATACTCCCTTGCCGCTTAAGCAAATGCTTGCGCGGGATGATATTGATGGCGCAGTAGTTTTAGGGGCAGTTGTACAAGGTCAAACTTCACATGATGAAATTGTAGCATACACTGCCGCGCAAAAAATAATGGACCTCTCTTTGCAATTTGACAAGCCCGTTGGGTATGGCATTTGCGGCCCGCGCATGAGCCTTGCACAAGCGCAAGAGAGAGCAGAGGATTTCTCAACGCGCGCGGTGATCGTTGTTGCGAACTCTCTTGGCAGCAGATCTCTTTAAACCAAATTCTCTTTTGGCTGCGCTATATGGATTTGCACGAAATTTACTATTTCGTATTTCGTTGCGTAGGGCAATTCTTGCAAGTGTGAATTCCGGATAATTGGGTATTCCACTACGAAGTAGTCCTACCAATTCCGAATGCCCCATATGGCTAAATACGCCTGAGAGGTCCATAAGTGCATTTGCCGCATGCTGCGCTTTGCCCATGACGTGCTGGTCAGCAGAGTGCATTAATGCTCTGTTAAAACTATTTACTACATCTGAGGGAACCTGTATTTTTGATCTACAAAAATCAGTAATTTGATCTATTTCACGTTGAAGTTCTTGTGGCGCGATAGAGTGGCGAGTGACAGCATTTACATATTTCCGGTCTACTCTAAATCCATAAAGATTCTCAACAGCCCTTCTTCTTTTCAGGTGTTTTTCATCAGTGAGTTGAAGATCGATAAATGGCAAGCGGCTATCCAAAAATCCACTTCCTGCTGTTCTTGCAGCCCTTGGTTTTCCCATGCCAAAAATATGGTATTCCGGTTTATATTTTTTCTCCACCCTACCTTTTTATGCAAACACTCTTTTCAGAGCTCCAATCACTACAGCAGGGCCCAATATCAAATCTAATAGAGCAGCGCTACTCTGATTTCAAATCCTTTGCATCCAAAAGCGAAGAGGATTGGTTTTGCGAACTGTGTTTTTGCCTAACAACCGCAAACTCCTCGGCAATGATGGGGCTTAAGGTGCAGCAGGCCTTAGGGTTTGACGGGTTTTACAATTTGCCTCAAAAAAATCTTACAAAATCCCTCAAAGGCCTTGGCTATAGGTTCTACAACAAGCGCGCTGAGTATATTGTAAAAGCGCGCAGCCATTTTGGGATAAAGCAAAAGCTCTATGAATTTGAAACCGATAGGCAAAAGCGTGATTATTTATATGGAAATGTCTTAGGTTTTGGGCTAAAGGAAGCTTCACATTTTTTGCGAAATACGGGCCATGATAACTGCGCAATTTTAGATAGGCACATAATAAGGATAATGCACGAACACTCATTGCTTGATGAACTGCCAAAAACAATCACGCAAAAAAACTATTTGAAAATAGAAAATGTGCTTGATGGTTTTGCAAAGAAGGCAAAAATGAACCACTCCTTGCTTGATTTGTATTTGTGGTATATGAAAACCGGCAAAGTTCTCAAATAATTTCTTGCAAGAGTATTTTATAGCACCTGTAGTTATTTAGGTACTACCTTGAGGCATCTTGCATGAAATATAGCGTAATAATTCCGGCATATAATGAAGAGCAAACAATCCTTGAATTGATAAATAAAGTAAAAACTCTCAAGCGCAAATTTAACATTGAACTAATTGTGGTAGATGATGGGAGCACCGATAAAACATCCGCGATTTTGAAAAATGTAAAGGGGATTAAAAAAATAATTTTGCAAAAGAATTGCGGAAAAGGATTTGCAATACGCGAAGGGATAAAAAGTGCGCGCGGCGATTATGTAATAATCCAGGACGCCGACCTAGAATACGACCCTTTAGAACTTCCAAAAATGCTCTCTTTAATTGAAAATGGAAAGTGTGAAGTAGTATTTGGTTCGCGTTTTTTGGGAAAAATTTCAGGAAAAAGGCTGCTCTTGCACGATCTTGGTAACAAAATCTTATCGTATGCTTTTTCACTATCATTTGGAAAAAAGATAACTGATATGGAAACCTGTTATAAAATAATCCCTCGGGAATTTTTTGAGCAAAATACTTTCGAATCCGCAAGATTTGATATTGAAGTGGAGATGGCAGTAAAGGTTGCAAAAAGTGGTTATAGGATAATTGAAGTTCCCATAAAATACAATGCAAGAACGCACGCGCAGGGAAAAAAAATAAATTTTATTGATGGGATCGTGGCGCTTGCAAAAATAATAAAATACAAAATTTTAGGTTAATAAGATTCACTTCCCCCGCAGCCTTCTTGTTTCCATAAAATAATTCCATGCTATATTGAGGTCTTGCTCTTCTAAATCTGGCCAGAATTTTTTGATGTGGTAGTACTCGGAATATGCGCTCTGCCAGAGCAAAAATCCGCTCTTAGCTTCGCGGTCGGCTTCTTCTTCGCCTGTGCGTATTACAAAATCGCAGGTGGATTTTACGCCAAGGCTTCTTATAACATCCTTTTCAGAGAGCCCAAAAAAAAGATTCTTCACCCTATTCATTGGGCTTGAAACCGAGCGCAAAATTTCGGATTGGCCGGTGTATCCTATCAAAATATTCAGCACTTTGTTTCCGTAAAATTTTGTCTCGCTTTTAAGGTCCCTGCACAAATCAAGGATATTTTTTGGCACTCTTCTCAAACTAGTTGAAACAAGATTTACTTTTACCTGTTTTGCATGGAGCTCTTTTGAATTGAGGAGCTTTGCCAGCCCGTCATAGTAAATATCATAGAGCCACGAGAGCTCTTTTGGGTTTCTTTTAAAATTCTCCTCCGAGAGGCCATAAATGCTAAGTTCGCGTATTTCATTGTGCTGCAAGGCCCAATTTACCAAAAGCTCCATTTTCTTTGCCCCAACTTTATGCCCTTCGCTAGGGTGCAGGCCGCTATTTGTTGCCCACCTCCTATTTCCATCAGGAATTACCCCCATGTGAAATTGTTGTTGCATACCAGTCCACCTAGATTGTAAAAACCTCTATTAAAACCTATCCCGCCAAAAACTACCATCCATAAAATTTTGCCTGGCTGTACTCAAATGCCTTCATTGCGTCCACAAACCCTTTACTATACAAGTGCGGCCTTTCCATTAATACTTTCAAACCAAACAAAATCTTTTGTGCTCCGCTGAAATCATCAAATGTTCCGGGGAATTTTTGCGCAATAAAATCAAGTTCCTCATCACTAAATGCATAAAGCGAATCCTTCCCTTTCACTATTTTTTCATAAGGCGGGAACTCCGCTTTCCAGAGCTTTTCATATTCTGCAAAAACCTCTTTTGAAAAATCCCCTTTTTCAATTGCGGATTTTGCAACCCGCGCCGCAAATTCGCCGCTCTTAAGCCCCAGATGCGAGCCCCCTTCAAAAAGAGGGGATGTGAATCCTGCGGCATCTCCAATTAGCATCACGCCTTGCGCGTAGGTGTTTTTGAGAGGCCCGGAAGCCGGAATCAATCCACCAAATGTTTTCACGTTCACTTTTTTCTCCCAACCCATTTTTTTGACAAATTCATCAGTAGCTGATTTTGCCTTGTTTGTTTCGATTGTAACAAGCCCAACATTTGCCCTGCCGCTCTTTTTTGGTATCATCCACAAATATCCGTGCTTTGCAAAAGAAGGCCAGATGTAAAAATCAAGATAGCCATCGCGCTCAATGTCGCGAAGTTCATATTGAATTCCCGTAACTGTTTTGAACCTCTCATTCAAATTCAATTTTCGCGAAACAACACTTGCAACCCCGGAGGCGTCGATTACTATTTTTGTTTTGATTTCCCCTTTTGTTGTTTTGAGAACCCACAAATTATTTTCCCGTTTTAGATCCTCAAGCCTTGTCCCTAGCTGCAAACCTGACCCTGCTCTTACTGCCTCTTCACAGAGCCACTGCTCAAAGAGGTGCTTTTCCAAAACAAATCCATCTTCATTTAGAACCGTTGCCCGTCCGCCTGGCCAAATAACGCGAACTCCTTTGACATGCTCTGAAATAACACTCTCGGGTGGATTTATCCCGGTATTTTGCACAGCATATAAACTAAGGCACTCTCCGCAGTGCACCGGTTCTCCTATTTTTTCATGCTCTTCAATAATTAGGGTTTTAAGGTTTGCACGAGAACAGTGCAAGGCAGCTGAGCCACCTGCCGGCCCTGCTCCGACAACCACCACATCATAGTTTTCCATAAAAATGCCTTTTCACATTATTAAATCCATTAATACTTTTAAAACGGTTTGTGTGCCACCCGATTTCTGCTATTTGCACGGCTTCCAAAAACGGCGTCTTTGTGTTCGGATGCCTCAATGGCAGGCCTCTAAAAGTCCAAAAAAAGGGCAATCAGAGTTATAGGCCTTTAGTTTCACTTGCTTAATTGCCTAGCAGCGTCCTTTTAGATCAAATATAATACTTTTAAACCCTCCAAGGCATTACTTTAGTGAAAGTTATGAAAATACCTCGCCTTAGAATGCCAAAAATTGTACGCTCCAAGCTCTCTGCTGCAAAACTTTTGGGTGGAGTTATGAAAAATTCACTCCAATTCAAACTTCGAAGGGGCGCCTTTGCCAAAAGGTACAAAACCCATGATTTTGATACAATAATAGTTGATATGGACGGGACAATATATCGCACAGATGCAAATGTTGAGGCGCTTAGCATCTTCTACCCGGAGCGCACTGAAGATAACCGTACCTATGGGGAGGAAATATATGATTCGATCCTTGCAAAAATTGCATCAGGCCAATATGGGATAGAACAGGGGATTGTTGAAGGGAACAAATTTTTGATGGCAAAAAAAGTCAGGCTGGAGGACTTCTCTTTGGTCCTTGAGCGAGTCACAAAAACACTAAGAAAGCCGCTAATTGCCGCCCTAAAAAAACTCAAGCAAAAAGGGAAAACAATAGTTCTGGCAACACTATCTTCAAAAAATTTTGGGGAAATGCTAAATTCTTATATTGCTGAAAAATACGGTTTTTCATTTGACTACGTGCTCGGAACAGAATTGGAATTCGACCCATCAGGGCAAATTATTGGGGTAAAGAGCATTGTCGGAACAAAAGATTATGACTATGCTGGAATTTTAGTTAAAACAAAACTCTCTGCACTGCGCGACGCAATGCAAAAAGAAGGAAAAACACTTGATGCGCGAAAAACCCTTCTCATAACAGACAGCTATGGGGATATTGACCTTGCAAAAATGCTTGTAACTATACTAATAAAGCCGCAAAAACCCACAGCAGCACAAAAAGTATCGCAGCGCCTTGGCCTTGCCGATTATATTTTACCGGATGATTCGAACCTTCGCACAAACCTAGAGTCAATTGTACTGGGTCCGAAAAAATAATTACACTTCAATTTTTTTAATTTCAACGCCAGCTTCCTGTAACATTTCAAGTGCCGCTTTTCCAAGTGGATAATCCGCATTGTAGACGACTTTTTTTATTCCGGCATTTATTATCATTTTGCTGCATGTCAGGCACGGGCTATATGTAGTATAGATCGAAGCTCCTGCTGTTGAAATTCCGTGAAATGATGCCTGCACTATTGCATTCTCCTCTGCATGTGAGCACCTGCACTCATCAAGTTTAGTGCCGCCATCGGTAAATGAATTGCAGCGGCTGCATCCGCCTTCATTGCAATTCTTAACTCCGCGCGGAGTTCCATTATATCCGGTGCATACAATCCTTTTTTCGCGCTCAATTAGGGCTCCAACTTTTCTTTTTATGCAATTGCTGCGCATTGCAACTTCTTTTGCAATGTTCATAAAATATGTGTCCCAAGAAGGCCGCTTTAATTCGATTGGGGTTTGCAATAGAATCGAATCTACTTTTGCAAAAAGCTCTGCTAGTGTCCCGTTATTTTCAATGTAGTGCTTTGCCATTTTCGCGCACTGATCTAGCTGCTGACCTGATTTATTTTCAGAACTGCTCTCTTGCGCTTCTAATTTTTTGAAATCTTCAATCGTTTTAGGGTCGCCCTCTCTGCTTCTCTTTAAAATCCTCTCAAACCTTTGCTTCTCTTGCGCCTCAATACACCACAAATGGAAATTTGGTAATTTTTCAAATTCCTCAATTTCTTTTGGGTTTCGCAGCGAATCAATAATGTAATTTTTATCTTGTGAAATCCCCTGCGAAATTTTCTGTGCTAAATAATTGTTCCCGAATTTTTCACGAAGTTCATTTCCCCTCTTTATAAGGTTCTCTCGTGTTGGGGAAGTACCTTCTTTTTCCAAAATCTCCCGCAGCTCATCAGAAAGCGATTTATAGTAAAAGCTCTTGCCTTTCAAATAATCGCAAACAGTAGTCTTTCCCGCGCAATATTTACCAGTAATCCCAATTACAATCAAATTAGTCCCCAACAACTTAGCGTAAAAAGGGTTTTTAAAAATGCCTTAACGAAGGCTTAAAGGCCGCTTTTTTTGCCCTTGCCAAGTATTCTCGCACCAACTACAACAATCAGACAAATTATGATCACCGCGGCAATTCCAATATTTCCAAAGTCAATTCCTTTTGGCTGGTTAGCGGGGGGTGTAATTTTTGCCGATGCATCCTCAATACATGTCCCTACGCTGCACATAAATCCGTCCCCGCATCTTATGCCATCCCTTGGGTAATGATAGCATGTGCCACCTGTGCACACGTCGGTTGTGCAAATATTGTCATCGTTGCACTTCACCGCATTGCAAACAGGTTCCTGCACAAGCTCTTCGCCTTCGATTACAGAAACAGGAAGCGAGGCAACAAATTTCCCGAAATCCCTTGCAATGCTGCTGTCATTGAGTCTTGTAACATAATAAAAGAATGATTTGCTCTCGCCCGGGGCAAGTTCTTCAATAAGCCATTCAACCTCAGGGTCGGGGTTTATTATCCGGGTTGGCTGCTCCCTGAATTTGAGTTCAGATATATGTTTTGCAACTTCCTTTGGAATCACTTCCCTTACCTTTACTTCCTTTAATGTTTTACCAGAATTATTCACAACACCAACATCAAATGCCCATATGCCTGCATTGCCATTTTCAGTGGTTTGTATAATTTTTAGTGATGCATTCCTTGAAACTTCAACTCCCAATTCATTTTCAACTTTGACTTCTGGGTATTTTGTTTCCCTTACAAGTCTTGAAGGATCAGTTGCCTCATCGACCGGCACATCAGGCGCAGTCCCGCCACTTCCGCCCCTTGGCCCGCCCGGAACTCCCGCGTCACCGCCGCCGGTGTCATCTGCTGGCGGTGTACTGTTGCCGCCGCCTGGCACTGTCGGTGATGTAATCGCAAAGCTTACACTTGCCGTCGCTGAATTGAGATCCATTGAATCCGTTGCAACAACATATATTGTGTGTGTTCCGGGGTCAAGCCCGCTTAGGCTGTGCGTTGTCGCAAGCCCTTTATCAATCCAGCTGTTGCTGTTTAGCCTGAACCAGAATTTATTTACCGGGTTTCCGCTTGCACTTACACTCCAGCTTGCAGTAAGCGAGGTTTCGGTGGTGCTTGAACCTGATATTGGCACATTGATTGTTACAACCGGCAGGTTTTGGTCAAAATAAACCCCTGCTTTCAAAAGAAAATCTCCGCCAGACCATGTCCCTGTACGGGTATCATCAAGAACTATGTCGCCAACAAAGCTGCTGCTGTTGACATCCTGTGATGCTGCAGTTCCCGTAAGCCCAAAATTAATGTTATAGTCGCCCCCTATTCCGGTGAAGGCAAATGAATTAGATACAAAAAAGAGAATGGCAAGACTAATTAAAAGAAAATTTCCCCAGAATCTAAAACCTGCCCTCATAATCATAAACCGGCACCATGACCACTTTTATGCAGGCTCAACAATCATCCATGCAATTGAATTTGCATCAGTTGCATATGATGAATTAATATCAAAGCTTGTTCCGGCTGTCCTGCCCCCGATACCATATGATGCGTTGCCTAGTCCGCCGGACTGCCTTGTCAGGAATACCCTGGAGTTTTCTGTGATGCAAGTTGTTGTAATAGTCACTCCGCCTGATGTCAATCTTCCGCTTCCCATACAAGCGTTGCTGAAGTTGTCATTAGCGCCCACATTCTGGTCTTTGATAATAATTTTTTTTCCAAGTGTGCTAATATTCAGATCCCCGTTTAATGTTGCTGTATTTACTATATTAAGATCCTGGGTAGTAATCTTTTTGCCAACATTCAAATCGCCTGTGATCCTTGTAAACCCTGCAATGTCAACCCTGAAAGTTGATGTTGCAGCTGTTGCGCCTATTACAATGTTTCCGTCAGAAGAACTGATGATCAGCGACGGTGATGAAGTTGATGAGATGTTGACATCGCCTAGAACATTAAGTGTGCTGGTTGGGCTTGTTGTCCTTATTCCAACCCTGTTGTCATCCCGCACATACAATATGCTTGCTCCGTTAATAGTTGTTATGTTCATTGCAGATGATGCCGATGACACACCATAACCTGTAACTACAAATCTTGAGGCTGGTGCCTGTGAACCTATTGCTACATTTCCGTCCGAAGTAATCCTTATCCTCTCAGTCCCAAGACCGGCACCTGTGAATAACCTTATAGGCGTTGCGGCACCGCTTGCCCTGATATCACTTATATTGGCATCGTTTCCGCGTGGGGATTCAAACCGCATCCTCTCCGAACCATTAAAATCTAAGTCAGTTGCATTGTTGATGTTTATATCCATATAATATAAAGTCCCATAATTGAGGTCCAAAGAAACCGATCCATCTCCTAGCATCACATCAACTATCCCATTTATTACCGTCCCGTTGTAATCGGTGCCCGAATCATAAACAATATTCCCGCCTGTTGCCGCATCATAAATCCCTACGCGCAAATCAGCCGAAGTAACAGAAGTCCCGCCGTTTGTAAGCCTGCCGTGCATTGAAAGAAGCTGCTGCAATGCTGAAGCCGTCGTAACAACCAAAATGACAAGCGCCACAAGAATCAGGAGAAAATGAAATCCAGTTTTGAAATTTATATGCAAAATTTTACCTGTGCATATAACACCAATACCTATTAATAACACTTCCCCTAGAATTTTTTAAAACCACCAGAAAGTGACAACTTAATTTTTTCGCCTATGAAAGTCCACAGCCACCCAATACATGGGAAGAACTGGCCCTGGTTTACCAAAACATCAACGCCGCTTCAAGAGTTCTACGCGGAGCTTCTCGTAATCCTCTCCAAAAAAGTTGCGTGTGAAATGCGGGCTAAAATTATTATGTAGACGTGGCGCCCGTGGGGGGAATCGAACCCCCCCTACACCCGAGCTGCGCAGTTAAACTGCCTGACAGGGGTGTGTACTAACCAATATACTACACGGGCTAACCCACTAAATTCTGGCTTCGCAATCCTTTTAAATCGTTTTTCATGCCCTGCCCCTCTTCCCTGCTACGCCTATAGGCCTTGTCCAAACTCGATTTGGCCATCCCTTCACTTTTTTTATTTTTTCCTTATCTTTGCAACAAAAAACTGCTGGGTATCATTATCCTGCGGATAAATTCTGGCGCACAATTCAATCGAATCATCAAATTTCTTATTGCCATATTGCACAAGGCCTTGCCTTATTTTAAATTTTGGAATTTCAATTCTTTCAAGTTGCGCCCTTCCAGTTTCCAAAACGCTCTGCACCACTTCTTCGTTCTCTTCCGGGCCAAATGAACAGGTACTATACACCATTACTCCGTTTCGTTTTAGCAATTCAAATGATTTTGCAATAAGCTTTTTTTGCAGTTCGGATTTTTTTTGCACAAGCTCTTCGTTCCAATTCTTCAATGCACCCTCATCTTTTCTAACAAGCCCTTCAGAGCTGCAGGGGGCGTCCAAAAGAATTTTGTCAAAGAGCTCTTTTTTTTGCGAATCGAGCAGATCCATTCTTTTTGCAATCACATTTTCCATTCCGAATTTTTTGATATTGTGCCGTAGGCTTTTGAAGCGCTCCACATTCTTTTCAAGTGCAATAATTTTCCCACTTCCGTTCATAAGGCAGCTAAGCTGCAGTGTTTTATTTCCAGGCGCCGCCGCAGCATCTAGAATCAAATCATTTTTTTGCGGAGCTAGGGCAAGGGCCGGGATCATTGATGCCTTCTCTTGCAAATTGAATAATCCTTGTGCAAACTCCTCGCTTCTGCCAGGCCTTTGAACTCCTTGCAAGAAGTAGGCGTTTTCATGGAAAAGCCCACTTAATTCCCAACCCTTTTTTGATAAATCATTTGCAATAATTTGGGGCTTTGCCTTTAAGGAATTTATCCAAATGCTCTTTGGGATTTTAGTTTTACAACAGCGCAAAAATTCATCCCACTCACTTCCTAACAGTTGTGAGTATTTTTCCTCGAACTCTTTTGGGATAAATGTTGCCATTTTTCTCACTTTTTTTCAAGCACGCAGAGCATCTCAATATGGCTTGTTTGGGGGAATTGGTCAAATGCGCGTAGATTACAAATTTCATATCCTTGCAATTTTGCAATGTCTCGTGCTAGTGTTGTAGGGTTGCAGGAGACATAAATTATTTTTTGCGCAGAAATTTCTAATACGCAATCAATTGCCTGTTGTTCAAGCCCATTTCGCGGTGGGTCAACAACTACCACATCAAATTCTGAAGGGGTATATTCAAGAACTTCCTGTGCCTTGCCTGCATAAAAAATCGCATTCTCTACTCCGTTGTTTTTTGCATTCATTATAGCGCTTGCAACACTTTGTTCATTTACTTCAATTCCAACAACGTTTTTGCACTTTTGCGCAATTGCAATTCCTATTGTCCCAACTCCGCAATAGAGGTCTAAAACGCGCGAACCAATAGGGATATTTTCCTGCACAACTGAAAATATTTTTTGGGCACTTTTTTTATTTGTCTGGAAAAAAGTTTCTGGGGCTATTTGGAACTTCTTGCCTAAAATTTCATCAATTATGAATTTTTCTCCAAATGTTTGTATCATTTTTCCAAATGCAGTATCGCTCCAGGTTTCATTCAAAATAATGTTCACGCTCTTAACCTCTTTTTCTAAAAGTTCATTGCAAAGCGCTTCAATATTTCCATCCACTTGCCCAAAAAATATAAAATTTACCATCATTTGCTCATTTTCCCCTTGGCGAATACACACATATCCAAGCCCTGGTTTTCTTTGCATAATCGATGCGCTCTGTATCTGCCTCTTTTTCAGATCTGATGAGATGAATTGCACAATTTGGTTTGCCTTTTCACTTAAAAGCAGGCAATCTTTCAGTTCAAAACTTTCAAAAAAATTGCCCCTGCGCTTATACCCTAAAAGCCCATTTATGTAAGATAGTTCTGCCTTGTTGCGGTAGCGCAGCTCTGAAGGGGACGGTTCAATTTCGATTTTTTCCCCAAAGATATCAAATAGGATTTTTTGCTTTGCCTCAAGCTGGTTGCCATATTCAAGGCCCATTAGAGGGCAGCCATTGCACTCTTCTTTTGCGTGATCGCAATAAGAGGCACCCAAATTGCCTTCCGGGCGAGCTAGCAAAACTGTTCCGGGTTCCTTCCCTTCCATAGTTATTTTTGGATGGAGAAGTACTATATGCCCTGCGGTCTAACTGGAATATTGATATTCTACAACCAATTTCCCGTCTGAATTTCTTAAAAAGAGCCTATCGCTATCATTGTTCCAAACCGCCCTGCAGCTATTTGTCCCCGCGCACCAATATAGCTCATTTCCGCTATCCTGCGAGCATCCGCTATAGAGAGTGACATTTGAATTTGCAGCAAGTTCAAACCCTTTGAACCTGTAGATGTGGGACGCGGACTCATCTTTTAGTGCCCAGCCATTAAAATCACAGGAAGAAAAACACCTATTTTCAAGATTGACATATTCCCCATTTGGGTTCTTGCAATCATCCCCCGTCGCATCATAATTTAGCCCCTCAACAAAAATGCAGCTGCTGCTGCACGCCCCGGTTTCAGATGCCCCCATCCAAAGTCCGATTGCGGATTTTTTTGCAAAATTCTCCGATTCTTCCAATTCTTGCGCATGCTTCATTTGAGGGTCAATAATATAAGCGGTTGCAAACCCTTCCTCGAGCATTTTTGAGGCAATATTTGCCTTTCCCACAAAAACATGCCTCAAAAGCCTTCCATTCTGGTCCAGCTCATCTGTGTCTTTTTCGAGCAGCACCTCTTTTCCTTCTATTAATTCTGAGAGCCTCTCTTTTGCCTGCGCGTAGTAGTACTCTGATCGCTCCGGCGTATTTATCCCAAGAATTCTCACGCGCTCCCCGCTTTGAAGCTCAAATGTGTCCCCATCAATAACTTTGCTGGCAAACCCAGGATCCAATTCATCCGCATCCTGATTTTCATTGCCAGGCATGCTGATGCATCCGGAGAACAAGATCATTAAAATCAGCGCTGCAAGAATGTTTTGACGCATGATTAAAATTAGCCATAAAGTGTTTTAATTGTTAGTTCCATTTTTTGCAAAGGAGTATTTTTTGCTTCCGCGAATATTTTTTTATCTCAATTTCGCGCAAAAGCGCTGCGCTCTTATTTTTTGTTTTTTCAAAATATGCAAGTTCAACCGGCCTTCTTGAACGCGTATATTTTGCGCCGCGGCCTTTGTTGTGCATGCCAATTCTTGCATGAAGGTTTTTTGCAATCCCGCAATAATATGACCCGTCAGAACATTTTGCAAGATACACAAAATAAGCCATTCAGATTTCTGGCGCGGTTCTTTATTTATTTCCAAACGCCCTTTGTTGTTGATTTTAATTCTTTTTTAGCCCAAAACAATCTACTTATACGCTTTTAGGCTAACACTATATTTGGGTATCCTTTGGCAGGAGGAACTAACATGAAATCAACACGTGGTGCCAGAATGCTACATGCAAAAAGGCGCGCAGCAAAAAAAGCTGGCGGAGTAGGCCAAGTGAGAAATAGAAAAGCAGGCATATTAATAATGAAAACCTAATGCCTGCATATCTGAAAATACAAGGAGTGTTTTGTGGCGCATTCCTATTTACTATCTAATTTAAAATAAAAAATCCCGCAAAGTAGCGGGAAAATTAAAGTGTGCCTTTTGCGAGGCGATATACTATGATGACTAGTGCAATTACGAGGAGTAGATGAATTAGAGTACCCCCAATTGAACCAATCAATCCAAGAGCCCACAAAATTGCTAAAATTACTACTACTGTTAATAACGTGTCCATTCGATCCCCCTTTTTTTTGAATGGAATTTTCCTTCCTGCCACAAAACTACTACAATAGGGGGGAAGTTTTTATATTGCTATTCTAGGGCGGTTTATTGTTGTAAAAATAGCATCCCGCCTCCCGGATTTGCACCGGGGATCTTCCGGTAACCGCACAACTGAACGGTTATTTACGCCCCGATCAAGGGGCAGTACTTTTTCTCTTTCTTTTTGGTCGAGCTTTTTATTTCTCTTGCAAAGAGAAAGAAAAAGGTCGCGCTACAGCCGGACGCATTAGCTACTATGCTAAGGCGGGGTAGAAATGTATGCACTTATTTGGGTTTTGAACCATTTAAAATCCTTTCGTAAATCAGCGGGTAAATCATGCTAATCCAGAGGCCAAATGCGAAAAACCCCTCTGCTGAAAATTCTTCAAATTGAATTGAGCCAAGGCCAATTAGTGCAAGCCCAATAAACCCTAAGCCTATTTTTATGATAAGGGGAGTCCCCTGTACTTTTTGGTATTTTGCGCCCATTAATTTTGAGAAAAAAAACCCGGCAAAAAATCCAGCAAATGAACTTGCAATTGCAAACGGCCTATATAGAAGTGAAATTATAATTGCCACAACTATTGCGCCTATCAGCCCAACTTCTTCCAAGAGTTTTTCCCTGCTAATTTTTAGGCCAGAAAATTTCTGCTCAAGCGAATGCATTAGCCTTCCTAAAAGCGCCCCGAATAGCCCACCTTCTAAAACATC
>DATDWP010000025.1:0-14768 GCA_035289625.1 archaeon | reverse complement strand
TACATTTGATATTTTTGCAGCAACTGCCATGGGGGTAATTTTAATGGCAATTGGGTTTGTGTGCTTTTATATTATAGAGTTGTTTTCTTCACAGAGGCAGGTGGTATGAATGGTTGAAATACAACTTATTAGCGTTTCAGTTTCTTTTGAAAATTGGTCTATGAAAAATTTTTCCCTCAAAGTCCCATCCGGTTCGTTTTGCGTTATAGTAGGGCCAAGCGGTTGTGGCAAGACTACTCTTCTTCGGCTAGTTGCAGGATTGCAAGAACTGGAATCTGGTAAAATATTTTTTGCAAAAAAGGATATTACAAAATTGCCGGCAGAGCAGAGGGATATTGGGTTTGTTTTCCAAAATGATGCGCTCTTTTCCCACATGAGCGTATTTGAAAATGTGGCATTTGGCCTTGCCCAAAAAAAAGAAGGTGAAATTGAAAAAAAAGTGAAAAATGCCCTTTCCCTTGTGCATCTTGAAGGGTTTGAAAAAAGATCAGTTACAACCCTCAGTTCCGGGCAAAGAAAGCGTGTTGCTATTGCGCGCGCAATTTGTTACTCGCCAAAAGCTCTGCTTTTAGATGAGCCTCTTAGCAGCCTTGATGCAAAACTAAAAGAGAAAATGAAATTGCTTCTAAAGGAAATTTCCCAAAAAACAAAAACGACAATAATAATGGTGACGCACGATATTGATGAAGGGTTCTATCTTGCTGATTTACTGGTTGTAATGAGTAATGGGCAAATTGAGCAAACAGGGCCAGCACTTGAAGTCTTCAAGTTCCCAAAAACAGATTTTGTGAAGGATTTTGTTTCAGATTATGAGGTTGTTGAGGCAAAATCCAAAAAGAATGGCTTATTTGAGGGGCATTTTTCAGTTCCTCTAAATAAAAGGGCAAAAAAAGTGTTTTTCAATGTAAAAAAGACAAATTGGAGATAGTTAAAAATCAAGTTTTCCTTTCATTGGAACAAATGTAAAAATTTCCCCCTCGACGGTTTTTTTTATTGGTGCTCCATTCTTCTTTACCATTATTTCCATAATCTGCATTGCGCTATCCCCAACCGGCGCTATAATTCTTCCGTCCTCAGAGAGCTCATTGAAGAGCTCTTTTGGGATAAATGGGCAGGCGCAGCTAATTAGAATTCTATCATACGGGGCGTTTTGTGCCCATCCAAATGCTCCGTCCCCGAGTGTTATATGGGCATTTTTGATGCCTTCAATTGCAAGGTTATTTTTGGAAATTTCAGCAAGTTTTTGGTCTATTTCAACCCCGTATACACTTCCGCTCTTACCCACTATTTTGGAGAGTAGTGCAAGCACATACCCGGAGCCTGATCCAATTTCTAGCACTTTCATTGCTTCTTTTGCATTTAGAAGTTCAAGCATTAGGGCAATTGTTTGGGGTTGGGATATTGTCTGCCCTTCTCCTAGCGGCAGGGGGGAATCTTCATATGAAAATTGTCTCATTTTTTGGGGGACAAAATTCTCCCGTTTTATTTGCAGAAATGCTTTTTTGATATTATCAGATCTGATTGCAATGCCGCTTAAGTATTCAACCAGGTTTTTGCGCTGGTCCTCAAAGCTCTTTTCATTCACTTATTCTCGCGCTCCTCTATTAGTTTTTTTAATTCTTTGAATTTTTTTATTGTAGAAAGGTCGGATTCTTCAATTACAGGAACCCCTTGCACATTTTTGTACTTGTACTCTTTTGTGATAATTATTGAATCAGACCCAAGAACTGCTGTGGTCTTTTTTAGCTCTAGTGCTTTTTTTGGTATGTCAAATTTGCCTTTTGCAGTGCTAATAAACATCCCGCTATCAATTTCCCCAAAAGCATGAAATGGGGCATGGTCAAATATTGCCATTTTAAGGCCAATTTCGTGCAATTTTCCTAAAAGCTTCTCGTGCGGGGTTTCATCAATTTTAGTGTTAGGTTGTAGTGAACCAAATATATCTATTTTTTGGGAAAGGTCCTCTTCAAGCTCTTTTTCGAGTTTTTTTGCAGTGCCAAGTGAGGTGCTAGCCCCGTGTTCAAACCTATATATTGTTTCTTGTGAAACCCCTATTTTTTGTGCAAGCCCTGCTAGTGAGAGTTTTTGTTCAACCCTTTTTTTGCGAAGAGAGTCTGAATCAAGGTCTACAATGTATTTGCCTTTGAAGTATTTTATTTCAGGCTGCTTGTTATCGAGCATTTTTTTAAAAGTTTCAATTGTAACTGTCGGGATTTCATATCTATAGTATACAGTATTTTCCTGCAGGGCTATTACTTTTGTTCTCTTTCCTATTATGATGCACGCAGCATCTAGCACTTGTGCGAGTTTTTTTAATTCATCCGCCTGTTCTTTTCTAATCGAATCAATATTTTCATACACTTTTATTGCAAGTATTGTCTTTGGGTTTTTTGCAATTATATCAAAGCAGCTGTTTGAATCAAGAAAAGTGTCTACATGGAAATATTTTTTGGAAAGCGCGCTAACTGTTGCTGCAATTGTTTGCTCCCTATTCATATTGACCCTGCCAAAAATGCTCCGAGTGCTACAATCATTGCGTATTTGCTAAATTTTTGCGCGCTGCTAAAATTTCTTTGTGAAAGTTTTGCATACGAGGCTACAAATAGCACTGCTGAAAGCCCAAATAGCACAATATACCAAATGCCTCTCATAATGCCCGCTTCGTGCGCAACTATTCCTATTGCAATTGCCCCCAAATAGAGAAGGAAAATGGTTTTTTTTATTCCACCAAAGCTAATTAGCATTGGAAGGGTATTTTTTATCCCGCGGTCACCTTCAATATCTTCAGTATCTTTTATTATTTCGCGGGCTACATTTGCCAAAAATGCTGCAAGTGCTAGTAAAAATATTGCATCATATCTTTGTGCAATTGCTGCGCCGAATACAAGTGTCAAGGCAGTTCCTGCAGCTACCACGTAATTTCCTAAGAATTTGTAGCTCTGCATTGCAGATGAGTAGAGTATTAAAAGCCCGGAAACAATTGAAGCTATTGCAAATGCTTGTATATTTATTGTAAGTGAGAGCAAAATCCCTGCCGAGAAAAGAAGGGCAGAGAATAAGAGGACAGAAAGTTGGTTTTTTGCGATTTTTCCTTTTCCAAGTTTTAAATCAATTTCTGCATCAAAATAATCATTTATTGCATTTCCGGCAGCAGTTATTGCAAAGGCAGCTAAAATTCCGGTTCCTAATTGTGTTGTTATTGCAATTGAGTGGTTTGCAATAGCATACCCTACAAATACGCCAATTCCGGCTATTGCGCAGTTGTGCAGCCTTGCAATTTCAAGATACTTTTTTAATTCCATATTCACTAATTATCTTGAAAGGATTTTTAATCCTCTGTAAAGGTGATTGGAATGGTAATAGGTCAAGCAGTTCAAATAGGAACAATGGTAACGGTAACTGTCATCTCCTCAGTAATTTTAATTGTTCTTGGGGTTGTATATTTTGCAGTGAGCCTTTTTATCATAAAAGCATCATCCTCACTTGTCGGGTTTGGATCAATTTCCGGGGAAACCGCAGTTCTAAGCGCGGCAATTCTTAGTGCTGCGTCTCTTATTGCGAGCAATAAGAGGTAGAATTTTTGCAAGCGACAAAATTAAATATGCTGCCAACGTTCTTTTTTCATGCCATCTCATCCAACCGATCGTGCCCATCGCAGGGGAATTTCTTCACAGAAGAAAAACAAAAGATTGAAAGTTCAAACTTACTGGAGAATTCCAGAGTCTGGTCTTGCTTGGAATAAAATTCCTACTTCTGCTCTTGGTTTTAAATCAAATTTCCAGGATATTAAACTTCAAAGGGTTGATGCAACTGAACGCCGTCGCTCCAAAGGTGTAATCGGGCGTCTGAAGCTAAGTCGTCGACTTACGAGTGGACAGAGAGTAAAAAAAGCCGTGCGCAAAAAACTTGTCAAAACCACTGAATTTGGAAAGCCACACTTTGTTGTGAAAGTACGCAAAGATCCAAAGCGACGCGAATCTCTCACTTTAACAGGGTCGGAGAGGACTAGGTTTAGGCACCCCGATACTCTTGGCAAAAGCCACCGTGTGCTCAGAGCCATATCAAAAAATAGGAAATTATTTGAAGAATTATCAGAAGAAGATTTTGACCCGCGAGAGTTTCCTGGAAGAAAAAAATTTAGAAGACATAAACGATAATTTTTTATTAATCATTTTACGAACTCTTCTTCTTGCCTTTCTTTCTTTGGCGTAGTTTGTCGCTGTTACATTTGCGGCATTTGGAGGGTTTTTTGCCCCTGCTTGAGCGGTTCTTTGCATTGCAGCGCATGCAAATCCACACGTCCTTGAAAATTCTGCTTGCTGCAATCGGATTAAGAGCGCCCATTCAAAAACACCTAATAGCTAAAAGTTTGTTTTTTGCTAAAACAACCTACTAATTCCATCACTGAAACTATTTTAAATGCATTCGTGGACTTCTCCTAAGAGAAGAAGCCAATTTTCTCTTTTAAATGGCAAATATGGCCCTAAAGGCTATTTTGGAAGATAGGCTTTTTCGAATTTGGCATTTTCTTTTTGTTCAAATAAAAAGAAAATGTTTTGGCCCTGATCGTCTAGTCCGGCCAAGGACACCGGCCTTTCAAGCCGAGAACCCGGGTTCAAATCCCGGCCAGGGCACTTTTTTTTAAAAATAAAATATTGCAGCAGGGGTATCCCTACCGCTTATGCATATATGCGCGATCTTTGCGCTTTTGCTTCGCCTTTTTTTGCGCGGGTTTTGTTAACGGTTGCAGCCGCAATTCTTTTTGCAACGCGCAGTGATCTTCCGCGTGCTATTTCGCTCTCTTTGATGTGCCTATATTGCCTCTGCCGCTTTGGGCTAATATCTCCTTTCATAGGCATTGTTCCACCTCGCTTTGTTTTCAGAACTGAAGGGATATTTTGCAAAAAGAAGCCGTATTTGTAATATAGTGCAAAATGCACTTGAAGTACAAGTAAATGTGTTTAAGTTGTTAAAAGGCTTTGTGCAACAATGCCGATTTTTGTACTCTGAAAAGTCAAATCCCCGACTAGGCCTTGCCTGATTTTTTCGGAATTCCTTGGTTGTGGGCATTGCGCAAAAAGCCGTCTTTTGTAGAAATGACCAGACGGAAATTGGGTTTTTTGCACTGATTTATTTAAATGTGTTTTGCATGTGGTTGTTGGTATGTTCTGGCTTGGGGCGAAGTTCAAAAGCGCAGAATTTCGGGCAAATTTTTTGATGTGCATTTTCATTGCTTCTGTTATAATGTCAAATGTTCTTGGAAGCAAAATTTCAAATTTTAATATTTTAGGTTTTGATGTGGCGTTCTCGGTTGGGCTGATACCATTCTTCATGACTTTTTTTATTCTCGATGCAATAAATGAAGTGCACGGAAGGCAAAAGGCAAGGGAGATGATCTGGCTCGGGGTTCTCACTTTGGTTTTTGTTGCAATTGTAACTCTTATTAGTGTTGCGCTTCCGTTTGCGCAAAGGAGTTGGCTGACCCCTGAGCAGTTCAACCCTGTTTTTGATGCTGGGCTTCGCATAATTATTGCAAGTATTATTGCTTTCATGCTAGCTGATCTAAATGACGCGTTGGTGTTTAGCAAATTGAAGGAGAATTTCAAGGGCAAATTGCTCTGGCTGCGAAGCAATGTGAGTAATTTTATAGGCCAGACAATTGATACTTTTGTTTTCATGTTCCTTGCATTTTTCAATTTTTTCGGGCTTTTAGGAGGCTATGATGCGGCATTTGTTGTTTCGATTGCGCTGCCATATTTGTTCCTAAAATTGGTTCTTTCGGTTTTCAATACGCCTATTGTGTATGCTGCTGTAAAGTGGCTGCGCGGCTAAAAGGCTAGAATTGAAAGGACAAAATACTAAAAAGACCCAGGGGCTAGTTGAAAGGGCAAAGAGGAGTTAACGGGGACAAAAAGTATCTTTTTAAATATGTCCTATTTGAATTAAGTGAAAATTGGTGATTTATTGAGTAAAAGAAGCAAGGACACTTCACGTTTTAAAAAAACCCATTCCCGCCAGAGGTGGAAGTGGAAAAAGAAGAAGATGCGCAGAAAGAAGCGCAAGAAGAGATATATGAGGCAGAGGGCAAAGTAAGCTCCGTTAGTCTTATTATACACAAATGCCGCAATATTTTGCATGCACATTTCAGTTGTAATTGCGGCCCTTAATGAAGAGAAATATATAGGTAAGACTCTTCAAACCCTAAATGCCCAAAAGAGTTCACACGAATTTGAAGTAATTGTTGGCGATGGGTTTAGCACCGATAAGACCGCTCAAATTTCAAAAAAATTAGGTGCGAAAGTTGTAAAGGAAAAGAGGCACTCGGCAGCTTTTGAGAGAAATGCGGGGGCTAAAATTGCAAAAGGTGATATTATTGCATTTACTGATGCGGACGCGCAAATCCCGTCTGATTGGGTTGAAAATATTGCAAAGGAATTTGAAGCAAGTAAGGATGTGGGGTTTGTGTATGGCCCTGTGTATTTTTCCGATACAAGCGAATTTGAAAAAATTTTGAGCAAATTTTCAATGGACCCTTACATGTGGTTTTGCGCTCTTATCGGTTTTCACAATCCAATTGGGTCAAATATTGCAATTCGAAGGGGTTTATTTGAAAAATTGAAAGGGTTTGACACTTCACTTGTAACTGCCGAGGATTTGGATTTGGCAAAAAGGGCATCGCAATTTGGGAAAATAGTTTTTAGCGGTAAAATGCAGGCATTTGTTTCGGCACGAAGGGTAAAAAAGTGGGGGTATCTCTACTACATCGCATTCCATTTGTGGAACGCACTAAGGTTCCATTTGACCGGAAGATCAACAAGAAGCTACGCGCCGGTTAGGTGATAATTTGAAGGTTGCAATTTTTGCAGACAGCTATTTGCCGACAATAAATGGAGTTGTCACGCAGATTAGAAATATTTCAAAAGAGCTTATTCGAAGAGGCGATGAGGTTGTAATTGTTGCCCCTGCGCAGGATTCAAAATTTAGCGAAGAAAAAATAGAGGGGGCGCAGGTTTTGTATTTACCTTCAATTGCGCTTCCAACCTATTCGGAATATAGGGTAATGCCGCCGCACTCATCGCGCATAATTTCAAAGATAAAAAATTTCAAGCCGGATATTGTGCATGTGCACACTCCGTTTTCGGCTGGTTGGCTGGGACTGCAAATCGGGAAAAAATTGAAAGTTCCGATAGTGGGCACATATCACACCCTCTTGCCCGAATTTTTGATGTATCTTCCAATTCCCTTTGTTAAAAATTCGCAGTGGGCAAAATCTGTAACTTGGCACTATACTAATTTCTTCTACAATCAATGTGATGTAATTACAACTCCTACAAAAACAATGAAAGAGGAGCTTGAAAAAAATGGGGCTAAAAAAAATGTGGTTGTGCTGCCAAATGCAATTGATTTTGAAATGTTCAATAGCGCAAAAAAGAGTAAAAAATCCTCAAAATCAACAAAAATGATTTATTTCGGAAGGATTAGCTATGAAAAAAACATCGAGGTTTTGCTCTTGGCCCTTCGTCACATTTTGTGGAAAGGGAAAAATGTTTCTCTAACAATTACGGGTTCAGGGCCGGCTCTTGAATATTTGAAAAATATCGCGCGCGAGAATAAAATTTCAAAGCACGTGGATTTCCACCCAACGCTTTTACAAAATGAGCTAGCAGATCATGTTGCTTCCCACGATATTTTCATGACAGCTTCAACAATTGAAACGCAAGGGCTCACTATTTTAGAGGCAATGGCGGCAGGGGTTTGTTGTATTGGGGCAAATCATCTTGCAATCCCGGATTCTATAAAAGATGGGAAAAATGGGCTCTTGTTTAAACCCTATGATTTTTTAGAGCTTGCAAAAAAATGTGAAAAATTAATTAGCGAACCTAAACTGCGAAAAAAACTAGCTGAAAACGCAGTGCAAACCGCGCGCAACTACTCCTCTGCAATAATTGCAACGCAAACACAAGACCTCTACAAAAGTGCAGTTGCAAATTTCAAATCGAAATGAAAAATCTCTTTCAATAAATTTTCACCAGGCCTCAATGGTCTTTGTGTCCGTCCTATTTTTAGCCAAAAGTGTGGCAATGCCGAAATTTTTGCGTGCAAAAAATTAAAATTTGTCAAAGGGTACTGAAAAAACACGCCTGCAAAAGAATGTGCCGGAGGCTAAATGACCGATAAATCCCAATATCTGGACAAAAACGAGACAATCTTTAAATATAACCTGAATTATAAGTAGAGCAGTATTTATGAAAAAAAGTTGGCATCTAATAGTTATAGCCCTGCTTTTCCTCTCCACCTTTTCTGCCGCGATTTCAGATACAGTAGTTGTACAGAATGATTTTGATTTCGGTTTGCCGGAAAAGAGCATTGCGGATTCGAAATATGTGGGCGAAAGAGCGCTTGTTGAGGCAATGATATCTGCCAATGATTGGATTGCCGGAAATAGCGAGGAATTTGCTGCTGCATGCAGGTCTGATCGCAACCCTTTGATTTCGGATCTCTCGTCGGTTATTCAAAAAGGGCAGGAAGCGTCCAGTGCGTGTTCGGATCTTGAAAGTGAAGTCGGTTCATGCAATCCGCAATCTTTTTGCGCAAATATTACTTCAGGTAAAGTGCCCGTGGAAGGGGAGCTGCGGCTTGCCATGATAAGGGCAGGCTATGATCCGGACCATATTAATGTTGATGACTTTACCCAAGAGGTTGTTGCAAAAATAT
Organism: archaeon; assembly: GCA_035289625.1. GTDB lineage: Archaea > Iainarchaeota > Iainarchaeia > Iainarchaeales > Iainarchaeaceae > UBA10205. The sequence goes on along the minus strand of DATDWP010000025.1, from coordinate 6,053 downwards.
GCCTTGCACAGACAAGGCCGTATCTTGAAAAGCAAAAGGAGGCACTTGAGGGCGCAAAGGCAAAATTCAAAACTGAGTTCTTGCCAAAAATCAGGGCGCAGTGCGCAGAATTTGCTGAAGTGAATGGTGGGAATGAATTTGATTTTAAGCTTCCGGAATTTGAGGTTTCCGAAGAGGATTTCAAGTTTGCAAAGGGGTATTTGGAGTGCAAGACACAAGAGCCAAGATGCTCTGAGGGGAAATTCCCGTTATGTGAAAAAGGGCAGTGGCAATGCAGGGTATTTGAGCGTGAAGATACATGCAAGTCAACTCCCCCGGCATGCGGAAATGGCTGGCCTGTTTGTGAAGGCGGTCTTTGGGGGTGCAAGAAACCCGAATATGATTACAATGCAACTCTTTCCTGCGGCGATCAGAGGCCTGATTGTGGAAAAGGTTCTTATCCCTATTGTGCAACCGATGGCAAGTGGATGTGCAAAAAGCCTGAAGGGGAGAGGAATTACTGCAATTATGAATTCGCGCCAAAGTGTGAAAGCGGCCTGTGGCCTATTTGTGAGAATGCCTACTGGCAGTGCAAAAAACCCGAGTATTCTCAAGTAGTGTCATGTTCGTTAGAAACACAGCTAAAATGTGAGGCGGGGTCATATTCTTATTGTGACAACGGGGCTTGGAAGTGCAAAGAGCCGGAAAAAGGCGTTGTGTGCAAACCGGAGCAAACTCCAAAATGCGATGCAGGAAAATGGGCCGAGTGTACGCAGGATGGTTGGGTTTGCAAGGGTTCAGAATCAGTACAGTGTAAATATGAAAATGTTCCGAAATGTGAGCCCGGGACTTATTATTCATGCATTGAAGGGCAGTGGGTTTGCAAGAAAAATGATATTGGCCAGTACTGCAAAGCTGACTTGATGCCAAAGTGCCCTGATGGCTACTACTCAAGCTGTTCGAATGGTCAGTGGGCGTGCGAGAAGTCGGGGACCTACCAGAGCTGCAGCGCAGATGTTCCAAAATGTGAGCCCGGGTATTATTCAAGCTGCCAGTCAGGCACTTATATTTGTAAGAAGTATGAAGGCATTGCAGCCTGCCAGGGTTCTCCCCCGACATGCAGTCCCGGATATAGTTCGTTTTGCGAGAGTTCGGGGAACTGGGCGTGCAGATTGAGCGAGAATTATTGTCAGGGAAATGCGCCTGTGTGCGGTAAGGATAGCTATCCATATTGTGATAATGGCGGTTGGGTTTGCAAGGCCAGTAATATAGTGCAGTGCCAGGGGCCTGCGTCAAGCTGTCCTGTTAATCAATATTCTTCCTGTGAAAATGGGGCATGGGTTTGCAAGGGGTCTTCTGGGTGTTCAGGGCAGCAGCCAACAAATTGCAAAGAAGGGACTTACTCTTACTGTGACGGCTCTTCGTGGGTTTGCAAGGGCAATGACAATCCCAATTACTGTTCAGGTTCGCCATCGCCCTGCACTTCAGGATATTATTCGATGTGTGAGAATGCCACGTGGCTGTGCAAACCCTATTCGCAGGGCTGCCCAACAGCCCAGCCTACATGTGCAACCGGCACCTATGCTTACTGTGAGGGCAGCACCTGGATGTGCCGCTCCTCTGGCCAGACTTCGTGCACTGGCTCTGCGCCTTCTTCATGCCCCTTAGGATTTATGCCATCATGCTCTACTTGGGGTTCTTGGATTTGCAGCAGCTCCTGCCAGGGTTCTCCTATAAGCTGCCCTTCAGGGCAGTCTTCAATTTGCAGTGGGGGATCTTGGATGTGTCAATCTAGTTCGAGTATTTGTTCCGGTACGCCGCCTTCGTGCCCTTTAGGACAGAACCTCTCATGCGAGAACGGAATTTATATGTGCAGGGGCACCACTACGGGCGGGTGCTATGGTAGCCCGCCTTCATGTGTTTCGGGTTCTTATTCGGCTTGTGAAAACAATGCTTGGATATGCAAATCAAGTTCATCGGGTGGCTCATGTAGCAGTACGCCCACAAGTTGCCCCCAGGGAACCTATTCATCATGTGATGGCACATCATGGAAGTGTGTGCCTCTTGGTACGCCTAGCACATGTACAAGTTACCAGCCGACATGTGGGTCAGGCACCCAGCCAATATGCGAGGGAACCAATTGGAGTTGCGTTCTCTCCGTTTGGGGAAGCGGCTCTTGTAGTGGAACGCCGATGTCTTGCTCTAATGGGTATTATAGTGCATGTGTGAATGGTGCTTGGGGGTGCTCGCCGTCCTCAGGCGGTTCTTGCAGCGGATCCCCTATCGCATGCGGGGGAAGCAGTTACTCTTCTTGTGAGAATGGCTCGTGGATATGCAAGCCCTATACTACAGGAAGTTGCAGTGGCTCTCCGACCCTGTGCGGAGACGGAAGGTATTCTTGGTGTAACAACGGCGCCTGGACATGCAGCCAGTACACGACCACCGGAACAAGCTGCTCCGGTTCCCCGCCCGGGTGCGATAGCAGCAGTTACTCTTCCTGCGAAAACGGCGCCTGGACATGCAAGTCTTATTCCTCTTCAACTTCAGGCAGTGGCACTTGTTCTGGTTCGCCCATGTCTTGCTCTAGCGGTTATTACAGCACGTGCGTGAATGGTGCCTGGGGATGTTTGCCAACAGGTTCTAGTACAACATCATCGTCTTCAGGCTGGTGCTCAGGTTCGCCGCCCGGTTGTAGTGCCGACCAGTACTCTTCTTGTGAGAACGGCGCCTGGACATGCAAAACCAGTTCGAGCTATACCTCATCTTCCTCATCAAGCTCAGATTCAACCTACACACAGTCATCCGGTGGATGTTCTGGTTCACCTCCAAGCTGCGCCGAAGGTTCATATAGCATGTGTGAAGGCAGTTCCTGGACGTGCAAGTCCTCAACTGCGCAAACAGCAGGCAAGAAAACAGTGAAGATTTTGCCGACAGGGTTTGCAACACTGCCTTTGGAAGGGCAAGCAGAGTCAGGGCAGCAAGATGTTGGGATAGCGCAGCAGGCTCCGGGAAATGATGTTCCTGCAACATCGCTTTGTGATCTTTCTGATGATCAGATAGTGAAGTTTTATATAAGTGATGCGCAGTTCGGGGTTGTGCAGGACAGTGCCCCTGAAGAATTTTGCAAAGTGAAGTCAGAGGAAATTTTGGATTCATTAAGTTCATACAGGTTCGAAGCAGCAAAATGCAGGGCAGATGCAGCGCTTGAATGTGAGGCAAAAAAGCAGGCGTTCAATAACTGCAGCAGCTTTAGCAAAGACCCGTCAAATGTTGCGCAGTTCGTAGTGGAAAAACAGTGTAGGCGTGTTGCTGCCCCGCCTATAGTAAAACCCGACGACCGCCTCTATCAGGTTTCAGAGAAGTGGCAAGTGAAAGATCCTGCGTTTGCAGACCAGCTCGGTGAAACTGCCGACACCAAGGCTCAGGAGAAGAAAAATCTTGATGCGCTCAGTTATGTTTTCGGCAACGGGGATTATGGCTCCAAATTAAAGGAGCGGGCAGCCAAGTTAAGGGAACTAAAGGACAAGCTTATTGCCTCAGGTACAAGTGATGCCCAAACAATAGCTTCGCTTGAAGCGCAGGCACAGGATTTCGAAGCGGAAGCCGGCAGATTCTCCAATGCCTTTGACATCACCAGAATCGGTGATTTCTTTGCCGGCTAAAAACTAGGGCATTCACCTGACAAGGCATGTTTATGAGAAAGTACATTCCTGCTGCTGCATTGTTCTTTTTTGCGATTTCCGGGTGTGTTTCGCAGCCGCAGACCACCGAGGGTCTTTACGAATGCCCGATAAAAAATCTTGGGTATGCTGTTTCGCCCCAAGGCGAGTGCAGGGAATTCATAAATTTCTGTTCAATTCCGGGGGATTATAATGTTGTTGCAAATTGTGAGCGTGCGGGCAAGCTGGCACAATCACAAAAGGATGCAAACGGATTAGAGGAAAACTTAAATGATGCTGATTTATGCAAAGGCATTTCATGTGAAGATTCATGCGATAGCACTACTTTCAAATCCGGCGGAAAGTGCCTTGAAGGCAAATGCTATTATCTTTCCAGCAAGCTTAACGCTTTGCAGTGTGGCGGCACGCCTTTGGAAGTAAAATATGATTTCAATGCGGAGTTGCAAAAATGTTTTTATGATAATACAATCCCGAAATATTCAATTGCCTACAAAATAAGGAATTTGACGGACAACATCCCGGCACTGCAATCTAAGATATGGCTGTTTGTACCGGCCTTAAATTATGCGAGCGGAAAAACGGTGCAAAGGGAATACACAAAAAACAAGGTAATGTGGGAAGAGCAGGCAGTAACATTTGCAGGTTCGACTATAAGGGGCCAATATTGGGAGATCAAAACGAAAAGCGGGGATTATAATTTTATGGTAATTTTCTGCGAGCCGCAATATGCAAAAGAGGAGCTGTGCAATAGTGAAACCGGCATCATTGTGGCAAGCGGGAACACCAAGGAACTATGCCCGGAATTCGAGACAATTAAGCAATCTGAAATAAAGGATTTCCTCATCAAGGAACTGAAGATAGATTCATAGGCTGGTTTGGGGCTTTTCAAATTTCAATGGCATTTTTCTGTTTTTGCTGCAATTTTTAGCCAAAAATCCGACAATATGTGCCATTTGCGTGCAAAAAATCGACAGAATTGATTTTTTTGTGCAAAAATTTTGTAAGGAAAAATAATAATTAGCAAAAAGTATTTTATAAGGCAAAAAAACAACTGTGTCAGAAAGTTCGAAAACGGAGGTGGGTAATATGAAAAATCCGGGTGCTGTACTAAAAAAACAGAAAAGAAACGGAGAAGATGATATTACTCCAAAGAAAAAGAAAAGAGATTTACCAGATCGAGTTGTTAGCGAAGATAATGCAGAAGATAAAAATATATCGGAGAGCGTAGATGAAACACAAAGTGATGAACCAGATGCGAGGTGAACTTATGGCGATGAAAAAATCTAAAAAAAAGCCAACTCTTGAACATGACAGCAAAATGGCTGCAAAATGGATAGCTGCAACTGCTGTGCACCAAATAAGGGCAATGGAAAAGGACAGCGCACGGGCAAGTAAAAAAATTGCAAACACTGCTATTGCGCAAATTAAGGGCCTTAGCGAAAAATTAAGGCGCCACGCAGTAAGGGCGGGAAGAACCGGAGTAGATGTTTCTCGGACTGTTGCGCGAAAAGCTCGCCACCATGCAAAAAAAGCCGGGCAAGCAGGGGTTCAGGTGCAGCGCAGTGTTAAAAGGCATGTCACGAGGCTTGCTCGCTCTCTTGCCTAACAACTTTCTTTCTCTGCACTTCGAATAAATACGGGGTAGGTGCAGTCGGTTTTATTAAAACCGAAAAATAGCGTATTTTATGTCTCCTGGCAATTTTGGGGCATTTGGCAAGAATTGAGCGGGATAGGTTTATAAATAAAGGCACATCCTATATAGTAAGTTCAGTTAGTCAATCAGATTGGATCCGACATACTTTGCCGTATTCAAATTCACGGCAGTTTTTAGGGGGAATTAACAAGCTACGCGTTCCGCGTGCATTTTTCCCAAAATCTGATTTATGAGTACCCAAGCTTTTTTGGGTATGATGTGGTTATTGCCAGAGGTTTTCTGCAACAGAAAACTTCAAATTTTCCAAAGAAATTTGGAATACAATTCCATTAGGTCGAAAGCTAAAAAAGCCAAGTTAGGTTCTAGCTAATTAATTCCAGCTGATCCTGCTGGCGGATACTGCTATCGAAGTTCGACTCAGCCATGCAAGTCTAAAAGATCTAGTCACGGAGGTCTTTGGCGTACGGCTCAGTAACACGTGGTTAACCTACCCTAAAGAGGAGCAAATCCCGGGAAACTGGGGCTAACACTCCATAGGAATAAGATACTGGAATGTTCTTTTTCCAAAAAAATGCGCCGCCATGCTGGCGTTATTGCTCTAGGATGGGACTGCGGTGGATTAGGTAGTTGGCGGGGTAACTGCCCACCAAGCCAAAGATCCATACGGGCCTTGAGAGAGGGAGCCCGGAGAAGGGTACTGAGATAAGGACCCTAGCCCTACGGGGTGCAGCAGGCGCGAA
>DATDWP010000024.1:0-4294 GCA_035289625.1 archaeon | reverse complement strand
CCTTTTGCGATTTTCTTACAGCGCTAATTATTTTTATTGCATCCTGCACGCTAAGGGCGCTATAATAGTGCAAAAATTTCGGGTGCAATGCTACTCCTGTTTGCATTGAGAGCTCTATTGCCATGTTCTGGTCCACAAGTTCGGGGCGCGCTAGTATTGATTGCAAATCAAAGGTTTGTTGCTTGCTCTCTGAGATTTTTTCCAATTCAAGTTTCCACCACTCATCACAATATCCGGCAGGCATTAGGGGGTGGGCGGTTTTTCGAAAATCGCCAAGCGCTACTAGTAAATCTCCTGTAAATAAAATTTCCTTTAGCGAATTTTTCACTTCAAGTGCCTGCTTGGAAGATGAAATTTTTATAACTTCCCCGCTGTGCAAAAGAACTATCGGGCCTTCAATGCTATCTACCGGAAAAATTTCAGCGCTCTTTCCGGGGCGCTCCATTTTTGTTTGCGTTCCAACCGCAATGAATTCATCTAATAGATACATTGTTGCAGGGTGCATCCCTTTTCCCATAATGCATGTGTTTCTTGCCCTGCCGTAGCGCAACCTAAATCCCCCGAATTTTGAAGGGTATGCAAAAATCGGCCTCCCTGCCGCAATTCTTGAAAGGTAGTTGTAATTTGCACGCACTTCCTTTTCCTTTCCACTAGATCCCTTGCCTATTTTTATAATTTCTTCAAGCCATTTCCAATTAAGGCCCAGCATTTTTGCAAGGCTCATTATTTTCATTGCCTTAAGCCCCACCCCTTCCGAAACAACAAGGCACATTCCCCCGCGCACCCTATTTGTGGCAATTCTCTCAAGGTCTTTATAGGCGCTGACCTCTTTTTGCTCTGTGGGCTCTCCGTTGATGCACACAGGGCAGCCCTTTATGATTTTTCTAACTTCATCATCCTTTAGCTTATACTGCCTTGTAATTATCTCATCGTAGAGGCTAATTTCCTCAACATACCTCTCGATTTCATCATCGGTTGGTTTGTAGCGGTCAAGCCCCATTAGTTCGCGCGCGTAATCCCCTAAAATCAACGGGAATACTGTTGCAGTCCCTCCGGCGGCTCTAATTGGCCCTGCAAAATATATGTCAACATATTTTGTGCCATCGGGGTTTTTGCTGATTTTTATCTGCGGCACGCCATCTAGTGGCGCAACAACAACCCCTTCGGTTACAAGCACTAGCGAAGTTCTAACCGCTTGCTCTAATCGTTTTTGGGGGTCACTAATTTGCCCAAGGCTGCCTTCAATAATATCTCTGAAGAGATGGAATATTACCTTATTCCTATCCCCCTTATACTGTTCGTAGAGCTCGCGATATCTTGCGGCAACCCCTTTTGGCCCGATAATATTTTCCGTCCTATCGGCTAGATCAAGAGTTGGGGGGCACTCAACTTCGCTGCTAACATCTTTGCCTTCACTTCGCGCCTCTTGTGCTATTGAATATTGTTCAGTTGCCCTTTTGTGAATTTTTTCAAAATAATTTTTTGTTGCCTCATCTGCTATAAGTTCCATTTAATTACACCTCACATTTCCACAAACATTAAATCCCGTCCACAATATGGCGCCTGGACGTCCGAGGGATTTTAATTTTTTATCCGGCTTGGAAAATTCTTGTTTTGAAATCAAAATTACTCTCCCCCCATAAAATTATTTTCAGTGAGCTTTCTTGTGCGCAAATTTATATCAATTGCAATTCCGGGGGTTGGCATGTGGCCTTCTTTTATCTGGAAATCAGTCCTATCCTGCCAGCATCCAGCATTTGCAACAAGGCAGCCGCGATATTGCATGTAACCTTTTATGTGAACATCCCCGCCAAAATAAAAATCAGGTTCTTCGCGAATTACCATAAAATCGTGCTTTTGCGGAACATAGGGCTGGCTTATCCCAAAACCTGTTGAGATATCCCGCCTTTTCAAAAGTTCAACCATTGCCTTGTGGGGTTCTTTATATGAGAGGTGATTAGTTGCCGCTATCATATCATGGAAGGATGCGCCGTGGTAGATGAGGGTTTTTAACCCCTCAATTTCAACCCACGAAGGCGACCCTACCATGTGCACATTGCCAAGCCCTTGCATTTCTTTTACATACTCTTTTGGAATTGCAGGCTGCGGGTCAGCCCTTCTCACAGCATCGTGCTGGCCGGGACAGATAAAAATTTCAATGTGCTCCGGGATTTGGGAAATTAGAGAAGAGAATTTTTCATACTGTTTATAAATATCCTTTATTTCAAGTTCATCATACTGGTCTGGGTATATCCCAACCCCATCAACATTATCCCCAGCAATTACAAGGTATTTTATTTTCCCAACCCTCCCGCGCTCACTCTCGCTCTGCGCCCCGCCAGATAACCACGAGAGGAATTTTGAAAATTCCTTTTCCAAAAAAAGCCTGCTTCCAACATGTACATCAGAAATTAGCGCAACAGAGAGATCGCGCTCTGCAGTTTTCGCGCTCCTTTGCATTAGATCCGGCCAGAGAAATGATTTTACGATTAAAACCTCATCTGAAAACTTTTTTCCCTTTAATCCGATTACATCATCAAGAAGGACCTTTTCACAATCCCTATTTGTTGCAACATCCTCTTTTGAAACAATTGCAATGCACCTGCCTTCTGGGCTATCTAGTTCAATTGTTCGGTTGCCGTTTTTGCTCACCCACTTTTTTACAACCATGCCGATTACATCAACTTCGCTATACTGCCCCATACTTTTTAATTTGTCAAATGTTTTTGGGTTAAACCCTACTCTGTGTGATAGAAGCGAGTGCAAAAAATTATACTTGTCACGAAAATAGGCAAGAAAATCCCCTATCTTTCCCTCCCCGGCCCCATCTGAACTTGCCTCATACTCTTTCATTACCCTAAAATCAGATGAGCTCTCTTTTGCAAGGGTTGAGCGTGTTCCCTTCACTACAGCCACTTCTTGCCTCAAGTTCCCAAGCTTTGAACTATGCAGTAAGAGCTGCTCTTTTACTTTGGTCGAAGAAATTATCGGATCGTTAATTTTAGAGAGGATATCTTTCCAATGCTCTTCATTTTCAAGCAGAGAAATTGATTCTTTATCTATGAACTGTTCATTTGAACTGCAAAAATCGACAATTTCGCGCTGGCGAGAACTAACATCTAGCACCGTTTACCCCTTTGCTTTTTCCCTGATTGCTTCAAGCTCGGAGATAATGGTCCATATTTCTGTGCGTGTATGAACTGGCATATTTATGTCATTGCTAATATCTTCCATTAGATATATTGCAGTTGAGAGATTAACATCCAGCTGCGCAATATCCCCGGATATTTTCTGGCGCGCTTCCTCTGTTGCTTTTCTAATATTTCGTGGAACAGTGCTATCCTCTACAATAGAATCCATTAATTCTATTGCATATTCGACCTGCTCTACTATTGCCTTCTCGTTACTGCCCTTCATGGTTTTTGCCCCCTGAAGTAAATTTGCCGCGCCTGTAGTTACAGAAAAAGCCTATATTCATACAAAACCACGTATCACCGCTGATAGTTCAACCAGCTTAAAATAATTAAAGGGCGGAAACGTTTTTATAGCAACCTTGTGGCCACATCGTAACTTCACTTTAACTCAAAATGACCTTGCGGTTTATGGATGGGTTGGTTTAAATATTAATTATGTATTATCCTGTAGGTGAACTTTTGCAACGTGTTAGTTTGAGTCGTTTTTTGTTATTTTGTTTTGTAACACTTAGTATTCTTTTTCTCTTGCCAGGCGCTTTTGCAAGTACTTCTTTTGATATGAATTCTGCTGCAAGCTACGCGCTGCGCATGTTTGGTGGGAATACAACTGATAATTTGGGTTATACAAATTCTCCTGGTTTGGGTGTTCAACTGGTGAATGTTGATGGTGGATCGACTAATAATGATTTGCTTTTGACTGCTGTTAATGCTGATGTTAATGGTTTATCGGATAATGGTGCTGTGTATTTATTCAGAAATATTGACACTTTGGAAGGCTCAAAAGACCTGAATACAGGTACATATACAGCTCGTTGGTTTGGCGGGGAAGCTTCTGATAATTTGGGTTATACAAATTCTCCTGGTTTGGGTGTTCAACTGGTGAATGTTGATGGTGGTTCTTCGGGTAATGATTTGGTTTTGACTGCTGCTAGTGCTGATGTTAATGGGCTTGTTGATAATGGTGCTGTCTATTTGGTCAGAGATGTTAATTCTATTTCTTCTGGTAGTGATTTTAATTTGGGTAATTCTAGTAGTTTTGGTGCTAGGTGGTGGGGTGGGAAAGCTTCTGATAATTTGGGTAGAACTAATAGTTCTGGTTT
>DATDWP010000023.1:0-23940 GCA_035289625.1 archaeon | reverse complement strand
TTGGGGCGCTATAATCACCTGGGAATCAAAAGAACTGCTCCACCCTGGTGAATTCACAGGAGCCGTATCAGTTGAGAGCACACGCTTTATGTAAATAAGGTTTCCAGTTGTGCCGCTTGCTCGTGGACTTAAAGATGTAGTGTATGTGCCTGCTGCAAGCCAGATGGTATCCCCTGGGTTAATACTATTCCAATTAATTTGGTTCATTTCATTCCACGCGCTTGCCCATGAAAGGCCATCGGAGTTATTACCGATTTTGGAAACATAAAAATTTTCAGCTACTGCTGCCTGCATGAAGAAGGCAAGGAAAATTATTGCTGCAAAAAGTGCCATGAATTTTCTCATTTCACATCAAAAACCTCTTTCTAATATATAAAATTGCCTCAAAAAGTGACCCTTAACTAATTTGGTAAAAAGTTGACTTAGAGGCCAAATTTTGCATTTGCCAGTAGTTTTTCCTAAAAGAAAAAAAGCACGAGCGCGCAGAGCACGAAAATATTTGCAACATCGGCAATTGATGTGACAATCGGAATTAAGAAATTGTTCGGGTCCTCTTGCCTTTTGAAAAAATAAATCCCCGCAATAATTGATGCCAAAAATATTAACATTACAAGCACCACAATATCAATTATTGTAATCCCCACAACCTTAAGAGCATCCTGCGGCGAAATTGCAATGCCATGCAACTGTGAAATAATTACGGCTCCGATTGCGGCTAGCATCGAAACTACAACACCTACAACAATAAGCTGGAACAAGAGCGTATTGAGTTCTTTATTATTCATCCACTTCCCGACAATCTTGCCCTCATAGAGCATTGCCGAAAACCTCGAAGCTACAACACTGCCAAAATCCCCTGCCATATCATTTAGCGCGGGAAGCAAAATTACAAAGGGCAGAATTGAAAGCACAGTTTCCTTCACCCTCTCAAGGGCAAGCCCGCCAAATGAACTAATCAGCACTGCAAAGAGCAATACCTTGAGGCTTTGCAAAACAATTGTTGAAATAATATGGCTATGTGGCCCGTACTCTTTCATGTAAAAAATTGTTTTGTGTGAAATCGGATGTTTTTTCTTAGCATGCTCTGCAAGGTGGGGGTATTCAAAACGCATTGCCTTCTCAACATGGTGAGGAACCTGCTTATTCAAATTACCACCATTGCAATTGCAAGAGAAATTATACTGACTAAATCTCCCGTGGAAAGAATAAATGGCCCCATAATATTATTCGGGTCGTGGCCTTTTCTAAAAAGATAAAAGGTACTAAAGAGCGCAAGCGGGATTTCAATAAAATTTGCAATTACCCCAGCAACAACAGCTATCAAAATCAATTTTACAAAAAAAATCCCACTAAGAAGATAAGTGAAGGCGCAGGCAATTAAACCTAGCACAAAAGAAGCAACAATTGCAAGAACAAAAGAGGCAACAAGATTGCTTCTAATGAGGCGCGTGTTGAAAGTCTTTGCACTTATCACCCCAAGAAAAAGCCCAGAAGAGAGCCTTGAGGAAAATGCACCGCTAATTGCCCCGCGCAACTCCAAAAACCCCGGAAGCACTATCAAAAGCCCCGGGAGCAAAAGCAAATTGCCTGTATAGAATGCAAGAACAAAACCGGCAAGCATTCCTACTGCCATTGAAACAATCTGCGAGATGAAGATCTCACGGAAATTATTATCAAAAATATGCATGAAAACAACAACAACACTTAGGTATAAATGAGTTTTTGTCCAATTTTAAGTAATGCAAAAGCAACTTTTCCTTCTGATTTCACTCTGTGCCATACTTATATTTCTGCTAGGGTGCACTGGGAAAACCGAAGAGTACCACGCTCATACGGATTTCAAAATGATAATTGAAGGAGAGTTATTTGATTTTAACAAAGTGCAATACATGAGCTCGCCGTATAGGCCACTCTCAGAGAACGTACATATGCACGATTTCAACCCAAATGTAATCCACTTCCACGACAAGAAGGCAACACTTGGGGATTTTTTCACAAGCATTGGAATGGTACTTAGCAAAGATTGCATCGATACCGGAAGCGATACCTTTTGCAGTGGAGAAAATGGAACATTGCAAATGTATGTGAACGGAGTTAGAAGTGAACAGTTCCAAGAACACAAACCAAAAGACCTTGACAAAATACTTATTCTCTATGGGCCGATCGCAAGCGCCCAGGATATCAATATCCTCACAGACCAATCGTGCATCTATTCAGAAAAATGCGAGCCCCCGGAAGGATTTGAACTGCCAGATGAGAGCTGCTCAGTAGGGGAGCCCTGCACACTCGAAGAAGACCAGGCCAGCAAGTAAGCTGATGTATTTTTAAGTTAAAAAAATTGGAATAGTTCATAAACCCTAAACCTTAATAAAGCCCCCCACCCTAATAATCAAACAAGGCTTTTTATATGGCAAGATTCAAAATAGAGCACCACAAAGAAATCTGCATTGGGTGCGGAGCGTGCGCTGCAATAAACCCGGATGATTGGGTAATGGAAGGGGACAAATCACATTTGATTGATTCCGGAAAAGAGCAAGGCGAGCACGGCACGCAGGAATTTAAAGAAGTCGATGATTCAAAAATGAAACAAAACCAAGAAGCAGCAGACGCCTGCCCGGTCCCTTGCATATTTGTAAAAAAAATCAGTGACTAGAAATGCGAAGGCATTTGAAAAGCAGATATGGAGCTACACTCACAGGGAGAAAGACCCCGCCAAAAAATACAGCAAAAAAAAGCCGAAAAATTGCAATAGCTTTTTCCCACTCGGATAAAATCTTAGAACTGCTATGACACTTAAATATACAGGCAAAGTTCGGAGAAAAAATAACTCTAACACCATATCAGCAAAAAGTAGCTAATCGTGCAGGCCTTAGCCTTCCTCGTGATTTTGTTATGTTAAAAACTCCGGAAGAAGCGCGCGAATACAACAGAAGATGGCTCCCGAAAAATAGGAAAAAATTCCCATAAATCCTATTTCTAAAAATAAAAATTGGGCCAAATTGGCCCTAAATGCATTTACACTATTTCAAACTGCGCGTCGACATTTACCGTGAGCTTTACATCCCCCGGGGTGATCGGGGTATCAAACCCTCCGGCTTCTGCTGCTGCATCCTTTGCATAATTTAGGTTGCGGTAGACCGGCACATAGCTATAGCCTTCACTTGCGCTATAGAGCCCGCCAACTCCTACTCCAAACCCTGCTGCAATGCTCTGCGCTTTTTCCTTTGCGCTCTGAGCTGCATCTTTTAGAGCCTGCGTACGAAGCTGCGCCTCACTCTCTTTTGAGAGGGTGAATGTAACCCCGCTAACCCTATTAACGCCGGCCTTTACCGCAGCATCAATAACTTTTCCCGTATTTGAGAGGTCTAAAATTTTCACTTCAATTGTATTTGATGTCCTATAACCACTAGAGATAGATTTTCTTGAAAATTCATCCCATTGGAACTCTTCGTACAATGTGTAGGAAGTTGTCTTTATGTTTGCTTCCTCAACCCCTATTGCTTTTAGAGCATCCCTTACTTTTGCGGAAAGGTCCGCATTCTTTTTCTGGCTCTCTGAAGCGCTTTTATCAAGAGTCTCCACGCTAAATTCAATTAACGCTTCCTCTGGTGCTGCTGTCTTTACAACAGAACCTGAAACTGTTATAAGCTTTCTGTCAATTACAGAGCCATAAGATGTTGATGCAAATTCAGCCCCTGAAGCCGATTTTATTGCGCCCCCTTGAGGCACACTAGCCGCATACATATTTGATTTCGCACTATCTTGCGCGAGCAGAGCATTTTGCCCTTGCGGTGAAAGTGTACCCAGCAAAAGCCCGGCTGCCAGCACAGCAACAAATACCACTGCGCCCATTATAAAATAGTTATTTTTGTTGTCCATTAAAAACACCTCTTTAGAGTTTTATGAACAAGAGGAATTTAGTTTTTATAAATAGTTGTTTTTTCTTCGTAACAAAACTAAACCAAAAAAACCTTTCACCACAAACCGCAATCAAGAGGCCATTAGAGGCCTAGGAACTTTTCTAGATCCAAAAGTTAGAGACCCTCATAAGTTCTCTTCAAAAGCAGCGCGTCCTCTTCAATATTTGGGCTCTCACAAACTAAAACTCCTTTTGCCCCAAAATCTTTTAGGGTTTGCAAAACCGCAATGTAATTCATATCGCTCTCTTTTAAGATAAGATGATTTCTCTCCCCAGTTGCATTATATGCAATGCCTGAGAGGTGCATGTGCATATTTGAAATTGCAACTTTGCCCAATTTTTTTTCAATTAAACCAAGCACATACTCAAACTCTTCTTTTGTGTTGAATTTGCCGTTTGTTCGCGCGTGCAGGTGAGAAAAATCAACTACCGGCAAAACATTATCAAATTCTGCGCTAAGTTCGCATAACTCTTCAATTGTCCCGAATTGGTTTGGTTTTCCGGTAGTTTCAGGTCTAATCCAGACCTTTAGCCCCAGGGTTTTTACTTCCTCTAGGACTTTTTTCAATTCGGATTTGACGCTCTCATAAACTTTTGAAGGCTCTATTTTCAAATAATACCCAGGGTGAAAGCACACAGAATACCCGCCGCATGCATCCAAAATCTTGGCGCTTTGCAAAATCCTTGAACGCGAAGCCCCTCTCTTTTGCGGCTCAATTGCATTGAGATTTATAAAATACGGAGCATGGCAAGTTAGCACAACCTCCTGCTCTTGCGCGACTTTTTTTACATCAGGGGCTTTTTCTTTTGAAATGAAAACGCTCTGCACAAATTCGAGTTCCATTGCCCCCAAACCTAACTCTTTTACTCTCTTAATTCCGTTTGCAGTATCCCGCGGAGTTGTGGAAAGCGGAATTCCGGCTGTTGCAAAGAGCAATTTTGAAGGAGCTATCATATCCACAAAGATGCAAAGGCGAATTTAAATTGGTAACGGCCAGCAAAAATTTAAGCCATGCCTCGTCAAATGGCCAGGAGGCATTTATGTGTGCGACTCATTTTTGTCTTATTCATTCTAAGCCCTTTGAAATTTGAGTGCAGATGTAAAAAAAACTACTTAGCCTTACGCCTAACAAAAAACGAAGTATTTAAGTCCCCGAGGACCATATTGTTGTCATGAATCAAAGCCACAAATACAAAAACCACAAAGCAATAGTTGCAATTTTATTCATTTCAATAATAGCACTTACTGGGTGCTCTTACAAAGTATTTATGCCAGAGGAGAATGTAGAAAAACCTAATACAAACACCAACGCTATTTCTTTCAAAGAAATCCCGACATTTAAAGACGAGAATGAAATGCTCGCTTATTTTGAACAATCAAGATCTGGAAATTACGGAGCCGGTGGAATTTTACGAGACTTCACATCACTTCCTACAATGGCAACTGGAGCAACAAATACAGCAGCAGAATCCGATTCTTCGCAAAAGAGCTTCTCAACAACAAATGTACAAATTGAAGGGGTTGATGAAGCAGATATTGTAAAAACAGACGGAAAATACATTTATGTTTTTTCTAAAAATAAAATCGTTATAGTAGATGCCTACCCTGCGCAGGATGGGAAAGTGATCAGTTCAATTGATATGAATAATATCAGCCCGACTGAAATGTTTGTAGAAGGTACAAAACTTATAGTATTTGGATTTGAAAACAACTACGAGTACTATGATGCATATGCCGGGAAAACTTCCGGGAGCGGATCTGCAGCAGTTTCAATGCCGAGTAGACCGGGAACAGATTATTACTATCCATACACTACACAGCGCGCAACAGTAACCGTATATGATATTAGTGATAAGCAAAACCCGGTAAGAGAAAAGCACCTTGAATTTGAAGGGAGCTACCTGACATCAAGATTAGTTGATGGCAAAGTTATTTTTGTAATAAATAGCTACCCAAATTATTATTACGCCGCAGAAAATTATGATATTATTCCACTAATGCAAATTGATGGAGTTGACCAAAAAATAGCAAGCCCCTCGCAAATCGGATACATCTACCCGACACCAGCACATAGCTTTGTTACAATTGCTAGCATTGATATTAGAACGTATGAACTTTCAAAGCAAACAATTGCAGGGAGCGCGCAAAACATTTTTGCCTCTTTGCAAAACATCTACCTCTCCTCAACTTCCTACTTGCCCCCGCAAACCCCGATAATAAAAGATGCGCAAAGGGCAATTTACGGGGATACCGAGAGCACTATTATCAACAAATTCAGTTTTGCTGATGGAAATGTGGGTTTTTTAGGCCAGGGAATTGTCAGAGGCCATGTACTCAACCAATTTTCAATGGATGAATTTGAGGAAAATTTGCGCGTTGCAACAACCAGCGGAAATAACTGGGACCAATTGAACCCTTCTATGAATAATATGTACGTACTTGACAAAGAAATGAAACAAATCGGAAAATTAGAAGGCCTTGCCCCGGGCGAGAGCATATACTCCGCTAGGTTTATGGGCAAGAGGGCATATATGGTAACTTTCAAAAAAGTCGACCCTTTATTTGTAATCGATCTTGCAAACCCGTTTGAACCAAAAGTTTTAGGAAAACTCAAAATACCGGGGTATTCAGATTATTTGCACCCAATTGATGAAAACCACATAATAGGAATAGGAAAAGATACAATCGAATCTGAATACGGAAACTTTGCATGGTATCAGGGAATGAAAATGGCAATATTTGATGTAACAAATGTTGAAAACCCAAAAGAGATGCACAAAATAATAATTGGCGACCGCGGAACAGATTCATTTGCGCTGCGCAACCACAAGGCATTCCTCTACGATAAGGGCAAAGAGCTTCTTGTACTTCCAATAGAACTACATGAAATCCTAAACAAAGACCAATTAGAAACGCAAACTAAAGACGGGACAACAACCCCGGCTGTAATTAGCAGAGCATCCCCAGAATATGGCGAAGCAACTTTCCAGGGAGCATTTGTTTACAAAGTGACACTTGAAAATGGATTTGAAGAAAGAGGAAGAATCACCCACGCAACAGAGCAGGACGAACTAATGCGCGGATATTACTATTACGGCGACTACCTTGTGCAAAGATCACTCTACATTGAAGATGTACTCTACACGATTTCGCAGAGGATGATAAAGGCAAATGATCTTTCTAGCCTTGAAAATATTTCTGAATTCTTGCTAGAATAATTCAGTTCAGAACTCAAGCCCCAAACGCGCAGGGACGCCTTTATCGAAAGGGTGCTTGTGCTTTTTTACTTCTGTTACTAAATCCGCTTTTTCAAAAATTTTCTCAAACGGTTTATGAGAACCAGTAAGAACTAATTCCGTATTTTTTGCCTTTGAGTCAATTAGTACGAGCACTTCATTTTCACTAACTACTCCAAGCTGCACTGCATAGAGTATTTCATCAATTATAATCAAATCATATTTTCCAGAACTCGCAATCCCTTTTGAATATTCAAGAGCAGCTTTTCCCTGCTCTAAATGCTCTTTTTGCGGTTTTCCAATTACCCACTTTTTCACGCCAAACCTTTTATTCGAAAAATTTTCAAATTTTTTGAGGGCCGCTAATTCCCCGTACTCCTCAAAATCAGAATTTCCCTCAATCCCGCCTTTCATGAATTGAACAAGGTGCACTTTAAAGCCGCGGCCAAGAGCGCGAAGAGCTAGGCCTAAAGATGCGGTGGTTTTGCCTTTCCCATTGCCCCAGTAAATCTGCACTAGGCCAAAAGAGGATTTTTCCATTCAAAAATTAGGTTCAAAGAATTAATATTTTTACCCGTTCAACCATACTGGTATGCATCAACCTTAAGCTCATATAGAACCTTCTTCAAATTTTCAAAAGTAACTAAATGGCCTGAGGCTATCAAATTAGCATAAAAAAGATGCATTTTTTCACTGTTCCAATTAACCCCCCTTACCGCAGTAGTATAGTAGTCAAGTTCTTGAAAAGAAGTTATTGCGCCCTGTCGCATAAAAGATGACAAAGTCGTGAGAGGAAGAAACGCTCTGCTACCCATAGGGCCGGTTATTTTCCCACGATATTTTATCTGCATTTCATTATGGAAAGAATTGATTTTAGATAATAAAGATCCAATAACTTCTTGAGATTTAACAATTTCAGCTCGTACTGCCTCAGTCAAGCACCCTTGTACAAAATCTAGCTTCCCGTGCTGGTTTGCATCTTCAAGCGCACTAAGAAGATTAGTATATAACCCCTTATTTTTGAGCCAGGCAGATTCGGAGTCTGAAATAATATTTTTTTCGCGCAAAGCCGGAACTAGCGTAGAAAGGAAATGGATACTTGGATGCTTTTCACCTGCAAATGCTTTTATCGGAGGAATTAGAAGAGATCTCTTCAGCGTCTGCTCATCTGTTATAAGACCATAATTGATTGCGTGAAGCAACTCAACTCTTGCAGAAAATTGGGCTTCAACCTTATCATATTCGCCCTTGAGAGGAAAAGCATTAATGACCTTTTTGCAAAAGCGAGGGCTAACTCCTACATTGAGAAGACATTTTTCAAAATTACCATGATTTTTAGCTATTTTTTCCAAAATGCTATGTCCCTGAGGAATAGAACGAAATTGTAATTGTGCTATTGGATTGGAGTGAAATTTAGCACGCCACTTTCTGTGCACATCATGTGCCAAGCTTGCTACTCTTCTCAATAAATTCATCAAACTACCCTCTTGCAAAAAACCTTATTTTATACTATAGAAAATAGAAAGAATACCCGACTATTTTAAGGTATCGGCCTCAAAACCGAACCGCAAAACGCCGAAAATAAAACCTAGTTTATGGCTAATATTAGCCAAATTGAATGCCATTTTTACTAAGCAAAAACCACCCCTGATAAGCCTTTAAAATGTGAATGGTGCCCATATTAATTAAGCTTTTTTTAGAGGCAAATACCTATATTTTTGGGGGATTTTAATGGTTGAACAGCAAGCAAAAATGGAAGAGGAAAAAGTAGTAACAGTTGAAGAGGAAGATGAAGAGGAAATAGATGAAAGTAAACTTCCATTTCCGCGCGCAACCATTGTAAACATGCTACGAAAGCACCTCTCAACAGGAAAGCAAATAAAAGGCCAGGTCAAAAATGAAATGAACATCTGGCTTGGAAAAATGGTTGAGAGAATTGCCCAAAAAATGGACAAATACCCCTACACCTATGTTGACGGATCTATGCTTCGCGAAGCAATAGAACCTTATGAAAACATCCAGGACATTGAAAAGGAAAAAGAGAGAATAATAAAGCAGCTAGAATCCATAAAAGCCGCATGCGATGTACTAATATTAGAAGTTGACCGCAAATTTGTGAAATAAATAATTAAAATTTAGGTGCTAGGATTCTAGCACTTTTCTAATCCTTTTCACAATAGCAGAATCCTTGCTTTTGAATAAAAATGAATCCAAAACTTTCACATTGTGCACCTTGCGGGAAGTTGATGCTTTTTCAAAATCAATTATTACAGGAAAGCCTTTTCGCACCATAATATTTGCCCCTTTTCCTGCAAGCTGGCCATGATCTAGCCCAATTCCATCAAGCGCTTCTGCCTGCTTGAATAATTTTTCCAAAAAAACCTCGAGCTCTTTTTTTGAAATGCCCCCAAAAACCCACTTCCTAAAACTTTCCCCTTCAATAAATTCCATTACAACCATATTTTTTTCAAAATCAGTGTAGAACCACTGTGGGCCAACTCCAACTGAATTTGCAATTTGAAGATTTTTGGTTTCTCTTGCCGCCATATCCTTACGGTTTGATTTTGAGCGCAAAACCTTGACGGCCACTTTTTTCCCGACAGGATCTTTTGCACAATATATGTATGCGCTCCAGCCTTTTGAAATCTGCTGCAAATCCACTAGATCCATTCACATATTCAAACAATAAAGGCATAAAAGCGCTTTGATGAAAACTTCTAAAACCCCCGCTTACATGTAAACCCCCTCCTTTGCAATATCCCCCACCTATAAAAATTCAAATTTAGAATTTTGCCAAAAATCGAATTAAACCTTCTGCACACCACCCCCATTACAACTACTTTGCCAGCATCCCACTTGCAAATCTTAGAAATATATATTTACCCTATTTAGGCTATGAAAAAGAAAAAGAAACTATATAGCTGATTTGGGATCTCACGTAATTTTTCACAAATATATAGATTAATAACCCCATATACGCATTAATATATGCTAAGAAATTATAGAGCAAAGTTGTGGCATATATTGGGGCATCTCTTTATTTTGGAGATGCATTTATGGAAAAGCGAAGAATACAACTAGTGGCAGGCTCTACTTATTCTGTTTCACTGCCAAAAGAATGGGTTATTGCAAATAGGCTAAAGGAAAAAAATGAAGTTCTAATTTATGAGCGCCAGGATAAAACACTTGTACTTTCTGCAAACCCTGTTGAAAAAATGCAGATGCGCGAAATTGAACTAAATATTGACGAGCACCCACAAGATATACACCAAATAATCTATGCAGTCTACTATCTTGGAATTGAAACAATAGTTCTAACATCTGAAAAAGACCTAACAAAAGAAGTCAAGACAAGGATAAGAAAAACCCTTGCGCGAATGGCAGGAACTGAAATAAATTATGAGGACAAACGCAAAATAGTAATCAAAGTACTACTAGACCACTCAAAAGTTGAGATCGGGCAAATACTTTATAGGCTCAATTTGCTAATTGAATTTTCACTAGATAATATCAGTTCAGATCCAAACCTTGCAGAAAATGAATTCACGGAAAATGAAATAGACAGGCTCTATCACCTGCTTGCAAAAATACTCTCACTCTCTTTAATAGATTCGAATATACTCCAAACATCCGGAGTAAAAAATGTAATCCTGATCCCGTCATATTTTAGGATCACAAAAAAACTTGAGCGCATAGGCGATGAACTATACCGCACATGCATACAATTTAGGCAAAGCAAACCAGATTTTAAATACAAAAAAGAAATAATGCAATTTTGCAAAGATTCTCTGAGCGAGGCAATTACCCATCTTGTAAAAAACCCGCAGGAAAAATTTGAAAGAACTACAGATCAGCAACTAGCTGAAATCCACACAAAACTCGACGCCTCAAAAGGCAAGGAATTTTACCCCTATATCGAAACAGTTCTGCGCGATATAGTTGACATACAAGAAGAAGTAACAAATATCACATTCTACAACATGCTAATTGAACAAAGAAGGCTTTAGGCCAATAGGATAATTTAACTATTGCATTATAAAAATAGAAAATCAACTTACTTTGAATTTAAAAAAGATGCCACAAAAAACTAGCTATTTAAATTTGAAATTTTTTCAGATTCTTCACTACTAAGACTTAGTTGCTGGCCTTGCCCATCAAGAACGCTTTGCACTTCTACAGCATCACCTGGTTCTTGAACAGAGATCTGGGAAGAATTTTGCCCCCATAGCGCCGCAAGTGCGAAAAATATCATCAGCAGGAAGAGAAAATAATTATTCATCTAATACACCCCCTATTACTAGCAATAATACTTCGGATTTGCAGATTTATATAATTGCCCTATATAGACTATATAGCAGATTAGTAGAATTTCATAGAAATCAAATTATGCAAATTAGAAATAAATTAGAAATATTTCCAAAAATTAGCGCTATTAAAAAAATAAAAAAGCGACACCTTTAGCTAAAGGTGTCCTCGTTAACTTCTATTACTTCATCTTCTTCAACTTCTGAAGTCCGCAAATCCTGATCCATTTGCGCAAGCTCATTATCCATATCATTGAGCTCGCTATCGGATGCTGCCAACTGCGTGGAAGTTTGTTCTGCGCTATCCTCTTGTGCCGGAGCCTCATATGAAGGACCTGAGCACCCAGAGATTGCAACTGCTGCTATAAGTAGCAGCGCGAGTGTAGTTTTACTGATCATTTGCCTCAACCTCCCCTTCTATATCTGAAACAACCTCTGTATCAGATTGCGCGCTTGTATCGTCTGAACCTTCAGATTCCGATTCAGTCTCTGACTCTACTTCTGATTCTACCTCAATTTCAGAAGATTCCGAATCTGCAACTTGAACAATTTCTTCGGCTGCAACTTCAAGTTCAACCACTTCACTGCCCTCTTCTTCGAGCACTTCTAGTTCGCTTGTGGTGGCTGCACTGATTGCAACAGATGCCCCTAATTCAGAGGTTGCCTTAATCAGTGATCTTAAGAGCAGCAAATCGCTCTGCAACTGTTTGTGCGCTGCTTGCAACAACCTATGAGCGCTCTTTATTGTTTCTGAAACTTCACTTCTCTTATCTGCATCTGCATACTCCTCTTTGAGCGTTGCGATTGCGTTTTCTAGCCTGTTCAGATCTGAATTTATTTTTTCAACACCCGCTTCTAGCCTTGCAGTGTCTTTGCCTTGAGCTTTTAGATCCGCAATTTTTGCTGAAAGCCTTGCTAGTATTTTCTCTGTTTTTGAAATGAGGTTTTCAAGGCGCACAGATACTTCGCGGCCTACCTTTTTTTTCACTTCAAATTTATGGGTTTTCCAGAAAGCGCGGATTTCAACAGAGATTTTTATTAGATCCTCGCGTGTATAATCCCCGCTCTCAAGCTTTGCTTTTTTCTCTTCGAAAAATTTTATTGCCTCATCTACTTTTGTAGTATCGTCTACATTCTCTTTTATTGCCGCAAGCCTTGCAAGGATTGCTTCGATCTGAGCAAGAAGCGCCCTGCCAGCTTTTGCCTTGAGCTCTTCTCTCAATTCGTCTTTTTCCTCTTTTGAAGCCTTGTCAAACCGGCCTTTCAACTCAGCATACTCTGAAACTCCAACTTCTGCATCTGATTTAGCCTCAAGATGCCTTGCCAATATCAGCCGCTTTGATTCACCATCTGCTGAGGACTCAAGCCTTGCTTTTGCCACAATGAGCGCAGATTGCCGCAGCCTATCACGGGCCTGGTCTTTAATCTGGTCAATTACGCGCCCTTTTGCCCTATCCATTACCTTATCTTCAAATCTCTTTTTTTCATCCATTGCTCTTTCTTTTGTATTTTCCACCATACGGTCTTTCACATTTGCACTAACTATATCTCTTATACCATCCCCCTGCTGTTTTGGCGGCAATCTTACCCCCGCAACAACCCTTCCCGGGGCTTTTGTTGTATTTGTTGTACTAACTTCACCATCTGCCTCAACTTGTGCATCTGCACTAGCATCTGCATCTACTGCTGTTTCTGCTGTTGTATATACTTCTTCTGCAAAAGAAAATGTGCAAAAGAGCAGCAAAAAAACACTAATTATACCCATTAATTTTGCCATTCTAATCTACCTCCAAAAAATCAAAATTTTAGAAAAATAAGCACATAACCCTTAAAAACAAAGCGAAAAGCAAAGGCACTCACCCTTTTATATAATTACAAAAAATGACGTCTTTTTACTGCCCTCAAACTAGACCTAAGGCCAAAGGACAAGCCAATAGGAGGGATTTGACTTTTAATGCGCAAGACAATGGCTGGGCCAAAAGAGACATTACTTTAATATCCAGCAAAAAACATAGGGTTTTTATATGCTTATATCCAGCAATAATTATACGATTTTATATTAAATTTAGCCATTAAAAAAACACTTTTCAGGAGGGGTTGTATGGCACAGGATATGAACCAGCAAGTGGTATTTTTACCGGAAGGGACAAGAAGAACACGCGGAAGGGACGCTCAAAGAATAAATATACTGATAGCAAAAGCAGTTGCAAACGCAGTAAAGAGCACACTTGGGCCAAAGGGAATGGACAAGATGATTGTTGATGATCTTGGCGATGTAATAATTTCAAACGACGGAGCAACCATTTTGCAGGAGATGAGTATTGACCATCCAGCAGGAAAAATGATGGTTGAAGTTGCAAAAACCCAAGACGCCGAAGTTGGCGATGGTACAACCACAGCAGTTGTAATAGCTGGTGGCCTACTTGAAAAGGCAGAAAAACTTCTAAACGATGAAATACACCCATCAATTATAATCAAAGGGTATAGGCTAGCTGCTGCAAAAGCAAAAGAACTCTACGCAGACGCAGCAGATGAAATCACAATTAATGACAAACAAATGCTAGAACAAATTGCAATGACATCAATGACAGGAAAGAGCGCAGAAGGCGAAGATATCCTTGCAAAACTTGTCATGAACGCAATCGTGCAAATCGCAACAGAAGAGGACAAAAAAACAGTAATCGAACTTGACGACATCAAAGTCGAAAAAAAGGTCGGCGGCAGCATGGGAGATTCTGAACTTATAAAAGGAATCGTAATAGATAAAGAAGTAGTGCACTCTGGAATGCCAAAAAAAATTGAAGGCGCAAAAATAGCACTAATTGATGCTGCAATGGAAATAAAAAGCCCGGAAACCGATACAAAAATACAAATATCTGATCCGGAACAATTACAGGCATTTTTAGACCAAGAAGAGAAAATACTTCGCAACATGGTTGAAACCGTCAAAAAGTCCGGGGCAAATGTTGTAATATGCCAAAAAGGAATTGATGATATTGCCCAGCACTATCTTGCAAAAGAAGGAATACTCGGAGTTCGCAGGGTAAAAAAATCAGACATGGATTCGCTTGCAAAAGCAACAGGCGCAAAAATTGTCTCACGCGTAAAGGACCTAACAAGTGCTGATCTTGGAAAATCCCAAATTGTACAGGAGAAAAAAATCTCCGGAGACGACATGGTCTTTGTTGAAGGGTGCAAAAACCCGAAGAGCGTATCAATACTAGTGCGCGGCGGAACAGAACATGTCGTAGATGAAGCCGAAAGGGCGGTAAAAGATGCAATTGGAGCCCTATCAGCTGCAATAAATGACGGAAAAGTAGTAGCAGGCGGAGGGAGCTGCGAAGCAGAAGTTGCATTCAAACTACGCGAATACGCAAAAACAATCGGCGGAAGAGAACAACTTGCAATCGAAGCATTTGCTGAAGCCCTTGAAATAATCCCCCGCACCTTAGCAGAAACTGCAGGAATGGACCCAATAGATACACTAGTAGCCCTACGCAGCAAACACTCAAACAAGGACGGAAAATACATCGGGGTGAATGTCTTTGGCGCAAAACTAGACGACATGAAAAAGAACAAAGTGCTAGAACCACTTAAGGTAAAAACCCAGGCCATAACATCAGGGTCTGAAGTTGCTGAAATGCTCCTGCGCATAGATGATATAATCGCAGGATCAGGAAAGAGCAGAGCAGGAGCCGGAATGCCCCCGGGAATGGGAGGCATGGGCCCTGACATGGATATGTAACTCAACAGTTTCGTCTGTTGGGTGCGAGGCACCATCCTAACGGATGGGGAATGCTTCGCAACGACGGCGTTGGGAGCGAGGGCTGCCTCATTACAAATGAGGCAGGCCTTTATAATTTTTTAATTTGCAACTATTTCTAAAAATCCAAAAACCACTATTTAATAACTAAAATAATAATTCTTCCTATATGGCAGTGCTTATAGTAGTGGGGCTTGCAAGGTCCGGAAAAGACACCGCAGCAGACTATATTGCAAAAAAATACGGCTACCAAAAATACACCTTCAGCTCAGTACTTTCTGAAATGATAGAAGAGCGCGGCGAAAAACCCACAAAGGAAAAAATGCTAAACCTTGGTGATAGCCTGCGCAAAAAAATGGGCATGGATGCTATTGCGCAACTGCTTGAAAAAAAAATCACGCAGCACGATAATATCCTTCTAGTAGGCCCGCGCTCAATTGAGGAAATAGAATACTTCCGCAAAATCTTCCCGCAAATTTGGATCATAAAAATTGTTGCAGGTTCAGATGAGAGGTTTTTACGAAGATCCAAAATCGACCCATCCCAAAAAAAGGAATTTTTAGAGCGCGACAAGCAGGATAGCAAAACAAAGGGGCTTGAAAAAGTTTTGCAGGAAGCCAAAATCGAAATCAAAAACCAATCAAGCAAAAAGGATTTTTATTTACAGATCGAAAACCTCATGCAAAAAATACAATAAATTTTGGAGCTATTTTATGAAAGTGAATGAATTAAAACCGTCACAAAAGAAAATAGAACTCATTCTAAAAATAGAGGAAATCGCCCCTAGTAGAGAAGTGGTGACGCAAAGTGATGGACTATTTCACAAAGTAGCAGAAGCGCTTGCTGGCGACGAAACCGGATGCATTTACCTCTCATTGTGGGACCTAGACATTGAAAATGTTGCCCGCGGAGAGTATTACAAAATAACAAACGCATATATCACCACTTACAAAAATGCAATGCGCCTCAATAGCGGCAAATACGGCAAAATCGAAAAAGCCACCGGGAATTTTGAAATAAACACCGCAAACAATCTAAGCCTCAAGGAGCTATAGCAAGCCCCTCCCAAAAAACCAACAAAGCAAAAGTCCCGCAAGCCCCTGTTTTGTCTAGCTTTAAAAACCTAATTTAGTGCAATATTTAGGTAAAAGACGGGTTTGCGCAGCACGACCTATCGAGGCTTTAAAGCCGAAGATAGTCAAGGCCTGGGCGAACCTTTCGGGGGCATATAGCTCAGCCTGGTCAGAGCATTGGTCTTATACACCAAGTGTCGGAGGTTCGAATCCTCCTATGCCCAAACCTTTTCTTTTGGTTTGGCCCAAAAGAAAACGTTTACGAAAAGAAAAGGCCTTAAAAATTCTGTCAAAAAGAAAAAGAAAAAAATTTATGAAAGAAAGCTACCGAAAAAAATCGTGATCCCCGTGAAAAACCTTGAACAGTACAATTTGCAAAAGGAAAATGAAATTCGCCAGTTCTGGAAAGCAAAAAAAATAGCACAAAAAGCGCGCAAACTAAATCCAAAAGCAAAAGGCTTTTTCATGATGGATGGTCCCCCGTACGCTTCCGGAAACATACACATGGGAACCGCGCTCAATAAAATCGTAAAAGATATTACGATCAGGCAAAAGAGAATGCAGGGCCTTTCTGTTCTAGACCAACCAGGCTATGACACCCACGGGCTTCCTATTGAAAATAAAGTTGAAAAAAAATTAAATTTCAAAACAAAATCCGAAATCGAAAAATATGGGGTCGACAAATTCGTTTTGGAGTGCAAAAAATTTGCAACAGAATTTATTGAAATAATGAACTCTGAATTTGATAACCTCGGAGTGTGGATGGATTGGGACAACCCATACCTAACACTCAATAACGAATATATCGAAGCAATCTGGTGGACATTCAAAAACGCAGATGAAAAAGGACTTTTATACCAAGGCAAATACCCCGTGCATGTGTGCTCGCACTGCGAAACAGCTGTTGCTTACAATGAAATTGAATATGTAAAGCAAACCGACAAATCAATTTATATAAAATTCAAAATCAAGGGGCAAGAAAACAAATACCTAATCATCTGGACAACAACCCCGTGGACACTCCCTTCAAACACAGGAGTAATGGCAAACCCCAAATATGATTATGTGGAGGCTCAAGTTGGGCAGGAAATATGGATTGTTGCAAAAGAAAGATTACAAAAAATAATGGATGCTCTTGAAGCCGGATATATTATAAAAAAAGAAATGAAAGGAAAAGAACTCGAAGGGGTGCAATATGAGAACCCACTTGCAAAAAACCTATCCCTTCCACCACTTGAAAATGCGTACCGAGTAATAATGAGCGAGAGGTATGTAAATATTGAAGAAGGAACAGGCCTTGTGCACACTGCCCCGGGATGCGGAAAAGAAGACTTTGAAGCAGGAACAAAAGCGGGTTTACCAATACTTAGCATTGTTGGAACTGACGGAATATTACAAAAAGAAGCAGGCAAATACGCCGGCAAGAAGGCGCGCGTAGTTGACTCTGAAATAATAGAAGACCTTGCAGCAATGGGCGCATTGGTATACAAGCACGATTACACCCACGATTACCCAATTTGCTGGAGATGCAAAAGCCCGCTTTTAATGGTTTCAACACCGCAGTGGTTTTTCAAAGTGAGCGCAATACGCGATCGCATGATCAAATTAAACGAAGGCGTACAATGGCACCCTGAATGGGGATCAGAGAGGTTTAGGAACTGGCTGGAGAATTTATCGGATTGGCCGGTTTCAAGGCAGAGGTACTGGGGCTCTCCGCTACCAATTTGGATTTGCGATCATTGTCAAAACAAAAAAGTCATTGGGTCTATTAAAGAATTAAAAGAGCACTACAAAGGAAAAATCACTGATCTTCACAAACCATGGATTGATCAAGTTAGCTGGAAGTGCAAAAAATGCCAGCAAGGCACAATGAAAAGAGTTGCTGAAGTTCTAGATGTTTGGTTTGATTCAGGAGTTACTTCCTGGGGAAGCATTGGCTATCCGGAAGATAAAAAAAAGTTCCAAAAATACTGGCCGGCTGACATTAATATCGAAGGGAAAGACCAAATACGCGGCTGGTGGAACTCGCAACTTATTACAAGCACAATATGCTTTGATGCTGCCCCTTTCAAATCAATTGCAATGCATGGAATGGTACTTGATATTTCCAAAAACAAAATGTCAAAGAGCCTTGGCAATATCATCTCCCCAAAAGATGTAATAGAACAGCACAACAGGGACTATTTGCGATTCTATTTTGCAAAAGAATTCAAAGGAGAGGACATGCTATTTGATGCCCAGAGCTTCAAAGACATTGCGCGCTTTTTCAACACCCTCTATAACAGCCTCAACTATGGGTCAACCTATCTTGATATTGACATTAAAAAAAATGAAAAAATCGACACTAAAAAACTCGAAGCTGAAGACAAATGGATAATCAGCAAACTAAATTCGCTCATAAAAGAAGTCACGCAAAATTACAACTCATACAACTATGCAAAAGTTACCCAACTCATTGAATATTTTGTGCTAGAAGAATTTAGCAGAACTTATATCAAACTCATAAGGGATAGGGTAAAAGAGAGCACACGCAAAGCGCTCAATGCAACATTTAGCCACTGCTATTATTCATTGCTCCGTTTGCTAGCGCCAATTGCCCCGCATAGTACAGAGCATTTCTATCTGCAGCTAAAAGAAAAGGAAATGGAAGAATCAATCCATTTTACCGATTTACCAAAAGCAAATGAAAAACAAATCAATACTGCACTAGAAGAGGAAATGGAAAAAGCAAAGCAGCTAATTCAAGAGAGCCTCAATTTGCGCGAAGAGTCGCAGCTTCGCTTGCGCTGGCCACTTACCGAACTTGTGTATGTGGGGGAAGAAAAATTCAAAAATACACAGCAAATAATTGCAGGGGCTGCAAATGTAAAGAAATTTAGCGTAGCAAAATCAGCCCCTTCAGGAGAATATGCTTCAAAAGAATTCCCTGCAGGAAAAATTTTCCTCAACAAAAGTGCCGATGCAACCCTTAAAGAAGAATGGGAACTAATGGAACTTCGCAGAAAAATACAAGATGCCCGCAAAAGCGCAAAACTAAGCCCGGCAGATATTGTCGAACTTGAATTAGATAGCAGCGACAGGGCATTTTTGGAAAAATACAAAAAAGAACTACAGAAGAGCACCGGAACAAAAATAGTAAAAGGCAGCGGCCAAATGGAAAAGGTGCTTGAGAGGGAGTTTTACATTAAATTGAAAGTTTAGAGGCGATAATTTGTCTGAAGAAAATAGGATGAAATACCATTTAAAAAAACTTGATTTTAAATATCTTCTTGGAATGCAGTTTCCCGACCTCTTAATAGGAAAATCTAAAATTCACGCAAACGGAGTTATTGCAGACGAAAAAATACAAAAAGGAAAAATAATTTTCCCATTAGTTGGCATTCTCTATAACTTAAAGAAAGCCAAAATAGATTTCCCTAAGTATAGCTACCAACTAACTGACAATATTGCAATAGAAACAGTAACTGAATCAGGATTTATGAACCACTCCTGCAACCCTAATGCATTCATAAACCAGGACTGGATGGCAGAATCTATTGTCGATATTGAAAAGGGCGAGGAAATCACTTTTGATTATGGATCACTTGACTATTTTGATTATTCTTTTGAATGCGGTTGCGGATCACAAAATTGCAGAAAAAAATATAGTGGAAAAATTGCACAAAACCCAGAGTATAGGAAAGCTAACTACAAATATTTCAGCCCCTATTTGAAGGAAAAATTCTAATCTACCTCTACACCCAATAACTTTCTGATTTTCTCTTTTATTTCCTTAGCTTTTTCATGATTTAATGAGACATGAAGGCCATATCCAGTAGGCTTTTTGAATAGAAAATTTTCTTTTACAAGCTGATCCCCAACTTTCTTTACAAATTCATGTTCATGAGGTTTAAACCCCTTTGTAAGATTATCGAAGGCCGTATGCGAGTTTCCCCAATTTCTTCTCCTTGCAAGTTTAAAGAGAACTTTTGCTTTAATCAATTCCAAGTCCATTTAGAAATACCTTAAAGTATATTATTAAATACTTAATCTAATAAAATATAATTTGTGTTTTTAGATAGATACAAAAGTTTAGGAGTAACGGAGTGAAACTTATGAATGAATCCAATTTAACTAGATTTTTTGGCGACAACCCCTTTATTCGAATTTTGGACGCATTGATAGACAATATTGGTGAAGATTTTTCTAAAAAAGAATTACAGGAAATTTCTGGAGTCAGTAAAGGCGCATTCTTTACCCATTGGCCAAAGTTAGAGGAGCTAGGGCTTGTAAAAATTACAAAAACAATTGGTCGTACAAAGCTCTATATGCTTAACAGAAACAGTCGACTTGTAAAGGACATCCTCAAATTTGAGATGAGAATGATAGAGGAAACTGCACCAAAAATACCAATTCCTGCATAAAGTAACCAGCTACTTCTTTGCAAAACTTTCCGCTACCAAAATAGGAAATAGAATTGTCGCATCACCGAAAACTTTCACCGAGGCGGCATCTGGAAGTATTTTTCCCCACGAAATTGCTTCCTCTGGAAGGGCCCCGGCATCTGAACCGTCGAATTCTTGGGACGTATTGATATATACCGCAAAATCTGCTCCATTGCGAAACATATTTGCATTCAAAATTGCATGCTTTACAACGCCAGCCCCTAAAATTACAAGGCCTGTTTTATCCTGATCAATTGTAGTGTCGTTGAGGCGTCTTGTGTCCTCGGTGATATCAATTGCAAAATCCGGCCTTGAGTATTTGAAAAAGTAAATATTATCCCCCAGTGCCCCGTCAGTAATTGCCGGGCAGTAAATTCTTATTTTATTTTTCCAGGCCCAAAACAAAATTGAGCGCTCATCATTAATCTTTTCCCCGATTTTCCAGATAAGATCTGAAACACAAATTGGTTTGCCGCTCTTTAATTGATCTTGATAAATTTGCTCTAAAATTGGCTGGAGGAATTTTTCAAATTTAACATAGCGCGAATTTGGAACAAAAATATTCCCTATCCTATTTATCCCTTTTTTGCGCAATTCTTTTCCTGAAGCGCGAAAATCCCCCAAAATAAAATCCCCAAGGCACTTTATTAGGTCCTCTTCAATTCCCCCCGCAGTAGTAACTACCACGTGCACTTTTTTGTGCTCGACTAAATACCGAAAAATATCGCGAAGGCCGGATGAAACCATATTTGAAGTGTAACCCAAAAAAATCGTGGCATTTGCATCAATCATTTTATTTGTAATTTCAATTGCCCTTGCAAGATGGGTTGCCTGATAGCCTGTAGAAGAAAAACTCTTTACAATTTCTGAGTAATTTACGCCCTTATTGAAATCATAACCTCTTATTGCAATGCCTTTTACATCCTCACTTTGTCGCAAAATATTCTTTCTTGCAATAGCATGAGTATTTTTCTTGGACATAAAAATCAAAAAAGAAAAAGTATTATTTGAACACGTGCAAAATAGAAATCACAAGAGTGAAAACTATTGCAATAGCTATAACAAATTCGGGGCTAATTTTTGGGCCCCCACTATCGGTATCAAAAAAACGCATTATTCCAATCGATGAACTAGGGCCAGATTCCCTTGCAACCGGATTCATTTTCAATTCAAACCACCCCTACATCCAATCCTTTACCTATTAACCAAATAGTAAAGGAAAAGGTTTATATTATTGAACTAAGGGCTTTTTTGGGTTTACTAACGCTGGCGAATTCCAATAAAAGCCTTTTTAACCCGAATGCACACCATATGCATACGAGGTGCATACAATGGTTGATGCGAGAGTAATACTTTCAAATTATAGCAACAGGGTTTTGGGAGTTGTAAAAGCAAAACATGGTCTCAAGGACAAGAGCGAGGCGCTGAACAAATTTATAGAGATTTACGGGCCTGCAGAAGTTGAACCCGAAGTGAAAGATTCTTACATCAAAAAAATCCTCAAAATCGAGCAAGAGCACTACAAAAAACACGGCCTGCGGAGCATGAGCACTAAACAACTAGATGAACTGTTTGGAAAGTGAAATTAATGCCATTTGATTACGAGCTTTCCGACAACCTAAAAGATATTGTGAAAAAGCTGCGCAGAAAAGATCCAAATAGGACTGAAATACTTTACAAAAAAATAAATCAGATAATCAATTCCGATGAATCCGCAATAGAGCGCTTCAAGAACCTAAGACATGACATGAGTGACCAGAAGCGCGTGCACATAGACAAGAGCTTTGTGCTCACATTCAAAGTTGACAGGAAAAACAGGCACATACTATTTCTAGACTTTGACCACCACGACAATATTTACAAGAGATAGAAACAAATCTTTGCACAAAAACGCAAAAACCCAACATGTCTTTCCCACAATAAGGTTTATATACAAAAAGGACTTATTTATCTCAATTCAGACAAGGCATAAAGTATATTAAATGGTACAAAGAAAATTAATTTAACATATTAATTGGATCAGGTGAAAAAAGAATGTATCCGGAAAGCCAAGATGCAGCAGCCGCCCCATTAGGTGGCGAGGATTATGGCTCTTCACAATCAAATATCGCAACCCACCTAGAAGGACTAATACCACTTGTTCTAATCATAATAATCGGACTTTTTTTGGCACTAAAATTTGACGTAATTGACAACACTACCCCAATAATTGGGCCACTTGCTGACATGATTAATATTGGCGATGAGAAAACA
Source organism: archaeon (assembly GCA_035289625.1). GTDB lineage: Archaea > Iainarchaeota > Iainarchaeia > Iainarchaeales > Iainarchaeaceae > UBA10205. The sequence continues at coordinate 967 of DATDWP010000023.1, read as the reverse complement.
AAAATGCTAATAATCGGTTCAACTAGCCAGGAAGTAATAGATATTCTAAATGACAACCGCGACATTATAGATTATGATCTTAAAACCACTCAAACACTTGAAAGAAACCCGGAAGACCAATTAGCATACTATTCAATAGTAATGCTAGACCAGAGCGAGGAAGCAAATAAGGAAGTTTCTAAAAAGCTCGGAGAAGCAGTACAAAAATTTGTCAAGAACGGCGGCAAACTAATAGTTGTAAAGGACTCCGGAATCAGAAGGCCTGATACTTTTGATGTAATCGGATGGAAGAACACATTTGGGGATGTTGTGCCGGTTGATTGTGACCGAGTAATAAACAACCAGCCCTCATGCACAAATAGGCTTGTTGTTAGCGGAAAACTATATAGAGAAGAGGAAAAGCACAAGATAATGGAAGGAATAGAAATCTTCCCAGCCGACCCGCTTCGCAACGCAACATTTGAAACCTTCGATGTAGCAGTGAACGGAAAAGAAATTGCATACATCCAAAGCTCGGGAATTGACCGCAAAACCTATCCCGCAATTGTTGAAAAACAACTTGTAATAGGAAAGAGCATTTACTTCAATTACAACCCCGGAATCACAAGGGGAATATTTGAAAGCACGCTAGATTACCTCAGGTAATTCACGCACTATTTCTTTTTAGACATATAAACTTGCCATCGTGAATAAGTTCTAATTTTAAGCATAATCTGTCACAATTGGTAATATGCACAATGCAGTCTTAATAGAAGTTGAGGCTACCCATAACTGTTGGTGCATTGAACTTAGCGAAAAGTTCCGCGATTCAAGCATTACAGGAATACCTACACATGCAGAAAGGCCAAACAGCATAGCCCATATCTTCATTGTGAGAAACCCCGAAATACCAAAAGTTATTGATTTCATCAAAAGCCACCCCATGACAACAATTATAAAAGTCATGAAAAAATCCAAGGACCATGCA
>DATDWP010000022.1:0-31687 GCA_035289625.1 archaeon | reverse complement strand
ACTGTTATTGTACCGCTACTTGGCTGCCTGCAGGCCTGGGCGCCTGTAGCGTTATTTAGTATCTGAACATAATAATTACTCACATCTTTGCCAACCTTAAATCTGACATTTATTGTAGTCGAACTCCCTGTTTGCGGTTTAGCTGTGGTAGGAGAAAGTATGTTCACTCCGTCAGGCCCGATCGGAAAGGACGTGTCAATCCCATCTAAATTGCCGCTTGTGCCGCTATCTCCTGCACTTAAAAGATTGGTAGTGAGAGATAGTACAACACCAATCAGTACAAGCGCGCCTGTTAACATTAGTATGTATTCAATGCTCCCTTGGCCTTCTGTATGTTCCTTTTGCATGGAATAAATAGAGTCCCTCTCTATTTAAACTTTCTGAAATTGTAATGGAAAATTCAGCTTATCTGGGGGATTTGCATGCGGGAAATTAATAAGCCCCTTCTACAAATATTGTGCTATGATAAAAGATAACCTCTCACTAGCCTACCTACTCCTAGAACTTCGCCCTCTAATTGAAGGGTCGTATGTGAACAAGGTTTCGGAAATATCCCCCGGAGTGATAAAAATAAAGCTGCACACAAAACAAGGCTCAAAAGATTTGATCCTTTCGCAAAACAATTTTTTCATCTCCTCCTACTCAATTCCAGCGCGCCACTCAAAAGGCAACTTTGCAACAGCGCTAAAAAAAGAACTCTACAATAAAAGAATAGTTGGCATTGAGCAGCACGGGCTTGATCGGGCATTTACAATAAAATTTCTAGAGCACTCCTTGATAGTTGAGTTTTTAGGGGAAGGCAACAAGATACTTGTAGATTCATCGGGCAAAATAATTTCATGCCAAAAAAATGAAGAATGGTCAGAACGCACAATAAAAAAAGGGGAAAAATACCTCTACCCAAAACAATCAACAAGTAGCCCACTTGATATTTCACAAGAGGGCATTTCAAAAATATTTTCATCTTCGCAAAAAGATTCAATAAGAGCGCTCATTAGTTCAGTTGCGGTTTCGCCGCTAGCAGCCGAGGAAGTTTTCTATTTGCAAGGAGTTGAAAAATCAAAACACGCAAAGGATTTGGCACAACCTGATGTCCAAAAAATCGTGCGGGGAGTAAAAGAGATCTACACGATTGATGAAAAAAAGCTAAAGCCGGTATCCTATAAGGATTTTCTCTATCCATTTGTGCTCCTGCACCTAAAAGAAGAACCCACAAAAATACCTTCGCTCAATTTTGCGCTAAGCGAGACGCTCTCAAGCAAAGCTGCAAATATTGTACAAGAAAAAGAAAAGCTGCACTCTGCCGGCAAGGTATCGGGGCTTGAATTTATGAAAAAGCAGCAAGAAGAGGCGGCAAAAAAATTCACTTCACAAATAGAGCAGAACCATCAAAAAGCCGAAGCGATATATTCGAACTATAACGAAGTTGAACAAATAATAAAAGCAGTGCGCTCTGCTACCCAAAAAGGCATCAGTGAAAAAGAAATACTCTCAACCTTCAAAACAGCAGCGCAAAAAGGGAATAAGAGCGCTGCACGGGTTTTGAAAATAGATCTTGCAAAAAAGAAAATTGAATTAGAATTATAGCAGACAGTGAAAATAATTCGACCGATTTTTCATGTCCGCTACCAGCGCAAACCGATCCAAAACATGAAAATATTTTTACGGTTTGCTATAGGGTAGTGTGGCAGAAACTGCCACGGTTTGTGATTTAAGGTCTTTTTCTAAAAATTACTTTTCAGAACCAAGCTCTCTTTCATCCACAATGAATACATCTGAAACAGCTGTGACAGCAGAGTACGGAACCTCAATTACGCGATCTTTTGCATCGATTTTTTTTGCAATTTTACTCTCCCTGTCAACTTCTACAAGCAGGTATTCAATTGACCCTGTGCCTTCGTCAACAAGAAGATCAATGAGCTTTCCCACTTCGTCTCCTCTGTTTGTGATGACTCTTTTGGTTGCTAGTTGCCTTGCAATAGTATATTTGTACATTCAGATTCTCCCCTTCGTTTTTCTCGATTAAATGCGAATTTTACTGATTTTAATAAAATTCTATATTAGGAAAGTCTAACTTATTTAAATAGTTATTGGACAAAATTCCGAGCAATTATGTAGCGCGCGTTTTTTATCGTCAAAATTCCAATCCTTTTCCATACTGTTATGTTGAGTTTCAAAGAAAGAAATTTAAAGATAGAAAATCAACTAGTTTCAGATGGCTCAAAAACCCAAAGTGCATCCCAAATACCACGCTAAACCCTCCTTAGCGCACTCACAAGATTATAGCCCTCAAAAAGTCAGGTTAATAAAAAATAGGTTTATGCTGCTATTCGGAAAATCCTTAGATTACGCACTCGTAGCTGTTAAGGCTAGTACTATCAGGACAAATACCTCGACTTTCAAAAAGATAGAGGCCGTGCTTAAAAATAAAGCAATGCAGAGTTTTGCTGACTATATTGCTGGAAATAAAACCGTAGAGCAACACGGTCATTTTATGAATAGGTTAATGCAAACCTTTGTCACAACAATGAGGTTTGCTGGGGCACAAACAGAAGATGTTAAAAAATTCGAAACTTCAATCAAAAAAAGGTTCAATGAATTAAAAAGTAATTCATTAAAAGAACTCATAGAACAAACACAACAAAGTGCAACTCTTTCAGATAAGCCGCTTAAAAAAACAGATTTTCCAAAAAATAATCAGAATTGACTCTTAAGCGCGTCTGTAATGCCTAGCAAACCCCTCCCTATTCAAAAGTCCTTTTTGGAAGGTTTTAGCCAATTCTGGGGCATTTTGCCCAAGAATAGCTTATAAAGAATAGCGCAGGGGAATTAAAATATGCCAATAACCCTTGAAGTTGCAGAAGAGAGCGCCGGATGCTGCTCTTCTAAAGTTGCGGTGCAAGAATATGACGGAGCTGAGGCAAATTATGAGCACTCGCAAAAGGACGAAACCCGCCTACTTTCAGCAAAGCAGGTTGAAAAATTAAAAAAATCCAAATACGCAATGGTAGGTTCGCATTCCGCTGTGCAGATTTGCTCTTGGAACAAAAAGGCAATAAAGCAGCAGGGGGTTTGCTATAAGCAAAAATTCTATGGGATAGAGTGCGCAAATTGCGCCCAGATGAGCCCTTCAGTTCTCTGGTGCAATGAAAATTGCGTATTTTGCTGGCGCCCTATGGAGTGGATGAGAAATGTTAATCTTGAAGATATTGAAGTTGATTCGCCTGCGAAAATAATTGCAGGGACAATTTCACAGAGAAAAAAACTCCTCACAGGTTTTGGCGGGATTCCAAATTTGAACAAGGCAAGATATGAAAGATCGCAAATGCCAAGCCACTGGGCGGTTTCACTTTCAGGCGAACCTACGCTCTACCCGAAAATTTGCGAATTAATAGAAGAGATAAAATCCTTGCCATCAACAAAAAGCGTTTTTCTTGTAACAAATGCCCAGAAAACCGACGTATTTGAAAAAATGGCAACAAATAAAAACTATCTTCCAACCCAGCTCTATGTTTCTCTTGATGCACCTACTGAAGAATTTTTCAAAAAAATAAACCGCTCAGTGCACCTTGATGGGTGGAAGAGGCTTATTGAATCTATGAAAGTTATAGCAAATCTGCAAACAAGAAAGGTCACGCGCATAACCCTTATGAAAGGGATAAATGATGACCAATCCTATCTTGGTCAGTGGTCAGAACTTATTTGGACAATGAAACCGGAATTTTTGGAAGTAAAATCCTACATGCACATCGGGGATAGCAGGAGCAGGCTCTCGCGTGACAACATGCCGTCTTTTGATGAAGTAAAAGACTGGTCGGAAAAATTTGCCGCCCTTTCAGGGTATGTTTGCAAGGACTTTTCAAAACCCAGTAGGATAATGCTGCTTGTCCGACCCGACCTAAAAGAAAAGAACACAAAGATCGAATTTGCAAGAAGGGAAATGGGAATTACCGGTAGCGGAATAGATTTCTAAATTGACAAGTATTTTATAGAACAAATTCCCTCTATAGTCCCATGCGCCTCTACAAAATCGCAACAATTGCACTTTTACTATTCTTTGCAACTTTTGCCCTTGCCGAAAACCAAGCAAAGGTAAAAATCACTACAACTTCTCAAACAAACGAATACCTCAAAACCCTGGGAGTAAATATACAACTTAGCGTTGTAGTAACAAACCTTGCAGGAAGTGCCACTTCGTTAACAGTAAAAAGAATTGATTCTAAAGGCGTTTCTATACAAATTCCAATTGGATCATTTAGTGGGGCTAGAACATATTCACTATCTGACCCAACTAGCACCTCAGATCTTCAAGCTGGCCTTTACACCTACAGTGCAATAATTACTACAAGCTCTCCAGACAGCGAAATACTTGACAATTCAAGCAGCGTTTCTGTAATAGTAAAAAACCCCAAGGTCATCGTGAACGTTCCAGAAATGTCTATTCTAGTTGTTCTGCTAACAATTGGAATTGTCTTTGGGATAATTTCTCGTGATCAGAGGCATTTAAATAAATAAAACGTGTAGGTTTTTGCATGCGCGATGAACCAATGCTCTCAGAACACTTCTGGACATCTGATCGCATTTTACTCGTGCTTGTTTTTGCAGTAGGGTTAGTGGTAGGAATATTTGCCGCAAGCCAAATAAATTTGGGCCCAAATAGCGCATCTGACTACAATTCGCTAGTGCAAATAAATGAGAGGCTTGATAGCAGGAATGATTCGCTCTACAGCTGCCTTATTAGAAGCGATATCGACCCAATAAATTGCAGCCCTAAATAACGTGTCTTTTTTTCTTCTTTTTTATAGGGTGCGGCATTCTGATTTTATGGTGTGCAGGCACAAGAATTGGGCCAGAATCTTTTTCATCCTGATCGGCCTGGGAAGTTTGAGGCGATATTTGTTCTTGCAAATTTTGCTCACGCGTTCCTAAAAGTTTTGCAGTATGCTCGATAATTTCTCGGGCAGCTGCTTTTTGCGCCTCACGTTTTTTGTGGCCGCATTTTGATTCGATTTCAAGCATCTGTGAGTAAATTTCTTTGAGGGACTTTTCAAAGCTACCTGCATTTTCACGGTTTTTCAAAAACTTCCTGCGGTTCTCCCGAAGCTTTGCAAGCTCGCCTTTTCTTGCCTTTTTCAAATCGGAAATATCACTACTTTGAGAAATTGCTTCTATCTGCTCTTGCGTTTCAAGAGATTTTTGTGCAGATTTTAATATTGCCCCTTCAAGGTCTAGCAGTATCATCCTTTTGTGGATTGCTGATTTTATTTCAAAATAATCATTTTTTGAAATACTTTTCAAAAGGTATTTTTTCTCCAACTCTTTTGATTTAGCAAGAAGGCGAATTCGCTGCTTTTCCACGCCCTTTTCATTATCCGGGGCTAAAAAGCTCCCCAGTGTACGCGTAACAGAAACCATGCATAACAAATGCTACTCGACAATAAAATGATTCCCAAAACACCCTTAAAACACTCCAACTATAAATACGTCAATCAACGTAACTATTTTATTTGTTTTGCTACAATGTTTGGATGTGAAATACATAGCTATTTTGCTAATAGCCCTGATTGCCCTCTGTGGCTGCACACAAAAACCAGAAGATAGGCTTGCCTGCATAGAGCTTAGTACCTACTCCTTTACTTCGATTCCAAGCTGCCCAACAGTTGAGAAGTGCTTTGAACTAACAGATTCGCAGTTTCCAATAGAAAAAGGCCAGCTATCCTATAGTGCAGAGCAGCACCTCTTTGAATCCAAAAGCCATATTGCAAGGGCATGGCTCTTTCTAAACAATGCCAAATCAAACCTTAAAATGATAAACTGGTCATGCAGCTCTTCAAAAAACCTCTCCGGGCTTGCAGTGCAGGTAAATGAACTCAACACAAACCTTATGGCATTCTCAGAAGAGGTTGATCTTTTTAGCAAATCGGCAGCAAGCGCAATAAATTCAGAACTCTCTTACCTAAAAACCCAAGACATCAACCTTCTTAGCAGCGAGAAACTCTACGACGATTATATTGTACTCAACCAGAATGCAGTTGATTTTGCGCAAAAAAACACTTCATCAAAAACATACGCTTCCAAATTCCTTTCAGAGTATGAAAAATTCAAACAAGTGGCAAACGCGCTCTCATTGCAAGGAGTGCTGCAGGAAACTAGCTTATTTGATATAATTTCACAAAATAGTGGTGTGCTTTCAAAAGAGGCGCAAAAAAGCGCAAAAGAAACGGATTTCCCTGTCTCATTCATCAGCCCAATCTTTTCAGGCGCCTCTAGTTTTTTTGCAGATTTTTTTGCCCTAGGGGGATCAGTTGACAAAATGCAAAAATTGCCCTCCGCACAAGTGTTTGGTTCAATAGAGAAAATAAGCGGGCTGCAAAATTCAGCTGCGGCAGAATTTTTTACAACTTTTAAAAATGCTGCGCTGCACCGAACAGAACTCGAATCAAAATATTTGCAAATAAAATCCGATGCATTTTCCGAGCTAGCAGAATCTAGCGAACAAATTGAAAAAATTTCCCAAAAACTGCAATTTTTGCCACCTTTAGAAGAGGAAAACCTCTCACTTGCAAGCTCGCTCTCAGCGGGCGAATTTTATGATTTCCCGCAAGCAATTTTGCAAAGAATTGAATCTTCAAAAGCAAGGATCACTTCAGTTGAACAAGCGGATTTTCTTGGTTCAATAACCATTGGAAAAAAACTCTTTACAATAAAAGAAATATCGGGCGAATCACAAAAAATTTCACAAGACATCAACTTATTAGAAAATGCTCTTGCTAATAAACAAGAGGACTGCTCTTCTAGATCTTATGAAATAGCAAGTAAAATAGATTTGGAACAATTCAATTCTAATGACCCTCAAATAATTTCGCTGCGAGAAAAAATAAAAGTCAAGATAGGGTCTTTGGAAAATTCTAGTCCCCAGGTTTGCGCTCAGATTGTCCAAGAGTTTGCGCTTTTATTAAAATATTTTGAAAACTCATCGGTAGAAGAGCCTATCAATTTGCAAATAGAGCAGTGTATAAATGATTCCTCGCAGCTCTCAGAGTTCTCATCAGATCAGCTGCTAAGGCTTCTATCCCTTAAAAGAATACCTCGTCCTTATCAAAATCCGCACTTGGTTTTGCAATCCTGTGAGGCTATTTTGGAGCAGATGAAAAATGATTCTGCCCAAAACAGCCAAGTAAGAGCCACCAGAGATGCATTTGATAGATTTAGCGCAAAAATTAGCGATCTAAAAAACCTGACATTTGCTTTCCCTTCAGCATATGGCCAAAGTGCCCAGCAGTTAATTTTTTCCTACGAATCATACGCGCTTGAATTTGACACAAATTCAATTGCACTCTCATTCAAAAAATCCCCTGGTCTAAAAGAGAGTATCGAAAAAGATTTTCAAAAAGCAAGGCTGTTGCTCTTAGAACTTTTGCAAAAAACAATTAAAGGTCATATGCGCATTGAAAAAATATCAGGGCCAGAGGGTGAACAGGATCTAAACCGGGTTGTTGTTGAAAATATCGGACCTGAAATTGCAGAACAATTTGAAGTAGAAGTTGATTTCAATTCCCAAGGCAGTGTAGTAGTTTTTTCCACAGCAAACATCTCTCACAGTGCGCGCGGCAAAACAACACTATTGCGCTTTTCAAAACTGCTCGCAGGCCCAAATTCAATTGTATTTGATTCAACTAGCGGTAATTCAAATGTAGAAGATAGGCAACAAATTGCACAAAAGAATAATATCCTCTCCGAAAAAGAAGAGCTATTGGAAAATGCGCGCTCTGTTTTTGGAATTGACGCTATGCCGCTTGATTTCTACTCCAAAAAAATAGATTTTTTGGCAAGCACTATGCAACTTGATGAGGCAAAAGAGGAATTGGGTGTTTTGGAACAGGAAATAGAATCACTTGCGCGAAAAAAAGAAAGTGAAGAGCAGTTGCGCGAACTTGTTTTATTAGACCTGCAAAAACTCTTACAGGCGCAATCTTTGCAAAAGGATTTAGAAGAAAACCTTCAGCTGCTCTCAAACAACTTTTCTGATCTTTCAGACGAAGAACTTGAAGAAGTGTATGCCTACTTGCCTCTTACTGAGCAAAAATTATCTGAACTAAAAGCCCTAGCACAAAAAGACCTAGAGCCCTACAAAGCACAGCTCAATTTGCTGCTTGATTCAAACCAACTCTTTGCAGCACAAAAAGTGCTAGCGGAAATAAATTCTGATTCGTTTTTGGGGCAAATAAAAGACGCGCAGCACAAGGCTAGTGTTGCTGCTCAAAATCTTGCCAATGCTTCATTACAATCCTACAATTTTGCGCTCGCAAAAAAAGATGCCTCCAAAATAGAAAGCGGGCAACTAAATGAGGCGCTTTTGCACTCAAAAGAAGCCCATGCAAAAAAATCATATGCACTCTCATTGCTCCTCTCAACTCGCGCATTAAGTTTGCAGGGGGCGGCAAGTGCTGCTGAAGGGCTGCAGATACCCCTATCAGCCTATCCTCTTGGGGCACTTTTAATAGGGGTTATTGCATATTTTGCACTTTCAAAAAAATCTGTTGAGAAAAAAATCGAAAAAGTCAAAAAGGCCCCGGCACAGGAGTAGGTCACGAAATTTTTATTTTGCAATTCAATTTTTCTTCAAATAAAAGTATGCAAATACAACACATGCAATAAGGGCAAACACTAACGAGCCAATAAACCTTCCATCAAGCCCTTGCTGGAGAGTTAGGGTTGTTGTATCGCATTCCAGTTCGCGTGATTCATATTTTGCAACGCATCCTAGGGCATAATTTCCCGCCTGCAAGCTTTTTGCGCTAAAGAGTGCCTCGCTCTCTTGTCCTGCTTCTAAACCATCAATTACTTGCACGTTTTGCGCAATTTCAAGCCCGCTATTTACAGAAAGTTCAATTCTTCCAACCCTCTCTTTGCTGATATTTTGCACCTTTATTTTTATCGGGATATTTTCCCCAGTTGAGAGCTTGTCTTTTTGCAGGGCAATTTTTACGGATAGTTTGTGCGGCAACTGCTGCGCTCCAATGCTTGGCCTATTTGAAAGTAAATTCTCCTCTTCCCCAAATACATTAGTGTAAGTAATTAGAGCTGGCAGAAGCGTCATTGGCACTGCCTTATTTGCAACCATTGAATACCCGATCCTATACTCTCCGGGGCTTGTACACTTTTCTGAAGAATCCCTTTTAGTGCATGACGGGACAATTCCTCGCTTTGAAGTTTCACCTTTTAGAATGCTAACTTCAGGAGTGTTCTCCTCTAGTTCTTGCTTTCTATAAGTTAGAAGCACTTCAATATCTTGCGTTCCAAAATTCCTTGCAACAGCTTGCGCGTTAAACGGCACTCCTGCATATGGGGAATAGGTTTCGAGTTCGAGTTCTAACCCTTTATCGCGTGGAAAATATGGACCAGAGTATACTCCAAAAATTGAATCTGCGCCGATTTTTATCTGGTTTACAGAAGCAGAAGTTGTGGCACAGATTTTAATGCTGTTTTTTTGCTGCACTAGTTCATCCGGAACATATATGCGTGCTAGTGGGGTTTGCACATCTTTTTGGCGAAGTGTTACAATCTGCTCTCCATTAAATTCAACCCTAATTGAAGCATTGCTTTTTAAATTTGGAGAAAAAGAAGCACTTAGCGAGAGGATATGGAAATTTTTAGGGTCGATTTTACCTGTGTAATCAAAAACATAATCTTTGCACCCATTTGAATCAAAACCATTAATGTAGAAGTCAGATGCGCCTGCTGTGCTAAAAGTTGATTCAGTAATTGTTGCAGCCATGGTTATGTAGCCTGCTAAAACCAGCATTAATAGCAAAAAGAGCCCCTTCATTCTCTCACTCACTTTTTCATCAAATTTTCTATTTCTCTTATTATTAAATCCGTTGTGTCTTTTATAGTTTTCCTATTTTCAAGCTCAAAAACCTTGATTTTTGGGTAATTTCTCTTTGCATGCTTGAGGCAGTAATCAATCCCTTCGCAAAAAACATTGTCCTGGATTTTTTCAGGGCCATAGCCGCGCTGCTCTAATCTAAACTCCAATCTCTCAGGGTTTAGTCGTAAAACAACCACGAGGTCAAACTTTGCTTTAATTTCACAGATCAAATGCCCCTCAATTATGGCGTTTTGCTGTTTTGCTAAGAATTTATTGAGGCTCTTTTGCAGCTTTTCAAGAGGCACTACTAGTTCATTTGTATCACTATCAAATTCTCCAATCCCTTCACGCAGGGCAAATTCCCTTTCATTTAGAACAGTCCAGTTGTAAAACTGTGAGAGCCGCTTTGCAACAGCTGTCTTTCCGACTCCCGGGGTTCCTGTAATTGCGATGCGCATGGAAAAATTAGCTAAGGAAAGCAATTTAACCTGCAAAGTTACATCTTGGGTTTATGCCTAATCTGCCTTATTTTTGAAGGCCTTTTGAGTCGACTTTTTGGTTTTGGCAGCATATTTCTAGAAGGCCTGCTCACAAAAACAACACTGCGGGGGCTAAATTTTGAATGTGATAAAAAACCTGAAATGTGATTTGGGTGCATAACAATAACATCTCTTTGGTCGGCTTTGGCTTTTCTTACAATAGCTGCAGCTTCTTTTTCCATTTCATTATAGGCTGCATTCAACTCCGATGCCAATGGTTGTTGTATCCTCTCTAGGCGCCATATATGGCTCATAGACACTAAAGGAATTAATTTCCAGCCATTTTTTAGTGCTGCAGCAACCACCACCTCAAAAGGCTCGGTATTTTCAACTATAAAATTTCCCATTTTCCTATAAAAAAATCCATCATTCCAAGCATTGTTTCTCGAGCTGATGCCAATTTTGTAACTTTCAAGAATGTGTGGAGCCATTTCTACAAAGAGGCGTCTTTTGCCTTTGGCATTTTCAAAGATTTGCTCTAGTCTAAGTGAGTATTTACGGAGTTGTTTTGGAGTTAGTTGAATTGCCTTGTGGCACACTCCAATAATAAGTGGTTCGTTTTCCATTCAACAGAAATAGCATTCTCAAGTTTAAAATTATTAGTAGCGGCAAGAGAAGAAGGGGTGAACAAAGTTTAAGCTTACAAGGATTTAGTATAACGCTTGTTTAAGCCGATATCTTCGTCTTTGAGCCTCTTGCCGCCATCTTCCAAGCACTCTATCAGTTTAGCGGTTCGTTCTTGTCTATTTTGCATTGCGCTAGCTGACATAAAATCACGTGCTTGAAAACGCAGAGAATATAACCCAAGTGGTATAAATACTTTTCTGTCCAGCGGGGGTTTAATAGAGCTCCGTTGCTCCAAATAAGTAATCTTGTTCAGTTATTTGGAAAAAAGAGCCTTTTACGCCCTTTTTTCTTATGTATATGGTGTTTTTTTCTGAAAATTTTTTTGGGAAAAAATGGTGGTAAAATTGCGGTTATGTATACGGGCAATTCGTCCGGGAATTTGCCTTCAAATCGGCCCAAGATTTTATGCTAAAAGAATTTTAGAGAAAGAAAATAAATTTAGTTCTATTTGTTGTAGACGTTTTTCCTATGGCCTATTTTGATTACCAGAACTATGCACTGAGTATGATTTATATCCGCAATAATCCTATAATCGCCCACTCGTATTTTGTATGCCTTTTCACCAACTAACTTCTCAAAATGATCTTGCGGCCTTATCCTTGCCCTTTCAAGAACTGCTATTACTCTGCGTTGGACATTTTTTTCGAGTGTTTGTAGCTGCTTTAGGGCTTTTTGGGCAAATAGTATTTCATACATTTAAAGCCCCAGCTCTTTTTTAACTTCTTCAAGGGTTTTCACTTTGCCCTCTTCTACTTCTTTTCTTGCTTCATAGAGGTCTTTTTTTGTTTGTTCGGAAAGTTCGCCTGTATCTTCTAGTAAATCCCAGATAACATCCTCATAACTCTCTTTTTTTACACTCTTTCTCAATTCAAGTTTTTTTTTGAGCTTTTCGCTAATTTGAATAGTAGTGACCATAGCAATCTATAGGCTGCTATAGTATAAAAAGATTACTAAATTTACCTTAGCTCAAAATACTATAAAATCTTACTTGAGCCGCAAGCTGTCAAGGTTTCGCAGTGATTGGGAGCTTATCCCAAATTTTGCGCTAAAATAGCGCGAAAGTTCAACGCATTTGGAAGCTTCGCCGTGATCTGTCAGTATTCTTTTCGGCTTTGGCTTAAGGTTGCGCACATACGCAACAAGCTGCGGCCTATCCGAGTGCCCGGAAAAACCATCAAAGGTTTCCACGCGCAAATTGATGTTGAGTTTTCTTGTCCTGCCATCATTATCTGTTAGTGGTATGCTCTTAATTCCGCTTTGCACTTTCCTTCCCAAGCTTCCCTCTCCGTTATATCCGACAAATGCAATTGTATTGATCGGGTTTTCCGCCAGGCGGTAGAAGTATTGAACACTAGCTCCGCCGGTTAGCATTCCGCTAGAAGCAAGAATTATTGCTTTCCCGTTTTTTGCAATCCCGTCGCGGTCCTCAGGCCTTGCTACCTGGAAAATATCTGAAGTGAATGGAGAATCATTTTGCAAAACCCTCTTTTGCACCGCATTTCGCAAATACTCAGGGTATGCTGTATGGATTGCAGAACTCTCTTTTGTCATTCCGTCAATATAGACCTTGACGTCTTGGTCAATTAGGCCTTTTCTGTAAAAGTTTTCAATTACAAGTTGTAGTTCTTGCGCCCTTCCAACCGCAAAAACAGGTATTAATATAGAGCCGCCCTGATTTACGGTCTCTTGTACTACTTTCAAAAATCTAGCCTCAGTTTCCTCGCGCGGAGTTTGCACATCCTCTTTTGCCCCATAGGTGCTCTCAACAATTAAGGTTTCAATGCGCGGATAATTTATGTCGACATTGTTAAAGAGCCTTGTAAAACCGTATTTGATGTCTGCTGAATATACCAAATTATGCGCCCCTTCCCCTATGTGGAGGTGCACTGATGCGCTTCCTAAAATGTGCGCTGCGTTGTGGAACGTTAGCCTCATATCAGGGGCAATATCAGTAACTTCACGATAGTCCCGTACAATACAGTATTTTAGCATCTCTTTTACATCGCGCTCGCTATATGGCGCTTCCTTGTTGTCCTTTGCCATTATTTCAATATAATCAAAAAGCAAAAGAGCCCCAAGGTCCCTTGTCGGTTCTGTGCAATACACAGGGCCCCTATAACCTAATTTGAAAAGGTAGGGGATAAATCCAATGTGGTCCATGTGCGCGTGTGATAGTACTATTGCATCAAGCTCTGTCATTGGGAACCTGATAGCATCAAGGTGCGGAAATGCGTCCTCCGGGTTTTGCGCTGCAACATTTATTCCGCAATCCATCAGTATTTTTGTCTTGCGGGTTTCAACCATTATGCAGCTTCTTCCAACTTGCCTAAATCCACCAAGAGGCGTCAACCTAATCCAGCTTGGCTGTGCTTTTTCAGAATAAATTTTTTTTGCAGTTTCTTGCAAAATCTTCTTTCTCTCAGATGCGTATTTTACGACGTGGTGGCGCAAGCCTTTTAGTATTTCACTAGGGGCTGTCGGGGCGCGCAAAATTTTTGGGGTCCAACCGGTTTCTAAAATTATTTGCTTACTAGTAACTCCCCCTTTTCCTATTACAAGCCCGGGTTTTAGCGCTTCAATTACAACTTCGGAAAAAACTTCGGTGAATTGAATATCGGAAATTTTTGCATCCGCAGGAACTATTTGCAGGATTTTTTCCTTTGCGCTCTTCTCTTCCATTAGGAGTGATTTGTCGCAGCGCACATTCACCTTCTTTTTTAATTGATGTGCAATCCCGCGAACATAATCCTCATTATCGTGGAACATTTTGGGATTTTTTGTATAGATCGCAATCTCAGGCCCTTCCAGGTCAACTGTTGTCACTTCAGCTTCCTTTGGGACAATTGCAGATATTGTTTCCTTGACTTCTTTTAGGTATTCCATCTACTTATCACTTAAAAGTTTTCTAAAAAATTCGACAAATTCCAAAAACTAATTTTCCAAATTTTTACATGCTCTGGGGGGCCACTTCTTTTGCTATTTTTTCAACCTGCGCTTTTGGCAATTCCCTTACTCCTTTTGCATCTATTACAAAAACAGTTGCTCCTATTCCCCCGGAATAAATGTCCCTCTTTTTTGCGGCTTCAATTGCGCGCACTGCAAGAGTCACTGCATCCTTTTCACTCATTGCCCTTCTGTATCCATTATCAAGGGTTGCTAGTGCCGGTTCAGTTCCAGATCCGCTAACAGCATACTTATCGCGCTCAAGTATTGCGCCCATTGGGGTCAAATCGAATAGTTCTGCTTTGCCATTAAACCCGCCAATTACAAGCTGCACAATATATGGGTAGTACCTATTCCCATTCAAAATATTTGATAAAAATGTAGCGGCAGCGCGCGCGGTCATTCTCTCATTCCTCTCAAGTTCATAGAGCTTTGAGTGGCTTTTTAAAAACCTAATAATAGTAAGGCTATCGCCAACGTCCCCGGCATTTGTAACTGCAAGGCCCTGATTTATTTTGTAAATTTTTTCAGATTCGTCCTCATAGGCAATATGGCCCATTGAAGCCCTCTTATCTGCGGCAAGAACTATGCCGCTCTCGTAAATCAATCCAACTGTAGTTGTCCCTGTTTTTAGATCTCCCATCAAAAAACCCCATAAAATAATTAGTATTTGAACCTAAAACAATCAGGCTACCAAACCTTTAAAAAGGTTAGTAAAGGGTGTGGTACTCACTACCTCGCCTTAAGGCGACTCTTTGTTCGGCCTAATATTTTTCGACTTTTAGGTCTTTTTCCGCTCGTTTAGCCCGTGCATCCATCTCGCGCCTTGCATTTGCCACAGATTTTTCTAGATTCACTGCACTTTTTCCAGACAAAATGCCTGCAAAATCAGTAAGGGGGCGTTTGCTAGTTATAGTTTTAGTGCCCATAAATAACAACTGCATTGTTGGATTTTACGCATACGCAGCAACTTTCTTGCCAACTCTTTCCATTGATTTGCGGATGGCCTTTTTCGAGTAATCGAAAATATCATTTTCCAAAAGAAAATCTATTACCCTGATTGCCGGGTAGTCCCGAAGAATTCTACGAACAATGATTTTTCACGCGCCATAGACTTGACTCCTTTTTCTGAATTTAAAATCCAACAATACAAAAAGGCACGGAGTTTCTATTTCTTGCTTTTCTTTTCAGATTTCTCTTGCTTGCCTGCTGCGTCATCAAATTCTTCGACAACCTCAACTTTTTTTATCTGCGGGACAACTTCGCGCACAACTTTTGTAAATGCTCCAACAAATGGGGCAACATTTTTTGCAAGTTCTTTTGGAAGCTTCACTTTTAGGTCCTCGCCTTGCAATTTTGTCTGCGCTTTTTCTTTTAGCGGGAAAAATTTTTCAGTGATTAGCTGCGCTTTCTCTTCCGGTTTTGTTATTTCGCGCACAACTTTCAATTCGTACTCAACTTCCTTTCCTGCAAGGTCTGAATTCATATCAACCCTCACCCTTCCGCCAGAAACTGTCTGCACTTTGCCGTACTGGCCGTTTAAATCAACTACAAGCCCCGGTCCTGGTTTAATATTTCTTTTATGGAACTCTTGGAGCGGGACAATTACAACAAGCTCTTTTTTCCTCTCCCCAAAGCCTTTTGCAGCGCTCAGTTTTAGATTTCTTGATTCTCCCTCTTTCATTTCCAAAAGCGCATCATCTAGGCCAGGCAAAACATCCCCATGCCCAACAATTACAGGGATTGGCCCAAATACAGCATTTTCGCGATAGAACCCGTTCTCTTCTGCCTCTTTTTGCGAGGTTGTATCAAACACTTTTTGTGTTGCCACTTCCTTTCCCGTAAATTCTATTAGCGCAACGCTTTTTTTGTCCATAAGTTCACCAAAAAATCTACTTTATAAGCATTTTTACTTGCATTTATGTTAAACTTCAAATAATTCCCCGATGGATGATTTTTAAAGGTAGTGATTAAATGGGATTTTCAAAACAACAAGTATTCAGCTTATTCATTGCAGTAATAATGGTAGGTTCAATTCTTGGGATAATTTCCTACACCGATAGCAGCAATTCTGCCCCACTCCCAAGTGTTCCATCATCAAGTGTTGCGCCCACTACAATCACCTACAGCGCAAGCGCTGTGCAGGGCAGCGTATTGCAAGTTTTCCCGACAGCAGTTCTTATTGCTTACACAACTGAATCTGATGCTAGTGCAATTGATTCAAAACTCTACCAAGTAGAAGGGGTTTTAAGTGTTAATAATTCGCAATTTGTAAGTATTGGCGACCCTAGTTCTAACTTTCGCAGCGAAATAAGGTTTTCCTCAGCAGAATCTGCAAGAGAAGCAGTTGACTCTATTAAAAAAATAAATACGCTTTCAAATGTGAAAATGTATCTGCAAGCTCTCATTGCAACTGCGCAGGAAATTGAATTTTCAAATGCCGACCTTGGCCTTACACAAAAATATAGCTTTGCAAATTCGCAGGTGCAGGCATTTGTAAACAGCACAACCCAAAAAGACGATAATGTGACCATTACAATACAGGCAGAGTTCTTTGCAAATAACCTTTCAAATTCGGTAGCATTTGAAGAGCAAAACCTAACTTCCTCTGAGCAGATCTATTTTGCAGGCGCAGACCTTCAGATTTCCTCACTTGAAAATGAATTCTTTTTGCGCTCCTTTGTGCCCATTACTTCCAATTCATCACTAGAATCAATCAAATCAGAACTTCTAACAAAAGACCCTTCTGGCACATTTGAAATAGCTGCTGCTAGCGCTCAAACAAAAATAATATTTGCAGATCCAGAAAGGATTTTTGAGCAGGATATAAATACATTCTTCGCGGGGTTTTCCGGGGTGAATTCATTTTCAATTTCACTTGACCAAAATTTTGCCCTTGTTGAATTTGATTCAAGCGGGGATTATAATGAATTCAAAACTTCATTGCGCTCAGAACTTGATTCACTAGGTTTTGAGGTAGAATCAATTGAAGACCCGCAGCAGGTTCTTCAAGGAAAAATGGAATATGCAAACGGTAAGCAGGAATTTCTCTCCTTACTAAATGGGCTAGAATCAAAACACCAACTCGAAATTGAAGTGTTGCAAAAAGCAATCATCAGCACTCCCTATATCTTCATTTCAGATTCAAATATTTCAATTCCAATTCCCTCAGGCTCATTTGAGGCATTTGTAAAACCGGAACATTCTGCGGGCGAATCTGTTTCACTTTCAATACTAGTTGTCGGCAGCGAACGCAACGGAGCTAGCGAAATACAGGCACAGGAGAGCGAGTAAAACCATGAACATCAAAAGGCCCAAAACCAAACCCGCCATGCGTAAAATTCCGGGTAGTTATTTTAAGCGCTTCGACCCACACACTAGGCAATTGAAGCGGGATTTTCCACACATGCTAGACGAGTCGCTTCTGCGCAAAATGACCACGGCACAGCTTCTTGAAACATTCGGCAATAGGGTTGATCCACAGATAAGAACTGAGATGCGCGGAATAGAGGATGCCCTGCGGCAAGGAAAATATACGCCAACACATTTCTCAATGGGGCTAAAAGAAGTGCGCGAGCGCATAATTGTGGCAATAATGGGCGCGGAAAAGAGATGATTTTTTTGCGGAAAAGTTTATATTCGCCCGTACTTTACTACTAAGTAGTTACTATGCCACGTAGACCAAATTCACGTCCCAAACGTCCAGCTAGGCGTGTGAATAAGCCAAGAGCAAAACCTGAAATTTTTACACTTCCAGAAACTGTTCGAGATTATGAGTTATTTAACGCGCTAGGAAAATGTCCGCTTGCTAAAAGTGAATTAACCGTGCTGAATATGTATAGAAAGGACTTTGAAGTCGAATATCAATACCAAAAGCCAGGCGATCCGCCTATCAGGTTGCCTGCTAACCTTCGTTCCGAATTAGTCAGGATTCTAAACCGATATGAAGCTGGCCGCGCATGGCTTGCTGCGAAATTGGTAGAATTATCAGTCGCGCGCGCAGAAGAGGCGCTGCGCAAACGCTAGCAATCCTTATATTCTGCCGTGATTTACTACTAATTGGTTTTTATGGTTTCAAGGCCAGTTCCTAAAAAAGTGCGCAGGAAAGAACCATATTTTTTAAGGTATAAAAGAAACAAGCGGATTGATGAATTCAGGCGTCAGGCAAAGTCCACTTTAGGGGTTGGAGCAAAACCTGGTGGTAAAAAAGTCAAACTTTCACAATCAAAGGCGCGCGCAGTGAGAAGGCTTATACAAAAACGCAAACTTGAGGCGCAAGACAAGGCGCATAGGGAGCATATGAGGCAATTCCGGCAAAAAAATCCGCGCCAAAAAGAATCTGAAAATAAAACACTTGTCCGTGATGATAGACAAGATATAGCAAGGCAGAGGGGATTTGAGGCGGCGGCAAGGAGAAGGGAATTAGAATCTTTGGACTCTACTGATCTGTGGATGCGCGGTTTTGGTTTAGCACGCAGACTTTCTTTATTAGACCCATTAAGAAGTGAATTGAAGATTCCTTACCCGGACACTGCTGCTCAAAAAGAGAGGTTAATTGACCGTATTATCCAAGCAGAACGCAAACTCGCAGAGCGCAAGCTCAGAGAATAATTTTTTCTTCTAAACCCGCCCTACTCCCCCAATTTCGCAATCGCTTTTGCAATATCCCCTTCGCTCTCTTCGAGGGCTTTGCGTGCTTTTTCCTTGCTAACTTTTGATTGTGCTGCAACCAGATCAATATCACTTTGTGGAATGCTGCTTTCAGATTTTTCTTTTTTAGCTTCCCCCATTACAGTGTAGGTCATCTTGCCCTGTATTTGCATTGCAGTGATTTGCGGGTCTTCAATTACAAGATTTCCATCCTCTAGTTCAAAAACAACCCTTTTAGCTTTCAGATCCTCTGTTTTGATCCCCATTTGGCGCATGAGATTTTTCATCTGTGATGGGTTCATCCCACCTAAACCTGGCAACATCAATTCACCTGTAAAATCCTATTTGCCCAATAAAGTTTATTAACCGCGCCCTCGTTCCTTTTTTGGATGTCCAAAAACATTATAAGTTCGCTCCACTCCTTCAGTTCAAAATTTGAGCTTCCGCAAGGCAAGGATGCACTTCAAAGAACCGAGGCGCTTAAAAAATATTTTGCGCGAGGAGGGGTAATTTCTGCTGTGAAGAATTCAAAGAGCAGTTGGCCAAAACTCATATACCCATCGCCACCGCGAATTGATTCGCAGCTAAAAGAACTCGAAGTTCTCCACTCGCTTCTTGAAAAAAAGCAAAAGGAGTGGAAAGGGAAACTCTCCGATGCAAAATCCTACCACTCGCGCCACCAGATGCTAAAATTTTCAGAGCCGCTCTACTGGAGGCATATGGCAAAATCCTTTACCGATAAAGATTACAAAGAGGATTCGCAAAAAGTTTCGCTTCCCGTGCACCTCTCAGCTGACCCGCGCTGGAAACCGATGATCAATATGTTCCTTAGCGACACGGAGTATAGGAAAAACCTGGTAGAAACAGTGCAGACAAGCATTGTATACAAAGACGATAAGCGAGTTGCAAAATATGCTGATGTATTGCAAGATCTGCGAAGCGACATTTCAACTTCAAAGCTAGAAGACCTTGATGAAAAACTAGCAAAACTAAAAGATGAAATAGAAGCGCTCAAAACCATAAAAAAGTGGGCACAGGAGTAACGAGGCAAAGGTTGTTTTATGCTTAAAAAATTCAGGCCAAGCATTGCAAAAAGAAAAAGGGCACTTATATTACTCAGCAGAGGAACAAAAATTCCAGACGTTGTTGATTATCTCAAGAAGAGATATCATCCCCTCTACCCTGTTGATACGGTGCAAAAGGCATACTTTCCTACTAAAGGCTTATTTTCAATCTCTAGATTTGGAAAAAATTTGCCAAGACAAAGTCTTCTTGATGCGATTTCACAAATGAGGGCTAAGGTTAAATCTAGTAGTAAAAGAATGAGTTTACTGAATTCTAATCCTGAATTTGCAAAAGCCCATGTGGAGCGGCTAAAACAACGAAATAAAGACCCTGTATTTGCAGCTGCTCATAGAGATCTGATGGCAGAACTACACAAAACAACAGATTTGTCGAAAAAGAGCAGTGAAAATATGAAAAGGCTTAACTCAAACCCGAAATTCAGAAGAAAATCATCTGAAGCTACAATAAGAGCAAATGCTAGGCGGCGAAATAGAAGCAGAGCAATGGTTGCTGAAAATGCCCTTGCAGCAAGTGGGCTATTTGCTGAAATTCCATCAGAGGAGGCTAGAACTCGCCATGGAAATAATGATCCTTATTACGTTCCACGTGGGTTAGCAACTTTTCGCACTCCATTTTGGGAGTTAGTTGAAAAGGAAAAACAACAAGAAAAACTCTCAGACCAAAATGAAGTTGGTATTGCAATGCGAGAGGCATTAAACGAACTCCCTGTTAGGGAAAAACAAATTGCAGAACTGGTTTTTGGATTTTATGATGGACAAGAGCATTCAATCGAACAAGCCGCTCATGTACACAACATTTCCCCAAAAGAAGCGGGACAGCTCTTGCAAGCAGCCCTGAAAAAACTTGCGCAAAATAAAGAGCTAAACGAACTTCAAAAACAAATTCGTGAAGAGTAGAATTCTCCAAATTTCCATCTAGAGTACGCATTTGGCACCGGCAATGAACCCCCCTTCCTCTTCTTTATATACGCCCGCGCAGAGGTGTTCTTGAGGTGATTTGATGTACGCGTTTAGAATTGTAAGGTTTGTAGAAGGCCTTAAAGGAAAGCGAAATCCAAAATCACGCTTAATTAGGCTAATTTAGAGGAGGGGGAAAATGAGCGAAAAAGCGCCTAAAGCAAAATTCAGTGCAGGGACAATACAGGTTGCAGTATGGGAAAATGAGAGCAAGGAAGGGAAAAAGTACAGTACAGTTTCCCTAGATAAGAGGTATAAAGTTGGTGACCAGTGGAAATCAACCAATTCAATGAAAGTGAACGAGCTCCCGCAGGCAATAGTTGCCCTGCAGCGCGCGTATGAGTTCTTGGCATTAAAGGAAAAAGCATAATGAAAAATGTACTCTTTGAGGTGGTGTAATGTACGAATTTGTAGTAGTGAAATTTGCAGATGAAAAAGAGATCCAAGAGTTCTGGCACGCGAACTAAATCCCTTTAGCTCCCAATACGCAAGAAGGGGATTTTGAAAAATCAAAACTAAAATAGTTTTATATGGTTAACCCTATATAACAATATAATGGCTTCAAAATCATTAGCAATAAAAAATCTGGCAAGAACAGTGGGTACAAAAATGACTGCTACCGAATTTGAAAAGATGCAAGCATTGGTGGATGCGGGTCTTTATTTGAATGTTTCTGATTTTATAAGAGATGCGGTAAGAGAAAAATTGGGTTCTATTGAAATAATAAAGTTGCGCGATGTTGATTATAAAATTGCAAAGAAAGAAGTCCTTGCATATTTTGAGAAGTTCCGGGAAGCATATCCCGACGAAGCTGCAAATGATTTGTCCTTATCCCTTGAAATGGTTGCTAAAATAACTTCCGAACTCATAAAAGAAAAAAGGTTGGAGGCAATAAATTGACTATTCACTATGAAGAGGGGGATTCTCTTAAGGCGGATCTTATTGTAGCAGAGGCTAGAAAAACAAGTAAACCAAAATTAATCATTGGTTCTTCAAGGCATAGGGCACAGCAAATAATACTTGAGGAAA
Organism: archaeon; assembly: GCA_035289625.1. Classification (GTDB taxonomy): domain Archaea; phylum Iainarchaeota; class Iainarchaeia; order Iainarchaeales; family Iainarchaeaceae; genus UBA10205. The sequence continues at coordinate 9,986 of DATDWP010000022.1, read as the reverse complement.
ATGCATTTTGCATCATACGGAAAAGACTAAGATTTTTGCCAAAACAATAAATTGTTCAAATTTCTTTTTATGGAAATTTTAGAGCTTGTAAAATCACATAATGGGTTCACTTCATTTAATCCAATGCAGCAAAAAGCAATAGGTGCCGGGCTTTTTGATAAAAATATAGTAGTGAGCGCCCCTACTGCTTCCGGGAAAACAATTATAGCCGAAATTTGCGCTTTGAATTCAATTCTAAATAGCGGCAAAAAAGTGGTGTACACATGTCCACTGCGCGCCCTAGCAACAGAGCACGCAAATGATTTCAAGGCAAAATATGACAGCGCCCTTTCAATAAAATCAGTCCTTAGCACAGGGGATTTTGATTCAAGCGGGGCATATTTGGGGCGAAAGGATATAATTTTTTCAACCTATGAAAAAGTCTCCTCGCTTCTAAACCATCGCGCTGACTGGCTCTCACAAATAGGGCTTCTAATTGTTGATGAAATCCACACAATCGGATCTGATAGGGGCCCTACGCTTGAAATTCTGATAGCAAAATTGCGGCTAATAAACCCAAAAATGCAAATCCTTGGCCTCTCAGCTACAATTCCAAATGCAAAAGAACTCTCAGAGTGGCTTGGCGCGCAACTTGTTGTAAGTGATTATCGCCCCGTAAAATTGAGGCAGGGCGTATATCTTGACGGAATGATTGATTTTGTCGATTCTTCCCAAGAGATTGGAGAGGAAAAAGATGAAATGATTTCGCTATCACTTGATACGCTCAAAAAAGAAAAGCAGGCCTTGGTGTTTGTGAACACGAGAAAAATGAGCGAATCAATTGCAAAAAAGCTGGCTCCGTTCACTTTTGAAAAACTCTCAGAGCAGGAAAAAAATATTTTGCAAAAAGCTTCACAAAAAATCCTCAATGTCCTTGAAACCCCTACCTTGCAGTGTGAAACCCTTTCTAATTTGGTAAAGAGCGGCGTATCTTTTCACAATTCGGGCCTACTGCAAAAGCAGCGCGAAGTAGTTGAAGAGCTATTCAAAAAAAATTATTTGAAATTTATTTGCTGCACAACTTCGCTAGCAGCCGGTGTCAATACGCCGGCATACCGCGTGATAATACACTCCCCTTACCGATACACAGATTATGGGATGCAAAGAATCCCTGTCAGTGAATATTTCCAAATTTGCGGCCGTGCAGGCCGGCCAAAATACCACGACACCGAAGGTCAGGCAATTTTAATTGCAAAATCCGAAATAGAAAAAGATGATTACATAAGTTATTTTATCAATGGAAAAATCGAAAATGCGGATTCGCAATTAGGTTCTGAAACCTCACTGCGCTTCCATTTACTCTGCGCAATTGCAACAGGGTTTATTTTCGATCTGCAATCTGCTGAAAAGTTCTTTTCAACAACATTTTATTCAAAACAAACAGGGGCGATTAGCGGACTTTTCACTAAAATAAATTTTTTGATCTCCCAACTAGTCGGAATGGGGTTTGTGCAAACAAACGAGAAGAGAATAGATGCAACACCACTTGGGAGAAGGGTAGCCGAGCTCTATTTGGACCCGCTCTCAGCTAGCGCTATTATAAATGCACTCAAAAACCAAAAGACCCACGAGCTCTCATACCTTTTTACAATTGCAAACACAAGCGAATTCTACCCGCTCCTTTCAATTTCGCGGGGAGTTCAATCAGAACTGTGGGAGAATTTGCAGCAGGACAAATCAAAACTTGCAATAAATGTTGATGTAGAAATGTTTTCGGACAATGAACTATTGCCAAAGTACTGGACAAGCCTTATGCTAAATGAGTGGATTGGCGAAATTAAAGAGCAGGCAATAGTTGACACCTATAAAGTGCAACCAGGGATTTTGCGCGCAAAATTAAAAAATGCAGATTGGCTTGCCTACTCCTCTCTTGAACTTGCAAAAATTTTAGGGTTAGAAGTGCACTTTGCGCCTCTTAATAAAATGCGCAAAAGATTGCAATCCGGAATAAAAGAAGAACTAATTGCCCTTTGCGAATTCCGAGGGATCGGAAGGGTCAGGGCAAGAAGGCTCTATAACGCCGGAGTAAAAGGGGTAACCGATGTGAAAAACATCGATGTAAAAGATTTGGAGAAAATATTGGGGCAAAAAGTTGCGCTGAGCGTAAAGGCGCAGCTTGGCGCAACAAAATAATCATTTTGCCTTTCTTTTTATTAATCGCCTTTTTCTAATTGGCTTTGCAGCTCCCCACACCGGGGCACTGGGGCCTATTACAAAATTATTTTTTAATTTTAAGGCCACATTTTTTTGAATTGGTCTTTTCATTTTAATATAGAAACTCGCATGTTATATTTATTCCTTGTCAGCCAGCTCTTTTTCGATTTGCGATTTGATTTTTTGCGCGTCATAGCCAAGTTTTATCAGGGTTGTTTGGCCCTTTATTCCTTTTCCTGAAGCGGTTGAGAGAATCAGCCCATACATTTCAAGTTCGCTAATATACTCCCTATACCAGCGCGCGCTAACAGTGCTCTCTTTGTACTTTTGTGAAATTTTACAATATTCATCATATATTTCCCCGGAAAAAAGAACCCCCACTTCGCTCTCGCCGGTAATTTTTGGCTGGGGCTTTTTTGCAAGCGTGAGGCAACAAATTGCATACAAAACAAATTGCTCTTGCTGCGGAAGGGTTGAAACCATGTTAAATATTATCTCCTCCTCAACCTGCACTTTTGCTTTTTTGACTTCCTTGTCTGTAACTTTATCAATCCCTTTCTTATCTGCAATTTCCCCTGCGCGCAAAAGAAGCATTACAGCAGTGCGCGCATCCCCCGATTCTTGCGCTGCAATTGCCGAGGAGAGTTGTATTGCAGATTCATCAATCGAACCCGGTTTGAATGCGCTATTTGCCCTTTGGCGCAAAATTTCAGAGAGTTCCTGCGCGTTATATGGTGGGAATACAAGTTCGTGCTGGCATAGGCTGCTTTTTGTCCGAGGGTCAAGCCGCTCTTTAAACATCACGTTATTGGAAATCCCGATTATTGTAATGCCGCCCTTTTCAAGTTCATCGTTTGCGCGCGTTAGCCCATACACTAATTCATCTAGGTCTTTCACTTTATCGATTTCATCAAGAACTATTACAAGTTGCTTTCCGGTGCGCGCGTAGTCTACTAGTTTTTCATATACAAATGCAGCAGAAAAGCCCAAAAAATTCTCTTCAGGGTAGAGGTCTTTTACTATTTTTATTAAAATCCTATATTTGCTATTATGGTTTCTACAATTTACATAGTTCCCGCCAATAAGGTCAATGCTCTTTGAGGATGCAAACTGCAAAAGCTGCGACATCACGTGCTTTGTAACCGCGGTTTTTCCGGTTCCGGGTTTTCCATAGAGGAAAATATTATCGGATTTTTTCCCATGAAGGGCTTGCGAGAGCACAGTTGAAATTTGCCCAATATAATTATCACGAAACGGCAAAATCGCAGGGGTGTAGTGGGGCGTAATAATATTCCTATCAAGAAAAATCGTATCGCGAGCAAACTCACGCTCAAAAATATTCTCAGTTACCTGCAAAAAAGAAAGCCCCTACACTACTGTGCTGAAGGGAGTTAAAAGAAAATCGAGTTGTGGAAGCAAACCACTTCCACTAATAATATTTGGAATCCTGACTTACTTTTCAAAGCGGTGCCACGCTTTTAGATTAATGCGTGCAGTGCCAAAGCGAATCTTAAATTGCCATTCAGGTATTCTCCATTTCGTTCTAAGCCTATCTAAAACCTCGGTTGGGATTTGTTTGTTTCTGATAGATATTCTTTTTATCATGGATCCTGTTAGTTGGTGCCCTTCTTTGAATTCTCTTGGGATTTGATCAAATTCCTTGCCTGCATAGGGGCTTTTTGCTGCAGCTTCTAGTATATGGTGCCTATTGAGCTCTTCTAAAACATCGGCCGCATGCCCTTCAAGATTGCGCAAGGGTTGCATTTTTGGATCTGGCTCTAGGGATTTTCTGTAATTGAATTTAGGCAAACGCCTAGCAGGTTTTTGCTTTGGCATGATTATCCCTTAATCTTTACTCTATTAAATTCTTTTCTGCATTCATGCAGTATTTTAGCGCGCTGCTCTTGGCCGCGGTATCGGGTTTCTGATTGCGGCAATTATTATTGCAGCTTCCGGATTTGTAGGGCGCCTTATAATATCCCCTGCAACTGTAAGTGGTTCGCCTTTTGGGCCTATAACCCCGGCAAAACTATAACCGCGCCCTAGGTAAATGGTTTTTTTGGTAACCTCCCCGCCTGCGACTCTGAATCTGACAGTATTTGATTGAATGCCATACCTTGGCACAGGGTTATTTTGCATCTGCATAATTTCTGCCTGTTGTGCTATTCTTTCATTTTCTTCTTGGGCAGCCCTTTGAACTTCACTTGCCTTGCGGATGCCGTTAAGGCGCTCTACTGCCTGATGTAAGGATCCAGAAAGCGCATCAATGACCTGTTTTGCAGTAAGCCTTGAGGGAGTTTTTTGTGCAAGGGCATCAATTTGCGCTTCACACCCTTCAATTGCAAGCCAGCCCGGAAACTTTTCATGCCTGGTTATTTCATCTGCGAGTTTATCAAGTTCGTCTTCAGAAATGAATTTTTGCACTATCCTTTTTCTTGAATTTATGGCTTTTAGCACCGTTGTAACATCCGGGTTTTTACTAAACCACAAATTCGGCCAGATTGCTTTTGAATTTTCAGAGAGGATTGAAATTGCAAATTCGCGCTGTTCCAATACTTGGTTGCGATTTTTTGGCTCCGGCATTTCAGCGGTAATTTTTTCAAGCAGTCTGAAAACACCGCTCGCACCAAATTTTTGAGAAAGTTCTGTATTGAGCTTTAATGCGTCCAACCCAGTTCCCATTGCCTTAAACACATCGCGCAAATTAAGGCTTGGCCTTTCATATTCATATATGAGTTTAAGCTTCCCGCGCTGTTTGTGCCTCTCATCTGTGCCGCCGCGTGGCGTTTCCCTGCCGGGTTCAACTACCCTTTCTACAACAGGCATTTTTTCTATTTCTGCGGCTGAAAGGCCGTGAGGGAGTTGGCCTTTTTGCATTGCCATTTGAAGTGCCTTTGCTGCGGCCTTTCTCCCTTCAAGAGTTCCTTGCCTCTCTACTGCTCCAAGCTGCCTGAGGCGTTCATCCCGCTGCTCTCTTGTCATTGCCGGCCCATGTTTTGGTTTTTTTTTCGGATGGATTGGCATAAAAATCAACTTTCTTAAACACCAAAGTGCTGGCATCTATAAAAGGCTTTTGCCGTTTCGTGACGGAATAGGGGTACGGGGGCAAAAAGGGCGAGCAAAAGCCTTAAAAGACAGTTCAGCAGTTATTCTAAGAGTGAGTTCTTTTTTTGAAGGGGTGATAGAAAAATGGCTTTTATGGAAAAGCTGATGGGAAAAAGAGAAGAACTAGACATTGAGGATTTCCTCAACAACCTTGATACCGAGGAGGAAAACCCTTACGAGGACGCAGAGGCATTTGTAAAGCCTGTCAATTTGCAAAGCGAGCACGATAGAGATACTGTGATCGAAGAGGCAAAGAAAGGCAACATTTTGCTTGTAAATATTGCGGATCTTTCGAAAAGGAATGCAATAAAGCTCCGAGAGCTTGTTAGCGGAATCCGCGCAGGCATTGAGGACATTGATGGCGATATTGCAAGAATTTCACAAGAGCGCCTCATAGTAACACCGAGCAAGGTCAAAATAATCAAAAGAAAAGAAGACCAGTGAAAACTGATGTTTCTGGAGAAACCTTCCTTTTTGCCAAAATATTCCCTGGAGGAAGCGGAAAAGAAGGTTTCTTCACTTCTTAAAAAAAAGCATTGGAAAAATTTTTCATTTTCATCAGCCGCGCACGGCCCATCCGCGGGCCACTCGCACGGCTCGACTTTTTATGTTCCATATTGGTTCTTCTCATACGATATCTACCGCCAGCATGAGGGCAGCACAGAAATCATTTCAAAAGGGTCAAATGCACTGAATGCATTCTCAAATGAATTTGAAGAGGCAATTTCAAATCTTGCCTTTACTGAAGGCCTGGAAAAGGGCAATGAAATAGATGAACAAAATACACAAGTGCTCGCAGCAAGGGTCGGGCAAGATGAGGCCCGTGAAATAATTGCAGTAAGGCTCGCTTCTGCTCGACACACCTCAAAAGGAAATGTAATAATTTCAGGGCTTGAACTTCTCTTTGTCCCAATAATTCTAATTGAAGTGAACGCAAACGGCAACCACATTTCACTGCGCGTGAACGCGGCAACCGGGGACATCCTCAACAAAGATGCAGTGCCCACTCGTGAAAAAGACCTTCGCGAACTCTCACAAGAGCTCTTGCGCGAACTCTCAACCCCACAAGGGTGGATAAAATATTCCCGCGAAGTAGTGGATGATATTTCCCGCTCGGTTTCTTCTTCTCCAAAACCAAAAAGTGCAAGAGTGCAAAACTTAATTTCAATAAAATTCATCAATAATGATACAACAATACTATTGCTTGCCGCAGCCGCAATAATAATAGTGCTAGTGCTCGCTTATGTTAAATAAAGAAATAATGGAAAAGAACTCAAGTATAAATGTCAAGCATTTTTTTTGAGACGTCGTTTATTTTGGGGCCATTTAAGACGTTTTAAGTTTTTTGTGCATGTAGTTTCTGCGCCTACACATATTCAAAGAGGTTTTTTTGTTGCTTTTTTTCATTTGCAAAAACAGATTCTATTTCCTTTTCAATCAGGTCAATCCTCTGCTTCAGGTAATCACTGAGGTGATGGGCCGCAATAAGCTCTTTTGCAATATTTAAGTATTTGCGAACAGACCCTTGCGCAATTGTAAGTATTAGCGTATCTTCCCCGCACGAGCTGCACTTTCCAATCAAGGGCACCCTTCTGAATTTTGCATTGCACTTGCTGCAGCGAATCACCTGGCGAGAAAAAGACCTTGCATTTCCAATAATGTCCGGCAAAAAATGGCTCATAAGAACGCGCTCAAGCGCATCTTTTTTTTCAACCGCCCGGATTTTGCCCTGTACAGCCGCTTGCGATTTTATCTTCTCCTCCATTGATTTTAGAGTAACATAGCGCGAAGCCTTAGGCCCTTCATCAAACCTTGTAGTATCATGCGTAAAACCAAAGCCGCTATATTGTACGTTCTTTCCTATCCGGGATTTTATAATAGGAATTGATGCGATTTCCGGCTCGGCAAATTGCAGGCTCTTTTCATAAAGTTCAAGCGGGTACTCTTTGCATGTTTCAACTTCATACACCTCATCATCAATTTCTTGTGGGTTTATTGCGGTAGTAAAAACTAACGGAGCGTCCATTCTCCCACCGCGGGTTGACGGTAAATAGCTTTTTGAAAAATTCAAAAGGGCATCCATTAGAAGCATTATAGAATCTTGGTCCCCATCGCAATCATAAACACCTAAGAGGCCAAATCCTGCAATAAATGTCTTATTCCCTTCGACCATTAGGTCGTAGACATATTCTTCTTTAGAGATCACATCTTGAACTATTTTTACCTTGTCAAGGACAAAATTCCCAATATTTTTGGTACGTTTTCCTCTCATTTTGATCGTATTTTTTATTTTTTCAAAGGTTTTTTTCTTCTCTCCAAAAAGCCATTCTCCTGCTTTGAGAAGATCAGTTGAATAAAGTCTAAATCCCCAACTTTGGACTTCTATTGTTTTTCCCTTCTTCTCATAAAAGTCCTTTACTATTCCACTGCTAATTAATTTTTTTTCCTTAAACATGTGTGGAAATAACCCAAAAGTGGTGCACATTAAAGCTAATTCATTGATCATTTTCTTGTTAACTAAACTGATTTTGATACAATTATTATCAATATGGCCATCGCCGACAACACAAGCTCCTAAAAGTCCCTGTGCGGATTCTTCGTGTGAGGTAAAAAATATTTGAGGAACATGCTTGTTTTTGGCACTTGAACCAGTCCTAAGTATTTTTAGAAAAAAATCGTAGTATACTCTTCCACTAAGGGTAATGATATCCCAGTTATTTTTTTTCTCAATTGTAGTTTTACGTCCAAAAAGTTGCTTAATAGAATTATTTAATTTGCTAGTGATCTCTTTTTCAGTTGAAATAAAGCATATTTGGTAAACATATTTTTCGGCATTTTCTTTGTATGTTGTCCTTGCCCAACCATCGGCAAGGTAATACCCAACAATCTCACCTAATTGTTTATTTACCGGAATTATGCTCGGTATTGTACTTTTTTGCTTATTATAGCCTAGCTGCGCTTCATTAAATTCAGTCGGATTTTTTTTGGAAATTTTCAGTATTTCCTCAAATAAGTCAAGTGGCAGTGAATCAAAATCAATTGCGGTATGTATCCATTTGCCTTTTGCATATTCATTTTTGAATTTTCTTTCACAATTTATTTTTTTTGCGATTTCCCAACACCCTCCATTTTCCTCAATAATCATTTTAATTTTTTGTTCCACGTTATGCACTCTCAACTTTTTCTTCTCCTTTCCGAATGAATTTTTCAAATACCATTCAAGGACATTTATTTCTTTTGCAGCGCGTGATGTCACAAAATTTTGTAAAGAAACCAAGTGTTCGCCTAACTCTATATTTTCCACTTTCTTTTTCACTATTTTTTTTCCATCAAAAACCAGAAATTGGTGGTCTAAAGTAGCGGTTATTTCCCTTCCGAATTGTGTCTTTATTTTACGCAGGGTTTTTGGGGATTTTTGTTTAAAAAGTGCCTTTACTTTTTCTTTTTTTAATTTTCCATTTTCAAGTAATGTATAAGTGCTAATGCCGTGTAACAGGATTATCTCTTTATTTTCTCCATTATCAAATGAACCAATATCCACAAGTTTTGGTATTCCATTCTCTTCAACTAGAACCTGAGTACTTGCAGGAAAGCAATTCCTTCTCTTCGCCAAGTGGAAATAGGGGTGGGCAAAATTCACGCGCGCTTTTGTATATCCAATTATCCTGCAAACAACCGCTGCCGATGTGTGCGGAGCTAGGCCTAAAAATAGTTCACCTACAAAATCATTTTTGGATGAGAAATTGTAATACGGTTTTAGGTTATAGAACCTCTCAAGTTCCTCATCAACAAAACGCGAGACACGCAAAAAAAAATCGCCGGCTTCTTCGTTTATGATAATGTCTTGCGGGAAAATTTCACATAATTGCTCTTCGCTAACAAGCTCTCTGCCTTCAAAATCTTTATTGTACCCAAGTTCTTTTGCCTTCTCAACACTTAATCCAATTTCAACTGGCTTAAAGTGGGTGAGGGGAGCATTTAAGAGTTCAAATCTGATTGTAGCATCCCTGAAAATGTGTAAGTTGTGACGTGCACGGAGCATGCCTTTTTCAATAGGTTCCGGTATTTTTTCGGCATTTATTAATCCCTTTACTCCCTTGACAAGTTGAGGTGGAGTAATTTTGAGATTTTCCGCTGCCTGCGCAAAGAGTTTTTTCAAATCGATTTTCCTCTTGCTAAAACCATTTGTCTCTGCTGAACAATTGGGGCATATTAAGGATTTTGAATATTTTGAACATTTAGGGCATTTGCGCACAAGCTGGTTTTTTTCCCCGCGCGGCATGTTATACGGTTGCTCTTCTAGAAGTTTATCGCTATTTAAAAAATATGCAATCTCGGCTTCAATTGTCCCAACTCCTTGCGCTGCCTTGTTCATTGAGCGGGTGTTTCCCCCGGAAGTTCCTATCGGAAAAAGCGTCATTGGGTCCCCTACCATCTTGCGCGGTTTAGCGGCTTCTGGCCTTCCCATCCTGCACCCGATAAATGTCCCGGCTTTGTCACGGATTTTCATAGAGCAAATATCAGAGAGCATTGAGAACAGATCAAGGTTTTCTTTTGGTTCTTCTGTGCTGGTTCCTCCAAATGTTTTGAAAAAAGAATATGCATATTCATTCCCTATTGCAATTTTGCCATTTTCGTATTTGTGCGGAACACCTATTTTTTCCAATAACTGTTTGAGTCCATCATCA
>DATDWP010000021.1:0-116514 GCA_035289625.1 archaeon | reverse complement strand
CCAAGCTCCACAGCCAAACCCAAAGCACTCCAACGCGCAACACCCAAACCCCGAAAAATCAAATTACCACACCCCCACAAAAAACTTTAAACAGTGGCTTAAAATATAAACAACAACGGGGGCTCACTGCCGGTGCGGGATTTATTCAGAAGGGTTTGCATATAAAATTGGCAATTTATGTGTAACTTGCACATAAAAACTGAATTGCGCATAAATTCAAAATGCACCCTAAAATTGAAAACAATGAGAATTTTGGACCGAGGGAAAAACGAGAAGCACAAGAATATTACGGTTGCCTCAAAGAGTTAATGTTTGATTTAAAAGAAAAAGACTCTATAAAGAAAAAAATCAACTCGCGAAGAGGAGAAAAATATATAAGTACAATTGAAGAAGGGATGAAAAGGGGACGGGCAATTAATGCAGTTTTGGAAGTTTGGAAAGATAAAAATAAGACCAAGAAATTTAGAGAAGCCTTAGCAGATTTCGAATTAGGGAAGGGAAGTAATTTTCCAAATATGTGGTTCAATTTAACACTCGCCACCTATATTTTTGAGTTAGAATCTTTCAGGGTAAGTTTATTCCAGTGGTTAAAACAAAATCAACAAATTGCACGAGGAGATTTACCGCTTAATGCTTTTATAGAATATGTTCGTGGAAAAAGTAAAAAAGGGGATAAAGTTTTTGAAAGCACTAATATTCAATTTAGAAATGCGATAGCACATGGTTTAGTATGGTACGACGGGGAGAAAGTGCAATATGCTAGTAATGCAAATTTTTCACCTACCTATGAAATGACCTTGTTAGATTTAATAGAAACAACAAAAAATGCAAATATCATAAATCAGGTTTTTTTAATTTTAATGGCGGACATAGGAAAAGAATTACTCGGTGGCCACGAATGAATTTAAAATACAGATATTGTAAACCAGTATTTTAACAAGTATTTCGTTTTCTTGTGCAACTGAGTTTTTTGTAAATAATCTATCGCCAAATCTCCTTTTGATTGCGTTAAAAACACTTTCTATTCGACTTCATTGATGATAATTTTTATCCCACCATTCTCGATCAGTTTTGTAAACCCACTAAGCATCATGATACGCATATGTTTGACGGGACTTATTACTAAAGTTAGAATCTTTACGAAAATCTACCAACGGCACACTATTATTATTTCTCACTGCAATAATAATTATTTTGCTTTTTAAATGTACATTCGTACAAAAGCAGATTGCACATTATTTTTGGTTTTTTTCAGGATTTTCAAAAAATGAGGATTCTTTGATTGAGTCAATTGTATATTTTACTAATTCAAGTAGTTTTTTCTCATTCTTTACTATCCCTAAATCTTCGTACCTTTCAATTTGAACTGGTTTTTTGTTTGGATACCTGCCGAGGTCAAAATGTGGGTAAGCTAGAACTGATAAAAGAAATAATATCACAAATGAACTGCAGAGTTTTATGCTGAATCTTTTTTCAAATATCTTCAATTTATTATACTCTGCCTCTGAAAGTTCGTCTTTGCAGCTATTAATAAATTCAGAAATTTCTTTATTCAATGTTTTCTCTTTGCCCAAGAATGAATCATTTATTTTGATGCATATTTTAAGCAATTGGGCTACGTTTTTGTCACTTGCTGTTGCATAATCTATTTTTTTATCTTTGATTGTTGTTTCAAATTCTTTAATGTTTGTCTTCATATCGGGGAATTTTTTCTTAAAAATATAAATGATTGGTTGAACCACTTTCTTTTGAGCCATTTCAACAAAGGCCCTTGGAGTCTCGTGGCTTATTTTAGACTTTAAGTCGGATGCCTCAATAAGGCCAGTAGCTAGACAATATGCCTTTACTGTTTTTTCAACAGCTTCGGCAATGTCCACAAGTGATTTTCGAAAAGATTTATTTTCATAATTTTGTGTTGCGGATTTTAAGTCTTCCTCAGCATATTCGGCCAATTTTTTGGCTTCCGTTATTTGATCTAGAGTTTTTTTCTGATCTTCATTTGAAATAAGTTTGCCAGTAAAACTAATAAATTCTAGTAAATTCTCTTTTTGTTCTGATGGCAAAGTATCAATTTCGTTGAGCCAATCATTCAAATATTTTGACTGTTTTTTTTTCATATATTCCACTAAAACATATTGGGCCATTTACAGATTAAATATCCAAGGGAATGGTTTCATTGCTAGTACTATACTACATTTTACCCCTCCAGCTACTCGTTTTTTCCTAAAAAAGCCTCGGTCTTCGTGCGTTTAAACCCTCCCCCTCTTGATGCGCGGGGGAGGGGTTGAGGGATTTAATACGCCCAGAAGCCCGCAAACCGGCTTTTTTGTTAGGAAAAAACTCGTTTTCCGCTGGAGGTGATTGAAAATGAGTTATTCAGATACAAAGGTTTCGCAAAGGGGCAACCCTTTCGATAATGACTTGTCACTGCAAAAATTACTTGCAGCCATGAAGAGGAGGGATTCTCAATGAATCCTCTTCAAAACCTTGAGAAAATGGCAGAAGAGTATGTCCGCCAGCTAGCAGAAGAGACTGATGAGTACCGCAAAAGTGCGGCGTTCCGTGAATACCTTGATACTATGGCGCGGTTCTGGCAATATTCCTACCGCAATCAGTTGCTCATACACGTCCAGAAGAGGGACGCTTCGCGCGTTGCCGGCTTCCGTAAGTGGAATGGCCTTGGGCGACACATAAAAGCAGGCTCAAAAGCCATCAAGATTTTGGCACCCTACCAAAAAAAGACCAAAGAAAAAAACCTTGCAACAGGCGAAGAAAAAGAAATCACCAGAACATACTTCTGGCCCGTAAACATCTTCGACATCTCACAAACAGACGGCAAAGAACTCCCTTCAATCGACATCGAGATACAGGGCGACGACCACAAACCGTTACTCGAAAAACTTCTCGACTTCTGCAAAACACGCAATATAGCAGTTGAGTTCAAAGATCTCGGCATAAACGGCCTCTACGGCTACTCACAAGGCGGAAAAATCGCCATTGATTCAAAACAATTTGCGAATATGCAGGTAAGTACGCTCGTCCACGAAATAGCCCACGAACTACTACACCAAACACCCGAAGGCAAAAAATTCTCGAAAAACGAAAAAGAACTCCAAGCAGAAAGCACAGCATACGTAGTATGCAAAACATTTGGCTTAAACCCAAAAAGCCCAAACTACCTAGCACTCTACAAAGCCGACAAAGACAAAATAATGGCGAACATGGAAACAATCTCTGCAACCGCTCGAATGATATCAGAATTCACAACTGGGAAAGGCTAAAAATCAAATTATTTTTGTACGATTAACTTATTGTGTGTATGGTGTAAATTCTGCCCATGCTAGATAATGGTCAGATTGTTGCAGTGTTACATCGTTCATTATTCCGTGTTGGATGTAATTGTCTTTTGTGGGATTATTGATTATTATTCTGTCATAAGTGCAGTTGGTATTTGAGGTTGTTGTGTCTTCTTCGTTTGTAATTATCCAATCCCATTCTTCAAAGTCTTGTAACAAGTTTTCTTTATAGTAAGTGCAATCAGTATTTAGGTCACCGAGTAATATGGTGTCTTCTTCATTATTTTCAAATAGCTCCTCTAAATATTCCATTTCTTCTTCTGCTTTATCTGGGTCAACATGAATAGTGATAAGGGTAAAGTTCCAACCTTCAAAACTTAATCGCAATTCAAGCGGCGGCCTTTCAAACAATTCTTGATATTCGGGTTGATTGTAATCAATATCTTCTAGCAAGATCGCTTTTCTGTAGATTATTCCGTACTGTTCTTTACTAGAGGATTTTCCGGCCCTGCTACTAACCTTACACTCAAAATCAGGTAATAACTCACAAAGCTTAGGGAATGCTGTTTGCTCTTCATCCCTAATTTCTTGCACAACAATCACGTCATACTCTGAAATTTTATCCGCATAATAACTTAATAATTCTGAATTACTTGCTTTCTTTTGTCCAAAAATCTGTAAATTCCAAGTAGCAATTCTCAAAGAGACACTTTCATTAAAATCAGATTCAACACTTATTGACTCTTCCAAGTTCACCTCTTCAGGTATTAAATTTTCATCATTTTGTTCAACACAACCAAACACAAAAAGCAATAACACAAAAAACAAAATTATCCCAAACTTCTCGAAAATCAACATAATTTAATCATAAACAACAAACAATTTAAAAGAGACAAGAAACTACTCAAAAAAATGACAAAGTAGCAACCCAGAGGGAGTGACGTTCATGAAGCCAGAAGACTATTGAATTATTTTTATAGGAATTTTCTTGACTTCTTCTTTGATTATTTGAATCGAGATTTTTATTATAATATTATACCATTTATTAATATTTTCAAGAAGCCTGTTCATTCTTTGTCCGTTCTTATTTTTTCTTCCTCCCGGGAAAGCATTTCGAACGGAATCTCCATACTTGATAGGCGGGTTTTTTCTTCTAGCATCGTTATATGCTTCCCACCACGGTTGCCAATCCGAATTTCCATTATGGTGCACAAAACAATTGCGCGTTTCCCTTGCAAGCGTTAACTCTCTAATGTCACGTACCTTGATTTTCCATTTTTTTAGCAGCGGTTTCACGAATCGCCATTTTGTACTATTTACCCTAGTCGGTTTAGAAGCAATGCGCACCAATTCTTCAAATAAAGAGAACGCATAAATTAAATGAAAATAACTTAAAGGGTCGTCTCGGGTAGTGCAAAAAGTATGCATCTCTTTTGCCGTGGATTTCATAAAACACTTATAAAATGCTGGCAAATAATGTTGGAACTTGGTATTTTGTAGCCCCCTAAGTATGTACTTTGGCTCCAAATACCTCAAGGCAAACACCCAGAATACTACGAGCTCAGTTTTCCAAGCTCTCTTTGCATCTTTAAGGCGCTCGAGAATATTTTTCAATTCAGATATCTTTGAACTCATAAAAATTATTCTAAAATTCGTTTGATAAGTTTAACTCCCACATCTCGTTTAATTTTCTCTTCTTCAAATATTTTTTTAGCCCGGATTTGTTCCATTTTGCTTACATGTCCTGAAGCCAATCGATTCGTTTTTTCTTTTTCTACTTCAATTTTGGATTGTGCGTCTATTTTTGAAATTTGTTCGAGCGTATCGAACCCGTATTTTGCAACAGTGAACGCGATATAGAAAAGCACAATGGCGGCAATAAGGAACAGAATTTGAAGATAAAATACATTTGACAAATAAAGGAGCCACAGACACCCAAAACCAGCCAATGATAATGCTCCAGATGGCCCTAGGTAAATAATATTTTTTATCAATGAAACCATTCTTACTCCTTCTAAAAAATTAACTCCTTTTTATTTAAAGTAACTGCCTCTTTGATTTTATTATATTCTTGTTCGAAAAGTTCTAAAAGGTTTGGCGAGCCACCAGAAGACTTTTGTAACAGTATTTTGCTTTCTAAAGGTTTTGCACTCAACTCGCCTTGTGCAATTAGAATTGATTTTAATTTCACTTGGTAAGAATAACTTTTCTTCCACCCATTAAATTCATCAACTGGCAAGGTTATTGCTTCAAAAACTCCAAAAATTATTCCCTGTCCAAAATAAACAATCTTGTCTCCGATAGAAATTTTGTCCCGCTCTGATTCTACCTGAAACCCGCAATACTCTTTCGTCGCCTTGAAAGATTCCCAAGAATGATTGACGAGCCAAAACTTCATTTCTCCACCTTAATAATTTCTAACGCATCATTAGGATTTAAAATTTTTAAACCTGGCCAAATGTCTTGTTTTTTGATAAATTGTTTTGCGCTTTTAATAAAAAAATTATCTGAAGTTACTAATAAGTCACAATAAGTTCCTCCGGCAATTGCTAAATGAATAGAATCCCCAACACTTAGATTTGAAAAATTAGAGATTTTAAGAGCTAAGTTCCAACCTTCTCCAGTTAATGATTCTGTGAGAATATATTCTCTCTCTTTTTTGAACCGGTCTAATTCATTATTTATTTCTTCAAAATCAGAGTCAGTTAAATCTTTTTCGTGCCGTTGTCTTAAAATTTTACTAATTTCCCATTTTTTAGCAATTTTATTGTAGAAAAATTTGTCGTCCTTTTTGGTCTCAACTAACTCTATAAATGAAAAAATTGATGTTTTACAAATTATTTTTTTCTCACTTGCGTAATTCATAAGAACTATTGAATCATCATTCCTTCGCTCAAGACAATCCCGCAAAACATTTGTGTCGACGTAAACATTTTTCATAATTTCACCTATCTTTAAAAAAACTTACTTTTACTCTTTTTGAGACTTTCTTGCGTTTAGTAAAAGAAACTCTTCCATCCCAAGTGTCAAAACTGACTCTGACAGGGATAGAGACTCTTTTGGTCGCCCAAAAACTTACTTTTTTCTTTCGTGACATTATCTCGCCAGCTCACCAGAAAAGAACATCAATTTTATGGATGCCATAATCATTTTTTCCCTTCATTTTTATTAATCCGGGCATAGACTTTTTTTAGCATGAATTCTCTTACAACTTTTGCGAATTTTTCGTCGTCTATGATTTTTTTGAATATGTCTTGGTTTTGGTCCATTCTGTCGATTAGTTTATTGAGGAATGCATCGTCGAATCCGTATTGGAAGTTTTCCATTGTGTTTGTTTTTGCCTGTTTTGAGAGGTGTTCATCTGTTGCAAGTTCTTCTTCCATTTGGTCAAAGAAAAGCTGGTCGGCAGGCGTAAAGTCGGTTCCGAATTTTTCGTTGAGGACGTTGATTATTTGTGATAGTTTTGCGAATTCTTCTTTGTCCTTTTTAGTTCCCGCCTCTTTTAAAGGTTTTAGTGCTCCCTCTTTTCCTTTTTCAAGTGCAAGGCTGCCTTCGGTAATTTTTTGTAGGCGATAATATTCTAGTGCCACTTCATCATGTAGTGCAAATCTTTCGGCAACATTCTGTTTTGGTAATTTACTTGAGAGCAACCTACTGTATGCATAGAATTTTTCCAGGTCTGTGTCTTGGAAAGGTATTATTTGTGACAAGAACGCGTAAAGTCTGGAAAAAATGATGAGGTTGTGTTTAAAGTATTCTTTTGTTTCATCTGATGGCAACTGCAAGTATCTATTGACTGCCGTATCAATAAAGGCGTTTAGTTGTGCGTGGTCTTTGACTGTTTGATAATTGCCCGGCCTGAAGAATATCTTGCAGAAGTTATCAACATCGGGTTTTTCAATAATCCCTGTTTGTTCCAATTTTGCTTTTAGGTCATACAGTTTGTTTGGGTCAGTGGATTCAGAGAGTGTGGTTTCCTCGTAATAAGGCTGGAAAGAGGCTACAATCTCGTTAGTATCGTTCACGAAATCAAGGATGAAAGTGTCTTCTTTTCCAGGGCACGTTCTATTTAACCTTGAAAGCGTCTGCACAGCCTTTATTCCGGAAAGCCTCTTGTCAACGTACATTGTGTGTAGAAGAGGTTGGTCGTATCCTGTTTGGTATTTATCTGCAACCAATAATATTTGGTATTCGCTTGTGTTGAATTTTTCCGGCAATTCTTTTTCCCCAAACTTATTAATTTCAGGTTCGGTGTATTCTAAACCCAAGTCATCTTTAACTTTTCCTGAGAATGCAACAAGAGCCTTTATGTCACTGTATTTTTTTTCTTTTAAGTATCTCTTAAACTCTTGGTAATATTTTACCACATGCAGGCGAGATGGTGTGATTACCATTGCTTTTGCTTTGCCTCCAATTTTTTTCATGGTCACTTGTCTAAAGTGCTCGACCATAACTTCTGTTTTCTGTGCAAGATTATGGGGGTGCAGTGCAACAAATCTGGCTATTGCGCGTTTTGCTTTTTTCTTATTCATTTTGGGGTCGTCTTCAATTTCTTTTGATAATTTGAAAAAAGTTGCATAAGTCGTATAGTTTTTGAGCACATCTAGAATGAAGCCTTCCTCTATTGCCTGTCGCATTGAGTACAAATGAAATGGTTTTGGTGAGCCTTCCTTATCTTTAACTCCAAAATATTCTAGAGTTCTGGCTTTTGGGGTGGCGGTGAATCCGAAGAAACTCAAGTTATTGTGTGGCCCGCGGGCAGCGAGTGTTTTGCGGATTTCGTCCTCGTTATCCTCATCTGGCTCTTTTGCATCGGTTTTGACTGCTTCTTCTAAGTCTTTGTAACTTAAAACCTGTTTCATTTTCTTGGTTGATTCTCCGCCCTGTGAACTGTGTGCTTCATCAATAATCAAAGCATATTTTCTCTTTGGCAATGAGCCGATTTTATCAAGAACATAAGGAAATTTTTGTAATGTCGTGATTATCAGTCTTGTTCCCGAAGAAAGGGCTTCGGCTAATTGGTCGGAGTTTTTCTCGATTTTTTTTACTACTCCTGATTTATGCTCGAACTGGTAAATGGTATTCTGGAGTTGCTGGTCCAAAACAAGCCTGTCTGTTATTACGATGACGGAATCAAAGACTGCTTTGTCATTCTTGTCGTGCAAACTCGATAGGCGATAAGCAAGCCATGCAATAGAATTGCTCTTGCCGCTTCCTGCAGAGTGTTCGACAAGATAGTTTTTGCCTGCACCCTTTTCTTTTACGTCTTTCTCAAGTTTTCTAACGACATCTAATTGGTGGTACCTTGGGAAAAGCATTGTTTCTTTCTTGAATTTCCTTCCTTCAATACTATACTCATCAATTTGGACATGCATGAACCTTTGGATAATGTCCATAAAACTGTCTTTTTGCAAAACATACTCCCAAAGATAGGAAGTCTTGTAACCATTTGAATTTGGCGGATTTCCCGCGCCATTTTTATGCCCAAGGTTAAAGGGCAAATATCTTGTTTTTCCACCCTCTAATTTTGTGGTTAGATATACCTCATCCGTATCAACCGCAAAGAAAACTAATGCCCTTTTCTTGAACTGGAAAATTAATTCTGTTGGGTCTCGGTCCTCAATAAATTGCCTCTTTGCGTTTGCAACATTCTGTGCGGTAAATTGGTTCTTGAGCTCAATTGCCCCAAGCGGCAAGCCATTCAAACTCAAAAGCATGTCAATCGAATTTTCATTTTTTAAGCTATACTTTACCTGCCTTGTCAAAGTTAATTTGTTCAAGTTGTAAAACCTTTCAGATTCAGGGTTAAGGCCGCTTACCGGTTTGAAAAAAGCAAGCTTGAAACGAACCCCAAAATCAATAACGCCGTGACGCAAGACATCAAGCATGCCCCTATTATCCAATTCTTTGGTTAGCCTTTGCAGAAACTTAGATTCAACATCTACTCCGTGGATTGATGAAAGTTTTTTCCACTCAGATGGCTGACTTTCCTTGAGAAACGAAATTAAGGTTTTAGTGTCAAGAGCAAGCTCGCGCACAAACTCCTTTACATCAACTTTCGAGTAACCGCCCCTTTCAATAAGAGAATTTTCAATTGCCTCCTCAAAGGCCCTTTCATTTGTGATTGATTTTTGCATTTACGCCACATTCCTCACATCAATTTTACCAGTCACGGCCTCTGAAATAAGTGCGGTCTTATACTCCTCTAATAGAGCAATCTCCTTTTCAATTTTTACTAAAGTTTCATCTATTTTAGATGTTTCGGTTTCGATATATTTGACAATTTGTTTTTGTTCCAAGATAGGAGGGACTGGGACTAGTAAATTCTTTAATTTTGATGCAGATATATGTACTATAATTTCCCCTCTTGCATACAAAATTTTCTGAAATTGAGACGCGGAACTATTTAAGGAATAAGCTAAGAATAAATTATCTTGATTTTCTGGGCTAAATATGATTATATCTCCGCCAACAAAAACTCTTTCGTCGCCATCGTAAACAATCGTTTTACCAATATCTTCAACTGTTTCTCCTGATCCAGTAAATAATAAATCTCCTTTAGTCAAAGAAACTGAGTTTTTTGCGGTTTCCAACGAAATGTGACTAACAACTTTTGTTGTTCTAATATTGTATTTGGTATAAATATCCCCATAGAGAATTACTGGTTGACCTTCCTCAGTTAAATTTTCTCGTGATATTCCTGATCCCTTTGAAAATTTTCCCAAAGAAGCGAGTCTTTTAATGTTCCAATCTTCAGGTATTTTTCCAATCCATTCAATTCCCGATTCTTTCATTTTTGCTTTTGGGTTTATGCCTTTGGTTACTGCTTGGTTTATGATTGCGGCACGTTCTTCTTTGAGCAGTTCTGTCATTTTTTTCCTTTTTTCAATCAAAGAATTGATTTTCTGGGATTGTTTATCGAGGTTTTTTACTATTTCTTCCTGTTGGACTTTTGGAGGTACAGGAAATTTCAAAGAAAGAAAAGTGTCTGGATAAAGTCTCAATCGTGATTCAATAATGCCAGTTGAATATCGTTTAAATTCCCCGGCTAATAAATCAGTTCTAAAAAAATAATGAAAAAATTTAGGTATGTTTTCATTAGAAAGCCTAAACACGGAATAAGCAGGGCTAACAATTCCATTGTAATCCGACATTCCGAGACTCTTTTTCCATGCAAGCATAATATTCATTACAATGTCTCCACGAAAACATTTTTTGTAACCTTCAAGCGTGTCTGCATGACTTAAGAAATCGTCCTTTTCAATAACTTGTTCTCTCGGTTTAATTCCATAATACTCTGAAACGGATAGTAATTTCTCGTTCCCCTTCTCAGATTTTTCATTTATCTCCTTCATAAAATATTTTGCTTTTAAAACTTTCCATTCGGTAGGCATTTTTTCTAACCAAGGTAACTCAGAGTCTTTGTATTTTTCGTATTGCTTCATTTTATTGCCTCTTTTAGTTTTTCTTCGGTTTCTTTTTCTAGGGCGAGGATGTCCTTGCGTATTTCTTCAAGGCTTCGGAGTGGCTTGTATTCATAAAAGTATTTTGTGAAGCTGATTTCGTATCCTTTTTTTGTCTTCTCTTCATCAATCCACGCATCCGGGACATGTGGAATGACTTCTTTTTGAAAATATTTTTTTATGTCATCTTTGAGGGACACATTTTCTGTGTCACGTAGGTTTGAATCTGCCTTTGGCTTGCCTTTGTTGTCCTTTAGGGCATTGCCTTTTTCATCTCGTGCCGGCCTTTCAACAGTGATTTGCCAATAACCAAAGTCTTCATTATCGAATATCTTTGAAAATTTACCTTCTTTAAAATTACCATAAATTTTTGTAATTTCGCCAATTTGTTCTGCGCTGATTTCATGACGCTTTTCTCCGAGGCTTTTTTTCATTTGTGTGTAAAAACTTATTCCATTTAAAAGTTGGATTTTACCTTTTCTTTCTTTCGGTTTTCTGTTCGTGACAATCCAAATGTAAGTAAATATACCTGTGTTGTAGAATAGTTGGTTAGGTAGGGCTATTATAGCTTCTAGCATGTCGTTTTCTATTATCCATTTGCGTATTTCGCTCTCGCCACTACCTGCGCCTCCAGTGAACAAAGGCGAACCGTTGAAAACTATACCTAAGCGTGAGCCACCATTAGTTAGCTTCATTTTTGAAATCATGTGTTGCAGAAACATCAAGGCGCCGTCACTGATTCTTGGTAGCCCTGCGCCGAATCTGCCTTCAAATCCTTTTTCCTCGTGTTCGGCTTTTATTTTGCTTTCAATTTTTTTCCAATCAACACCAAAGGGCGGATTCGAGAGCATATAATCAAACTTTTGGTTTTCCAATCCATCTTGAGTGAAAGAATTTCCAAATTTTATGTTGTCAGGTTTTTGGCCTTTAATCATCATGTCTGATTTGCAGATGGCGTATGCTTCCGGGTTTAGTTCTTGTCCGAATACTACGAGTTCCGAATCTGGATTGAGTTCTCGCAGATATTCTTCTGCTATTGAGAGCATGCCGCCTGTTCCGCAGGCAGGGTCGTAAAGGGTTTTTACAATCCCTTCTTTAGTTAGTATATCTCTGTCCTCGATGAAAAGCAGGTTAACCATTAAGCGAATGACTTCGCGTGGCGTGAAGTGTTCTCCGGCGGTTTCGTTTGATATTTCTGAAAATTTTCTTATGAGTTCTTCAAAAATGTAGCCCATTTCGATGCTTGAAACTGTTTTTGGGTGCAAATCCACTTCGGCAAACCTTTGGATTATTTGGTAGAGTAAGTCTGATTCGTCTAGCCTGTTTATGTGTTCTTCGAATCCAAAGTAGTCGATTATTTCTCTTGCGTTGTTTGAAAAGCCGTTTATGAAGTTTTTGAGGTTTGGGGCAATGTTGTCGTGGTCTGCTTTCATTTTTTCAAAGTCAAATTTGCTCTTGTTGTGAAAAGTAAGTCCCGCAATCTTATTTAGTACTGGGTCTATGTTTTGTATGTTTTTACCCTTGATTTTTGGCAGATAGTCAAGGACTTTTTGTTTTGTTGGCTCAAGGACGCAGTCCAGTCTTCTCAAAACAGTAAGGGGCAAAACCACTTTTCCATAATCCGCTTGTTTGTAATCTCCCCTTAATAATTCCGCAATGCTCCAAATGAAATTTGCATTCTTCGCCGCTCTTGCAACCACTTGATTTAGTTCGTCGTTTTTTGTCATTATAAAATCCCTAACCTATTTCAGTTTGCTTACAAATATCATTTTTGTCTCGGTTTTATCTATGTATTTTTTGAGTTCTTTTTCTGCGTTTTTGTCAAATATGCCTTCTTGGAGGTAGTGCCCCATTTTGTGTGTGTCTAGTTCTGATACTTCCATCCAGAAGTTGTGTTTTTTTATGAGGTCGTCGAGTTGGGTTCTTTCTTTGCTTCCTTTGCTTGGGAATTTGAGGCGTTCGGTGGATTTGAGTTTGAGCGTGTGTGTGGTTCCTTGCACCACTTCGTAACCGTGTTGTTTTGCGTAGTCAAAGATTTGTGCCTTGAGTGAGTCCATTTCGTTCTCGATTTTTTCCATTAATGCCTTTTTTTCTTGGTAAACCTTTGCGTATGCGTCTGCGAGTTTCACGCCTTCCTCTTGGCTATACTGTTTTGGTTCAAGTTTCTTGAGTTCTTGTCCATGTGCCCAGGCTGGGCAGATTGGCTTGTATGAGCAGTAACTGCAGAGGGGGCCAGAGTTGGTTTGGTAGTGTTCTGTTGATTCTATCTTATTTATTAGGCCTATAAGGCGTTTTTTGATTTTCTCAAGTTCGGCCTTGTTCCGATGTGATATTCCTTCTCGCTGAAATACCACGTAATGCCAAATTAGGTCAACTTTCTTAGCCTCAGGGAATTCTTTTTCGACCCACATTTGGTAAATTGCAAGTTGCTCGTCTTTTTCTATCTTTGATTGTTCGGGTAGCTTACCATAAGTTTTGTAATCGTGAATCTGGAAGTGGTTTTTCCCAGCTTCCATAAACAAATCTATATATCCTGTGAGCTTGTGTTTGCCATCTCCATTGAGGTCTAGTGTTATTTTTTGTTCGATTCCTAATACTTTTCCTTTCTCAAAAGGATGATTTTTCTCATAAAAGTTGGTAACACACTTTTTGCCAAGTTCGAAATAATGCTCTTTCGTCAATCCTTCCTTGTTAATTGCAATTTCGTCGTTCCAGTCTTCATTCCAAATCTTCTCATAATAGGCGAGGAGCTCGTGCAAAGAATTTTTCTTCGTGTGCTGCAAATCGCGGAAAAGCTTCTCAAGAGTGGAATGGACGGCCTTCCCCATGAACGCCTCAATTGAAACTTTTTCAGGAATGACAATCCTTTGAATGTATTTGTACTCAAACTTCTTAGGGCACTGCTCGAAACAAGCTAAACGAGAGTGAGAGTAAATCATTTTTTTCCTTTCCTTTGCAGTCTTTGGTGTCCAATAATCAAATTGTCAATTATTTTCGGTTTGTTTAAGTTCCATTTTGTATCAAGATATTGAGTGAGATTATGTTTTTGTGCGAACAGATTTGCAGCCAAAAAAATTTGATTGTGTTTTTCAAATTGTTTTGCAATTTTTTGAGGGACATTCGTATTATTGTAAAAAAATCTTAAAGTGTAAGTTCTGTCAATTGGCATGAATAAATTTGGGAGTAAAAAATGCATCGTTTTTGAAAAAGTAACAAGCCGTGGTTTTTCTTTTCCGTTTTTGTTTGTTCCCACGAGTTTTAATGAACTAAACAGCTGTTCTATTTGTGCCAATATTTCTGGTATTTCAAATGCCTTTATTTTTCCACATTCGTATTTGCGTAGTGATTCAATTTCATTCTTTTTTGAAATAATAGATCCACAAAAATCCTCAAATTCTGAAAGTTTTGCACCTCTTGAATTCATGTTCCAAGCGGACAAGGTAACATAAATCAACTCCAAATGGTTTTTAGAGTAATAATCATCAAATGGTATCGCCATCAATTTCTTATACAAATAGTTGCCTGGGTCAAAAGGCCGATAATTTTTTTTTACTTCTTCTAAAAAATTCTTGAGATTTAATCCAAGAGTATCAATTTTTTCAAATTCAATTTTTCCATTCATTTCTGCACCTCCTTATTGTTTTTTATGTAACGGTTAGTACCGGGTCCTTCAAATCAATTGGTTATTTGTTGGCAGTTGGGGCATTCTAATGCGTTTGTAGGTTGGTTGATTCTGCCTTTGCGCTTCGTGTTTGCGAATTGTCTGTGTCCGCATTCGGGGCATTCCATGAGGCCGCTCCGTGCCTCTACTATTTTCATTGTTACGCCTATTTAATCCACCTTATTCATTTTTGGGCGTATTATTTCTTTTAACCTTGCCCTAGTGGTTTCAGGGCAATTCACTCTTTTTTTAGGGTTTGTTCCTTCTTTTGGGGTGTTGAAGGCTGTGCTGGTGTTTGCGTGTTTTGTGTTGTTTTTTATCAACTGTTTTGTTGATGTGTGTTCAACCTAAGGAATATTAACGGAGAAGTGTGTATTAGTTAATTATGGGGGGTTTTGGGGGCTAATGGATCCTGATGTGGATTTGTTGTGGGGTTATTTTAGGCATTTGTTTCCGGAGTTTTCGGTTACTCATGCTCTTGTTTATAAGTTGTTGTGGCGGGTTGAGCCTAAGACTGTTGAGGAGATTGTTGGTGAGACTTGTATGTCGAGGGCTACGGTTTACAAGATGATTCATGAGCTTGGGGTTTATGGTTTGGTTAAAAGGACGAGTTTTCGGCCTGTGGGTTATTTTGCTTCGAGTCCTGTTCAGGATTATTCTTTGCATTTGAAGAGGGTTGTTGCCAAGCTTGAGGCGGGGAAGGGTAAGGTTGTGGGTTTGTTGGAGAATTCTAGTGGTCTTAGTGGGGAGCTTTATTTGGTTAAAAGGGATGGGGGTCAGCAGAGGCTTTTGGTGAAGAAAAATCGGGAGGCGATCCATGATACTGAAAAATTGCTTACTCTCAAAAGGGTTGTTGACCAACAATTGCGTGATGTTGAAAAAGAAAAACTCAAAAATTGGGAAGTGGCTTACAGGTGAACAGGGCAATTTTATGTGAAAGAATAGTGTTCTCGAATCATCCGGGGCAGGAGATGAAGAAAATCCGCGAAGAACTAAACTTACCCCAAAACGACTTTGCCCACGCACTCGGAATTACACCACAAGCCCTTTCTACCCGTGAAATTAAAAGAAAAGACCCCGGGGTTAGAGTAGTAAAATTATTTATTGAAACTTTGGGTAAAGCAAAAGAAGTGACGGTTCTTTCACTCAAATAAGATTATATAGTTTTGAATTCTTCTCAATTACTATGATTAAAAAGCATGGTAGGCCGGCGGTTTCCCAGTGGCTTAAAGAGAATGCGGGGTTAAAGGATCCGGTTCCTAGTGAGTTTGATTTTGCTTCTAAAAAGTATAAAGAGGTTGGTTTGGAGGATACTGGTGGAGATGAATTGAAGTTGATGGGGGGGTGGAATAAGGTTGCTCCCCATTTTAACAGGATTCTTGGGTTTTAGATAGCAAAATTCAATTCTAATTATATTTTAGAACAGTGTAGATTTCGTTCTGATTATAATGTTCTTAGTGTGGGTTCTGGGACAAGTGTAGTTGAATGTTATTTGGCAAAATTTGTTGTTCCTAATGGTAGGGTTGTGGCTGTTGATTTTGCGCATGAAATGAATAGAGAGGCTAGAAATTTGGCTAAAAAAGAGCAAGTGCAAAATATTCATTTTGTTACTGCAACGGCAAAAAAATTGCCTATATTGAATAATTCGCAAAACATAATAATTTCTTGCAATGTAGGGCTTAGTCCGGGTTATTTGAATGATTTTCTTCCTGAGGCGAGAAGGTCAATTGTGAATTCGGAAAAATCCAGGCTTATTTTAACTGGAATCGTTTCAGAAATTGAAAAGTTAAGGGGTGTGTTTACTATCTTGCAAAATCATGGTTTTGAATTGGCTAATGAAAAATTCCTTCGCTCCTCAGATAGTATAATTGCTTTAATCAGTGCTCGTCCGATTCTTAAAACCAAAAAGTAGGGTTATTTTGGTTTTTGTGCTATTATTCTGATTACTTGTCTTCCTTCTGTGATTTCGTTTTTTGCCCATTTTGAACCTTTTGCTTGTATTTCTTGCGGTTTTAATTCGCGTGTTGTTACTTTGAAACCTGCTTTTTGTAGCGCAATGCTGATTCCTGGTGCTTGTTTTGAGTCGGTTGTTATTAGGAATTTTCCTCCTGGGATGAGGATTTTTTTTACATTATTGATATATCTTGATTCGTTTCTAATTAAATCTGGCATTGAACCATGACCCTCTAGTGCTGATTCCACTTCTCTTATTGTTTTTTGTATTTTACTTGTGCCCCCTTTGCCCCACATTGCGAAATGGAA
Organism: archaeon; assembly: GCA_035289625.1. Lineage (GTDB taxonomy): Archaea > Iainarchaeota > Iainarchaeia > Iainarchaeales > Iainarchaeaceae > UBA10205. The sequence continues at coordinate 99,832 of DATDWP010000021.1, read as the reverse complement.
AAAGTAATCGTCAGTTACTGATTTTGTTATATTGGGGGGGGGCGCGCTCTAAATAGGTTAGGGCATCGCCTTGAATGTAAGACATGTTTGAAGGCACTGTGTATTCTGGCTTTTTCATTTGTTCAACTGCCATTACTCGGCCAGGAAGGTTTTTTCTTTGGAGTTGCCTTGCAAAATTTGCTGCTGGGCCTTCCCACCAACCCGCACCCACATCAATCAATTTGAACGGTGGAGCTTTTGGTTTGTTTTTCTTCATGGTAAAGTAGGATATCTTTGGGTCTATTTAATTATTTCTAAGTCTTTGATTGGTTTACTCATCAATTTTTTCTATCAGCTCTTTTGTAGTCACGATTTTGACTTCTTTTTGCTTGTGCAATGCTATGTCGTTTGTCCAGAGTGGGGTGTCGTATTTTAGTGCGAGTGCGAGGAATGGCCAGTCGTTTTCGTGTCCTTTTGGGCAAAGTTTTTGGGCTTGCTCTTTGAATAGAACGTACTCCTCTATTGGGAGAATTGTAATGTTTTCGAGTGCCAATTCGACAGCCGTTAGGAATTCTTCTTTTGTCATGTTGGCTTTTTTCATGAATTCTTCCGAGTGCTTCAAAACTTCGTGCTCTAATCTGTCTGGGGAGTAAAGTTCGAAGTTTTTTGAGAATATTATTCTTCGGGTGTCTCCTTTCCTTAGTATGGCTGCCACTACGATATTTGTGTCTACTGTGTATGCCATTTTGTTCAGCTCATTTGGTTATGCCACTGTGTCATTCCTGCCTTTATCTTTTTTGAGAGTTCCTTGATGTCTTTGTCTGTTGCCTTTGATTTTGAAGTGAGTTTATCCATTAACTCTAGCTTTGAGAGTTCGCTTTCAAAGGCCTTTCTTGCCACTGCTGACCAATTCACGGTATCGAACTTTTCGAGCTTTCGCTTCATCTCATCCGGAACAGAAACTGAAACTGACGCCATTACATCACCCATACATATTACCCCTGAAGTAGTTTATAATATTTATCATATTTATAACATTAATATTAGTGTTCATTGTTGTTCACCTGAATAGCCCTTTTATTTTTTCTTTTGCTTCTGTGCGGGTGTAGGTTGTGTGGTATTTTTCGTATTTTGGTTTTTGGTGCCTGTCGGTTACTATGTAGAACCATTCTTTGTATTTTGGTTTTTCATTGGATGTATTTTTGAGTGTTTTTAGTTCGAGGTCGGTGTAATTTCTTGCTTGGCTGCCTGTTTCTATTTCTATTGCATACCAGTCAAATTGGTTTTCGTTGGTTTGGATTTGGAATACGATGTCTGGCCCAAAGCTTGATTGTGTTACGACGCTTTGGGTGTACTTGCGCAGTTCTTCTGCTATTGTTTGGACCATGAAGTAGTGTTCTATGCTTTCGTTTGTGGTTGGTTTTTTGATTAGGAACCATTGTGAGTATTCTTCAAGGCCGCGTAAGCGTGCTTCTATAAAATTGTTTTCTTTTAAAAAAGTAATTTGGTTGGGGTTCAATCCTTTTAATGGGTAGTAATTTTTTTCTTTTTTGTACGCTTCCATGTTTTCGGTTTCTTTGGGGTCGAGTTCTTTGAGTTTTTCTTCCCTTTTTCTTATTTCATCTGGGTTTGTGGTGATGAGTTGGTATTCTTCGGGTGAGGGCACGACTTTTAGTGGTATGTGGTCGTTCATGGCGAATAATAGTCCTTCTCCGGGCATTGCTGTGAGTAGGTAGTTTTGTTCTTCGTTGTTCAAATGGAATTTTTCTACGAGTTCCTCTATGGCGGCGGGTTCTTGTCTTGAGAGGAATTTCCATGCGGTGTTTGCTAGAATGGTTTTTCCTGCTGTGGATGAGAGTAGGTCTTCGACTTCTTGGGTTATTACTATGATTCCTAGGCCGAATTTTCTTGCGGTTTTTATGAGTTCGAAGATTGTTTTTGCGTTTTCTGCAAAGCGCAGTAGTGACCATGCTTCGTCTATTACGAGGGTTTTGCGTTCTTTGTCTTTGTTCATTTTTTTGTGGACAAAATCCATTATCAAATACATCATGATGGGTTTTATTTGTCCCGGCATGTTGACTATGTTAAAGCAGATGAGGTCGTTTGTAATGTCTAGGTTTGTTTGCTTGTTGATGAAGGAAAAAGAGCCTTTTACGTATATTCTAAGCCTGTTTTCGAGGGCCTCGTAGGTCATGCGCTCTTGTCTTGTAGCGGTTTTCTTTTCTTTTAGTATTTCGTTGTAGAGGTCTTCCATTATGGGTGGTTCTCTTATCCATGATTCGGGGTTGTTGTGTATAATGCCTTTTTGTTCGTAGGCTTTGTGCACGGCTTTGTCTAGAATGTTTTTTTGTACTTCGGTTAGGTCTCCGCACATTATTTTGAATAAATCCATTAGGGAAATTGTTTTTTCCCCAAAATCGGCACCCATTAAATCAAAGGGATTGATGATGGTGTCGCTGTCCCTGTGGATTTCTATTAATTGGCCGTTGTGGTTGGTGGTGAGTTCTGCGTATTCGCCTTGGGGGTCAATTATTATTGTTTTTACTCCGCGTAATAGGTTTCGTAAAATAAATAGTTTGGCAGTGACGCTCTTTCCGCCACCCGAAGTTCCTAAAATAAGGCCGTTATAATTTGCAAATTTGTATGGGTCAAGGATAATTGGAATATTGTTGTTTTTGTTCAAGCCGAATAGAATACCATCAGTATCAATGTTTAGGTAAGCGGTTGTGAATGGAAAACATGCTGCGAGTGCATCGCTTGGAATGTTCCTATTTGCGTTTAATTTGTCCTCTTGTATTGGGTAAATTGATTTTGCGCCGTCAGCCATTCGCAGGAATGGGATTTTTGGAATTATCATCATTGAGTTGAGCTCAGAGAGTATTTTTTTAGTGAGTAATTCGAGTTTTTCTTTGTCATATGCCCTTGCTCCGAGGTATAGGGAGATGTTGAATAGTTTTTCCTCTCCTTTTTGCAATTTATCCAGCACATTCATTGTATCTTGGTGCTGGATTTTCAATGATGGATTTACAATTCCTTTCATTTGTGCTGACATTAGGTCGGATTCTTGCTTTACAAGTTCTTGGTTTAGTTGTGTGAGGATTGTTTCAATATTAGAGGGCTTTATGTGGATGCTCATGTCAAAATTTCCATCGCTGGAAATAATTGAATCCAACCAACCTTCCCTAATGGTGCGTGGATATCCGACAGCCATTATAATTCTAGTCAATTGTTCATTTACTTGCAAGAAATCAGGTTCGTTCTTGACATAGGATGGCTTGAGCAGGCTTGTTAACTCTGTCAATATTTTTTCACTCATGCAATTATCCCTTTTTGCTTTTTGTCAAGTAGCGTGACAAGTGTTTGGTATTCGTTCCCGTTTTCTACGAATCCTTCAAAGTAGCTTGCGAGCATTGAGACAAGCTCGTTTGTCGAGAGCCTTTTTGTTGAAAGATTGCAATTCTTTAATTTGTCTTGGCAGAGCTTTGAGCGAATTTCCAATTGGCTCAAGGCCTTTTTGAAATCCTTTTCTCCTGCGGGGATGACAATGTAAAATAACCTATTCTTGACTGCGTTTTGTTCAATGTAAGTTTTTACAAACTCGGCAAAATCGTTGAATTGGCTTTGAAGTTTTTCACTCTTCGATTTTTTTACTTTCAATTCCAAATGTTGCAAATACTCGTCAAGTGAAAGGTTTACAGTTCTCATTACAATTTGTATCGGGAAGTCAAGGGAATTGAGGAAGTCCTTGTATGCAGAGATTATTGCCTGCTGCTGTCTTGTGGAGAGGATGTGGAAGTTAATTGGTTGAACCTGTAAAATGGATTTCATTGCTCCGTTGTTCAAGGTAATTGTGTTGTCTCTAATTGCTTTTACTTCGATAAATTTTTGCATCCCCTTGTCAAGATAACCTATTTCACGTGGCTTTGAAAGAAATCCAATTACCATGTCTGCATATTCTTTGAAGTTGAAGAAGGCAAACCCTGCTCCAATGAGTAGGAGTAGTATTCCGAGCATTGCTTTTATTTCAAATGCAAATGGTGTTTTGAAAAAAATTATTGCTGCGAGTGTTCCGAAGGCCCCGAGCCATGCTGCTTGCCACATGGAGAGGTTGAAGAGTATTTTTTCCTCGTACTTGAGGTTTTTTGGAATTTCATAACCCATACAATAATCCTCTTTAGCCTCGCGCTCTAGGGGTAGGTGGCGTTGTAGCGGCTTTTACAATTGTTGATATTTGTCCTGTGATTGCTCCGAGAGCATAGCCTAGTATGGGTGATTGGTCTGCTATTGAGAATGCGGATTTTAGGATAGCATAAACCACCATTAGGATATTGACTATGGCAATTAGGGTAAATGAGAGGGCGGGAACAAAGGCTTGCCCTGCTTGTCCTGCGAGGTTTTGCATTATTTGGTTTGATGCAATGAATATTATTACGTCTATGAATTGCATGAATAGTGCCATGCCGATCAAATTGAAGATTATTTTTCCCCAATTCTGCAAGTTAGGGGAGTAATAGAGGAAGATTCCGATTGGGAAGAGTAGAACTGCGAGCATTAGGAATACATATCTTAGGAAGAGGGTTATTAGTGCAAGGCCGATTGATCCTGCCGAGATTGCGAGTATGATGAACCCGGTTCCTGAAAAAATTGATTCGTCAAAGAAATTTTCAAAGCCCGTTATCCAAATGAATTGGGTTATTGCAGTTGAGGTTTCCAAAATGAGTTTGTAAAAAAGAAAGGATGCGTTTACCCCAATAACCATCATGAATGCTTTTTTGAGCCAGTCCTTGGCTTGCTCGCGTCCTTCAATGCTGTGGCCTGATAATAGGAATTTTGCGCCAATTAAAATAAAAATTATTAAATAAAATGAGGAAATCACGATCGTAATTGATTGCCACAAATTATGCATCAAATCAACATCAGGGTTGGTTGAAATTAGAAATAAAGTGAATGATAGCATTTCTTTGATGAAAACTTTTGTAGCATTTTTTGCTGAATCCTTGAATAGTTCAAAGATTTTTTTGCTTATTCCTTCAAGTGTGTCGTTTATTGTTCCGGATGTTGTGGAAACTATTCCCTGTATTCCCTGTGTTCCTATGTTGACGGCGTTGATGAGGGGCTGAAGGTCTATGCCAACATTAACAGTTATTGGTTCGTTGTTTGCTGCTTGGGTTATAGGGGTTGATAATAACAACCCGAGTATTAATAGCGGCAAACAAACTTCAGTTACCCTCATTCAAACACCTTATGCTGCTACTGGCGTTGGCGCTGTAAGATAGCTCACCAATGCTGGTGCTACCCAAACAAGCGCAAGGCCTACTATTGCGTATGATACCATTGACTTGGCATTTTCCCTTGCCTGGATATTTGAGCCAGAGAACATGTACATTGCCCCAGCCACTGTTACTGCTATTATTCCAAGCACTGAAACAATTCCCTTTATCACATCATAGATTTTATTCACCGGTGCAGTGATGTCGGCTACTGTTGCTGCTGCAAAGCCCATTGGAGCCAAGAGCAAAAACAATGACAACACTACTAAAAATTTCTTCTCCATATCGCATACCTCCGTGTAGAGAAAAAAAAGTTTCTCTAAAACCACACGCAGCCCCGCACTTATAAAAGCGTTTTGTCAAGTTCGTCTAAACTCTACCAGATAAAGTCCAGAGAAATCTAGACTAACTAAACACAAACAATAAAAGCAACCCAGGCGGCAAATCAATTTAGTGACTCAAAAAAATGGACGTAACAGAAAAATGTATTATCGAAGCCAAACAGGGCTTTGAATCTACCATCACAAACCGCTTTACCGTAATCAAGGTCAAGGCACAAAACGGTGATGCCATAAGGGTCAACGACATTGAAGGCGTAAAATACCGGGAAATTTGGGTGGCATATGAACACCCGAGGCATGATGACGCGCCGGTAGTGGACAAGGACAATTTAGTGATTTTAGTGGGCGGGGAGCCAGGCACTTCAGAAAGGGCTATTTGCATTATAGGGAAATGATACTTTTATATACATCTATAGTCGTTATGTATGCTATATGCCAAAATTCACTACTATTCAAATAACGCCAGAAGCAAGGGAAAAGCTGAAGGAACTTGGAAAAAAAGGAGATAGCTACGAAGACATTATACTAAGGCTAATTGAACAAAATAAAGCCAAAAAGCCCTAATCCCATACATCACTCATAGCGCTTATCAATGTTGTACCAAAATTCATTTATAAATGCCCCGCGCAATGGGTATAGAAAGGAATCAAAAGGCTCATTTGCTTCATCTCATCCTCCTTTTATTCCTTTTTCTTTTTTTTGGTTCTACATATAGTGATTTTTTATGAGATATTTGGCATATATTGGATTTTTGCTGCTTTTTTCAAACATCGTATTTGCGCAGTATGCTTGGGATAATTTGCGCCCCATTACTGATTTTGCAAAAGAAGTGGATTTACCTGTAAAAGTTGCAGTGTTTGTACTTTCTGTTGCAATTTTTGCAATATCGCTTCTTGCGTATTCAAAATCCAAGTCAAAAAGGATAATGCTGATTTCATTTGCTTTTTTCCTCTTCAGTGCAAAGTGGCTTGTAAAAGTGATTGATGTCTTCTACTCTCCGGGCACTTTTCTTTCAGATTCGTCTGAGAACCTTTTTGATTTTGGAATACTCGCATGCCTTTTCCTTGCCCTTTTTTACAAAAGATCCTCGGGGCCTTTTGAAAAGGGGCCCTAAAGTGGTGGCATGGAAGATGAATTGGAGCTTGCGCTAAAACTTGATGTCCGCAAGAAAATCTACAACACCATTAAAAAAAATCCCGGGCTTCATTTCAGGGAGCTCCAGAGAAGGGTAGGCATTGCAACTGGTGCTATGCAGTACCATCTTGATTATTTAGTGAAAAAGCATTTGGTCAAAATTGAGCGCGAAGTAAAATTCATCCGCTACTATCTTGTGCGCCAAGAGTTTGAAGAAACCGCACTGATGTCTCTTCTTCGCCAGGAGAGCATTAGGAAAATAATAGTTTTTTTGATGCAAAGGCGCTTTGCAAACAACATGACGGTGGCTTCTAGTATTGGCCTTAGCGCCTCGACAACTTCATGGCATCTTGAAAAGCTAGCTGAAGCTGGAATTGTTGAAAAAATCCCGCGCGGAAGAAAAACCTATTTCAAAATAATAGATAAGCAGCGCATTGCAAATTTGCTTGTTGATTATCGCCGCAGTTTCCTTGACGAAATGGTCAACAACTTTGTCGAGGTCTGGGAAGAGATATGAGCAATCCAAGGCAACTTTTCCGCGATCAGCTTAGCGTGTTTCGTCAATTGTGGAGTGCAAACCCATTTAAGGGTTTTTGAAATATGTTTAATTGCAATTGGAATTCTCAATTTTCAAATTTTCCCCGGGGGTGGTATTTTGTTCGGATTTGAAATTCCTGACCTTATATTTTTCGGGAATAGTCTGGAAACCTGGGTTATTGCGGTCGGAATTTTCATAGGCGCATCTTTTGCCTTGTTGATAGCCCGTTATTTTGTAATATTGCATCTAAAGTCCCTGAGCGAGAAAACAGCGAACAGAATTGATGATGTGGTAGTGCAGGGTGCTGAAAAAGTTGGCTGGCCTTTTTATGTGTCCATCTCGCTTTTTGCAGCGGCGATGTATGTGGGTGTTGAAGGATTTGGCAGAAGGGTAATAGAGATCTTTACTATTGGGGTAATATTGTTCTATGTTGTGCGGTTTGCACAATATGCAATCGAGGGCGCTGTAGGGAAATATGTTTCAAGGGCGCAAAAGAAGGGGAAATTCCAGGATCCAACTATTATTTATTTTTTCTCAAGGCTTGGGGGTTATTCGCTCTGGTTAGTTGCGGCACTTGTGTTGATTGACAATGCCGGCTATGACATAACTGCCCTTGTTGCCGGCTTGGGAGTTGCCGGTATTGCAATTGCGTTAGGGTTACAGAATATCCTAAGTGATGTGTTCAGCTCGCTTTCAATCTATTTTGACAAGCCCTTCAAGGTAGGGGATTTCATAATTGTGGGCACTGACATGGGTGTTGTGAAAAAAATCGGCATAAAGACAACCCGGATACAGGCTCTACAGGGCGAAGAGATAGTGATTGCCAACAAGGAGCTTACTGAATCCCGGATACACAATTTCGGCAGGATGAGCGAGCGGAGGATAGAGTTCAAATTCGGCGTAATTTATGAAACGCCGCTTGCAAAACTCAAAAAGATCAATGGCATTGTGAAAAAGAGCATTGAAAAAATACGGGGGGCGCGGGTTGACAGGGTGCATTTCAAAAAGTTCGGCGGCTATTCGCTCGATTTTGAGGCGGTTTATTACCTCCCGACCTCGGATTATAACGCTTATATGGACGCACAGGAAGCGGTAAATCATTCCCTCTTCGAGCAGTTCGAAAGGGAGAGGATAGAATTTGCATACCCTTCACAAAAGCTTTTCGTGAGGCATCTTAACCGGGGTGCAAAATAATGCGCCCCGGCCGTGGATGTGCCCTTTTGCGTTCGGACAGTCTGCGGGGGGCGAATTGATGCCGATTAAAATTCTTGCAACAGATCTTGACGGGACGCTTTTTAGCAGAAACCAAATGCCAGAAAACCCGCGCTGCCTGCGAAGGCTTTTTGCGGCGCTGAAAGCCAACAAGACAAGGCTTGTGTACGTGACCGGAAGGCACCTTAATATAGTAAAGAAGGCGATAAAGGAAAATTCCCTTGCAAGGCCCCATGCGATAATATGCAGTGTCGGGACGGAAATATACACCTGGCATGGAAACTGGTCAAGGAACAGGAAATATGAAAAAATCATGAATTCCTCAAACTCCGCCTACGATGGCAAAAAAATAAGGCAGGCACTTTCACAAATTTCCGGGCTTGAAATACAGGAAGGGGAAAAACAGTCAAAGTTAAAGACAAGCTATTATATCCCTGATACTTCGCAGTCTGCAGGGATTCTTTCGCAGGCAAAAAGGGCACTGAAAGCGGAAAATGCGGGGACAAGAATTATCTACTCCACACAGGACGGCACCGGCACGGGCCTATTGGATATAATTCCGCATAGGGCATCAAAGAAAGCGGCGCTGGAGTTCCTGCGCAAAAAAATCGGGGCGGACAAATCCGAGGTGCTTGTTTGCGGTGACAGCGGCAATGATGTTCACATGATTTTGGGCGGATATAGGGCGGTTGTTGTGGGCAATTGCACACAAGAACTTCTCTGCGCAATTTCAGGGGCCGAAGGAGTATACCTTGCAAAGGCCAATGTGGCATGCGGGCTTTTGGAAGGGTACATTGAAATCGGTGGAAAGTGATAGAATGGGATTATACATCCAGCTGCATTCCATGCACGGCCTGTTCCGTTCCAAAAATCTTGAGCTCGGAAGAAACGAGGACACCGGCGGGCAGATAGTCTATGTTCTCGAACTTGCAAAGGCGCTTGGCGAACTCAGTTTTGTCGACAAGGTCGTGATTGTCACAAGAAAGATAACAGATCCCTCATACCCGGGATATTCAAAGCCTGTTGAAAAAATTTCGGAAAAGGTATCCATTGCAAGGGTTTCGTGCGGCCCGGAAAAGTATGTGAAGAAAACCGAACTCTGGCCGCATATCGACGAATTCACGGAAAACTGCAGGGCGCTTATCAAAAAGTCCAGAAGAAAGCCCGACATTTTGCACAGCCACTACGCCGATTCCGGGCTTGTGTGCTCAAGGCTTTCGGAAGAACTTGGCATACCTTTCGTGCACACCGGGCACTCTCTTGGCATTCCGAAAATGCAAAAACTCCATGTCACGAAAAAGAACACGGATGCCATGAATGCGATATACCATTTTGACACAAGGTTGCAGGTGGAGCAGAGGGTGATTGACAGTGCCGATGCGATAACGGTGAGCACAAACGAGGAGATGAGAAACCAGTACGGCGGGTACAGGGTGGGCGCGAAAAAGAAAAAGTTCAAGTTCATTCCGCCCGGAATTGACCTGCGAAAATTCTATCCGCCGCGCAAAAAGCCCTCGCCCGAGGATGAAAGGCAGTTCCTGTTTTTTTTTAACCTTCTGGACCAGAACCTCAAGTACCCGCAAAGGCGGATAATTGCGGCGGTCAGCAGGTTTGACAAGAGAAAAAACATTCACGGGCTTATCAAGGCATATGCACTGGATGCAAGGCTTCGGCGCATCGCAAACCTTGTGGTGTTTGCAAAAACGCTTGAGGGAAGCGAGGAGGAGCAGAATATAATAAAGCAGATAAACAGGACAATCCGCCGCCACGACCTTTATGAAAACGTCGCACTGCCCGCAATCCAGCTTGATTACGAGAGGCAGATGCCCGCATTTTACCGCTTTTTGGCCCAACACAAAGGAGTTTTCATAAACCCGTCGTTAATAGAGCCGTTCGGCCTTACGATCATTGAGGCGAGCGCGTGCGGCGTTCCCGTCGTTGCGACAAAAAACGGCGGCGCGGCGGAAATTATAAAGGACAATATCACGGGGCTTTTGATAAACCCGGAAAACCCCAAAGATATCGGCAAAAAAATCCGCGAAATGCTAACTGACGATGAGGAGTGGGGCGACATATCCAAAAGCGCGACCGAGTATATAAGGCTCAATTATTCTTGGCCCGCAAAGGCGAAAAAGTTCCTGGAACTCTATAAGGCATTACTCAAAAAAAAGGCATCCATCTCTCATGGATCATTATAAGGTGCTCATAGTTCCTGATTACGGTTGGGAATTTTTTTCTAAGTTCGTTTATTATGCTGTTGAAATGTTGGTAGTTCTCCACTGCAAATTCGAGTTCGGCTTCCCACGGGGCAAGGCTTCTTATATAGTAGAGGGAATTTGGGTGCACCCTCATCCACTCATAAAGTGCTTTTTCCTCTTTTTGTGAAAGTGATTTGAAGTATAGTATTGCCTTGAAAAATTCAAGCCCGAGCTTGTTGAAATCAACTGCTATCCGGTATCCTACAATTATTTCATTCTCCTCCATTTTACGTATCCGCGCTCTTGTCGATTCTATGCTTGTTTTGCATTTTCTTGCAAGTTGGGTAAGGGGTATTCTTGCATCATTTGCAAGCATTGCGAGTATTTTCATGTCCATTTCATCAATTTTATTTGAGGCAAATTGCCCTGCAACAATTCTATGGCTCCCGTCCTTTTCCTGAAGGAAAAATTTCTTGTTATATGAGGTGGTATCAACCATTGTGCCTATAACTTTGCTAATAATTAGGTGTTCCCAGCGTGAGAGGAGTGAATTGATTTCCATATAAAATTCGTGCACGCTATTTGAAAGTATTGCAAACACACAATCAAATGCCCCGTCGGATATACCCATCCAATAAATGCTTGCGCTCCCCTTCAGCTGCGCAAAAAATTTTTCTCTCTCGTCCGGGATGTTCTCAAGCTTTAAGTAGATTTTAAACATTAAATAGCCAAGCTTGCTTGGGTTTATCGCTACCTGGAATTTCTCTATTATACCTTTTGATATAAGCTGGGCTATTCTGTACTTTATTGCTTCTCTTGATTTCCCCACTTTTTTTGCAAGCAATGAATTTGGTATCCTACAGTTTTTGTCAAGTTCAGAGAGTATTTTCCTATCTATTAAATCAAGGGTAATATTATCCATATTTGACCGTTTTATGTAAGATTTTACTAATATTTATATGAATCGGTCAAAAAATAGAGCCAACTTTCATATATGTAGATGTTACAGTTCTGTTATGGCTCTCAAGCTGGCAACAAGAAGTCAAATAATCCGGCATAGTTTGTTGGCAGGGAGCATAAAAGGTTGGGTGTGAATAAATGGTTCTTATTGAAGCAATGACGGCGTTTCTCTCGCTAGATGCGGACTTTTTCATAAAAATGATTACAAACAATATTTTCTGGGTGCTAGGGTTTTACACTGCAGCGCATATAGTGGGGAAGGGGAAGAATACTCTTTACCTTTTTGTCCTTCTCTCACTTTATGTCTGGGCGCTTCTTAGCTTTAGGCACATTTGGGATTTTTCAACAGGGTTGTCTTTTCCGTTCTTGTTTTTCGTGTACATGGCAATATTGCACCATTTTGTTGCAGAACCGCATCTTTTCGGAAAGCGCACCCCGATATTTGAGGTTGGGTCATTTTACGTACTAATTACTTGGTTTACGTTTGTTCTGAGGTGAAAAATTGGGGCATTTCAAAAAAATCGTGCAGGGGCTATATTTGGGCCTTGCATTTGCAAGCGCAATATTTTTCCTCGACATTCTATCTCCGGGAGTAATAGCTGACATGGCATTCACTCCGGTTGCATTGATTTCGCTCTTTTCACTCCTAATACTAGAAGCGATGTTTAGCTTGTAGGGGGCTCTTGTTATTTTGGCCAAAGAAATTATCAAAAATGCATTTTTGCAAACATTTTTTTGAGGCTTGTGACATTTCTGAGAATTTCCTTTCTTGCAAATAGGAATGCGTATGCCGCGCCAAATATTGAACCAAAAAAGTGTATTTCAATACTTGCAGGGATCCGTGATTTGAGTTCGACTCCTTGCTCTATTCCATAAATCTGTTCATTTTTCTGCTCTATTATTGTGCCAGTGCTCTGCGCAAGTTCTGTGTTGTTTTCCCTCTCTGCAATTTCTTTCGTATTTTCCAATGTCTGCACCTGGGCCTTGAGGCTCTTAGTTGAGTCTTCAATATAGGAATTTATTGCAAAAATAGAAACTGTAGCAAGAAGCATTAGCCCGATTGTTAGTGCAAGTGCTTTTTTTGTATCAACTGCAACTGCTGCTGTTAGTAGCGCAACTGCTCCTGCACTTGCCCCGACTATTGCATATTCATTGTCAAGAGCGGCAAAAAGTAGGGCTGAAAAGAGCGAGCCTGCAAAAAAGAGTGCTACAACATCTTTGCTCTTTAACTTCCTTTCAATTACAATTCCGGATCCGATTATTATTGCAAGGTTTACAAGTAGGTGGGCATAATCTACATGGGCAAAGTTGTAGAAGAATATGTTTTGCACTTCATCAAATGAGAATTTGAATCTCTCGATTCCCTCGCTGCTTCCAAAAACCAGCATTGAGGAGAGGATAAGGAAAAATGCCAAAATCGAAATGGCAATTGCCGCGGTTGCAATCGGGAATTTCATCTACAAAATAGGCAATAGCTGATATATCTTGGTTTTGGTGAGGTAAATTGCGAAAAACGGGCAATGGATATTTGAATTCTATTTCTCTCCAGCGTGCCTCGTTTTTTCTTTCGGCTTGAGCTTTTCTCGGCTTAAACCTTTCCCGCTGTTGCGGTCGGCTTGCGCCTAAAAGGGTTTAATGCCTCCAAAAGCTCTAAAATCGCCTTTCAGAAAAAACTCGTTTAGCACGCTGGAGGTGATTTGAAATGAGTTTCCATTATCAAACTAAAGTTTCCCAAAAAGGAAATCCTTTCGGGAAAGGCTTTTCCTTCAATGATCTTTTGAAAAATATGAAAGGTGATTGCTGATGGAGTTGGCACCGGCAATGAACCCTCAAAAACCGCTTAAATATAAAAGCGGTTTTTCTAATGGCGAGGGCATGGAAGACAAAAGGCTTGTTTTTGAGAAAGGGAAACAGAGGGCTCTTTTTCAATATTTATTTGAAAATTATAAATGGTCCCATAGAAAGGTTGCAGAGCTGATAGGGGTAACAAGACATACTGTGACTGATTACTTTAATGAGAAAAACAATATTAGGCTTTCAACATTCCAAAAATTAACTTCCATTGATAAAAATATAATCGGGTTCGAAAAGTATATTGAAAAACAAATGCAGATTAACTGGGGTGCAAAAAAAGGCGGTAAAGAAAGAGCTAAACTGATTGAAAATAAAGGTGAATTTTATTCGCGGCTGAGGGCTTTCAAATTCCAGAAGGCATATAAAATTGCGGTCAAAGCTAAAATTGCTATTGAAGACCATCCTTTGATTTCAAATTTAATTGCTGAAAATGTTGATTTGCATTGTGTTCTCGGGGCTTGCCTTTTAACCGATGGCTCGCTTCAAGTAAGGGGAAATAGTCATAAGTTAAGTTACTCAACTATTGACAACACCCTTGAGAAAATAATAATTTCACTTTTCAACAAGCTTTCAATTACTAATCCCAAAGTTTATTTTACGAAAAAAGGAAATATTATTTGTGTAAATGATTCTGTTCTTGGTCCAAAAATGCTTGCCTTAAGTCCGAGTTATAAAACAAGCCCATCTTGGTCATATCAAACAAAAGAACAATATTTGCAAGAATCCCAACCAACTAACAAGTTTTTGTTTGACGCAGATGAAAAGACAAAAATATGGGCGCTCAGGTTTGCCTTTACTGCGGATGGGTCGATTTCAGTTCCGCGGAAAAGCTATCCTTCGCTTGACTTGGCGTGTTATCATCCGACTCTTGCTGCTGAATGGGTGGAATTTATTCAAAGTATGGGATTTAAGTGCAAATTAATGAAAAGCAAAAATTCTTGGTGCGGCATTTCAGGTGTTAGGATGCAAACCCATAAAGCGTTCAAAAAATTCTATGATTTGGGCGGTTTCATTGATGGCGTGAAAATTTCCAAAAAAAGCAAACGGTTTTGTGGAATGCCAAAAAACGAATTGCTTGAGAAAGTTGTAAATAACTGGGATGGGAAGGGCAGGAATCGAACCTGCGACCCCTCGATAACTGACAATCCTTCAAAATTGTTATCAGTCGAGAACTCTAACCACTGAGCCACCCTCCCATTAAGTGGTGCTATTTCAGAATGACTTTTTGCTTGCAAATCCTTTTAAAGCCTGTGAAGGGGCGAATTGGAAGCGCTTCAAAAACGGCAATTGCCCCTATTATTCGTGTTCTTTTGCATGGATTACAATGCCGGTAAAGGTTTTGGTCCCAATGGAAATTTCAACGCTTATTTTAATTTTATGAAATTATAAAAAGTGGATCTTCTTCCGGTTAATTTGTCTGCCACGTATTTTGCTGTAAGTGCTGCCCCCGCATGGGACCCTACCGCAACTGCGACTATTTTATTCCCGCTTATTTTGATAAATGGGGTGCATTGCGCAGTTTCTGCAAGCGTTCCAGACCATGCATAATCAAAGCGCAGATTTAACTGTGGGAATACTTTTTTCAGGAATTTTTTTATCTGTTGCACTTGGCCATTATCAAGGGCGGTTTTGTCATCTTTTTTTCTTATTCTCCTAGATCCGCCGCCGACAAGCAGCCGATTATCAGTGGTGATTTTTGCGTAACTATATGATTTTTTTGAATCAAAAAGCATTTTCCTCTCAGCCATCCCTATCGAATGCAGCTGTTCCTTTGTGAGCTTTTCGGTAACAAGTATTGTGGATTTTACCGGGATGATTTTGCGGTCCACGAAATAGGAATCTGTCGCAAAAATTATTTTGTCAAAACTTATTTTGCCGTCCGGGGTTGTTGCAATATTGCCTTTCAATTTGAGAAGTGGCGTGTTCTCATAAACTTTGACGTATTTTTTCATTTTTGTGAGGAGATTTTGCGTGAACTTTAGCGGGGTTATTGAAAATCCATCCTTATATATTATGGCGTTCTTGAAAAGCGATGTTTTTACGAATTTTTGGATATGGTTTTTTTTTGCAAACTGTACAGGGAATCCAAATTTTTTTTCAATTTCATATTCTTCTTTTACGTCGTTATAAGTTTTGTATGGCATCTGGCCATATATAGTAGGTTGCTTTTCAAAGTCGCATTTGATTTTTTCATTCTTTATTATTTGCTCAATTGCCCTCACGCCAAAGCGCATTCCTTTCCAGTATTCTACTGCAGCCCTCTTTCCGGATTGCCTTATCATAACTCCAAGGTCAGCCTCTCCCCCGGGAATTATTATCCCCGCGCCCTTCCCGCTAGCTCCGTTGGACGAGGTTTGTTTTTCAATCAAAATAATGTTTTTTGCGCCATTTTTGTGGAGGAAATAAGAAATTAGCGTGCCTGTAACGCCTGCACCCACAACCAAATAGTCGCATTCTGTATCTTTTTCAAGACGTGGTGAGGGCTTGTAGCTCGGATTTTTCCAAAAAACTCGGTATTTCACTGCAAATTATTATTGTTCGGCTTTAATTATCCTATCGTTTCAATTGCGTTAAAAAGCTTACGGGGATCGATTTAATTTGGCAAAAAAGCCCCATCGTCTAGTGGCCAAGGATGTCAGGCTTTGGACCTGAATACCCCGGTTCGAATCCGGGTGGGGCTATGCATTTTCTTTTTGTTTGGGCAAAAGAAAAAGTCCGTATTCTTGTTCGCAAGATAGGGGCTAATTTTGTGGTTTTATGGAAAATGTAAATCAAAAAATAAACGCAATCCTTGAGCGCAATGCACGTGTTGAGACCGATAAGGCCTGGGAGACAAGCTGGACTAGGCGCCTGATAATTGCACTTCTCACATACGGGGTCATTGTTTCGGTAATGTTTAGCATAAAAGATCCAAACCCTTTTTTCAATGCCCTTGTTCCCACATCGGCTTTCATAATCTCGACTTCCGTGCTCCCATTTGTAAAGCAGTGGTGGCTTTTAAATGTTTACAAAAAGTAGAGAAATCTAACTAAACCAACTATTTTTAAGCACAATTTCTGCATTTCTATAAAATCCTTAATGGATTTTGGGGGTAAAAAAATGGCAATAGAAATGGTAAACGTGAATTTAGTTGCCGTAGTAATTGGAGCAATAGCTTCCATGGCGCTCGGAATGCTATGGTACGGCCCGCTTTTTGGGAAGAAGTGGATGGAGCTTACAGGAAAGAAAATGAGCGATGCTGACAAGAATAAGGGAAATATGTCAATGACCTACCTTGTCGCATTTGTCGGCTCTTTGGTTGCAGCCTATGTGCTTGGTGCTTTTATAAAATATGCAGGGGCAGCAGGTGCAGTTGAAGGGGCAATGGTTGGAATAATGGCCTGGCTTGGGTTTGTTGCAACAGTGAGCCTTGGGATAGTCCTCTGGGACCAAAAGCCTGTAAGCCTCTATGCACTCGTAAATGGCTACAATATTGTAAATTATGCAATAGTGGGCGCAATTTTGGGCGCAATGTAAATTCAAATACAATTAGTCACGGTGCTTTTTTGGCCCGTGCATTTTTCTCTTATTCTTTATATTCAACTTTTCTTTTATCACGCCGAATGTACTATCTCTACTACGTCCCTGTTTTTGAGTTCGTGTTCTTTTCCGATTAGTTGCCTATTTTTCACATTTATTGCCTTGATGAAATTTTTGCCAAAATCTGTGTGTAGTTTGTATGCAAAATCAAGTGCTGTGCTCTTTGGCGGCATTAAAAAAACATCTGGGAGCGTGCGGCCTTGTGAATCAACTAATCCCTTTGTGCCTCCGGGAAATACTGCAATATATTTTAGTACATCAAATACCGCGGTTTCAAGAACTTGCTGCACGCCGCTTGAATTAAATTTTTGCAAAACATTTGTGCGTATATATTCAAGGCCCAGATTTTGTTTCTCGCTGAGCTCTTTTAGTATTTTAAAATCGGCTTCCCCCTGAACATAATCTATTGCCCCGTCCTTTGCCGCTCTTTTTAGTGTAAGTTCAGCAATTCCGCTGCATGGAATTATTATTTTGCCTGGGAATTTTTTGGAAAGCGCTTCTATATTTGGCTTTGATTGGGGCATATCGGCTTTATTTGCGGCAATTATTGTGGGTTTTGATTTTTCACGGAATTTTTTTGCAAAGGCTCGTTTTTCATCTTCTGTCCAGAGTGCAAGTTTTTTATCGGTAAGGCTAAGTTCTAGTAATACGTGGTCGATTATATCTTCTGTTGCCCCTATTCCTGAGAGGTTTTGTGCCATTGAGCTGACTAGTTTTGCCTTGGATTCAAATGCGGTCCTTGCAAATTTGGGCCAGTTTTTTTCCAGTATTCCAAAAAACCAAAGGTCGATTTCCTCTTCTAAAAATTCAACATCCTTTGAAGGGTCATAGCTGCCGGCACTTATCGCTTCGCCTTTTTCATTTGTCGAGCCGCTGGCATCAACTACATGTATTAGAATGTCTGCGCGTGAGAGGTCTGAGAGGAATTGGTTTCCCATCCCTTTGCCCTCATGGGCCCCTGGAACTAGCCCTGCAACATCAATAATTTCTATAGACACGTATCGTATGTGGTTGTGGCAAAATCCGCTGCGCGGGTTGCACTGCACATTGAATTCCTTGTCCACACACTCAACCCGCACAAACCCAACTGCCTTATTTGCCTCGATTGTTGTGAAAGGGTAGGCTGCCATTGGCACATCCTGCATTGTAGCAGCGTTAAATAGGGTGCTCTTTCCGGAGGATGGTTTTCCTACAATTCCAACTATCATGGAAGAATTTAGAATCTGAAAGGATTAAATAGCCTCATGCAGGTTAGCAAAGTTGCTAATCCTAATAAACGCCTAGGTGGCATTACTTTATTTTAGGTAAAATTGTAGATTATGTGAAAAGAAATATATTGAGGCCTAATTTAGGCCCCAGTGTAATTAGATTTCCGGGATTATTTTTGGCCTCTCATCTGTTAGGTAGAGGTATGCCGAGACTTCGGTTTGGTATATTATATATGCCTCGGTGATTCTATTTAGAATTGCTATTCTTTTCCCAAGCACAAGCGAGGTGAAAAAGTTTACTACAATTCCAATTGTTGCAATCATGCTAAGTACCATCAATACGATCCAGAGAGGAATCAGGTAGAGAAATCTTATTAGAAGTTCTATTCTGCTCGCTTTTTCTTCGGATTTGATTTTTATTTTTACACTATCCATCCTATCACCTCTCTTATTTTGATTTTATGTATATATTAATCTTTTGCCTGCGTTGGGCAAAGTAATTTATGCTTCAATGCATTTAGTAAAGTATGAAACTTAAAGTTCTTGCAGTGATTCTAAGTGGAATTGCATTTGCACTAGTTGCAACCCTTATTGGTTTTGCGCTCTACTTGCTCTGGTCATTTGTCCTTCCAAATGTTGATGGGTTTTATATGACTCAAGCTTTCAGGCCCTTTGACCATCCGTTAACTATTGGGCTCTTTTTGCTCCCTTTTATTGAAGGGTTTATTTTTGCAGCTTTTTATTCCATTTTCGAGCGCTTGATTGCAGTGCGCGGTGCTTTTGCAAAAGGTTCAACTTACGGGCTCTACTTATTTATCCTAACCTCAGTTCCCTGGCTTGTTTTGATTTATTCGCTTTTTGATATTTCCGTAATCCTTTTTGTGATGTGGACTCTTGAGAGCCTTGTGCGCTACTATTTGGGTTGCGGAGTTCTTGCAGTAGTTTATGAAAAGTTCTCGAAATAGTGGTGCAAATGGGGTTTTTAGGAAATTTACTTGGCAAAAAGCAAGAGCAAAAAGAAACAGAAGAGCAAAAGCCCAACTCCGAATCTGAAATTTCGCAGGGTAGATATTCCGAGCAGTGCGCTTTGTGCGAAAAGCCCGGCACTGAAAAAAAGTGGATGGGCAAGTACTGGCACGTCAAATGCGTTCGCCGCGCTCGCAAAGCCGCAAAAGGCATGATATAGTTTTGCACCGGCAACGAGCCCTCTCTACAAAATCAATTAAATATTAATAATTAATTTCTTTAGATGCAAAACAATATTGTAACCGAAGAACAACTTCTGGCTTCATTTGGGGAGAATCAATATAATCTTGCAAATAAATATATTGGGGCTATAAACTTAAAAGAAAAAATACTAAATAGATCAGAAATTTCAAGAATAATATCTCATCCAAATAGGAGTGTTCAGGGATGGATTTGTGGAGAGCATATTCCGAGGCCAATCAGGGCGTTACAATTTTTACAATCAATTAGACTTATTCCTCTAGCTGAAAATAGTAATTTGGAGTTTATTCTTTTTACTGAACTTGTGGCTTTTTTATTTGGCGATGGGCATTTAATGAAACATTTAGGTGGATTTACTTTATTTGGTCAAAAGCACGATTTAGAAAAAATTAGGTCAAAAATATTTAATCTTTATGGGATTTCCACAAAAATTAAACATCATCACAGCGAGGGTATAATAAAGAAAGTTAAAAAAGACAAAGTTTACTCCCAGGTAGTGAAGGGGTCATGTTGGAGATTAGAGGTAAGTAATAGTCCTCTTTCACGGTTATTACACTTGGCTGGAGTTCCATGTGGGGATAAAGTTGCTACTGCGATGAAAGTTCCAAATTGGATAATGGAAGGTGACGAAGAAATAAAGCGTACTTTTCTTGGGGTGTTGTTAGGTAATGAATTGAAGTATTCAAAATTAAGGGCTAAAAATGCATTTGACGCTTCTAGCTTCGGATTGCATAAAATTGAGAGTGAAGAATCTTCTTTGAAACAATTCTTAGAACAAATTAAAAATTTACTTTGGGCGTTTGGAATATGCACTTCAAATGTTACCGTGGATAATAGTTACAAAACAATAAGAAAAGACGGTTCTTTTTCAAAAAAACTTTATTTTTCAATTAATTCTCATAGTCCAAATATTATGCGTTTATTCAAGGAAATTCCATTCATATATGCCGATCAAAAACAGCAGAAGTTTACTTCTTCAGCATATTATTTTTCCAATAATATATCAAATCTGAAAAAAGAATGGGAGATATATGATCTGGTAATAAAAATGCATGAGAGTGGTCTTGGAAGGCGAAGGATTTTTAAAAAATTAAATTTGACAAAAAACTATTTCTATAAAATAAATAGTTGGTTACATTACGGATCTAAACCACTTTATTATGATGAACGAGAAATTTTACTTTAGTAGGGTGAATGATTTAGGTTCTAGTTCTTTGCAATTTTCCACAAAAGGTTAAAGTAGTTCAAATGCGATTTTGCAATTCCGGGATTTTCTATTTTTATTGCTAAAGGCTCTCCGAGCCATTGCACAAAAATGCAGGTATCTCCATAGATTATGGTTGTTGTGGGGTTTGCGTATTCTTTTGGGATGAATTTTCTTTTCCAAAGAGGCATTGCCCAGGTTTTCTTTCTCACGGTTTCTGGGAAAATTGTTCTTTGCTCTATTCCTAGTTCTGATCTTTTTTTGTGCCATTGGGAAAAATAGGGTCCAAAAAAGTAGCGGAATTGCAGATCTGCTGCAAAAAAATGTAGTGGTTTTCCTGCAGTTAGCATTTCTTCAAAAAGTGATTTTATCCCTCTTCTTCCTATAAAAATTCCTGCGTCAAGTTTGGTTTTTGCATGTGGGGGTGATTTTGATAATCTTTCAATGTCTTTGAGTGCTAATTTGGTATTTTTTTCATCTTCTTTCTTTTTTTCATCTATTAGCATTTTTAGAGTGCCCGGGGATTTTGCTTCAAAAACTTTTACTTTATTGCGGGTTATATAGGATATCACGCCTTTTGAAACAAGCCTGCTTAGAGCTTCATATACATTTGTCCTGTTAACTGACGTATTTGCGCTTATTTCATTTGGATAGCTGCTTCCCTTTTGCACAAGGAAAAGGTATACCTTTATTTCAGAAGGGCTAAACCCCAAATATGCAAGAGCATCTGCAATCATACTCATTTTGGAGTGGGGTATTTATTTAATTGTTGTTGTCCTAGGCCACAACTAGTGCTTATTTTTCTAAAAGAGCGCCTAATCTTAATGGCGATTTATTATTTTGTGGCCGTGATTGCAACGATTTTAATTGGGACCGCAATTAATGCATCACTTACTCATCTAGCGGGTAATAAGCATGCAAGCATTCATAGGGCGTTCTTTTTCACACTTTCAAAATTTGCCTTGCTTTTATTTTTAGGGGTATATTTTTCTTTCTATGAACATTGGGTGGTTTTGCTTCTAATCGGGTATTATTTGCTATTTAGAAGAATCTATCGCGTAAAATCATTTGCACGCGGTCTGCGGTTTTTAATTTTCAGTACAACCTTTAGTATGCCTTCTAGGATAATTCTTCTAGGGCCGGTTACTGATTATATGGCTATATTTATCTACTAGCCCTGCCGTACACATCCTCGTAGCGTATAATGTCATTTTCATCAAATTTTCCTGAGGAGATTTCAAGAAAGCGCGCGTTGCGGGTTGCCTTCACGCGGTGTTTTGATCTGCGTGGGATTAGTATTGTTTGCCCGATTTTTAGTTTTTTTTCCCTTCCATTTACAATTGCAATAAGGCCGCTATCTAGTGCTATCCAGAGTTCGTCGCGGTGCTTGTGGGATTGGAGCGAGAGTATCCCTGCTTTTTTTACAGTAATGATTTTTACCGTGACTTTTTTATTGGTGGCGTATTCTTCGAATTTTCCCCAAGGTTTTTTTACAAGTTTTGTTTTTTCCATGCTAGCTACATTTAGCGGGTAGGTTGTTTATAATTTTTATGAAACACTGGTCGCAAGATCCGAACTGCCGGGTTTAGTAAAGCATTTAAATACCTCCCAGTTTAGTCATTTAGATTGTTATGATGCACATCCGTGAAATGATCGACCTTTTTTTAGGCAAGACCCATATGGACTCTTTTGCCGGGCAGAACATTTCGATAGCTGAAGGGATCAAGACAAACGCGCTTGCATTTTTTGTTGTTGCCGCGCTTATTCTTTTTGAAGTGATTTTATTTCTCATTGTGGGGATTGTTCTCTCGCCACAGAGCCTTCTTAGCTCCTTTCTTTTGATAGGGGCGGCAATTTTGGGGTCATTGATACTAATTCCGGTCGGTTTTGTTCTGAATTTGCTTATTAGCTATGTATGGGGCGCGCTGCATTTTTTTATTGCAAAATTTTTTAGCAATAAGCCGGATTCTCTCAATAATTTCAACGGGGCTCTCCTTTCTCTATTTGGCTCAATTACTCTTGTGCGAGGTGTTGTTGCGCTTGTTCCGGTGCTTGGATGGATTGTATCTGTGCTTGTGCAGTTCTATGGGGTTGTTCTGATGTTTAGGTTTGTGAAGGCAAGATTTAACCTAACTGATGCACAGGGGCTAATAGTTGTTCTTGTTCCGCTAAATATTGTGCTCGGGGTTATATTGGTGTTTACTTTGGTTATTTCATTTATAGTGCTCGGGACAAAAATCTGAGAGTTCACAATACTAAAATTTCCCGGCCTGTTAATGTGTCCTGCGGGTTTAGGGCTTTTTGCCGGTTTCTGCAGAAGGATTGTAGTTTTGGTCTGAATTCACTTCAGTATTCTTTTTGTCCACTTGGGAATTAGTGCTAGAAAATCCGAAGCTATTAGGCCATATCCTGATTTTGAAAAAAGCTCTTCTCCGATTTTTCCGTTAACATATGCTCCCGCTCCTGCTGCACTAATTGGATCTGCGCGCTGGGAAATAAGGCCTGCACAAATTCCTGCAAGTATGTCCCCGGTTCCTCCAATAGTCATTGCAGCATTTCCTGTTGTATTCAAATAGGTTGTTTTTCCGTCGGTTATAATGTCTGTTGGCCCTTTTAGTAAAATTGTACAATTGGATTTTGCCGCAACTTTTTTAGCAGAACTTATTTTTTCTTTTAAGCTCATTTTTGATATATCAATTCCGCTGAATTGTTCAAATTCTTTTGCGTGCGGGGTGATAAGCGCTTTTGTTTTGAAGCGGATTTTGCGGCACGCGCCTATTGCATCGGCATCAATTACAAGCGGGTTTTTTGCTTTTTCGCAAAATTTGCGTGCAAGAAAGAGGGTTTTGCGATTTTTCCCAATTCCTGGGCCGATTAGTGTCACATTAGAGTTTTTTTCAAGCGCAAGAAGATCTTTTAGGTGTTTTTTGGTAAATATTTTTCCGCTAAATTTTCTAACAATAAGATCTGGGGAGTATTTGTGTATTGCCCATCCAACCTTTTGCGGGGCTGCAAGGGTGCAAAGATCTGAACCAATTCTAAGTGTTGCAAGCGCTGCTAGGGCAGATAGTGCTGGGGCGCCTACTAGATCTTGCGAGCCGCCAATTAAAAGAACCCTGCCATTTTGGCCTTTGTGCGAGAGTGGATTGCGTCTTGGTAGGGATTTTTTTACTGATTTTAGGGTAATTGTTTTTGGCATCTTATACCATTTTGCCTATTTGCCTCTTTAATTCTTCGCTTACCTCTTTTCCGGATGCCCTTCCTTTTAATTCTTTCATCGAGTCCCCCATCAGCGCTGCAAGGGATCCCATTTTCTTCTCTTTTATAAGCGCAATATTGCTATTGACAATTTTTTCAATTACTTTTTGCAGCTCATTTGAATTTGCCTGGGTTCCTTTTGATTTTAGCAATTGCGTTATGGCAAGTGAATGGTTTGCGCTCTTTTCAATTATTAGTTCTTTTTGTATTTCTTTTGTTATTTTCCCGCTCTTAATTCCATCAATAAATTCGGAGAGCTCTTTTTCGTGCAAATTATCAATTTGTGCTCCGTCCCTTCGCGCCTCTATTAAAGCTTCTAGCAAAAATACCGCTGTTTTTTTTGCGTCTGCCCCATTCTTTACTTCGCGCTCAAATAGCCTTGCAAAGTTACTCAGTTTCATTTGCTCAATATGGTTTTCGTTAAGTCCCCATTTTGAGTAGAGCTGTGATCTTTGGTCTTCTGTTAGAGGAAGAGAGGATTTTATTTGTTTTAGTGTTTTTTGCTCAACGCAGATTGTTTCAAGGTCGGTTTCAGGATACATTCGCGCAGCTCCCGGAAGTGGCCTTAGGTATTCGGAGTTTCCTGCATCAATTGCCCCGCGGGTTTCTTCCGGAACACCAATAAAGCACTGGGCTGCCCTTTGCAAAACCGCTGCCAAGGCGTTTTGGCATTTTTGCTGCTCGCCGGCAACCATTACAAATGCATCCTCGGATGAGCATCCTAGCTCTAATTTTATTTTTCCAACTTCTTCTTGAGATATTCCATAATTTGGCAGTTCATCGCTGTGGAATAGGCCCTTTAGCCCGGTTTTGGTTTTCACATGGTCGGCAAATTCGGTTCCAAGCCTTCTATTTGGCTGCACTTCCCTTCCTATAATTCCTGCAAATTTTTCAAGTTTTAGAGCAAGAATTTTATCGTTGCGTAAAATTGAATTTTTTATTATTTTTGCTTCAGTTGAACTAAAAAGTGGTGTAATGTCTTTTGCAGTTGATTTTAAAATTTCTTTTTTTGCTCCCCTTTTTGCAAGTTCTTCTTTTATTTCAAGAAGCGATTTCTGGCGCTGCACTTCCCTTTTTACATATTCATCGATTATTTCAAGTTCTTGCACTCCTTTAATTTCAACTCGAGCTCCCCCAGAAATTGAGACGTTAAGGTCCTGGCGGATTGTCCCAAGTCCACGCTTTACTCTGCCTGTTCTTCTGAATAAATTTCCAATGGCGCGTGCCGCTTCTTTTGCCTGTTGCGGGGTTTTGATATCCGGGGCTGTTGCCAGTTCGATTAGTGGAATTCCAAGTCTATCAAGCCTGTAGGTTATATGCTTGTCTGTTTTTTCAATTGGGCGGGCTGAATCTTCTTCAATTACAATTGTTTGAACTCCAAGTTCAGCTTCTTTTAGTTTTATTTGTCCGCCTGTTGCAACAAGCATTGTGCGCTGAAAGCCGGATGTGTTAGAGCCATCGATTACCATTTTTCTCATGGCAAACATTTCATCCACAATGTTGCTGTTTGTGAGGAGTGCAATTTCAAGAACGGTTCTAAATGCCTCTTCATCAATTGGCTGTGTGGGCTCTTCGTCAAGTTCGACTAGGGAAATAGTATCACGATAGCCTTCGTAGTTGTAAAAGAGTCCTTTTGAATGGGCTTCTAGTGCCGCCCTATCATATTCTCCTGTTTCAGAGGCAACTGGGCGCAAAAACCTTTTGATTGTAAAATCCGTCTTGTCTTCGCGCAATATTGAAGGGGACCTACTGAATAATTTTCCGGTATCGAGCTGTTGGTGCACTTCAAGCCCGCATTTTAGCCCAAGGGATTTGTAATCGTAATCCATTTACTATCACTCTAATAGTGCATAATTGAACTGATTTAAAACTTAGCTGTTTAGGTTTTTTAGCCGGAAGATTTTGTTGCGGCCCCAGAACTCAAATTCTACTTCACTACCCATCTTCTCAAGATAGCGCGAGCATGTGCTCTTATCAATGCCGCTTTTTCTTGCAATTTCGCGAACCCACATTCCATGCGGGGCGCTTTTGAGGGCTTGTATTACTTTTTCTTGTTTGTCAGCTTTGAGGGCCATTGCACTAATGAGACATTTGTCTTATTTAAAGTTTTCTCATACCTGCGTGAGTACAATCATTGTCTGCGTTTTGTCAACGCCATCGATGTCGCGCAGTTTTTCTGTGACAAGTTCATTTAGATCGTCAATGTCGATTGCCATAACTTTTACGATTATGTCAAGCCCGCCTGTTAGTATGGTCACTTCGCGCACGCCTTCGAGTTTTTTTATTTGCCGCGCAATTTCCTGCTGCTTGATTTTCTTGCCCTCAACATTATAGTTTACAGTAATTCCCACAAATGCCATCACCGGCCTTCCGAGTTTTTTGTAGTCAATATCTGCTGTGTAGTTGCGAATTATCCCTTCGTGTTCGAGCTTTTTTATCCTGTTGTGGATTGTAGTGGGCGGCATGCCGATTTTTTTGCCAAGCTGGCCAACTGTTTGCCTGCTGTTGCTAATAAGTTGATTGATTATTTCTCTGTCTTTTGGATCTATTTTAGGTTGGTCCATGTACGCCTTATAATATTCATCATTTATTAAATAATATGGGGAAATATTCCATTTTTAGAGTATTTTTATAATTATATTGAATTATTTACGGTTAAAAATGGAATAAGGTTATATTGATCAACTGGCCACTATATTATGCTTTTCAATTTAGGGGACAGAGAAGAGTTTTGTGGTTTTGTTATGGCAAAGAAAAAAGTGCTATTCCTATACAACGGTGGCACTATTGGTCAAATACCTGAAAAAAGGGGCGAAGAAATTGTACTAATACCTCCTAAAGATTCAAAAGTTTTTGAGGAGGCATGCAATCCAATTTTAGAGAAATTTTCAAATAGGCTTGATGTGAAGTTCGAAATAGTCACTGCTAAAGATAGTACTAATATGACTCCTAATGATTGGGAAAAATTGATTTTCCGCATCAAAAAAGCCCAGGATGACGAAGGGTTTGATGGGGTAGGAATTGCCCACGGAACCGATACAATGGCATACACTGCAACTGCTCTTGCATATTCGTTAAATGGTCGCGAACTAAAAAAGAGTTGGCTCAAAATACCTGTTTGTATAACCGGTTCTCAAACCCCGATTTATCAGGAGGGTGGAGATGGGCGGTTTAATCTTGAGAATCTTTTCAGAACGCTCGAATCCGGGATAAAAAACGAGGTTGCAGATGTAATGATTAATTTCTGGGATAGGGTGATGTTGGGATGCCGAGCCTTAAAAAGAAGCGAGAAAGATTTTGATGCATTTCATTCTCCGGCTTTTCCAAATGTGGGTGTAATTGATGCATCCGGTGTGCACCTTAATATGTTGCTTTTGAAAAAGAAGAGCCAATCTGGCGGTGTTTCCATTGCGCCAAAATTTGGAAGGGGAGTTGTGAGCTTTGAATTATCTCCAGGGATTGAGCCGAGTTTGTTGCTCGGGTTTATTACTGGCGGCGGCGTTTCAGCAATGATACTCAAATCACTTGGAGAGGGAAATGTATGCAATGAAGGCGAATTCAGTCTTATCCCTACAATAAAACAAGCTGCGCATGAATATATGACTCCGCTCTTTATCACAACAAAATTTACCGGTGGCAATGCACTGGCTATGCATTATGAAACAGGGTTTGAAGCTGTAAAAGCAGGCGCGATTCCCTGCTATGACCACACTGATGTTGCAGTGGATGTGAAAGTGCGTTGGCTTATCGGAAATGGTATTTGTTCAACAATTGAGGATTTCAGAAAAGCAATGAGCACAAACTATGCCGGGGAAGTGACAGAGCAGAGGTAAATTTATTTTCATCGGGTAAATTTTTTCTTCATTACAAACAGAGATGGGCTTTTTTTGTATTTTCTAGCGCGCCTTTCCATTTCCCCGCTGGCATATCTGAGTAACCCTCTATAATCGCCTATCCATCCGTTGGTTACCAAAAGTCCTGTTATTTTGTAAGTTTTGCCTTGCTCCATTATAGGCAGTTGAAGCGCTCTTGAAAGCTTATTCAAAACGGCAATTTTTCTCATTTCGCCATGTGTAATTTTACGCAACGTTTCATAAACTGCCGCTCTTTTGTCAGTGTGTTTTCCATATCCTGATTCTGCAATCTCTTCCCTTCCCAAACTCAATTCAATAAATCTTCTGACTTGCGGAAATTTTCTTTTTGGTATCCCGAGTTTTTCAGCTCTTGCTAATATTCTTTCGATGGTTTCTTTGCTTGGGTTGTAAACTTCTTCCCAGGTATGAGGCATGAATCAAGTGTGTTTTTGAGGTATAAAAACTGATCTGTCAGTTTCAGAGTTGCTAGGTATACTTGGTAAATTCGCTTATTTCCCCGCGCAAATTCTTCCCGATAAGTTCTTTGGCCTCTGCAGGTTTGTAATTTCCTAAAAGCCATGAAAGTTTTACAAATGCAGTTTCTGGGAGCATATCCTCGCCTGAGATTACCCCTAATTTTGTTAAGTCGGCTCCCTTATCATATACATGCATCTGCACTCTTCCGTGGATTGTATTTGTAGTCATTACAACAGTGCATCCTGAAGAAATGAGTTTTTTTAGCGCCGGGAAGAACTTTTCGTGTATTTTTGTAAATTGGTTTGGGTTATGCCCGGGAGTGTGGCCAAGCCCTGTGCCTTCAATTACCACCCCTTTGTATTTGTTTTTTGAATAGAATTCAAATTGGTCGGGGTGCATATTGATATGGATTTTGAAAAGTGCCACTTTATTTTCAAATTTTGGCTTTAGAATAATTTTCTGCTCGCTTCTGCGCGAATAATCCTTTTTCAAAAATTCAATTTTCTCGACCGAAAAGTCAACAAGTGCAATGGGGATGTCATTTATTGCCTTGAACGCGCCGCGCTCCGAAGAGTGCATCTTGCGGGTTTTGCAAGCGGGCAGTATTGCGCATTTATCATCTGAACTTGAATTGTGCATGCAGATTGCAACCCCTGCAAAATCGGTTTTTGCAATGAATTTGGCTGCGCATATTAGGTTCATTCCAGCATCTGAACTTGGCCTATCTGAACTTCTTTGTGCTCCTACAAATATTACAGGTATTGGGCACTCTTCTAGCGTAAATGCAAGAGCAGCTGATCCTACTGCTAAATTGTCAGTTCCCATTCCGATAATTATTCCACTTGCTCCTTTTTCATGTGCGTTCTTGACTTCCTTTGCAATTAGGGCTATGTGCTCAAAGCGCAGGTCATCACTCCACATATTGGCAAGGAGTTTTGAAGAAAAATTCCCTATTTGGGAGAGTTCCGGAAACATTGAAAGAAGATCCTGCGGGTCAAATGAGGAAAATGCTGCTCCTGTGCGGTAGTCAACGCGCGTTGCAATTGTGCCGCCGGTGTGAAGTATTGAAATTTTTGGAAGAGAGTTATTTTGCGAAATTTCTTTTTTTTGCGCTTTTCCGATTTTTTTGCTTTCCGGTAATTTTTCGATTTTTATTTTCCCCTCAATTTTTACGCCAATATTATATCCTGAAGAGAGCTTTAGGTGTAAATTTTCCGAGTTTTCCGGGGAAGGAAGCAGTATTCCGCTATAATGCTCATTGTTTTTTGTTACTTTTATTCCCCGGCCGGCTAAGAGCTTGTTTTTTTTGGTGAATTTTTCTGCGTCCATTTTATTTGCCGCCATTTTTTTTAGGGACAGTGATTTCGTGTGAGTAGTTCTTTTGCATCATCTCACGCACTTTTTTCATATCCTCTGTTTGTCCCATTACCCACATCATTTTCACATATGCTGTTTCCGTGATCATGTCATAGAGTGGTATTACATGAAGGCCGGTTAGCCTTTTCCCTATTTCGGTTTCATAAATAGAATTCCAATACTCTCCAAGGGAGCAGTCGCTTGCTATTGCAACAGGCACTTTTTTTTCATTTGCATATTCGAGTCCTTCCTGTACTTTACTGTTAAGTAGAGGGAGGTTTCCAAGGCCATAGCCTTCAAGAATTATGCCGCGCGCGCCGTAATCGACAAGATGTTTTATGCGGTTCCCATCAAACCCCGGATAGACTTTTAATATCGCAACTTTTGTTTCAAGGCTCTGGTGGAGCTGTGGTGAAACTTTTGATCTTTTTTTGTATTTCCCGCTAAGGCTAATCAGCTGCTGTATTTTGCCGATTTCAGGCGCCCCAAAGCTTGCAAATGTCCCGTATTCGGATGCGTTAATTTTTTTTGCCCTTGTTGCAAGCATTATTTTCCCGTCAAATACAATCACTGTTTCTGCAATATTAGCCTGTGCTGCAACCATTATTGCCTGGCGCAAATTTGCATAAGAATCTGTGTTAAGTTCTAGTGGGTCGGTTTTTGAACCTGTGAATACTATTGGTTTTGGGAGGTTTTGTATGAGAAATGATATTGCAGTTGCAGCATAAGCGAGGGTATCAGTGCCCATTGTGACAACAACTCCATCGTAGTTTTTCAGGCGGTAGTATATGAAGTTTGCAAGGGTTAGCCACTGCTCGGGCTGGATATCTGAGCTATCCATTCGGAAGAGGTGGGTGATTTCTAGTTCGTATTCTTTTTGGATTTGGGGTATGTTTTTTATGAGCTCTTCTGCGCTAATTTCCCCATATTTCCATCTCCCATCGACCTTTTTGGCACTTATTGCTCCGCCAGTCCCTATAATAAGTACCTTTGGTTTTCGCTTGGCCATAGGAGAATAGAAACAAGCCTCTTTTTTTATTAGTTTATGGTGCTCCTAATATTTGGGTTTTATGCGTTTTGAACAGCATTTGAAGCAAAATGGGGTAGATAGGGGGCTTGCAAAAATAATGCTGCTTATTGCAAAAAAGAGTAGGAACGTGCAGAAGGCATTTTTTACTCATAGCGGGGTTGCCTCAACCAAAAATATCCATGGTGAGCAGCAAATGGAACTTGACAAGTTTGCCGACTCTACCTTTCTAACTGCTATGGAAAAATCTGGGCTTGTTAGAACTGTTGCTTCTGAAGAGCAGGATGATATAATTGAAATTGTAAAAGCAAAGGGCTCTTTTGGAGTTACCCTCGATCCGCTTGATGGCAGTTCTCTTATAAAAACCAATCTTGCAGTGGGCACAATTGCGGGCTTTTTTAATGAAGGGGATGTAATGGAGAAGGGCTCAAAAATGGACGGGGCAATGTATATTGTATATGGGCCTCTTACTTCGCTAGTCTACACTGCAAAGAGCGGAGTACATGAATTTGTTATGAATTCTGCCGGGAATTTTGTTCTAAAAAAAGAAAATATCCAAATTCCGCAAGGAAAAATTTATTGTCCCGGCGGGATTCGCAGCGATTGGATCGAGGGGCATAAAAAATTTATTGAAGATTTGGAATCGCAAAATTATAAGTTAAGATTTTCCGGTGGGTTTGTTCCGGATTTTTCGCAAATCCTCTCCTATGGCGGAATATTTTGCTATCCTGCTCTAAAATCTTCTGCAGAGGGAAAACTGCGGCTTATTTTTGAAGCAAACCCAATGGCACTCATTGCAAAAGAAGCAGGGGGTGCCGGTTCAAACGGAGCTATTGCTCTGCATGATATAAAACCGCAATCGCTCGCGCAAAGAACTCCTCTGTATTTAGGCGGGAAGAAAGAGATTGAACTTGCAAGGAAGCACTTGTCAGTTTAAGATAGATATCTGTCGGCTGGTTATTTTCCGCCATATACTATTTCATCTACTGTAGAGCTTGCATCTTTGTCCTTCCCTTTAAATGGCTTGAGGTCGAAGAAGCTTTTTTCCGGCTTATATGGGAACCAGTTGACAATGTGCTCTTCCATTATGAAAATGTCATGGTTAATGATGTCTTGGGAAAATTTTTCCTTTATTTCACTTAGTATTTTGCGCAGCTCTTTAGTGCCCTGGACAACAAATTCAACTGCAAGATCGTATTTTCCCAAAGTGATTGTCGCAAATGTTGATTTTGGGTTTTGGGCGACAAAATCAATGAGTTTGCTGGTGACTGAATGATCCTTTAGCGTAAAATCCACTTGTATTTGCTGGATTTTGAATTTTTCAAAATTCACGTCAAGGACATTCGTGCCTATAATCCCTTCCTTGAGCAGTTTTTTGATTCTGTATTTTACTACATTTGTCTCGGTTTTTGTGATTTTTGCAAGTTCTATTAATGGGATGCGGGAGTTTTTCGCAAGGTTTGCAAGGATCTGGTAATCTATTTGATCAATATCTGGTTCTTTTAGCTCTTCTGGATATTTTGTATGCACTAGTTCTGTTTCCCGTTCAAAAAAGAACCTGAAGTTGAATCTATGGGTAGAGGTGAGCGTGAGAATTTCCTGTTCTAAGATATATTCCCCAAACCTTTCCCGGAATGGGACAAGGAATTTATAGAGGTCACTGAAATTTTTTGAGAGGAGAAGAAAAGTGATGTCATACCTTCCTTCAAGGCCTGCAAAGTAGGCAACTGCTCGGTAGTTTTGCACGAATGTTATTATTTCCAAATCTATTGCAGGTGTTGTTTTGTGGAACTTGTAGAACATTTTGTAGTAGAACCTGTTGAGTTTTGATACATTAATTGTTGTGATGAAGTTCTTGATGTATCCTTCATTTGCAAGCCTCTTTACCCTAAAAGATGCGGTTTCTTTTGAAATGTGAAGTTTTTTTCCGAGTTCTTTGAATGTAATTCTACTGTTTTTGTCAAGCTCAAATAGAATCTTGCGGTCTTGTAAGTCGAGGTCTTCAATTGCCATAGTTAGAATATATGAAAATAATAATATAAATATTTGCATTTTGAGCAAAATTTAGTAAAAAACTTTTATTATTTTAAAATGCCCTAAATTAACTAGGAAACCTTAATTGGTGATATTATGGGGGTATTTCAGTTCAGTTCTTTGGGCAAAAGCCTGCGGCATTTACTTTTCAATGTCCGCCCTTACTCATGGGTAGATTTAGTTCTGCTTGGCTATCTTGCTAAATTCATGGTTACAAAAAATCTCGTATTTGAATTAAATGATTTGTTTTTCATTTCCGGACTTTTGAGCCTTTGGTGTTTTTTTAACATTGCACTTGAGGCAAAGAAGAAATATGCGTATAGAGGCAACATAACTTTTCTTGCATCACTGCCTTTCATGCTAATAGGAATTATTATAGGCGCAGTAAACGGAGTCCTACCTGCACTGTTTGCAATTCTATCTATAGTTTTTTGCTTTATTTATCTGGAAAAGAAGTTCAATCCTCTACTAGGGCTTGCAAGTTCTTTAGTAAGAGGAATCATACAGATATTTTATTTTCTTTACGTATTAACCTTTTTTTCAAATGAAATATTTGTATTTGAAGTTGTTGCACTCTCTCTTATGATATTAATGCTCTACACAGTAAGGGCAATAATTGGGGATTTAAGAGATATAATTCATGATAAGCGTGCTGGAAATTCCACTCTTCCAATTTTACTTGGGGAGAAAAAATCAGTTTTGCTCTGTTCGGTGGTATTAATTGCAACTGCGAGTTTGCAGATAGTATTTTTTAATTTCTATATTGCATCTATTCCTGTCATTCTTTTTGCAATTTTGCTCTTCTTTTACAATAATGGGTATATTTTGCATCAGCTCTCAATCCACAAGACAAGTTTTTTTAGTCTCTCTATGATATCGGCAATTACTTCGCAGAGTACAGTGTTTATTGCATTAATTTTTTTAGGTATTTTCCTAAATTCAGTTTTTTATCACAAGCTTGAAAGAAAATCAAACCCTAAATGGATCGCAAAAATATGAATTTACTTCTCAAGCAGATGCTTGAATATCAAAGCGCCTATTATTGCTCCGAGTATTGGCCCTGCAAAATAAATCCACAGTTCAGAAAGTGCAGCCCCGCCAGTTAGTAGCGCGGGCCCTAATGAGCGCGCGGGGTTTAGTGAGGCACCTGAAAATGGGATTGCATAAAGGTGCGCAACAAGCAAATAGAATCCGATTGCAAGCGGAGCGTGGTTTGCGTTTTCTTTATTTTTTGTAACCGAGAGAATAATTATTACAAAAAGTGCTGTTGCAACTGTTTCAACTGCAAGCGCAGCTCCAAGTCCAAAGTTTCCTGCAGTTGTTGCCCCAAGCTGCCCGGGCCCAGCTAGTAGCAAGAGGGCAATACTTGCTAGCATTGCTCCTAAAAATTGGAAAATCAGGTATGATGGGACACTTTTTGCCGGGAATTTCCCGGCAGCGCAAAGGCCTATTGTTACTGCGGGGTTAAAGTGGCCGCCGGAGAATTGGCCAAATGAGTATGCAATTGCTGCAAGGGCAAGACCTGCAGTTAGGGCGATTGCAATAATGTTAAGTAGGCCAAAAGTTGCTGAAATAGAAAGCGTGCCTGCAATTGTTGAAGTGATTGCAAAAACGAGTATGAATGTTCCGATAAGTTCTGCTAGTAGTTCTTTCATTGCTAACACTTATACTTTACTTGCATTTTATTATTAAACCGTGTTTTATTTCTTCCCTGGTCTACGCTTTTTCTTTTTCTGTTGTGGGTTGGTATTTTTGCTAAATCCTTTTATTTCCCCATAACCCTTGGCGAACGCAGAATTATATCCAGCAGAAGTTCCAACTGATTGTCTTATTACTGTACCAACAACATTTGGATTTTTATTGGTGATAAACTCAGTTGCGACTATTGCCCCTCTTTCAAAATTCTGGGCTCTTTCTGGCGGTAAATTCCGTGAGCCAACCAATACCTGTCCAGTTTTTGTATTTTTGAGTCCTATTGTAACATTTTCCCTTCGCTTCGGTATTTTAGGCATGCAATCACTTCCTCTCAGAAGTCCACAAATCAACAAGTGTTTTGTAATTTTGGGCAACTTGCACTACGGCCTCTTTGCGTGAGATCTTCTTCTCGTGCAGGTTTTTCATCGGCTCCCAAAAAACCGTCCTTCCAACTGCAAAACCTATTATCCCTTTTACTTTTGCGCCAACCTTTAGCCAATCTTTTACTTTTTGTGGGTCTTCCCCTCTTCCAAGTGTAATTATTCCGGCGCTTCTTTTTCCGGATTTTGCCTGTGCAACAAGCGCTTTTGAATCTTCAATCCTCTCAACTCCTTCAAGTTTCCAAATATCCGGTTCAACTCCAAAATCCTGGATTTCTTTTAAGGCGCGAACCATTACTTTGGGGCGAATTTCAAGATCATATTTTGCCTTATCATTTCCTGAATTTTTCAGCTGCCCTTCAGTTGCTGGTACTAGTAGTTCAAACATGAATTTTTTCCCGATTTCTTTTACATAATCGCTAACCTGCTTTAGCCTTTCAAGCTGGCGGGTGTTGAGTGATTTGTCATTTTCAGGGTTGTAGCGTACTAGCACTTTTACAATTGTTGGGTCGATTCGCTGTATTTGCGCCTTGAAGTTCTCTTCTTCAAAATTAAATTCGTCCTGCCCACTCTTCTCTATCGGGGTGCAGGTCATTATCCCTTTTGATTTTGCATCCTTTAGTATTTTTGCGCCAAACTGTTCATCAACTAAAACTGCGGCGGTTTGTTTGGGTACCCCAAGTTTGAGGCTCTCCAAAAATCCCTCATACACCATTTCCTTTAGCGATGAGTACTGCTCTGCCTCTTCTTTTGTTGGCGGCCTGCCCTCTATTCCAAAGAGTTTTTTTAGAAGCGATGTTTTGTGGTCGAATGGCAGAACCAGTAGATCTTTTTCATATCCCAATTTTTCCCCTCTTTAACGGCTAATATTGAAAAGAAGATAATTTTTATTAAATGATTGCCCGGCCAAAGATCTTTTTTGAAGGGTACCAAAAAACCCGGGTTGAGGCCTATAGGGCAGTTATAATTTCCATCTTTAGGGTATTTTGCACAAAAGCCAAATCATAATGCCTTCGTAATGTTGTTTTATAATTTCATGATTTGTAAAATTCATAATGCTTGGAATTCTCTTTTCCGGAGGCAAGGATTCGGTTTTCGCCACTTATTACTACCTAGAGCAAGGGTGGGATGTAAAATGCCTCATCTCTTTGCAATCTGAAAACAAGTCGAGTTGGATGTTTCACACCCCTGCAATAGAGTTGACAACTCTGCAATCAGAGGCACTTGCAATTCCATTAATTGTCCAGAAAACCAAGGGTGAAAAAGAGAGCGAACTTTTGGATTTGAAAAAGGCGCTTTTACGTGCAAAGAAAAAATTCAAAATAACAGGGGTTGCTCTGGGAGCGCTGCTATCGGATTATCAACACGAGCGCGTGAATAGAATTTGCCACTCTTTGGGCCTCAAGTGCTACGCTCCGCTCTGGCACAAAGAGCAAGAGAGGCTTTTGCGAGAAATTGTTTCTCTAGGGTTTGATGCGCGCATTGTAGGTGTTGCCTCTCAAGGGATGGGGGAGGAATTTTTAGGAAAAAAAATTGATGAAAAAATGATAGGGTCATTTTCTGATCTGCACAAAAAATACGACTTCCATATAGCCGGCGAAGGCGGAGAGTATGAGAGCTTTGTTGTTGATGGCCCAATTTTTAAAAAGAGGATCGAACTTGTGAAAACAAAAAAAGTCATGGGTTCTCAAAATAGCGGCATTCTTGAAATAATCGAGGCAAAAGTTGTTGCAAAATGATTTTACAAAGCGGGTTATTTTGTAAATTGCCGATTTTGCATAATGGTTTTCCCGTCAATTATAACATCTGATGTGTTGAACCCATTTGCAGCATACACTATATTAGAAACAACATCATTTACAGGTGTCATATTTGCCCCGATTTCAAGCGTGATAATGTCTGCTAGTTTTCCTTGTTCAATTGAACCTATTTCCCCAAAGCCCAAACACTGCGCTCCGTCAATTGTTGCCATGTCAAGAACTTTCTGGGCGCTTATTGCTTTTGGGTCCCATTTGTGGTGTTTGTGCAAAAGTGCGCACATTTTCATCTCCTCAAACATGTCAAGGTTATTGTTGCTGGCAACTCCGTCTGTTCCAAGCCCCACGCTAATATGTTCGCGCAGCATTTCAACAAGCGGCATCACTCCGCCTGATGCTAGTTTCATATTCGAAACAGGGTTGTGGGCAACTTTAGCGTTTGCATTTGCAATCCTTTTGATTTCCCCTTTTGTTATCCAAATGCAGTGAACAAGAAGTGAATTAGAAGAAAGAAATCCTAACGAATCGAGGTATTCTATTGCAAGTTTTCCGGTTTTTTTGAAAGTATCAAAACGCTCAGATCGTGTTTCCCCTACGTGTATTCTGCGCAAAATTGAGTGCTTATCACTATATTCTACTACTTTTTGCAATATTTCCTCTTCGCAGCTATAAATAGAGTTTGCAGCAATTGCGCCCTTTACAAGTTTTGCTTTATTTGATTTGAGAAATTCTTGTGATTGTTGCAGGCTCTTTTTGTCTTTTACTGTTGAAGATATTACGCCGCGCACCCCAAGTTTTTCAAATTCTTCTGTTCGCTCATTGGGGAATTTGTAGGAATCATAAATTGTAGTAGTGCCAAATCGCACAGCTTCAATAAGCCCGGCAGCAGTGTTCTCTTTTACTTTTTTTGCACCCATTTTTTGTTCTTGTTCTTTTAGAGATTTTAGCCACTCGAATAGTTCGCTCTCATCATTCATCCCGCGAAGCGAGTGCATTCCGAGATGTGTGTGGGTATTTACAAGCCCCGGCATTACTATTTTTTTTGAGCAATCGATTTTTGCCCCTGCGTTTAGGTTTTTCCCTACTTTTAAAATCCTATTTCCATCAATTAGAACATCATAATTTTGCAGGATGGTGCGGTTTTTGTTTTGCGTTACAATGTATCTGCAATTCTTAAGGAGCATGATTTTTACTTCCATAATAAGTATTATATAACAATTGAGCGAGTAGAGCAGATTATTGGCACTGTCCATCTATTGGTTCTTTTTGGGTGTATGCTGTGTTTGGGAATGATTCTGAAATATTTTCAATTCCGCGCTCTTTCCATTTTGTAGAGCACTCAAACCCAAATTCGCATCCGCTGCAAAGGTGCTCTGTTTTGCACACTCCGTTTTCAAGTGTTGTTTTTCCGATTGAAGTTGCAGTGCAGCTCTGTGAAATTGATTCAATTACTTCAAATTCATCTTCTGCAACTGATCTTCCGGAAATTTCCCCGTCTGCAATTATTTTTACCGAGTATTTGCCGGGGCCGGTTGGTGAAAATTGGCGCAAAATAGTTGTTGATTCGTTTCTTAGAAGTGTCTCAATTGTGCCTGTAAAGTTTTGCGAAAGCAGCTCTATTTGCCTTCCGTTTTCATCCTTATTTTTTAGGTATATTTTTACCTCATGAGTTAGATCGTGCGCGGTGAGATTTCCGGTATTTTTTATTTCAAATGAAATTGAAACTACTTCACCGCGTTTTGCGCTCTTTGTTACATTCACTCTTTCAATTAAAAGCTGGGCCGGCTCTTGCCCAAAATAGATCACGCAATCATCTATCTCTCCTTCATTTTTGCATCTGAAATATATCTCATGGGGTCCTTGCTCTGTTACAAAAACTTGTCGCGGGTCAATTTCTATCCCGTCAGCTGAGCATGTTTGGCTGCTACTGCACTCAAATCGCACGCTGCGTGAAGGATCATCTAGAAGCGAGCCTTTTAGGGCAAAATCTTTTTGCAAAAAGAGTTCGATTTTATGCAATTCTCCCTCATTTGCCTGCGCATAAGCTAGGCCGTTTTTCACTTCATCTAAATTCTTATCATTTGGAGGGGCAAAATATCCGATTGCAAGATAGATTAGGGCCGCTGCAACTATTATTGTTACAAGCAGTTTTAGTGGCGAATTCTCCATTTCCGATCACCTCTAGAATTTGCCTGGCGCGGCTTGAATATGGAGCGCACTTCCCATTTCCAGAGTTTTTCCAAAATCAATCCTATTGCAAAAGTGGTTGCAAGTACAATTATTACGCTCTCAAGATCGCCAACGAAAAGAAAGTAGCTGTTCTTCTCAACCCCCCATATTTTGAAGAGGTAGAGGAAAAATATTGTTGCAGCAAACCCTATTGCAAGATATATTGCTTTTTCAATCCAGTAAAAGGAATTTTTCATATAGGTTAATAGATGTGCTAACCCATATTTATCTTTCTGCCTCAAAAGCCGAAATTCCTTGCCTGCCATCTGATGTGCCCTTTCTGGTCTTTTGAATTGTGACTTTTTTGCC
Source organism: archaeon (assembly GCA_035289625.1). Lineage (GTDB taxonomy): Archaea > Iainarchaeota > Iainarchaeia > Iainarchaeales > Iainarchaeaceae > UBA10205. The sequence continues at coordinate 60,752 of DATDWP010000021.1, read as the reverse complement.
TCAAGATTTGAAAGGCGGTTTTAACAAATACCCGCTCACTTGGCTATGTATCAGGAGTTGTCTCTTCAGTAGCTATTTGCACCTTTCCTTGCTTTTTATACATTTCAATTATTTCAGATACCGAGGTGCTATCTTCTGCTTTTTTGTCGCGAAATTTTATCATGCGAGGGAAACGTAGCGCATATCCAATGCCATCCTTTCCACGGCCAGCTGTATGTAGGGGGCTTTTGGTGATTTCATCAGCTACAACTTCTATTACATAATGCGGGGTCGTCCAGACATCTGGTTCTATTTCACTTTCAACCCGTGCGGGTTTTTGCTTTTGGGAGATTTTGCTAAGTTTTGATTCGAGTTCTTCTAACATTTCCTCGCTCATTCCCGTGCCTATTTTTGTAACCGATTTGAATGTGTCGCTATCCTCATCATACACTGCGCTAAGAAGACCTCCAAGGCCAAATTGTGTCCGCTTTCCCCTGCCTTTGAAATATCCTATTATTGCAACATCAACCGAATCAGTTAGTTCGCCTTTATATGAGCGTTTTAATTTAATCCAGGCGTATTTTCTTGCGCCGGCAATATATGGGGCATTTAGGTCTTTTGCAATTATTCCTTCAAGCCCATTTTCAATGCTTTCTAGGAAAAATTTTTCCATTTCTTTAGGATCATTCGTTTGAATGCTCCCGGTGAGTTCGATTATTGGGCCTTTTGAAATTAATTTTGAGAGCATTTTTCGCCTCTCGGAAAATGGTTTTGCCATCATATTTACTCCGTCAGCATACATTATGTCAAATGCAAAAAGCCTTAGCGGAAAATCCTGTGCCATTTGCTCAACATCATATTTTCTCTTGCGCTGGATTGTAACTTGGAACGGAAGGTATTGGTTTGTTTTTTCATTGAAGGCAAGCGCCTCACCTTCAAATATTGCATCTTTTGCACTAATTTGCGATTTTACGGCTTGCACAATATCCGGGAGCATGTGGGTGATGTTTTCCGATTGGCGGGAAAATATTGTAACCTTCTCCCCTGATTTGTGGCACTGCACCCTAAGGCCGTCATATTTTTTTTCAACAGCGCACATTCCGAGTTTTTCCACAATTTCTTCTGCGCTGGATAATCTTTCTGCTAGAGTGGGGCGAATTGGTGTTGCCGGTTTTATTGAAATTTGAGACAGCCCGGAAAGGCCGGATTCTTTTAATTTGCGTGCAATTTCCCCAAGATCTGAAAAGATGTTGTATTTGGATTCGATCACTTCGCGCAGCCTCTGTTTTGATTTTCTTGCAAATTCCTCTTCGCGCGCTTCTTCTTTTTTTTCCTTGAGTTCTGATTCGATTTGTTTTTTGATTTTTTTATCTTTCAAAAATTCTTCTCGGTAATTTAGTGCAAGCGCATCCATTATGGTAGGGTCCCCGATTCCAAGGCGCATATTTCCTAGGGGGATTCTTGTGATGAATTTTGATTCAATTCCCGAGGCGCTGTTTAGAAGCTCTGCAAACATTTTGAGTTTGTGCTCCTGGCTGCCTTTTCCTGAAAGTTGCGAGATTTTTATGAAATTATTGAACACTTTTTCAACTGTTAGGTCATTTGCAAAGAGTGATTTTTGCTTCTTTTTTGCCCCAAGGTTTTGGGCAACTTCCCCTAAATCCCCTATTTTTTTATAAAGCGCCTTTACTTCTTCATTACTATACCCTAGGGCCTTTGCTATCCCTTCTACTATAAGCCCTTCCCCAAGTCCGGCTTCCAATGCCTCCTCATAGCGGGGGCCCAAAACCCCTTGGGAGAGGTAAATGATCTGTTTTATGTCCTGCTGGGGGGCTTTTGCGAGAAGTTCAGAGAGGATTTGAGTCATTTCGATGCGCGAACTGGCCTTTTCGACTTTTTCAAAATAAAGTGCAAGTTCGAGAAATTGCATGCTAAAATTAGGGGGTTTTATATCTTAAAATAGCTTCTTTTCGCTCTTTTGCCGCCTTTTAAAAAAGCATTGCCGTACGTTTTATTTCAGCGGGATTGTGGTGTAGCCTGGTCTAGCATATAAGCTTTGGGAGGGTTTTTCGGCAAAACGTGCTTTTGCAAGAATGCCTTCAAATGAGCTTACGACCCCGGTTCAAATCCGGGCAATCCCATCACAACCTTTTTTCTTTTCTTGGAAAGAAGAGAAAGCAAGCAAAACTTGAAGGTTTTGTGGGCCTGACAGAACAGACGTTCTGCCAGGAAACCTTGGCGAAAAAAGAAAAGAACTAAAGCGATAATATGAAAACCAAAACTATTAGGCAGGTTGTGAAATTTGAGGCATCTGCAAAGGATGTGTATGATTGCCTTATGGATTCAAAAAAGCATTCGGCTTTTACGCAAAGTGAGTGTAAAATAGGTAAAAATACTGGTGACTCATTTAGTGCATATGATGGTTATATTGAAGGTACGACTATTGAATTAATTCCTGGCGAGAAAGTTGTGCAAAGCTGGCATGCTTCTGATTGGCCTAAGGGGCATTATTCAGAAGTTATTTTTGAATTTGAGCAAAAGGGATCGAAAACAAAACTCAAGTTCACGCACAGCAATGTCCCTGAAGAATTTTTTGAAGAAATAAAGGCTGGTTGGATAGAGCACTATTGGAGCAAGATGAAGGAATTTTTTGCGCGATGATTATGGTAGATAAATTGCAGGTGCCAAAGTTTTTTGTTTCAAAAGCAATAGAGTTAGAAATTCGCAAAGGATTGCGTGTGCTAGGTCCAAAGCAAATTGAAAAATCCAAAGGGGAAATTTCCGCCGGGGAAATTGCATGGATTGTTGATGCAACGGGTAAATTTATTGCAAAGGGGTTTGCAAATCCAAAAAGCCATGCAATGGTGCAACTAATTAGCCTTCATGAAAAAGAAATAATCAATGAATCTTTTTTTGAGAAAAAAATAGTAGAAGCAAATGAATTTAGGCAAAAAATTCTCGGATACAAAAATACATATCGCTTATTTTACGGAGAATCAGATGGAATCCCAGGGCTTCTTGTTGATCGGTTTGAAAATATATGCTCGCTTCAGATCTCTTGTATGGGCGTTGAGAAGTACAAGCAGCAGATAGCACAAATTCTTCTAGGCCTAGATGGGATTTCCACAATTGCAGAGCGAAATGATTTTAGGAACCGGGAAAGTTTGGGGCTTGATCCTCTAAAAGGGGTTCTACTAGGAAAACCAAAGGTGCAAACAGTAATTGAGCAGGGGAGGGTAAAATTTGAAGTTGACGTGCTGCGCGGCCACAAAACCGGGTTTTATTTAGACCAATCGGAAAATAGGGCGGCGATTGAAAAGTACTGCAATAATGGCACAAAGATGCTTGATGTGTTCTCCTATACGGGCGGATTTGGCTTGCATGCAGCAAGAGCTGGAGCAAATGTTACAATGATTGATCTGCCGGAGGCGATTTTGCAGGCCAAAAGAAACGCAAAGTTAAACGGACTTGAAGATAAGATCACTTTTATTGAAGGGAAGGCTTTTGATGAGACGAATAAATTGATGTCGCGCCCGGAGCGGTTTGATGTTATTTCCCTAGACCCTCCGGCTTTTGTACAAAAACCCGGGAACCTTCGGCTAGGCAAAAAGGCATACCATCAGATAAATTATAATTGCATGAAACTTCTAAAAAGTGGCGGGATTCTTGTTACAAGTTCTTGTAGTGCAGGGCTTTCTTATGATGAATTCATTTCAGTTATTGTAGATGCTGCAAACCATGCCAGCAAGAGGGCTGAGATTATTGAAATGCGATTTTCAGCAAAAGACCACCTAGTTCCGGCTTACACAAAGCGCTTTGGCTCGTATTTGAAATGCCTTTTTTTGCGCGTACATGATAAATGAATTTTGAAGTATAAAAAATTTTAATAGGGGTTAGATATTTTTATGGTGGGAAAAATAAAATTGCTAATTGGATTTTTTCTCTCTTTACTAATTGTGGTTGTTTTATTTCTAGTGCCAACTCCACTCTCGCAAGAAGGACATAATATTTTGCACATAGAGCCTTTGGCAAATGATGTGAATTTTAGCGGAGCTGGGGATATTGCTTCGTGTGAAAGTGTTGGCGATGAGAAAATAGCGCAGCTTCTTGATGTTCAGAACGGCACGGTCTTTACGTTAGGTGATAATGTGTATGAAGCGGGTTCTGCATCCGAATTTTCAAATTGCTATGAGCCTAGTTGGGGAAGGCACAAATTGAGAACAATGCCATCTGTTGGAAATCATGAATATTATACTTCAAGAGCAAAGGGCTACTATGATTATTTTGGCAGCGTTGCAGGAGATTCTTCGCGCGGGTATTATAGCTATGATATTGGCAAGTGGCATGCAATTGTACTAAATAGCAATTGCGCTTCAGTTGGCGGATGCTTGCAAGGGTCTGCCCAGTATAGGTGGCTTTTAGATGATCTTGAACTAAATAAAGATGTAAAATGCACTGTTGCATATTTCCACCATCCGCGCTACAGTTCTGGGTCTGAGCACGGGGACAGTACTTTTATGCAAGATATTTGGGCGGCTCTTTACAATGGCGGGACAGATATTGTGTTAGCTGGCCATGACCATGATTATGAAAGGTTTGCCCCAATGGATTCACTGGGAAATATAAATTCACAAGGCATGAGGTCTTTTGTTGTAGGGGCTGGTGGAAAGAGCCTGCGCCCATTTGGAAATATTTCACAAAATAGTGAGGTGCAAGAATTTGGCTCTTTTGGAATTTTGCGCCTAGAGCTAAAACCTTCCGGCTATGAATGGGAATTTATTAGTGTGCAGGGGCAGAGCTTTACTGATAGTGGCAGCGGGCAGTGCAGGTAAATTATTTTGTTGTTATTATCCTTATTGCTTTTTTTTCCGGTATTAAAGACACTTCCGTATCTTTTTCAAGTCCATATTCTTTGGCTAGCTCTTTTGGGATCCTAAGTCCTATGCTCTCCCCCCATTTAGAGAGTTTTGCTGTATATTTTTTCATTTCCCCATATCTTGCCGCCATTTCATGGAGTTGTTTCATGTTGACTATCTGCTCCCCACAATTTTTACACTCAAAATATGTGTATTCAACACCGTCATTTGTTATGTCTTTTTTTTCGGCCATTTTACCTGAGCATTTTGTGCATTTCATCTTCTTGCCCTCCTTGCAATTGAAACAATTTTTATTGTGTTTCCAATTATTTCGTCTATGCAAACTATTTGCATTTTTCTGAGCTTTTTTATTATTTTCATCCTGTTTTTTCCAAATCTGTGGAATGAACCTGTCATTACGGCATTTTCCACAACATCGGGGGTGATATTGCGCTCAATTGCACGCAATATTGCATGGCGCATAAAAATTATTTCGTACTTGCCCTTGATCACAAAATCACATAGTTATTATATGGCAATTAATATTTAATGATATCTTAAGATATCATTTTTTAGAATTAGGGGCAGGTTTTGCCACAAATTACTTCTTCAGCTCCTGCCAAAGTCCCAGAATGTTTCCTTCAGTGTCTTCAAAGTAGCTTGAAATTCCAACATCCCCGACTTTTTTTTGTTCCATTACCATTTTTCCGCCGGCTTTTTTTATTTTCTTTTCAGATTCATTGATGTCTTTTACTCCGATTGTAATTATGGGTTTTTGTATTGCCGCTTGGCGTTTTAGCAATCCGCCATTTATTGCGCCGGCTTCTTTTGGCATTCTTGTTTTTTCATCTATTGGAGAGGTAATAAGCCCGTGGTAGTCAAATCCCGGGTAGCTCTCTATTTTCCACTCAAAAATGCTTTCATAAAATTTTTTTGCCCTTGCAGTATCATCTGCAGGGACTTCAAAATGCACAACTCTGTCCATTTGGATCACCTATTAAAAATTTGGGGTTAAAATATTAAAAGCTTTTGCAGATTCATCGAATGATATGGGTGAGTGATTTTCTTTTGGGATTCAAAATCAACTAAAGGCTCGCTTCTGAGAGTTTGAATTATAAACTCAACCGACCAGATTTCAGTAATTTAAGGGGGGAGTAGTATAGCTTGGTTAGTATGGCACCTTGGGGAGAGGTAAACGCTTCCAATTTGGTGTCGACCCCAGTTCAAATCTGGGCTCTCCCACTTTTATTATCAAGTGCCTTGTCTGCTGTTTTTGGCCCCAACCTCAATTAGGGAAGCAAACCTGCGACTAGTGACTTTTATTATCTCCTCTAGGTGTTCATTTTCCAGGTTCGGAAAAAGTTTTTTTAGGTATAGTGAAATAATTTGTATTCTTGCTCTGGCCTCTTGTTTGGTTTTTGGCAAAGATGCATTTAATCCGCTCTTTACCATTCTTCGAAATTCGCCGCTTTGAATAAGGCTTTGTATAATATACCACGAAAGCTTATCGGCAATTACTTTTTTGGCTGATGGGTGTTGCAGGGATTTTATTTTACTGTCTGTAAGCATTTTTGCAATAACGCCCCTATTTGCAACCTGTTCAACAAGTGCTTGGGCCCTATGCCCTGTGTTATTCAAATTGGAAATTTTTTTTATTTCATTGACGGGCAAAGCCTGGTATTTTGAATCCCCTGCATGGACTTTTTCATGCTCAATTGTGTAGCCAAAAGCTTGCACCATTGCAGGCATTACATTTGGCACTAAACCTACTGCATGGTCAAGATTTGCCAATGCTCTTTTGTCATAGTATAAATCTCTTGCCCATCTTTGCCTGGGCGTAGAAACTGAAAATGTAAACCTCTCAATTCCTTTGGGGTTTTTCAATCTTCTTGGCTTTATTCTTTCATTCCTTAAACTTTCATAAAAAAATCTGGAGAATGGGCCATTCAAAGGTTTGCTTCTCATAAAATAAATAAACAACAACTACTATATACAACTCTCTTTTGATCGCCTGGCGATCATTAAATTTCCTATTCCAAAAGCACTAGCTGCAAATACCCGTTCGATACGTTTGTGCTATGGTTTTTGAGAATTATTTCTTTTCCCAAAAAGCCGCTAAGAAGTCCTGAGACAAGCCCTTTGAAATATTGGTAATTTATTTGGTCGTAGGTTTCAAGGTATGGAAAATAGTTTGTTTCAATTATAAATTTTGAATTGTTGTGTGAAATGAGCGTGTCGCCATACCCGAAGGCTGAAAGAATATCGGGGATGAAGGTTGAATATTCGTTGGTTTTTTCTGCAAGGGCGATTTTTTTGCCTTGTTCAAAAGTTGTTTCAAAAAGAAGTTTGCTAACCTTTGGGTCTTTTGCTGCGGTCTCTTCAAATACATAGAGTAGTTCAATTCCTGTAAAGCAGTACCTATCCTCGTGGAATGTGAGTTTGTTTTTTTCGAATTTGAAAAATCCTGCGGCTATTAGTTCTCGAAGTGATGCTTTGGAGTATTGCATGGGCCTTGATTTGTTCATCTCCCAATAGCTAATGTCTGTTGAATATGTTCTGGTGCCTGTTGCCTCTATTACTTCATATTTTTGTTTTTTGAGATATTCAATTGGCCCGGCTATTACTCTGCAGCTCTTATCTCCTTTTCCAACGCATTCAATTTGGCTTGCCTGTATTGTAGGGTCTTGCATTAAGTGCTGCCAGCCGCCTGCAAATATTCCGGAGCTAAACATATACCCGAGCCCATTTTTGCGGCACACTATATGGTCGCCCAAATTAACTTGGAGTATTTTGGTTTTGAGATCATAATCAAGGTTCAAAAATTCTCCCCATGTAACCCCCATGAATGCTGTGTAGAATGAGAAGAATTCATCAATTGCCTTTTCTCCGTCTTTTAGCTGTGGGATTCCGTATGAGTGGCAATATGCATATGTGGAATTTGTGAGCATTGTGTAGGCGATTTTTTTGCCGCGCTCGCCGAAATTTTTCACAAGCGCGCTCTCAAAACCTGCTATCTGCAGCTCGGAAAAGAAAATGTTGCGCTGCTCTATTTCCCGCCCTTCATAATTTTGCTTGACAATTACAAAGCCGGGTATGTCAAGGCGCATGAGGTTTGGGATTGCAACATTTTTTACAAACCAATTTACTAAATCGTTTTTTATTCCAAGGTTGCGAGGCATAAATCACAATACGTTAAGGCCTTTTTTGGTGATTTCAAGTTCGTATCTGCCGCCGGGTGTATCGGTGTGGCGCATTTTGCTGATTTCTATTGAGCGTGCCCTTTTTTTGCCGATTGCAGTTGAGGATAGAAGTATTACTCCGTCACAGAGAAATTCTGAAACTGTGTCCCTGCTAAGCCCCATTGAGCCTTCAACTCTTTCACTTGTAATTATTGCTGTGGATTTTACGCTCTTTATTGCATTGAATATTTTTTTTATTTTAAGGCGTGTTAGTGTTGCCTGGTCCAAAAGTGCAGGGATTGTTATAAGCGGCACGCGGTCTCGAAATTGTTGCTGTATTTCTTCAACTGAAGCCGGGTTTGTTGTGATTGAATCAATTGAATCAAGAACAATTATATCATAGCGCTTGCTTTCAATTTCTTTTATGACTTTTTCAACTATCTGGGGGTTTGAGCTCTCTATTGTATATATTTTGAGATTATCAAGCGCTGATGTGTCCCAACCAAACATTTTCATTTGAAGTTCAAGGTCTCCCATGTCCTGCTCAAGGTCTAGGTAGAGGCATTTTTTGCCCTTGAGAGCATTGTAGTATAATAGTTGGGCGCAAAAATTGCTCTTTCCGGATCCGGGGGTTCCTGAAACTAAAATCAAGGAGCCTTTTGGAAAACCCCCTTCTAAAAAATTGTCAAAACCGGGAATATAGGTTGGAACTCTCTCTATAAAGGCCATGCTATAATGAACAATAAAGTGGTATATAAACGCAGCGAAGCCCTAATTCATTCAAGTCTAAAAAAATAGGAAAGGTTTAGACAAAAAAGGACAGTATTTTTATTTTTTTGTTCGCACGGGCAACAAGGCCTGCCATTATTTAAAAAGCCGCGCGGTGTAGAGGAGTGTTATGGGATTCGAACTTGTTTCTCCCTTTAAGCCAGCAGGCGGCCAGCCAGAGGCAATTAGAGAGTTATACGAAGGCTATTCCAAATACCCGTGCCAGACATTGCTTGGAATTACTGGAAGTGGAAAGACTTTTGTAATGGCAAATTTAATACAAAAGGTGCAAAAGCCAACCCTAGTACTAGCGCACAATAAAACCCTTGCAGCGCAGCTCTACACGGAGCTAAAGGAATTATTTCCCAAAAACAGGGTGGAATATTTCATTTCCTACTATGACTATTACCAGCCGGAGAGTTACATGCCAACTTCTGATCTCTACATTGAAAAGGAAGCAACTGTAAATGAGCAGATTGAAAAGATGCGCCTGCATGCAGTTTCAAGCCTTCTGTCGCGCGATGATGTAATAGTGGTTGCCTCGATTTCGTGCATTTATGGTTTGGGGAACCCTGATGATTTTTCCAACCTCTCGCTTGTAATTGAAAAGGGAAAAGAAGTTACGCGCTCAAATATCATAAAGAGCCTAATTGAAATGCAATATGAGAGAAATGACCAGGTATTAGAACCCGGAAGGTTTAGGGTAAGAGGGGATACAATTGATATAATTCCTGCTTCTGAGAAAAATATCATTCGCATTGAACTCGGTTCAAGTGTTGTTAGTAAAATTTCAGAAATTGATCCGCTCTCTGCAACTACAATTAGCACTCTTGATGAGGCAAGGGTTTTTCCGGCACGCCAATATGTTGTTCCAATTGAAAAGCAACAGCGAGCAATGGGGGCAATAAAACAGGAGCTGCAAGATCATCTTCCGACTCTTGGGCCGCTAGAAGCGCAAAGGCTTTCACAAAGGGTTAAATATGATCTTGAAATGATTCAGGAAATGGGATATTGCAACGGGATTGAGAATTATTCGCGCCATTTTGACGGAAGGCCCCCAGGAAAACCGCCTTATGTTCTTTTGGATTATTTCCCGAATGATTTTTTGCTAATAGTTGATGAATCACACCAGACAATTCCGCAATCACGGGCAATGTATAATGGGGACTTTGCGCGCAAAAAAAATCTTGTGGATTTTGGATTTAGGCTGCCGTGCGCTTTTGATAACCGTCCTTTAAAATTTGATGAATTTGAAAAGTACTTCAACCATGTTGTGTTTGTTTCTGCAACCCCTGCTGAATATGAAATGAAAAGTTCCGGGCAAATTGTGAATCTGATCATAAGGCCAACCGGGCTACTTGACCCGCAAGTTGAAGTTCGTCCTATAAAAAACCAGGTCAAGGACATGCTTGAAGAGATCGGAAAAACCGTGCAAAGAGGGGAGCGCGTTTTAATTACAACGCTAACAAAAAGAATGGCTGAGGACTTAACTGATTATTTGGCAAAGGAAAATGTCAAAGTAAGGTATATGCACTCGGAAATTGAGAGCTTGCAGAGAATTGAACTAATAAGGCAGCTTCGCGCTGGAGAATTTGATGTTCTTGTAGGGATAAATCTTTTGCGAGAAGGCCTTGATTTGCCTGAGGTTAGCCTCATTTGTATTTTGGATGCTGACAAGGAAGGGTTTTTGCGGGATGAGAGAAGCCTTATACAAACAATTGGGCGAGCGGCAAGAAATCTAAATGGCCATGTAATTCTCTATGCTGATGTAATTACAAAATCAATAGTAGGCGCAGTTGCAATTACAAAAAAAAGAAGAGGGGATCAGGAGAAATTCAACAAAGAAAATGGGATCACTCCAATGCCGGTTGTAAAGGCGCTTGCACAAAAGAAGAGTGAAATAAAAGGGTTAAAGCACATGGGCAGGCAGGATGTTGAAAAAAGAATTGCTGAATTGGACGCTGCAATGAGAACAAGTGCTGAGAACCTTGACTTTGAAAACGCAATTGCATTCAGAGACCAGCTCGAAGCCCTAAAACAGGAGTATGCGCTCTTGCAAGATTCAAAGGCTTATGCTCAGTCAAAATCGAAAAAGGGGGATTCTAAGTGAAAAAACCTAAAATAAAAATGGTATCGTTCGGGGAAGGGCCGACAAAGGGGAGGGCTTTTAAATTTGCACAAAGGCTCTTGAAAAAAAATCTTCCGGGTACTGTGAAAGTTGTGGATTTGCAAAAGCCAAGATATAAACTGCCAAGTAATATGGGCTATGTCAAAGGAAATGTATTGGCTGAGACGGAAAAGATAGAATCAGCCTCAGTTCCTGCAGTGATTGCTGATTTTTTCATCCATCATGTCCCGTATGGCAAAGATGTAACAAATCTGGCTGATATTCGAAAAAGAGCGGCCATTGCAGGTCAGACTTTTTCAGAGATTCAAAGAACATTGCCGGGCTATATAAATGAAGTCAAAAGAATACTCGTGCCGGGCGGAAAGTTCCTGCTAACCACATTTGAGCACCGCTACATTGATCGGGAAATAATCCCACTTTTGCGTAATGCCGGTTTTAAAGTGATTGCAAGGGAATTCAAGCCGACTGAAATTGAGGCAAGCGGCTCGAAATATGCACAAAGAGAATACGCAAAAGGGAAAAAAGTTATAAAAATCATTGCCCAGAAACCGAGGTAAAAGTCCTCGTGATAGAAGCAAATTTTAATTGTTGCGAATAGAGGGAACGTATGCAAGATCGTATTGCTGTAAAGGGCGCGCGAGAGCACAATCTGAAAAATATTGATGTAGAGCTTCCGCGCGATAAACTCATTGTAATAACCGGGCTCTCGGGCTCCGGAAAATCCACTTTGGCATTTGATACTATTTATGCGGAGGGGCAGAGAAGATATGTTGAGAGCCTCTCAGCTTACGCGCGGCAATTTTTGGGGCTTATGAATAAACCTGATGTTGATTCAATTGACGGGCTCTCTCCTGCAATTTCAATTGAACAAAAAACAACTTCAAAAAACCCAAGATCAACTGTTGGCACCGTTACTGAAATTTATGATTATTTGAGGCTGCTTTTTGCAAGAATTGGTGTTTTGCACTGCCCGAAGTGTGAGAGCAAAATAAAACCTCAGACGGCAGAGAACATTACAAATCTTGTAATGTCTGAAAATGGCAAGACACTGATGATTTTAGCGCCGGTGGTAAGGGGTGCTAAGGGGACATATGAGCAGGTTTTTGATGATTTGAAAAAGGACGGGTTTACAAAAATCAGAGTAGATGAACAAATATATCAATCAGAAAATATTAAGGAAGAAATAAAACTCACAAGATATGAAAAGCACTGGATTGAGGCAATAATAGATACTATTACAATTAATGAAGATGAGCGCCAGAGGGTTTCAGAAGCAGTTGAGCAAGCGCTTCATGTGGGAAACGGGAGAATGATTGTAATTGATGCAAAAAAAGCGCAGAAGTTAAGTAACGCCCCAAGTGAAGAAAAGACCTTAAAAGAACTCTCGCGGGCTGAAGGCGAAACCCTCTATTCTACATTCGGTGCATGCCCAAACCATCCAGAAGTTGTCTTTGAGCCGCTTGAACCTCGAATGTTCTCTTTCAATTCCCCATTCGGTGCGTGCAGTGCATGCCACGGGCTTGGCGATATTATGCAGCTCTCACCAGAACTTGTGATTGCGGATAAATCAAAGAGCATAATGGACGGGGCAGTTGCCCTTTATTCAAAAGCAGATCTTACATGGAGGTCACAGCAAATAGCTGCTGTTGGGAAAAAGTATGGGTTTGATGTTTTTACTCCGATAAAAAAGTTTTCCGAAAAACAACTAAAAGTTCTTCTGTATGGTTCAAAAGAGCCAATTTCAGGAAAGTGGCATGTCGGAATGAACATGCGAATGGAGCATGGATTTGAAGGTGTTATTCCGCAGGCAATGCGGCTCTATAAACAAACAGAATCTGAATGGAGGAAAGAGGAAATTGAAAAATTCATGCTAGCTGAACCTTGCGAAGTGTGCAAAGGAAAAAGGCTTAAAGAAAATGTCTTGGCTGTAAAAATTGATTCCAAATCAATAATTGATGTCACTGATATGAGTATACTCCATTCAGTTGATTTTTTTGCAAAGCTAGATGAGAGATTGGGGGAAAAGGAGAAGTTCATTGCAACGCAGGTGCTAAAGGAAATCCGTGAGAGATTGGGGTTTTTAAAAAATGTAGGCCTTGGATATCTTACGCTTTCGCGAAGCGCAAGAACACTCTCCGGTGGCGAAGCTCAAAGAATTAGGCTTGCAACTCAAATTGGTTCAAACCTAATGGGTGTTCTCTATATTCTAGATGAGCCGTCAATTGGTTTGCACCAGAGGGATAATGAAAAATTAATCAACACCCTTCACAGGTTGCGAGATGTGGGGAATACTTTAATTGTAGTTGAACACGATGAGGACACTATCCGCGCTGCTGATTATATAATTGATATGGGCCCCGGAGCCGGAATTCACGGAGGCCATGTGTGCGCGAGAGGAACACCGGAGCAGATTGCTGAAAATCCAAAAAGCTTAACCGGCCAGTATTTATCCGGGGAGAAAAAAATAGAGGTTCCGCAGACAAGAAGAAAAGCCCCAAGCCATATACGAATAATTGGTGCTGCGCAAAACAATTTGCGCGGGCTCACAGTAGATTTGCCAACTGAAGTTCTGTGCACAATTACAGGGGTTTCGGGTTCCGGAAAATCCACTTTAATGAACCAAACCCTTGTTCCGTACCTAAAGAAGCATTTTGACCAAGGGTCAGAGAGGGTGGGAAAGCATAGCTTTGTCCATGTTCCTGATAATGTGAAAAATATAATTGTAATAGACCAAGACCCCATTGGAAGAACCCCGCGCTCAAACCCGGCTACTTATACCAAAATATTTGATGATGTGAGGGGAATTTTTGCGCTCACACGCGAATCAAAATCGCGGGGGTATAAAGAAGGGAGATTTTCATTTAATGTAAAGGGCGGCAGGTGCGAAGCGTGCTTTGGTGACGGGCTAATTAAAATTGAAATGAATTTTTTGCCGGATGTATATGTTGAGTGCTCGGAGTGCAAGGGGAAAAGATACAACAAGCAAACCCTTGAAATATTATACAAAGGCAAAAACATTGCAGAGGTTTTGCAAATGAGCGCCGAGGAAGCATTACCATTTTTTGAAAACCACTCATCGATTAGAAGAAAACTTGAAACACTAGTTGATGTGGGGCTTGGCTATATTAAGCTTGGGCAGAGTTCGACTACTCTTTCTGGGGGAGAATCGCAGCGAATAAAAATTACGCGCGAATTAGCAAAGCAAAAGAAGGGCAATACTGTTTACATGCTAGATGAACCAACCACCGGGTTGCACTTTGAAGATACGCGCAAATTGATTGCAGTACTAAATCGGCTTGTGGATAAGGGGAATAGCGTTTATGTAATAGAGCACAACCTTGATGTGATAAAATCATCTGATTATATAATAGATCTTGGGCCAGAAGGCGGGGACGGAGGGGGAAGGCTTATTGCAAAAGGGACTCCCGAACAAGTTTTGCAGGTAGCTTCCTCATACACCGGGCAGTTTTTGAAAAAGGTAATGGAATGATAGAGGTTGGGGAAAAGGGGGAAGTTGATTTTAGTAAAATTCCGCAAGAACCGGGCGTGTATTTTTTTAGGGATTTGCAAAATGAAATAATTTATATTGGTAAAGCGAAAAATTTGAAAAAACGGGTATCTAGCTATTTTACGAATAAAAACCATTATCCGCGAATTGCCCTGATGGTTTTGCGCATTGCAAATATAGAATTTGTTGCTGTTGATAATGAGGTGGAAGCGCTGCTTTTGGAAAATAATATGATAAAAAAGCACTCCCCAAAATACAATATTGACCTAAAGGATTCCAAAACTTTTGCATACATCAAATTGACTGCAGAAAAATTTCCGCGCATACTCTCCACTAGAAAAGTTACTCCTGATGGAAAGTATTTTGGGCCATATGTTGATGGATTTGCTAGGGTTCAGCTTCTAAATCTTGCAGTGCAACTATACAAAATCAGGACCTGCAGGATTTTGCCAAAAAAAGAGTGCCTTAATTATCACATTGGGCTCTGTACTGCTCCTTGCATTGGGAATGTATCGCAAGAGCAATATTTAGAACAGGTGCAAGGCGTTCATGATTTTTTGAAAGGGGAACGTAGCGGAGTTATTGAAAAATTAAAAGATGAAATGCAAATCGCTTCAAAAGAGTTAAAGTTTGAGCGCGCGCTTGAAAAAAAACACCAAATAGAGGCAATAGAGAATCTTGATGAGCGCCAGAAAGTTGAACTTGTAAAGCGATATGACCAGGATGTTTTGGCACTTGTTAAAAATGAACCGAAGTGTATTGTGGAAATGTTTACAATTTCGCGCGGTGTAATATCGGGAAAAAAGGAATTCACCTTTGATTACCACGAAGGATTGTTTGAAGAATTCATAACGCGCTATTATTCAACCCACACACCTCCAAATGAAATACTTGTAAGTGAAAAATTCTGGGCAGAGGAGAGCGAGCGCGAAGTAGTTGAAGCATACCTCTCAAAAATAAAAGGGACATATGTCTCATTGATATATCCTAAAAGGGGCGAAAAACTCGGCCTTGTTAATATGGCACAAAAAAATGCAGTGCTAAATATTGGTGAAGGTTCTGTTCTTGCTCTTATAAAAGATGCTCTGAATTTACCTGATATACCTTCAATTATCGAGTGCTTTGATGTTTCAAACCTTAACTATGACCACGTGGTTGGGGCAATGGTGCGATTTACAAACGGAAAACCTGATAAAAAAGAGTACCGCAAGTTCAAGATCAAAACAGTTCAGGGCAAAAACGATGATTTTGCATCAATGAAAGAAATTGTTAGCAGAAGATACTCAAGGCTCCGGCAAGAGAGTGCGCAGTTCCCTTCGCTCATAATTATTGATGGCGGAGCTGGCCAATTAAATGCTAGCCTTGACGCTCTAAGAGAACTGGGGTTAAAAATCCCGATAATTGCGCTTGCAAAAAAGAACGAGGAAATCTATCTGCCGGGTTTTGATGAGCCTAAACAATTTGACAAGAACTCCCGCATGATGTTATTTATCAGGTCCGTGCGTGATGCTGTGCACAAATTCGCGCTGGGGTACAATCGCAAGAGAAGGGAGATGAAACTGCGCGAGCAGTTCAAAGAAATTTGACCCGCAATCGTCTCCTTCAAACTTCAACTTCTTTCCAGACAAGTTCAATTGCATTGAAGTATTTTTTTGTAAATTCAACTGCCGCTTTTACGGAAAAGGGTTTGCAAGTGTAAGTGTCTACTGTAAAAAGCGGGGGGTTTGTTGGGTAGCTGTAAAAGTGTGCTCCTGATGTTTTCCAGTGGATCCATCCGCCATAACCACATTCGTGTGCTGAGTAGGCAATAGGATTTGGTAAATCTCTTTTTATTATTTCCATTTTAGTGAATTTAGCTAATTCTACAAGGTACGATTTTATTTGTTCTGGCTCTACGATTTTTTCAGTAGTGCCTTCCATCATTAGTCGCTGCCTAACTAAATTAGGTGCAAGATTTTTCCAAGTTTTCAATCAATCGCCTCTGTTCATGTAGCAAGAAAGTATGTCATGTAGTCAAATATCCATAATGTGAATGCAATAAAACCGACCAGTGAAAAAAACCCCGCCGCAAAAAAGTTAACTCCGTTATCTGCCAGAACAAGAAGTATGCTAAACAAAAATACTCCAATTCCAATCGAAATCATTCCTCTTGTGACGGCTCCCATTTTCACACCAAGAATAGATTGTAGATAATATAGACGGCAAGCCAGTGGGCGGCGAGGATTTTTAGCATATGTCTTTTCAAAGAAGGGGTGTATTCTACCCAAATTGAAATTGCAATCCTTGAAAGATATACAATCGCTAAAAATCCAGCCCCTAAAAACACCCATCCGCTTGCCTGTGAAAACCCAAGTTCTGCAAAAAAATCAAACACAAAGAACAAAAACAACATTATAGAGCCAACTAGGGTCTTGCTATCGTCAAGTATGTTTGCGGTTGCAAAGAATATGAAAACCCAGAGCAAATTATCCAGTGCGAGCTCTATGAACCAGCCGATATTTAGGTTTAGTGCTTGGTAGAGCGCTTCGATTATCATGTTTTTGCCTCATAAAGTGAGACATGTGTCTCTAAATGTATTTTATGTCAAATTCCCCATTGTGCATTATTCCATTCCCCTCTGAAACTGAAATGAACTCAAATGGCTCTTTTATTTGAGTAAAACCGTGTGCTTCCTTGGGCTTTTTTACAACTATATCTCCATTTTTAACAATCTTATAATCTTTTCCAATTGCTTTTGCGCTTCCTTTGGTTATTATCATTGTGGCGGCGCAATCATGGCAATGCATCGGTATTTCTCCCCCTCTTGCCACTTGTACAACACTTATTTGCGTTTGGTTGTCGTGGTAGAGTTCTTTTACTTCCGTCTCTTTGCATCCCGGTACTTTGACAAATTCATTTTCCATCCTGTTCCCCCTATTATTTATGTAATACTTGGGGTTTTGGGTGGATTTATGCAGTTGGTTGATCTGTAACTAAACCAAAAGGTTTAATAATATGAATTGAACCAATTGGTTGCATGGTGGATTATCTTCAGGAGAGTTCAAAAAAAGACACTGTGAAAAATCAGCTTGTCCAGATTTTATCAAAAGAGCACCCGCTCTCGCTTGCAAATATGCACAGGAAGATTGCCCAAAAATTTTCTTCAAGGGTCTCGTTTCAGGGGATAAGAAAAGCTGCAACCATGCTAGTTGATGAAGGGGTTCTTTTCAGGAACGAATCCAAAGAGTATGAAATTTCAAAGAAGTGGATTTTTGACTCTAAGAAATTTTTTGATTCTCTTTCGGTCTCATATAATACGCGTGCAAATTCAAAAGTTTTTGCAAGGGAATTTTTGGAAGGTGATTATGGGCAATATAGGTTAAAGTCACTTTTCGAACTTGATAATTTCTGGACAGATATGCTGCTATACTGTGCAGAAAATATAGGCAAAGATGAGCCAAAATCATGCATTTCTTACAATAATATTCATTGGTGGTTTCAGATAAATTATGGGAATGAAATGACGCTCTGGAAATCTATTATAAACAAGGGCATCAAGTCAACTTTTGTGTGTCCTGCAGGCTTTCCGATAAATGATGTTGCCATTTCAAATTACCGCTCAATTGGAGGAAAGGTAGGGAAGGCAAAATCGGCCATTTACCCATCCAATGTCGATGTCAATGTTATCGGGGATCACATAATACAGGTCAATTATCCTGAAAATATAGTCAGAAAACTACGGGATTTTTTCAAAAAACGCGATTCATTTCTCAGTTCTGAACTAAAATCACTCAATGATATAATGGATATAAAATGCGACATACAATTCACTTGTATGAAAAACCCGCAGGCAGCAAGTGCATACAGGGAGAAGATACTAGCTAACTTTGCAAGGAAATAGCGATAGGCAAATCAGTCCAAACCCTTTTATTTCCTCTATATTTTACTATTTAAGTGATTTTGTGGCCGATGAGAACCTTTTGGGAATTACCGTAAAAAAGGACGCGGATTTTGTCGAATGGTACAATCAGGTAGTGCTCAAGGCAAATCTAGCGGATTATGCCCCAACGCGCGGCTTTATGGTAATCCGGCCAAACGGTTATGCAATTTGGGAAGCAATTCAGAGCTATTTTAACCGTGTGATTGAAAGCCACGGAGTGCAGAATGCCTACTTTCCGCTCCTTATCCCGAAGAGCTTTTTTGAAAAGGAAGCCGAGCACGCAAAAGGATTTGCCCCCGAACTTGCCTGGGTTGCTTCCGATGATAAAGATGAAGAAAAAGTGGCAATACGCCCGACCTCGGAAACAATTATTTATGATTCTTTTTCAAAATGGGTGCGCTCGTGGCGCGATCTGCCGCTTCGCATAAATCAGTGGTGCAATGTGTTGAGGTGGGAAGTCAAGCAGACAAAGCTTTTTTTGCGCACGCGCGAGTTTTTGTGGCAGGAAGGCCATTGTGTATACACCACTAAAGAGGAATGCGATAAGGAAGTTCGGATGTTTTTAGATGAGTACAAGAAGATGATTGAAGGGCTTCTTGCAATCCCTGTAATTTCTGGGCAGAAAACCGAAGCGGAAAAATTTGCAGGTGCCCTTTACACTACAACAATTGAAGCGCTAATGCCGGATGGAAGGGCCTTGCAGATGGGAACATCCCATAATTTGGGCCAGGGGTTTGCAAAATCTTTTGGTATAAAATTTACGGATGAGAAAAAAAATGAGCAGCTGCCTTGGCAATCTAGTTGGGGATTTAGCACCAGGTTGCTTGGCGCAATTGTGATGGTGCACGGGGATGATAAAGGGTTAGTTCTTCCGCCGCGCATTGCAAAAAATAAAGCGGTAATTGTTCCTGTGCTTTTTGAAAAAACAAAAACAGAAGTTCTCAAAAAGGCAAAAGAGATGGAAAAGAAACTTCAAGAATTTAGGGCTATTTTAGATGATAGGGAGCAATATAGCACTGGTTGGAAATTCAATGATTGGGAATTGAAAGGGATTCCCTTGCGAATCGAAATAGGGCCAAAGGACATTGAAAAAGGGCATGTTGTAGTTGTTAGAAGGGATAGCGGGAAAAAGGAATTTGTCAAAGAAAAAGATGTTGTGAAAAGGATTCCACAAATCCTAGAAGAGATGCACTCTGATATGTTTTCAAAGGCAAAAAAGTTCCTTGATGAAAATATTGTGCAGGCAAATTCACTCAAAGAATTTGAGAAAGGGATTTCACAAAAAAAGATGGTGCTTGCATATTTTTGCGAAGACCCTGGCCATGAAATGAAAATAAAGGAAAAATATGGGGTTAGTTCGCGCTGCATCCCATTTGATCAAAAACAATCTCCGGGAAAGTGCATTTTCATGGGGACAAATGCAAAAAGGCGCGTACTATTCGCAAAAGCGTACTGACGGAGCTGCGTGGTTTTAATTTTTCAAAAGAGGGATTCGGCCAGGTTAGGGTTATGTAGTTTTTAGCCACATAACGAGGGGTTGTTTGCAATATTTTAAAGATGTTTTTGCTCTGCTCCGTTAGTTAAGGTACTCTTCTTCCTCTTGCAAATTCTTCTCCCACACTTCAACAATTGATCCTTCTATTTTTCTATCGTGTATTTTTGAGAGGGAAAAGCCGTGTAGCACGTATAGGTTTTTTGCGTTTTTATTTTGCTCTTTTACTAAAAGCCGAGCAAAAGGCACTCCGCTTGCTTTGAGGAAAAAAATTGCATGGGATAGCAGCTCTTTTCCAAATCCTTTTTTGCGGTATTTTTCTTTTACTGAAATTGCATTTATCATGCCAAAATTTCCTTTCATTTCAACTTCGACAAATCCGGCAATGGAGTTTCCGATTGTTTTTTTGAATATTGCAACCTTGCCGCTATTGAGCCTTTCAAGAAGGCCTTTTTCGGTATAGTTTTTGTAGGGGAACTCTTTTGCAATTATTTTTGCAATTTCAGTTGCGTCCTTGTAGTGGGCCTTTTCTATCATTGTTTCACCCTTTTCATATATTTTGAAATTTCATCAAATGAAACAGCACATCCTGCAAATTTTGCGGCATATAGGCAAGCTTCTAGCGATCTATTTGATTTGTGTATTTCCCTTTCAAGGGTTCCGTTTTCATGTGCTAGTGCTATGAGTTCAACGGAGCGGCAAACTTTTATGTCCCCGTATTCGTTTCTAAATTCATTGATTGCTTGTTTGTTCACATTTATGCCTGGGTATTTTTTTTGTAAAAACCTAATGATGTTACTCGGCTCTTCTATTAGCATGCGCGTTGTTCTTTCATCAATTACAAGCATTTGGGCCCCCAATTCTTTTAGAAGTGCAAGGGTTTCAGTTTCCCCGCGGTGCACAACTCTTAGTGGGCTGCCTTCAAAGCTGCACAGCCTGTCGGTTATTGCCTCGATTCGTTGCATTTTTCCTTTTACTGATTCTGTTGTTTTTGCAACTTGTATATATCCATCAGTGACAGCGTCTTGTATTCGTATTGCGCTTAGTTCAAACCTTTTTATGTTAAGCGGGGTTAGGACGCTTTCTTTGTACACCGATTCTGGTATGATGAATGTTATATTTTCCTTTTGTGCAAGGTGTTTTAGGACTTTTATAAAACAGTTATCGGATATTGTGATTATGCTGCTAGAGTCTAGGATAAATTTTTTTGTGGGCAGAGAATTTCCAGCTCCATTATAGGGCTCTTGTTTCATTTGAGAACTCCTCGTAAAATTTTCATGCGCTGTTCAATTCCAGTTTCCTTTATTTCATCATGGATTGTTGTTATTCCGATATATTTTTGCAGCTCTTTTCTATCGGCTCCTGTTATTGATGCGGCTTGATTTAAGCTAAGTCCAATTGCATAGGCAGTTGATGCTTGTTTTATTTTGGCCTTTTCAAAAATGTTGCGTGCATAGTTTGAAAGATCTCTATCAATTGATTCAATATTTTGTATTACATGGCCAAGATGGATATTAAGCGCAGAATAGTCTTCTTTTTGGCACGCCTTTATTGCTCTTGTTATTTCAGTTCGTATGCTCTCTGAAACTTTTTGCCATTTTGGGTTTTTTACAAAATGCTCTTTTGAGAGGATTTTGTAGAGTGAGTATGCTATTACTGAAATATTTGCAAGGTTATAATTAGTTTTTGCGCACGCCCTTCTTATGAGTTCATTTCCAAGGCTTTTTAGGGCAGGTGGGTCTTCTTTTTCAAATGCATCAAGAAGGTTTTGCAGCCCTTTTAGAAGATCAAATCCCATTACTAATTAGAATATGTAGAAATATTTAATATCTCCCTAAAACTGAGGCCCTGCTCAAAAACCCCTGGGGCCTACCCTTTGACGACTCAAAAGGGCATATCCCAATCTAGTTCATTTGTTTATTGGAAAATACTTTTTAAACAATCCCATATAGTACGCCCCTTTGGGCAAACAGCGTTTAAGCAGGCAAAGGGCCGGGGGATTGGGGTGGGATTGTTTAATTTGTAGCCTTTTTAAGGCCGAGCCAAGTTTTTTATTCTCAAAAAGCCTCTTTAAATAGATGAAAAGTTGGGTTTTTGTGGCCTTTTTTGCGCTTGCGCTATCTTTATTTGTAGTGGCAATTTCAGGAAGCGATGCTGTAAATTATATTGTAACTTCAAACCATTTCCTCTACGAAGGCGAGACATATACTCCGCCAAATGTAACTATTCTTCAAGAGCAGAATTCGTATTGGGTAATACCTCTTACTGCAGGAAATACAATTGTTACATATTTTGCAATTGACGCGCAGAGCGGCGAGCTTTCAGTTTCACGCTCTGTTAATAGGGAGTTATTTGAAATCGCTGACAAGTTGCGTGAGATCCAGCTTCTCAAGGCCTCTATTTCTTCAAATTCTGGGGCTGATTGGATTTTTACCCAAAAATACCAGGCAATTTTCAATGAACTCTCGGTTGAACTTAGTGATGAAATTTTCCAGCTAAATACAGTCCAATCCACTTTAGAGGATAATGATATTGATGTTGATATGGCATCTCTTAAAAATTCCCTAAGGGATATGTCATCTGATTCTTCTTCGATTGCAGCAAAAATTTCAGGTGCAGGGGCTGCAGAAAGCGAATTTGTAACATCCCCTTCAGGCAAGGCTTTTTTGGAAATGGATTCATCATTTAATTCGATTTTTGAATCTATCGATTCTTTAAATTCAAAAGGAATTTTATATAAAAGCAACCTTGACAAATTGAAGCAGCAGATCTCAGTAGCAGATCTTGACACCCAGACAAAATCGCAGCTTTTTTCAATACTAGAAATCCCGCAAGGCTTGCAGGCTTTGCGAAACTATAATTTATATTCAACCCAGTTGCAAGGCTCTCTAACTTCTACAGTGCAGGCAAGTTCGCTTAGAATGGATGCTGTTCTTTCTGAATTTGACAATAGGGTGCAAAAAAATGATGCATATAATTTGATCTATTCTGAAAATGAGAAAATAAAAAAGGACACGGATTTTCTAACCCTCACGGAAGCAAAAAATTATATTTTATCTCAAGAGAACCGCGGGGATTGGCAGGACCAATCAAAGGTGCGCGAACTTGAGCAAAATTATGCTCGCGCAATTAAATTTTATGATGAGCGCAATTTTGGGCAATCTGAAAAGTTTGCGGCGCAGGCTCTAGATGATGCTCTTGCTGTATACAAGAAGGGTGCAAAGCAGATAGCGCCATCTGAAGGCATTTCGCAGCAGCTTTTATTCCAAATAGCGGCAGGGCTTGTTGCAATTCTCGTGCTCCTCTATATTTTCAACAACAGGGGTAAAATAAAAGGGATTATTTCAAAAGAGCCTACTCAGGAAGTTGACCTTTATGCCTAGGTTAATTTGGGCCCTCTCTTTTGTTTTGCTTTTTTTAAGTTTTGCGCTAGCAGATCTCTCCGTTACACTATTCCCTCTTGAAGATTCAAATTCGCCTTTTTATGTCGATGAGGTGAGATATTACAAGATAAGGGCGCTCAATTCCTCTCTTTCAGATTTGGATAATGTGCAGATTGTTGTAAAATCTTCAGATGAGTTTTCGCTGATTTTAAAAGGTGAACCCCGAGATGAACTCTATTACACTTTCCTTGTCCTCTCCCCAAATTTTGCGCAGGAGAGGGTTTTTGAAATAAAAGCCCTTTCAGAAACTCAAAATGCAGGCTCTGTGTGGGCACAATTTGGGCAGGATCAGAATTTCTCTTTGCCTCTGCATTCCAAAAAAAGCCCGCTTGAAATTTCTGCAAATCTTTCAAATAAATCATTAAAGCCAGAAGAAGAGGGTTCTTTTTCTTTTGATATTTCAAATATTTCAGGCCAAGAAATTTCAAATATTAGTGCAGAGCTCTTCTCTTCTCAAGGCTATATTGTTCAGGGGGATGCATTTGAAAAAGCTTCACTAGCTCCATCTGAAAAAGTCTCTGGAAACATTTTTTTTACTATTGGCGAGCAGACTGGGAGGACACCAATTGTTTTGAGGGTATTTTTTGATGATGCGCAAGGGACTCATGTTATTGAGAAGGGGTTTGAAGTTGAAGTGGGCAATAAGGATTTGTATGTGTTTTTGATTATTGGCGCGATAATTCTTTGCGTGCTGGTTTATTTCTACAAATCAAGGGTAGAAAAAGAAGATGGTGACGCAGAGCACGATTCGGACGATGATTTAACACACGCCGGTAAGTGGGCGCATTAGTTTGATTGTCGAGTATTTTTGTGGCGTGTAGTTAGTTTTATTTTACATCCGGCAGCAACAGATCGCAAGTTCTTCGAAAAAAATTCTTTTTTTTGCAAGGATTTCAAATTTGATGCCTTTTTGCGTTAGGATTTTTTCGGTTTTTTTATATCCGTTAATATCGGTTTGCAAAAAGAAGCACTTTCCGTTTTTGTTTAGGTGCAATGGAAATTGCTCAAGGAATTTGTCAAGAACTTCCCTGCCTCTTTTCCCGCCGTCGAGGTCTTTGTATTTCACTTGCTCCGTTGCAACATATGGCGGATTGAATATTATCACATCTGCTTTTTGCTCGCAGTTTGAAAATAAATCAGATTCGCGCGTTTGCACTTTTGCTTCCACTCCTGCTATTTTGCAGTTTTGAAGAGTTGCACTAAGTGCATCTTTATTGATATCAAGTGCAAGTACGTGTGAAGCGTTTTGCGCAAGGAGGGCATTTAGGGTTTGTATTCCGCTGCCGCATCCAAGATCAATTACGCTCTGTCCGGGTTTTACTTTTACATGCTCTGCAAGAAAGTATGAGTCGTCTGAGGGGCAGTAGACGTTCTGGGGGCACGGGAATTCTTTTCCGGAAAAGAAAAATGTTCCGTTCATTCAAGATCGCTTGCACGCTTGCGGGTTTATTTTGCAAAATGAATCGCGTAGTGTGTCAATGCTTGCTGTTTCCTGGCAATTTATCAGGAATGTGCCTGTGCGATTTATCCCGATCTCTTCTATAAGTTTTTTTGCATTGTTGTAAATGGTCTCTTTTGTTGCAATGCATGCTGCAAGCTTGTTTAGGTCAAGTTTTGCCCTTGCAGCGGCAATGTCTAGCTCTATTTGTGTGAGGGGTTTTGAATAGTGTTCGCTAATTGTCCTGCACCCTTTAATTTCAGAGCTTGTCGCAACTTCAGGGTCGCCCTTGAAAGGGTTGTTGCAGTAGATCCCGGTGATTTTGTATTCGAGTTCTGGGTATTTTTGTTGATTTGAAGCGCAGGTTAAAAAGAGGTTTCCTAAAACCGCATTCTCGTCTTGTGATATGCTCTGGGCAAATACATATTTAAGTTCAGTGCTTGTGTTAAAATCTGCAATGAATTCGTATAGCAGAGGCCTTGCAGAATTATTTTGAGGAGTATAGTAATCATCAAACTGCAGAACTGTGGGCTTGTTTGCATCGCAGTATCCAGGAATTTTTTCAAGATAGTAGACCGGGTGGTATGTTTTTGCATCAAGGTTTAGTTCAGGGGCTATGTATGCCCCGCTTATTTTTTCAAGAACATTATCAAAATTGTTTTTTGTTGTGGGGTAGAATTCTATTTTTTTGGCATCAATTATTGCCGTGGGCACGGTTTGTATTGAGTATTTTTCTATGAGTTCTTTGCCCTCTTCTGAACTTGCCTCTACTTTTTCAAGTTTGTAGGGGATATTTCTCACCAAAAAGAGCTCTTCAAAAGTGTTTGTTTGTGAGCATCCATTGCATTGATCTGAGTAGAGCATTGTAATTGGCACTGTGCGGTACTCCACATCGTTTATGCTGTTTGTATCGTCCCCGTTTCCGTTTTTAGGGTTGAAAACTATCAGGGTGAGCGCTGCCCCTATCAATAATCCGAGTATTAGGAGCATTCCTATTAGATGGATTGGGAATTGCTGCTGTGATTTCGGGGAAGCTGCCGGGTGTAAAAATTCGGCCTTTTTTTGTTCGATGCTCTTTTTTGGCGTTTTTTGCTCTTTTTCTGTCATTCACAATCACATATAATTGTTTTCGATAATAGTCGTTAGATGCGCATATTTTTTAAAAGGTGGTTTTTTTGTTAGCCGATTCACATTGCCATATGGATTTTTTTAAAAACCCGCAAAATATAATCAAAAAAATGCGCAGGCAAAAGGTTGGCTTTGCAGTTACGAATTCAACAAGCCTTCAATCTATCAAGGCCTCCCTCTCGTTATCCGAAAAATTCCCTCAAATAAAATGTGCAGTAGGTATCCATCCAGAGGATGTGCTCAAAATGTCAAATAAGGGGCTGGAGCGCTCGTTTGAACTTGTAGAGGAAAATATTCCAAGTGCAAGCGCGGTGGGGGAAGTCGGGCTCGATTTTAAGTATGCTAAAACCACTCAGGAAAGGCAGCTGCAAGAAGATGCTTTTTTGAGATTCATTGATCTGGCAAAAAAATACAAAAAGCCGCTTGTTGTGCACGCACGCTATGCCGAAACACGATGCCTTGATATATTGGAAAAGAGCGGGCTCAAAAATGTGCACATGCATTGGTTTACCAACAGCAAAAAGACAAGTAGCAGGGCTATTGATTTGGGCTATTTTATCTCCTGCGGGCCGATTTTGTTTTCGGATCAGGGTTCGTGTGAGGTTGTGCAAAATATTCCCCTAAGCAATCTCTTGCTCGAAACCGATGCCCCCGTTAGTTTTGGGGGCAAGACTTCTGACCCTTCATGGATCCCGCTTGTGCTAGCTAAGGTTGCCCAAATAAAGGGCTGTAGCAAAAAAGAGGTGCAAGAGGCCACATGGGCCAATTTTAGTGCCCTCTATTGCCCATAGGTTTAAAATGATTTTTTGTGGAGGTGTAGTTTATGGGGCCTGTAACATTATTTTTGGTAGTTCTGATAGTTGCGCTTGTAATTGGCAATGTAATGCTGTTTTTTTTAAAAAAGCCGCTTAAACCAAATCTTTCAAAAGAAGTGCGTGAGAGCGGGATATCTGAACCTTTGCAAGAGCCGGAAAGGGGTTCTGTAAATATTCTCCCGCTTGCACAAAAAGTGGATCTTGCGCACCGCCGACTTCAAATGCTAGAGAACAGGGCAACGGTTGTTTCAACTCCTGCAGCAGACGCTTATCTTAAAAAAAAGGTTGAAAAGCTCGATAATTTCAGGTCCACTGCCGAATCTGAAATAATTGCGCTAAAAGAGATTGTTGAGGAATTGCAGAAAGGTTCTAAAAAAAAAGCCGCAAAAAAGGGAAAGGCAACAAAGAGCGCGAGTAAGGGCCCTTCAAGCAAGATCACAAGCAAGGCAATGCACAAGCTCATTTATAGGTCGTCTGCTTAATTTTGTGAATAGGTTTGCAGCGCATAGCTTAATATTTCAAATCATCTAATTTTTCTTAAATGAAGCTAAAATCAATAGGTTATATTATTGCAATTTTCGGCGCGGCGCTTTTTGCATACGAACTCTTCTTTTCTTATTGCAGGGAAATAAATTCTGATTTGTGCTTTTTTGCGCTCTCGCCAACTGAACCCGGTGTTTTTCTTCCTCTCTATTCATTTTTGATTTTTGTGTTTGGTTTGCTTATTTATTTTGGGGCAAAAGAGTAGTTATTGTGGCGGGCTTTTGGGTTTTTGGAATAATTTTTCCTGCTTTGTGAATTTTTTGGGCTTTTCCTCGTATGTGAATTGCGTTTGCGGGTATGCCAATTCTATATCGTCCCTTTTTTCAATTGCCTCAAGTATGCTTCTCACCACTTCGTTTTTCGTATTGCGCACAGAGTAGAGGTCTGTCTGGTATAGCACATTGAGGTCGATTGAGTACTGCCCAATTGTTGTAAGTATTCTGGGCTTTGGCGGTTCAATCTGGGAGGTAGTTTCAGCGGTTTTTAGCATTTCTATTTTCTCCTGCACAGATTCTTTTACAAATCCCCTTCTTAGTCTATTTGATGCCTGCTGCAATAGAGCTATTGCTTCCTGCCACGACCTCTTTTCTGCAAATGTTGCGGGCGTGTTGGTTTTAATGAATTTTTTTATCGCATTTGAGGTCGCAATTTCCATAATTTCGGTTGCCTTTCTCCAGTTGCTCTGGCGCGTAATTGAAATTGTCACATCATCTGAATACAAATCCCCCATGCGGGAGTAGTTCATTACAGGGTTTGTCAGTATCTGTTCATTGGGAATTGTAATTATCTGCTCCGATTTTGTCTGCGCAATCGGGCGAGTTCCTTGCACTCTTGTATACATTGTATTTATGGAAAGTACATCTCCGCGAATTCCTGTGACTTCGATTCGATCCCCAATGTTAAATGGTTTTGTGAGAACAATTGTTAGCCATCCTACAAAATTGAGTATTGGTTTTTGAAGGGCAAATGTTATTCCAAACCCTATGAGCCCGATTGAAGTTAGCAGCGCTCCGATATCTTTGAAAATAGTTGATAGCAAAAACATGCCCATAAATGCCCACACCAGGTAGGTGTAGAGTGTGAGTATTACGCGTATTTCCTTTTTCTTTCCGCGGTTTTCAAGGTAGCGCGTTATTACAAACCTTGAAATCATCAAAAATATTTGTGTGCCGATTACAAGTATTAATACGTCTAAAATAAGCGGCAAAATTGTCTGTACAGATCCGCGTTCAAAAACCTGTTCGAGCAGGTGCTGCAATATGAAGTTTCCGTAAAAGTAGAGGAAGAGCAGCACAAGAAGCACTATGCCTATTTTCCCTGCAAGTATGCTAAACTGGCGCATTTTTTCTTTATCCATATTTGTTCACAAGCTGGTTTTGGGATTTGGAAGGATTAGTGCTTTGGATATATTTAAATATACTTTCCGGGACTAAGGTATTTTGATGGTGGGGCCTGGAAGAGTACGCCTCTAAAGGGTTGAAACTCCGGGGAAAACCATCACTTTATCTTTTCAATTTCCACTTCCTAATTTTGAACTCTAATCAATAACTCCTATAAATATTCTGCAAAATTTCTCCTTTAGTGCCTTTAATCCGATTTTTCCATCTGCAGTTAGGGTGTATGTTATTTCCTTTCCTTTCTTTGTCTCTTTTATTAGCCCGGCTTCATTGAGGGTTTTTAGTGCAGGGTAAATTGTTCCAGGGCTTGGCCGATATCCTTTCCTTTTTTCAAGTTCATCTGCAATCTGCTGGCCGTGCATGCTTTTTTTTGATAGTAAAAAGAGTATCAGAAAGCCAAGCATGCCGCGCATGTCGCAGCAGTCCTCGTAATAGTCATCTCGTTTCATGTTTTCCCGCTATCATATTAGAGATTGTAATATTTTAATTCGCGCTTTTTGCCTATGTGTGGTGGGCTATATTGCGATCTTTAGGGTTAAATTGCCTTTTGGCCGCTCTGATATATTGGTTATGCGATACATATAAAAATAGCATGTAGTGTTGTATCGTATAGCCGATATGTTCGGCATATAGCCGCAACGGAGGGATGTTTTTGATGTGCGGATGCGAAGGAAAATATGATGCCTACAGGGGCTTTCTCACAAAAGAGGAAAAAATAGAGATGCTAAAGGAGTATCAGGAATCTCTTGAACAGGAAGCAAAAGGCGTTGCAGAGAGAATAAAGGAGCTGCAGAAAAATAACTGAATTTGATTTGCCGGGGTGTAATATCTCCGGCACTTCACCCCTATTTTTTTAAAAAGTGGGGTCTATTTGTTTTCACATAGGGCGATGATGCACTTTATTGTAATTGTTCCGTAGGACCCTTTTTTTAGGAAAAATTCAAGGGTGCAATCGTTGCCTGAAAATTTTACAATTGGTTTTTTTAGTTCAAAAAATGTCTTTCTCACAAGCTTTACTTTTGAAGGGTACACTTCGCTGATCTCAATTTGCCTTTTCACCGCCCTTTTCCTGAATTCTATTGGGTAGGTGCTGTTTGCTATTTGGATGGATTTTTGAGGGCTGTTTTTGTGCTTTGATATCTGCGCGGAAAGTTCAGTGTTGAATTCAAGTGACTGTATTGCCCTGCATGCTATTGCAACCGTCTTTTTTTCAAGCAGTTCTATTGCCTGCCGAAAGTTTGCGCCTTTTTGTAAATGTTCAAAAATTGCTTTTTTGCTTCTAGGAATTGTCTCCGATTTGATTAATTCGTCCCACTTGCCCCACTTCTCTTTTATTTCTGCCTTTATTTTATGGGATTTTTCAGATTCCATGCCGAGTTTTTCTGTTAGTGCAGTTTTTAATGCCATCTCGAATTGTCCCGAACGCAGGGCACTTCCTAACCGGAGGGTTTTTTCATTAAATCTTTGCTCGTCAAAATAATTCGGCAGGGTGATTTTGTGCAGTCCCTTTTTGAGGAATTTTTTCTCTTCCAACGTAAGATCGCTAAGCTTTGCAATGAACCTGTTTGCGCTGTGCATCCCCACATGTATCCTGTTCTCCCCGTTTCCGGCGTATGTTAATTGTACTCTCTTGTCGTCTGTTTCTTTGAGCTCTTTTAGTGAGCATATCCACTGTGATGTGGCGGCGTTTGCATCCTTTAGCCCAGAGTAGTGGATGCGGGCTTTGTTTTGCTTTTCAAGGGCCTTTATTGCGCTGGCTGAATCAATGCCGTGTTTTTCCAAAATGTAATAGAAGTAATTTCCGCCCAAAAGGTTAGGGTGCATCAGTTCTTCAACCCTGAAAGAATCGGCGGATTTGGCAAATTTCATATAGTACAATTGGCTTGGTAGGTAATTAAAAGTTTGGGGCTGGGTTGTGGCTGATTGAAAATATTATTTTCAACATTTATCAAATCGCCTCTAGTCAGTCAAACCTAGGGAAGCCGAAAATGAGGCATATTGTCAAGTCAATGGATTTTGGGGCTAAATGGCCTTTGGGGCGTCTTCAATGGTAGCCGGGGCTTGTTTTTTTTGCAAAGTCAAGGGGTTTAAATTCGATTTTTGGAATGGTTAATAAGCCTTAACCAGCACTATATCTAAAAACAGGGTTTTTGGTTTTTTTTATGTCTGGCGGGGTGAGTTCAGAGTTCCTCCGGTTTGCGGTTGTTGGCCTAGGTTCAACCATATTGAATTACTCGCTTTTTATACTTCTTCTTTACTTTGCAGGTCTTGATTATTTGCTCTCAGCCTCTGTTGGTTACTTTGCGGGGGTTCTTTTTGGTTTTAGCCTGAACAAAAAATTTACTTTTGGCTCAAATGGTGAAAAGTTTGCAGAGCTTGTAAAGTATTTCCTGGTTTACACTTTCTCGCTTTTTTTTGGCCTCAGCCTTCTAAAAATGCTTGTGGAATCTTTTGGAATAGTTGCAGTTGCCGCAAACGCCATGGCCATTGCAATAACCACCGTGACAAATTTTTTGGGTTCAAAGTTTTTGGTCTTCCGCAAGATCAGTTTGCCGCCAGTTTTTCACAGCCGCCTCTTTATCGCCGTGCTTTTGGTCAAAATAATTTTTTCATTTCTCTTCGGCTCGGATTTTATTTTGAAAGGGACAATCCCATTCATTGACTACTTTGTCTCTTCCGGTTTTTCCAACCCCTACCAGCACTTTTTTGAACTGGGCGAACTCAAGGCTTTTCCGTACTCAACAACAATGCTGCTTGCCGTATCATTTCCGGCTTTTCTTTTCTCATTTCTTCCGCCTTCGATATTTTCAAATGGCTTTTTGCAGCTCTTTTTTGCAAAAGCCCCGCTGCTTCTTGCCGATATTGGGATATTCTATATCCTCATCAAACTGCTAAAAACAAAGGAGCATCTTGTTCTTCTGTATTATTGGTGCTCTCCAATAATACTATATATAAGTTATTTTCACGGCCAGTTGGACGCGATCCCAATTTTCCTCCTCCTGCTTTCAGTATACCTGCTCCTAAATAAAAAATATCTCCCGTCTGCACTTGTTCTGGGCATTGCTCTTAGCGCGAAGGCAAATATTTTTGTTGCGGCCCCTTTCATTTTCCTGTATTTATGGCGCAATAGGGAATTGGCAGGCAAAACAATCAGCTACTTTGCAGTAGCAATAGGGGCATATGCGGTTTTGATCCTGCCGTTCATTTTTTCCCAAGGGTACCAAAAGCTTGTTTTGGGCGCGGAAGAACAGTGGCTGGCATTCTTGCTGCAAATACCATTTGGGCAAACAGGCCTTGTGATTTTTGTTGTGCCCCTTGTTTTGTTCCTCTTTTTCCTGCGCCTTGCATATTTTAGAAATATTAACCAAGACGCGCTTATGATGGCATTTGCGGGTGTGTTTACAATACTTATAACATTGGTTCCTGCAAGGCCAGGGTGGTTTTTTTGGGTAATTCCTTTCCTTGCATACTTTTTTGTAAAGGATGACAATATTTCAAAAAAGATTTATTGGGGCATAAATGCCCTATTTTTGCTCTATTTCCTATTTTTGGGTAAAGATGCGGACCTGCCTGGTTCTTTGCAGCCCTTGTTTAGCGGGTTTTCAACCCTCCCAAACCTGTACTCGATCTTTGAGGCATTTGGCCTTAATGCGCAGTTCATCTCAAATTTTGCGCTGACACTTCTAATTGGAATTATGATTGTAAATATTTACTTTGTGTATAAATTCGGGATAATTGCAAATTTGCGCTATAAAAAATCCATGGTGGCGATTGGAATATCCGGGGATTCTGGCAGCGGCAAGAGCTACACTAATTCTATTATTGCAGATCTTGTTGGGCAAGATAACATCACTTTCCTGGAAGGGGACGATTTGCACAAATGGGAAAGGGGCAGTAAAAACTGGCAAACCCTGACCCATCTAAATCCGGTCGGGAATTTTCTCCACAAAGACATCGAATCCATAGAGGCGCTTGAGGGTTCAAAAAAGCTGATGCGCCGTGAATATGACCATTCAACGGGAAAATTTACAAAGGAAAAATATGTCTGGCCAAAAAAATTCATAATAGCCTCAGGCCTTCATTCATTTTATCTGACAAAAATGAGGCAACTGCTTGATATTAAGATATTCATGGATCCCCATCCATCCCTTAGAAAGAGCTGGAAAATACAGCGCGATGTAACCGAGAGGGGATATTCGGCCTCAAATGTAATTGCGTCCATGAAAAAGAGGGGGAAAGACGCAAAAGCATTCCTTGCTCCTCAAAAGAGATTTGCAGATATCGTAGTGAGCTATATTCCAAAAGGGAATGGTCTCATGCTTGTTTTGTCACTTGACAATAAATTTGATGTCTCTGCACTTGTCGAGGCGCTGAATGTGCGCACAGAAATGAACGCCGGCATGGACTACAATAGCGATCTGAGGACTATAAACATTACGCTTAGCGGAAAGATGGCTAGTGAGCAGGCGGCAGAAATTGCGTATTTGCTTGTTCCCAACCTTGAAGAGGTGCTTGAAAACAGGTCTGTTGTATGGAGAAAGGATCTTGACGGGGCAGTGCAATTAGTGATCCTTTGGGTGATTTCAGAGAGCCTGAAGGCAAGGAAAGGGGAAGAGAATGCAAACTAAAGAGCTAGTGGATGCTTGCGGCAAAATCGGCTCAAGGCCAGATCTTGTCCAGGCCGGCGGGGGAAATATTTCCATAAAAGACAAATCCAGGATGCTCATTAAAGCGTCAGGGATAACCCTTGCAGATGTTTCAGAGAAGGGGGGAATTGCAGATGTGGATTTTAATAAAGTCAGTGCATTTCTAAAAAGCGCTTCAGAAAACAGTTCCATTGCAAATGAAAAAAATTACACGGAAATTATTGGCAAAAGCACAAAGGGGAATGAGGTGGCTTCAATGGAAACCGGGTTCCATTCCGTTCTGGGGAATTCTGTTGTGCATACGCATTCTGTTTTGATAAATTCCGTTAGCTGCGCGCAAAATTCACAAAATATTGCAAAAGATGCATTAGGAAATGCGGATTTTGAATGGGTTGGATACAAAACTCCAGGGGTTGAACTCTCGGTGGCTGTTTTTGAAAAAGAGCGGAAAAGAAAGAGCGGCGTTTTTATTCTTGAAAATCATGGCCTGATAGTTTCGTGCAATAAAATGGGTGAATCTGTCCAAAAAACCATTGAACTTGATGGAATTGCAGGGCGATACCTGCAATCAAGAGGAGTGGCTCTCTACTTGCCGCAGAATTTGAAAGTTGAGGGCAAGACAGGCGGAATTTATTTTATTGAGGGGCTGGCGAATCTAAAAAACGGTTTTTCCGACTATATGTTCCCGGATTGCGCAGTGTATTGCAATTTTTCGGGGGAAAATCAGAATATAGAAATTGTAAATGACTCAAAAATTAAAATACTGGAAAAATCAGGGGAAAAAAGAAACAAAGTCCTTGAAGTTTTCCTGGCGCATTTATGCGTTCTTCTAAATATCGAGCAGTACGGCAGGCCAAAGTTTTTGACAAAAAACAATGTAAACGAATTAAGGGGCATGGAATCTGAAAGCTTTAGAAAAGGGGTTTAGGGATGCAGATCGTAATTCCAATGTCGGGGGAAGGGAAAAGGTTCAGGGATGGGGGGTATAGGGAAATAAAGCCCCTCATTGAGGTTGACGGAAAGCCGATCATTGAGCATGTAATCGGGATGTTCCCAAAAGAGGAGGATTTCATTTTCATATGCAATAAAGAGCATTTGGAAAAAACCCCGCTAAAAAAAGTGCTCTTGGCATCGTCCCCCCGCGGGAAAATAGTAGGGATTGAAAAGCACAAATTCGGGCCGGTGTATGCGGTTATGCAGGCGGCCTTGCATATAAAAGATGACGAGCCGGTACTCGTGAATTATTGCGATTTTTTTGCGACATGGGATTATGCGGCGTTTGTAAAAAAGGCCATTTCAGGCAAATGGGACGGTGGCATTACCGGATATAGTTCATTTCATCCGCATCTAACCTGGCCAAACAAGTATGCGGGAATGAGGGTTGATGCGAATAAGCAGTTGCTCGAAATTCGTGAAAAGCACTCATTTACGCAGGATTTGACAAAATCCTACCATTCAGCGGGCACATATTTCTTTTCATCAGGCGCCCTTTTGAAAAAATATTTTTCAGGACTTATGGAAAGCGGGCTTTCTGTTAACGGTGAGTATTATGTGAGTTCGGTTTATGGGCTCTTGCTGCGGGACAGAAAGCGTATTTTTGTTTATGATGTCAGGCATTTTCTGCAGTGGGGCACACCGTCAGATCTTGAGGAGTACATTTATTGGTCGGAATATTTTGCGCAAAGCAAAAAAACAAATCTTGTAAAAATGCCGCCCAAAACAACTCTTCTGATTCCAATGGCAGGGGCCGGAAAGAGATTTGCCGATGCCGGATATAAAGAGGCAAAGCCGCTTATAGATATTTTTGGAAAACCCATGTTTGTTCATGCGCTAGAATCGTTGCCGCAATGTGATGAGCATGTTTTTGTCTGCTCAAAAGAGCATGTGGAAAAATTTTCAGTAGATTCAGAAATCAAAAAATATTTCCCCCGCGCAAAAATAGTGGTTGCTCAAAAGCCAACAACAGGGCAGGCGTCAACCTGCCTTCTTGCACAAAATTTTATTGATAAAAATTCCGCGCTTCTTATTGCGGCGTGCGACAATAAAGTGCTGTTTAGCGGCAAAAAACTCCTAAGCGCGGTTAAGGAAAAGGGAGTTGGTTCTATTATTTGGACATTCAGGAATAATGCTGCGGTCAGAAGGAAACCGGAAGCGTATGGGTGGGTAAAGACGGCAAAAGGGAATGGTGTTGAATGGGTTTTTTGCAAAATCCCAATATCCAAAAATCCAACCCAAGACCATGCTGTTTGCGGGATATTTTATTACAAAAAAGCCGGGGATTTTTTTGATAGCGCTAAGGAAATGATTGTAAAGGGAAGAAGCATAAATAATGAGTTTTATGCAGATGCCGTGCCAAATGAATTAATTGAAAAGGGGGGAAAAGTGAAGGTTTTTGAAGTTGAAAAATATGTTGTTTTGGGAACACCGGATGATCTGAACACATATGAGTATTGGCAGAAGTATTTTGGGCTAGTGGGGCTTTCTGTTGTAATTCCGTGCTATAATGAGGAAAAAAATTTGCCGCTGCTTGCGGAAAAATTCTCGCGGTTTCACAAGGGAAATTTTGAATTAATACTTGTAAATAACGGTTCGACCGATAAGAGTGCACAAGTGCTCGAACGGCTTTGTTTCAGCAAATACAATTTTATAAAAAAAGTTGATGTTGCTTCCAATATTGGGTATGGAAATGGGGTAAAAAAAGGGCTGGACAAGGCGGGGGGAAAGTTCTTGTGCTGGACACATGCAGATTTGCAGGCAGATCCGCAAGATGTTTTCAGGGCATTTGAAATCGCAAAAGCAAGAGGGGGAAATGTTTTTGTCAAAGGGAGAAGGTTAGGGAGGGGTTTTTCGGATTCTTTTTTCTCTTTTGGGATGTCAGTATTTTGCAGCATGGTGCTTGGGAGATGGCTGGAGGATATTAATGCGCAGCCAAATCTTTTCCACTCATCTTTTTTGCCACATATTTTAGATGGCCCGGATGATTTCTCTTTTGATCTATATGCGCTCTATAAGGCAAAAGAGGCCGGCCTTAAAATAATTCGCTTCCCTGTTGCATTTGGCGCTCGGAAGTTCGGAAAATCGAGCTGGAATTTGGGGCTTGGGTCAAGGATGCGATTCATTAAAAGGACAATTGATTTTACATTAAACTTGAGGGCGCATTTATGGAAAAAAAGCCAATAATGGTTGTGCATGCGGTAAATACCATAGGGGAGCTGCTTACAATTCCGCACGAGTTGGGCGTTGAAATAGATATACGCAACGATGGCAAAAAATTAATTCTGCACCACGACCCGTTTGAAAACGGGGATTTATTTGAGGACTATTGTGCAAATTATAAGCACAAATTTATGCTTCTTAATGTAAAGACCGAGGGGATTGAAAACGAGGTCCTTGATATTGTTAAAAGGCACGGGATAAGGGATTATTTTTTCTTGGACATTACTTTTCCGGCAATTTTAAAACTTTTGGCCAAGGGGGAGAAAAACATTGCGGTGCGTTTCTCGGAATTTGAGACACTTGAAAATTCGCTTGCGTTAAAAGGGAAAGTCAATTGGGTTTGGGTTGATACTTTTACAAAGCTCCCCCTCACAAAAAATGCCTATAAAAAAATAAGGCGCGCGGGGTTTAAGATTTTCCTGGTAAGCCCTGAGAGATGGGGCCAGCCGCAGAAAATTGAAAAATATAAAAAATACCTGGAGAAAAATAAAATTCACATTGACGCTATAATGTGTTCGAAAGGGCTAACAGATAGGTGGAGCGGATGATTCGCGCAATCCTGCTAGATCTTGATGATACGTTGTATGGCTATCGCGTGTGCAATAATTTTGCTTCCAAAAAAGTAATTTTTGCCCTTTCAAAAAAGTACGGGGTCGGGAAAAAGAGGGCGGAAAAAATTTATGAATCCGCAAGATCTCAAATAAAGGCAAATACAAAAGGCCAGGCAGCTTCTCATTCGCGCCTGTTGTATATTAAAAGGGCAGTTGAAATTTTTGAAGGGCGAACAAATGTAAAATTTACTTTGGGTCTGGAAAGGCAATTCTGGAGGGCTTATTTTTCAAAAATGAAAATAACCAAAGAAATGAAAAAATTCCTATCGGGCTGCAAACGCGCAGGCCTCAAAGTTGCGATTGTAACCAACCTCACAACCCAAATACAGCTCGAAAAGTGCCTTTCTTTAGGAATAGCGCATTTAGTTGATTTTGTGATAACTTCAGAAGAGGCCGGAAGGGAAAAACCGGATGGGCGTATAATAAAACTTGCCCTGAAAAGGCTTGGGTGCAAAAGAGGTGATGTTGTTTTTGTGGGGGATTTGGATGATAGGGCCTGCGCAAAAAAATCAGGCTTAAAGTTTGTTTTTGGCGCAAATAAGAGGGCTTTGGGAAATATTTTGCAAAATATTGGAGTTTGAAAATTAGGTGAATTTAGGTGAAAGGTAGGGGCTGGAAAGTAATTTTGGTGCTTTGCGCATTTTCACTTGCAGCGATAATAGTTCTCTCGGATGTTCTTGTGATGGCGCTCGCTGGGGAGCAGTTTTACCCATTCCACTATTTTAGCCCAACAATACGCACTCTTGATTTTACAATGTATTCGGCCATTGTAAAGCATGTTTCTTTGCACGGTTGGGTAACCGAGCCCCAGGTCTTCGAACTATCCAAAACCATTCCCTCGCGTGAGTGGCTTCCATTCCTTATTGCAGGGGCACTATATTCGCTTGTCGGCAATTATTGGATAATAATAATGAAATTTGCCGGGGCGGTTGCGATTTTTTTGCTGTCATGGTTATTGTTTGGCCTGTGGGTAAAAGGCAATGGCAATCGCATTGCAATAAGCGCGCTCTTTACCCTCTTTCCGAATATTTTTGATCTCTTCAGTCCCTGGATACCAGAACTTTTGGTAAATATTTCAAAACTTCTGTCCTCGACATACCTTTTCATAGATAGGTTCCATTCCCCGATAGCAACACTTCCGTTCTTTTTGCTGGCGATTTATTTTACCTTAAAGTCATTTGAAACAAAAAAGGCAAAAGATGCGGTTGTTGCGGGCTTTTTTGCAGGGCTTTTAGTTTACGTCTACTTTTACTACGTTGCATTTTTTGCAGGGCTATTTATTGTGCTTTTATATGAATGGAATTCAAAAAAAGCGGGGGCTGGAAATATTCTAAAATCATTGCCACTGCACTCAATTCTTATTTTTGCAACTGCAGCAATTGTGGCCCTTCCATACCTTGCAAATCTTGCCCTAAATGCTTTTTCAGGTCTTTCCGGTGATTTGGTTCTTCGCTTAGGTTTTGGGGAGGTAAGCCGCCCCTATTATACAGTCCCCACCCTCAAATACCTTGCCCTTTTAGCGGGGGCATATTTTCTTATAAAAAAATGGGATATGCAAAGGGTTTTGCTTGCCGGCATCCTTTTAGGGTCAGTTGTCGGGATGAATTTGCAGGTAGTTTTCGGGGTGAATCTTGCAGTATTGCACTGGCAAAACCAGGTTGCCGATCAAATGTCGCTAATTTTCTTGGTTTCCCTTTTTGCCCTATGGAAAGCCGGTTCTCTGAAAGTTGCCTTTCCAAAAATTACAGTTCCAGATCAAATCAAAAATAGTGCGTGGGCAATTTTGCTTCTTGCCGCACTTTTCTTAGGGCTAGTAACGCAATTCCACTACACTGAGCTTCGTTGCGCTCAAAGCGGCTGCGCCGCATATACAATTTCCCCGCAGCAGCGCCAGGCCCTTGAATGGCTTGAGGAAAATTCCTCAAAAGAAGATGTTGTGCTCGCACTTAGCGCCCAGACAAATTCTCGGATAAGTGCCGATACCGGGCTTTATGTATTCTACCCAAATGGCTTTCTTACTTCTGCAAAAAATGGTGAAATAGAGAAGCGTGTGGGTTTTGCCTACAAATTTTTTGGAGTTAGAAAAGATACAATCAATTGGCTGTTTACTCCGCAAAAAGATACTCTTAGCATTCATTCTGTAACTGGGCCTGTTGCAAGTGAACAGGATTTGCTATTGCATGAAAAAGCGCTTGCGGCAAATTTCCCGTTCCATTTCCTCTATCACGCAACCGGTGTCTGGTCAGAAAAGAAGTTTGAAGATCAGATTGCCTCCTGGCCGCAGGATGTGCAGAAAGAAATTAGGGAAAACGGAAAAGAGGGGAATATTTTCTTCTACTCGCATGAAGCGGCCATGCGGATAATTTCAATATATGAAAATTCAGACCCGCAAAACCCTCCGGCAAGGATTGATTTTGTTTGGGTTGGGGAGTATGAAAAACTAATTGGCAACAATTCCCTCGATTCCGACCCCTCCCTTGCAAAGGTTTTTGAAAACCCGCAAGTTACGATTTATAAGCGCGGGTAAAATAAGCGTTCCTTGTTCAAATCAAAAAATGCCGCTTGGCCTCAATTTGCCGCTGTGTTGTACAATTGTGGAGGCCAAATAAAAGATCTGTCCTGGTTTTGCCATTTGTGGGCTTTTAGAGGCCTGCATTCAGGCATCCAAAACAAAAGACGTCATTTTGGGGTTAGGCAACTCAACTTGCTTATTGTAACGCTATTTGGCCTTTAGGCTTTCTAGAATATTTCGTATCCCGGCGCTTCTCTGCAGAGTGTTCCTTCATTATAAATTTTACGACTCCAAAGACCACAATTGCAATTATTACAAAATCAACAAGTGCCCCTAAAAAGTCCCCTACTAATAGTTGCGCGTTTCCTACAGGCAGTGTTAGGCTTCTCCAGTCTCCGTTAGGTATTGCAATTCCGACAAGCGGCATTATAATGTCATTTACAAGCGCGGTTACAAGTTTAGTTGAGGCTGCGCCAATTATGAATGCAACCGCAAGCCCTAGCACTTGGTATTTTTTCAAAAATTCCGAGAACTCTTCTACGATTTTCATTTTTATGCCTCTTAATATAGTAGATTTTTAATTATTTTATAAAGCCTTCAGTTCAAATCAAAAGCCTCTGGAGCAGTGGAATTCCAAACATATTGGCAGGATTTTAAATGATTGGGATGGTTATTTCTATATGGCACTTTCCATTAAAAATATCTCAATTTCAATCGGTAAAAGGGAGATACTTCTAGACCAAAGTGTTGGGGTTGCAACGGGTTCAAAAGTGGGGTTAATTGGGCGCAACGGAGTGGGGAAAACAACTTTTCTCAAGGCAATTTTAGGCAAGGCAGATTATACGGGGGAAATAGAATATGATGGTAAAGCTGCTTATTTTTCCCAAGAAATTGATCTGGGCAAAGAAAAAACCGTTGAGCAAACCCTTTTGGAGAATGCAACATCATACCACCACGGGCCGTTAGAAGATGAATTTAAAGATATTGAAAAGCAGCTAGCTGACCCTCTTATTTACCAAAATAATGCCCTAGTTACTAAATTAACTGAGCGTTTTATTGAGCTGCAATCAAAGATTTCAAGTCCTAAAAGTCCGCGCAAGGCAAGTAAAATAAAAGAGGTTTTGCAAACCCTTGAAATCGAGCCTTCCTGGCTTTCTCAAAAAGTTGGGCAACTCTCAACCGGCCAGAGGGCAATTATTGCCCTTGCTCAGATTTTGTGCTCTGATGCCGCCTTTTTGCTCCTGGATGAACC
Organism: archaeon; assembly: GCA_035289625.1. Taxonomy (GTDB): domain Archaea; phylum Iainarchaeota; class Iainarchaeia; order Iainarchaeales; family Iainarchaeaceae; genus UBA10205. The sequence continues at coordinate 19,922 of DATDWP010000021.1, read as the reverse complement.
AACAAACCATTTGGATTTTAAGCGGCTTGATATTTTGGAAAAATATTTGAAAGGCTTCAAAGGGACTATTCTAATGGTCACGCACGACCGCTATTTTTTGGATAGGATCTGCGACACCATAATAAAAATGGAGAATGGGAAATGGATAAAGTACAATGGGAATTATTCAGCGTATGTGAAGGCGCGCAATGCTACTTTTGAGGCGCAAAAAACCGCATACGAAAATGAAAACGAATACCTTGCAAATGAGAGGGATAAGATTGCGCGCATCGGAAAAAGCCCGCAAAAAGTTACTCAGGGAAAATACAGGGAGCGGCTTTTAGAAAAGCGTGCGGTTGTTGAAAAGCCTGATATGGACCAATCAAAATTCGATACGCGTTTTGAAGCATCTCCAATCCGTTCAAGTGTTGTTTTGGAAATTGAACATCTTGATGTTGGCTACACTAAACCTCTTATTTCAGATATCAACCTAAATATTGGAACAGGCCAGCGTATTATTTTAGTGGGGGAGAACGGGATTGGCAAGAGTACTTTTCTCAAAACAATTGAAGGGAGATTAAAGCCGCTTTCGGGTACAATAAATTTTGACCACCAAGCTAAGGTTGGGTATGCTGATCAGGAGTTAAAAGATCTGACGAGTGATGTAACTTTATATGCTGAAATTTACGCGCTCTTAAAAGATTTAGCAAAGACACGCCAGCATCTTTCAATGGTTGGGTTTATTTCAGACGATGAGGTCTATAAACCAATTTCAAAATTGTCAATGGGTGAAAAATCAAGGCTCAATTTGCTAAAAATTCTAATTGACAAACCGAATTTGCTCTTGCTAGATGAACCAACAAACCATTTGGATGTTGATGCGCGCGAAATTATTGAGGATGCATTTCTGCGATATGATGGCGCGATTTTAGCTGTCTCTCATGATAGGTATTTTATTCACAAAATAGCGCAGCGAATGCTAAATGTTAGTGATGGGGCAATTGAGGAAGTTGCGGTCAAGCACTAAAATTTACGATTTGGGAGTGAATATACTAACAAAACCGAACTTTCCAAAGGCCTGTTTTACGCGGCAATTTCCACTACATCGCCATCTTTTAGCTTGTAATCTTTGCCGACCCTTTGGCCTTCAAATTTTGTCGAACCCCATACTTTTGCAAATTGCAGTTTGCTTGCAATGTCTTTGTGCACAAGCATTGCGACATCACTTACTGTCGACCCGTCTTTTACGACAAGTGGGTCGTTTAGATCGGCTTCCTCGCCGGGTTTTTTAGTGTACACAATTATCTTTTCAAGCAGCCTGAAAACTTTTGCCTTGAAATCTTCAAACTTTCCGAGGGGCTCTGCTGTTTGTATGAAAAGGGCGTTCTTGTAATCGAGTGTTTCATCAAGCGCTTCAGTTAGCTTTTCCATTGTGGTGTCTTCTTCTAAAAGAATGCTTGCCTTGTGTATCCCGCACGCTTTGAGGGTGTCCTCGATGTCTTTTTCGGGTATTTTCAAAAACTGCTTTCCGCCAATAGTAATTCCATTGTAATCTGAATTTTGCACGATTTTTATCCTGGGTTTTTTATGCGTAACAATTATGCCGCTCTTTAAAAGTTCAGTTAGGATCATTTGTTTTTCCGCCCCGTCCCGGTGCATTATTATGAGTGCATCGGCATTCCTTGCAATGCTGAGCATCTGTGTGCCATTTGCCTTGCCCTCATAGCTCCCTTCAACAATTGCCGGGACTTCAACAACCTGGACGAGGGTATTTTTGTATTTCATCATTCCGATTTCCGGCTTGGTTGTTGTGAATGGGTAATCCGCGATTTCAACATTGACTCCTGTCAGGGCTTTTAGAAAAAAACTCTTCCCCGAATTCGGCCCCCCTAGGATCGCAATCTGCCCTACGCCGTCTTTTTTGACATTCAGGGATGGCCCGCCGCCTGCGCGCGCTGCTTGTTGGATTTTCTCTGTTTCGGCTTCCTTTTTTAGCTTGGATAGTTTGTATGTAAGCTCAGCTAGCAGTTTCTCGCTTGCCTTGTGGCGCGGGCAGAATTTGATCATCTCTGTGAGGGCGATGATTTTTGCCTGCGCGGTTTTTGCTTGATCATATTTTTCCTGTGCCAAAAAATACTCCGGCCCCGGGTTAGTTGTCAAGTTCTTTCACCTAAATGTTTTGAGTGGCAAATTCTTTAAATCTCTTGTTATAGGCAATCGCCAAGGCCTGGGTCATTTTAGGTTTGCGGTTGGGGCATTTTTGGAATTTGGTTTGAACCCTCTCATCAGCAGAGAATTAGAGACAACGCTAACCGAGCTAAATGCCATTGCGGCCCCAGCTATCACCGGGCTTAGCAAAAAACCCGTGAAGGGGTAGAGGATTCCCATTGCTATCGGTATTCCTACTGCATTGTACCCAAACGCCCAGAATAGGTTTTGCTTTATTTTGTCAAGCGTGTATTTGCTGAGTTTTATTGCGGTTACTATGTCGCGCAGATCGCTTTTCACCAGCACTATTCCGCCGCTCTCTATTGCAACATCTGTCCCGCTCCCTATTGCAATGCCGACATCTGCTTGGGCAAGTGCGGGGGCATCATTTATCCCATCGCCAACAAATGCTACCTTGCCGCTTTGCTGGAGTTTTTTCACTTCTTCCGACTTGTCCTGCGGGAGTACGTGGGCAAGGACTTTTGAAATCCCGACCTGCTTTGCAATCGCATTCGCGGTGCGCTCATTGTCGCCTGTTATCATTATTGTTTCATAGCCCATGTTTTGCAGTTGTTCTATTGCTTGATGTGAGTGCTCTTTTATGGTGTCTGCAATTGCAATCATTCCGCTATATTTTCGGTTCAATGCAACGATGACGACGCTTTTTCCCTGTTCTTCGAGCTTTTGCATCTCCAAAATCTTATTGTCACTTATTTTTATTCCGGTTTTTTTCATGAGCACAAGAGTGCCTATCAGGACTTTCTTTGTCCCAATAGTAGCTTCAACTCCGTGCCCCGGGATTGCCTTGAATGTTTTTGGTTCGGTTATTTTTGCCTTCATTTCCTTGGCTTTTTTTACAATTGCCTGCGCTAAGTGGTGTTCGGAGTTTTTTTCCGCAGATGCTGCTAGCGAGATTAATTCCTGTTCTTTAAGTGCGGTTGGCAAGATTTCCGTGACCGATGCCTGCCCTCTTGTTATTGTTCCGGTCTTGTCAAATACTATGGTCTTTACTTTGTGCAGCATCTCAAGGCTTTGGGCATTCTTTATGAGAACACCGTTCTCTGCGCCTTTTCCTGTCCCAATCATGACTGCTGTGGGGGTTGCAAGGCCCATTGCGCACGGGCACGATATTACCAGTACTGAAACCAGTATTGTGAGTGCGAATATGAATGTCTGGCCTGCAACAAAGAACCAGTAGAGGAATGCGAGCACGGAGAGCACAATTACTGCGTGAACAAAATAGCCGGCAACGGTGTCGGCAAGCTTTTGTATTGGGGCTTTACTGCCTTGCGCTTCCTCAACCAGTTTTATTATCTGCGCAAGCATGGTGTCCTTGCCTATTTTTGTCGCGCGGAAAGTAAATGAGCCGGTAGTGTTTATTGTTCCTCCAATTACCGTGTCCCCTTTTCTTTTGTGCACCGGCATGCTCTCCCCAGTTATCATTGACTCATCAATGCTGCTAACCCCGTTAACGATGGTTCCGTCAACCGGTATCTTGTTTCCCGGCTTTACAATTATTATGTCCCCTACAACAACCTGCTTGATCGGGATTTCTGTTTCTTTTCCTTCCCGCATTATCAGTGCTGTTTTTGGCGCAAGGCCTATGAGCCTCTTTATTGCCTCGGATGTTTTCCCTTTGGCTACGGCCTCGAGGTATCTTCCAAGAAGGATGAATGTTAGAAGCAGCGCTGCTGTTTCGAAGAACACATTTCCGGCTACTATTCCGGTTGTTACAATAACGCTATACAGGTAAGCTGTGCCGACCCCAAGCGCTACAAGGCTGTCCATTCCGGGGGTATTGTTTATCAGGCCCCTAAAACCGCGAACGAACGTGTCTCTATTGATATACATTATCGGTGTTGACAGCAATAGCTGCAGTAGCGTCATATTTTGGATCAGGATTTGCGGATACTCTAGTGCCACGATTCCCTTGAGCATTTCAGGAAGGGCAAGAAATGCCACGGGGGCGGTTAGCAATGCCGAGTAAATCAATCTCTGTTTCAGTTCCGTGATTTCTTTTTCGCGGGCTAGTTTTTCCTTATCGTCTTCTTGTTCGAGTAGCTGTGCATCATAGCCGGCTTTTGCAATGGTGCCCTTTATTTTTTCAAAATCTGTCACTGCGCCATCATACTCGATTATTGCCGTTTGTTTTGGAAAGTTCAGGTCGGATTTTTTGACTCCTTGTGTTCCTTTGAGCGTTTTCTCGATAATGTTTGCGCAATGGAGTGAATCCATGCCCTTGACAAAAACCTTAATTTTCATATCGTCCGTCTGATCTTGTGTTTCACCAATCCCATATCCTGCGGCTTCCACTGCTTTTTTGAATTGTCCCATGCCTGCCTTGTTCTCATCATATTCGACCATGGCCTTGTTTGTTGTCAAACTGACGGCTACATATTTTACCCCCTCGATTTTTTTTAGCCTGCGCTCTATTATTGTCGAACACGACGCGCAGTGCATTCCTGTTACATTGAAAGTTTGTTTTTTCACGATTTTCGCCTTTATGGGTAAACTATGGGTCCTTTTGGGCCAAAGAACATCAGCACGACTAAAAGTATTGTGAGCAAAAGGCCTGTTCCGACAAATTTCACAATGCTTGTCTTTACATGGGCGGCTTCCCTTCCGCCTATTTCCCTGTGCAGCAGGTAGCTCATTCCAAATAAAGTGGCGCCTGATATTCCGAATATAATGTAGAGGAATGCTATTAGGTTGTCATTTAGTGCCATTACTGAGAGCATTGCCCCCATAAGGCCGGCCATCAGGCCTGCCATTACTCCTTCAAGCGCCCCCATTATCCCGCAGCACTTTCCGGCTTTCACGCCAAGCACAATCCCTGCAAGCATTCCGGCAATAGAGCCTATGAAGATGCCGTTTGTGGCTCCTGCAATTGCGCCGATCATAAAGCCGGGTATCATTCCGATAATCATTCCGACCATCATTCCGTTTGTGCATGATATTCCGTCACTGTAGCATTTGGCGTGGTTGTAGGAAAAAGTTGTTGTCACGGCGGCAAAAACCGAAAGGAGCAGAATCGGGGCATAGCCAATCGAGTTAGGCAAATCTTTGAGGAACAAAAAATATGCAAGCGCGACGGCAAGCCCGGAAATAATTGCGCAAGCAATTGCATAATTGATAAGGGTTGCTTCAGCCCCAACAGATTTGTCCATTCTAACAATCGAACCGATATACGCAAACACCCTTTCCGGGTCCCCGCGCGCTGTGTCCTCTGAGCCTTTTTCCTTAAAGCCCCGGTCCCCTAGCTCTTTTTTTATTCTTCCAAGAACGTGCTCTTCACTTGTAATCCTCACAAACCCCGCATTGGCATCAATCTCATTTACCGCCGCCCCGTTTCTTGATACGATTTTCTCTATTATTTTTTCGCACGCCCCGCATGTCATGCCGCTCAGTTCAAGCCGATATTCACTGGACATGGTAGCCCTCTTTCTCAATTGCCTGTTTTATTTTTGGCATCAGGTTTTCATCATTGTATTTTACCGTGACTTTTCCGGTTTGAAAGTTTGCGTTCACTGCTTCGACCCCTTTTATTTCGCAAATCGCATCTTCGATTAAGAGGTTGCACGAATTGCAGTGCATTCCGAGGACTTTGATTGTTTTTTCCATTAAATTCCACTCCATTTAAACTACGGTCATTTTTCCGATAAACATGCGCATCATGCAGCTGTATTCGAATGTCCCGCTTTTTTGGGGGGTGAATGTTGCAATTTGTTCGCTCCCGTTTTTTGAAACAAGCTGTATTCCAAAGTCCCTCATGACAAATGCGCTCCCGCAGCCTGCCCCTTTTTCTGCGCTAAAATGCAATCTTACGGGGATTCCTTTTTTTACTGTAATCTGAGGTTTGTCATATTGTCCGGTGCTAAGTGCTTTTATGTAAACTTCCTGGTAGCCGCCCGCAATCTGGGTTTTTCCATCCAAAACAGGGTTTTCGGGGTTTTGGTTATTTGCGCTGGTATTTGAAAAGAAAAAGAGCATGAGGATGAAAATTCCCAAAACTGCCCCTACTAAAATTAAAAAAGTCCTTTGGGTCTGCATGTCGTTTTCCAATTCAATTCCCTCTTTTGGTTTTCATCATAATTCCTCTTAATGGGCTATTTATCCAAGCCCCAGTTATATGAGATTGCAATTAGGTACCCAAGCACTGCGCCAAATATTGCGCCTGTTATTATTGAACCCATCCAGTTCGTGGCTGAGAAATATCCGTTTCCGAATTGTATACTGTTGTACATCATCATGTTGTAGACGCCGCTCATCATTTGCGGGGCCCCTAAATAAACCATTCCAAAAAGTGCGTGTAAGACCCCCGATGTTATGGCGCCTGAAACCACTGCGGCTTTTACATTCAGTTTTTCCATTGTCTAACCTCCAACCTAATGCCTGTTTTTGCAGGCTTTCTGTTATTACTGTATACTGAAACAATATATATGGGTTGATGAAACAATCATTTTTTGTGTATTTTTGCAAATTTGCAGCGGTTTTTTAATTTCATTGGAATGAAACATTATTGGTATTGCCAATGGAAGCGCGCGTAAAGATTATCCTAAATCTAATTGTGGTCTCTGTTTTCATTTTCCTTGTTTCCGTGCTGGTATTTGTTTTTGCCCTTTATTCTGAAGGGCAGCAAGTCCCGCCTTTCCTCTCGTTGTTTTTGCAATACCATATTCCCTTCATGATCCTCATGGGTGTTTTTGGTGTTGCGGCAGGGCTTATTAGCTACAGCATCCTAAAATCCACGCTTGAAAAGCAGAAAAAAATTGTGCAGACCAATACAGATATTATTATGAAATTTCTTTCCCTAGAAGACAGGAATGTTTTCCAGGTCCTAAAGGAAAAAGGCGGCATGACAACGCAGAGTGAAATTGCAAACCTTGAAAACATGACCCGCCTCAAAGCGCACAGGCTTGTGAAAAAGCTCGAGGACAGGGGCATTGTTCATGTGGAAAAGCACGGGAAAATAAATATGGTGCGGCTAGTGGATGAACTTAGGTGAATCGGTTGTTCCTGTCCCGGGGCAAAACAAAAACAGCCACAAACATGCCCTGTGGGAATATTTTTTAACTTGGAATTTGTATTGGTATGTGAAGCATTTTTCGGAGGTGAATGGATGAGGAATGTTTTCAAAGCAGCGCTTGTGGGCCTTGTGGTCTTGCTTGCACTGTTTCCAATAGTTTCTGCCGGGCCTGAAAAGACAACTGGCATTGTATGCCCTGTCTTCAGCACAAACTCAGCAGCAGGGGCCAAGAACCCAAATGCAATACAGATAGGAGATCTTGGGGATTATGCTATAGAAGGCCCGATTGTCTCAGTCCCTTTGGGGGCGACAAATGACAATGGCGCTGGAACTGCCGATGGCGTACATAGTTCTCCTTCAGATGCAGGCTACACTGCCATATTCAACAGTGAAGTGTGTTCAGGTGGGGGAGCTTAAACCCCCGCATCTTTTTTTTAATTAAACCTGGAGGCGTTTGTAAAGTTCTTCTCGAACATGGGATTTGCAAAACAGAAACAGTTGCAACGATTTTTTTTGGCGTTGAAAAGTCGTTGAGGTTTTTGCGCAAGCACTTTTCATTTTAACAGTTGCTATCCCTTTAAAAGTATTAATTCCAAAATATTTGTGAGCGAATAGTTTTTACATTTGGCTTATTTGGAGGTGGTAATAATGCCTAAAGATTCTTCAAAAGTAAAGAAAGAAAATCGGGGTTCGATGCCGACAGAGGCGCAAATTGAAAGTGTTAAGAAAGAACTGGAAAATATGCCTGTTGGCTCTGTCATTGTGAGGGATGGTTTCAAATTCGCAAGCACAAGTGATGGGCACATAGCCTTCCAAAAGGAATAGTTAATCCCGGCCCTGGTCCGTGACATGCAAGGTGTAAGCTAGCCGCATTTGATTGATTTACGGTGATGAAAATAAAACTGCTGCCCCGCTGCTTGTAATTGCGGTCCGTGCCGCTATAATAGTTTCCTCATCCAGTATTCGGCCCAAATTTCTTTGAGGCGGTAAAATTCATTGCTTGGGCCCAAAAGGCTGACGACTGGCACAGGCTTTGCGTAAAAATTTCCCATTCCTTGTGAGGCCATATTTTGTCCAGATTCTAAATAGCATTCCCCTACTCCGTCAAATGATTTTGCCTCAGTTCCCAATAACTGCAAAGCAATGTTGCTTGCAACAACTTCTGCTTGCCTAATTGCAAGGGAAGCGGCTTTTGGCAAAGGTTTGCCAATGCCAAGGATTATTTGGGCACAGTCCCCAAGCGCAAAGATGTTTTCGAATTTAGTTTCCATTGTTTTGTCGTTCACCGGTATCCAACCGTTCTCATTTGCAAGGCTACAGTCCCTTAATACTTGTGGTGTGCTGTGAGGTGGAATTGCTATCAGCATATCGTACTTTTCAATGAAACCGTTTTCAAAAACAAGTTCGTTTAAATCCCCTCTGACTTCTTTGAGGTTATGATTGCCACAAAATTCTATTCCTCTTGAGTTTAACATTTCAATTATCCTGTTTCCGATGCTCTGGCCAGCAACTGGCATGGGAAATGGTTCCGGAGTGAAAACCTTTATCTGAATGTCTCTTTTACCAATGTCTCTGAGATGGTCTTCAATAAGCATGGCTGCTTCATAAGGTGCAGGCGGGCACTTGAATGGAAGACTGCATATAACGATTGCGATCTTCATGCCTTTGAACATATTCAGCGCTTCTTTAAGCTTCATTGCACTGTCCAACATATACATTGTATAATAGTTAGATTCTTTTAGGCCCTTTATCTTTTCAGGTGCCAACTCTGCTCCAAACGCAATTATCAGATAATCAAATCGGTAATCACCAGCGGAGGATTTTACCAGCTTGTTTTCACAATCAACAAGCGTAACACTGGCTTTCACAAAATCTATTCCCTTGGCTTTCAGAGCTTCTCTGCCTCTTACAACTTCATTTGGTTTTTTCTTTCCAACCATTACGTGCAAATATGATAGCCCAAAGCTAAAGTTTTGTTCTTTATCAAAAACAACTACTTCACAATCATCCCTGCACAATTCTTTGAGTCTGTTTGCCGCCATTAACCCGCCCGGTCCTGCGCCCAAAATCACTATTCGCATTTACCAAACATCCCCTTTTCAAATATGTTTCATTATTGATAGCCTCTGGCATTGTCAAATATATTGATAGGTGGGCAGGACATTAAGCGTTCTCAGTTCGAACCAAACAACGCAAAATGTAAACAAGCCACTTTTACTTATTTTTGCGATGATGATAATTTAACGCTGCTGCGTGCCTGAAGCCTAGGTAATCGCCGCAAAGCCTAAAATTTCCACTATCCGCAGGTTTAAAAGCATGCAAATGCTTAATTTAGCATTCCATTTTTTGGAAATGGTAGAGCATGACGGAATACAAAAAGATGTTTTTTGCCTCGTGGAAAAGGGCAGCAATACTTGCAGCTGCATGGGGGGCAATAGTTGGCGCAATGTCACTTATAATAAATGCCATTCCAGATCTTACAATAATCCTTCTTGTGGTACTAATTCCGTTAAGCCTGCTTGCTCCTGTAATAATCGGTTTTATTACTACGCGCGAGTATGCAAACAATTCACGCATTGAACTCAATGCTGCCGCGCCAAATGGCGCCATAAGTGGAATTGTCTATGCGATTGTAATGGTTGCAATATCCCTTGCATTCATAACATTAAATTATGCTGTGAGCTCTTTTATCTGGGGACTTTCAGAAGGGTTTGGATCATTTTTCGAGGTTGCGGTGCAGGGAATTATAGTTGCAATCGGGACATTAATTGTTGGCCTTCCGGTGCTTGCAATAGTATCAATGATTTGCGGGGCTATTGGCGGGGCAGCCTACTCCTATATTAAAAAATAATTAGTGCTCTTAGCATTAAATGTTTGCCACTTGTGATGATTTATGAACATGTTTAAGCCAGTCAAAGCAACATCAGTCAAAGAATACTTTGATGCTCTTGCGGAAGAGAGGCGTACTGCATTAGAATTTTTGCACAACTTAATACAAAAAACCGCCCCAGCGCTCAAGCCGAATTTTTTGTATAATATGCCTGGCTATGGGAGTTTCAAATACAAAAATTACCGAAAAGAGATACTCGATTGGCCAACTATTGCCCTGGCAAGCCAGAAAAATTATATAAGCATTTATGTATGTGCTGTTGAAAAAGGCGAATATATTGCTGAAAAATACAAAAGTAAGCTTGGGAAGGTAAGTGTGGGCAAAAGCTGCATCCGCATTAAAAAACTTGGTGATTTAAACCTTGAAACTTTCAAAAAAGTAATTAAGCTCGCTGCTAAAAATCCGGGGCTTGTTGGGGCAGAAAAAATCTAAACTGTAGGTCAGAGCGTTCTCAGTTCGAACCAGTCTCAGCATTTTTGTTCACAGCTCAGATTGTCTCGTATCATCATCGAACAGTGATATTTAGCCGTCTAAAATGCTTTAAATGTTTGTGCCTTATGCCGGGGGCTTTATTTCTTCTACGCGGAATTCAATTTCCATACCGTTCTCTGCTTTAAGGGTGCTAATCCCTTCCTGTGCGTACTCGCCGTTTACATATATTGCAACGTATTCGTTTTCCTCTGGGATCGCGCCTTCTATTTTGTTTACAAATGCCCCAAAGCTACTCTCTTCCAATTCCATTTCAATGCGGTTGTGCTTTAGCGCTGCTAGTAGGCTCATTCCCTCCTCTGCTTGTATTTGCTTTGTAGTGGCTGGGTATCCGTCAGTGTCATAGGTGCTTATTTGCAGTGTAAGTTGCTGCGGCGCTCTTTGCTCTTCAAGTATTTGCCCGCTGCACCCTGAAAAGAATACTAAGAGTAATATGGCTGCAATAATTGTGTTTTTCATATTCCCAAGCTCCGTGCGGCAATTTTTACGCTATTTAGCATCGAATTCATTTGTTTCATTATTTCTTTGTCATAAAACGGAGTAATTATTATTATGGAAAACACTGCCGAGACAACGTGCAATATTGTAAAGGGCAGTTGCGCTATTAGTGTTAGTAAAAAAGGCTGGTTGAATATAAAAGTGCTCATAACTGGCCCTGTTAAAAAATCGAAAATGAGAATCCCAAAAGTCCCCGCTCCAAGAAAGGTGCTGATTTTGCTCTCTTTATTTTTTAGTTGGATGTGAAGCAGCAGGGCAACAAGGGCGTAGGTAGTGCTTGTTACATATGTCCAGATTCCAAAGTGGTTTGTGATTATATCAAAGCTAAACATTACTACAAATGCAAATAGTGGGGCTTTCCAGATAGGTTCATTTTTGGCTGCGGGCACAATAAAACCCATTATGGGGTCAGAATTTGGAAATACTCTAATTAGCCTGTAAGCATTTGTTGCAATTGCGCCGAGTAGGTATTTGTAGTTCATTTTTATCACAGTAATGATGTTTTGAGGATATAAAAATCATGTTGCTCAAAATTTGGTGTTAGCAAACTAAAGAGAATGAACCGCTAACTTGTTAAAAAGCAAACCATCTGGGCGATTGCTCTGCCCCGGGGTTAGCTTTCCGTTCTTGGGGTTAGTTATTTAACCACTTATTGTACAATATTTCCATGGATCTAAAATCAGTTTTTGTATTTTTTGCAATTTTGCTTGTTTTTTCAGGCTGCCTTTCGCAAAATAACTCTGGCCAGCAAGACCAGAACATTCAAACGCAAAATAGTCCTGTAGATGTAGAGCAAGAAGAAGAGGAAGAATCTAATTTGGATACTCCAAATGAAGCTGTAAATCCAAACACCGGGTTTGCGTGCAGTGATATTGATATTGTAAATTCAATTGAAGGCTCACTTGGGGCAGGTTATACTGTTACCCAGGGGGCAGCGGTTTTTGGCAAGACTTTTAATGCTGCAAATTGCTTTGTGAAAAAGGACGGGGTTTCGTTTGCGACCTATTCTGTGCTCTCCCAATTAAGTGAAGAGAAGGCAGTTGAAGTTATTGAGGATGAGAAGAAGCAATACCAGCAGCAATTATTTGAATACAATATGAATTCGCTTCCGGCTCCTGGCGGTTATTTTTTCGAGCAGCCGGTTGCTGATGGTTATTTGTACAGGATTGTTTTTATTGATTCAACAAACAAAACAGTTGTAATTTTTGTAAAAACAAATTCGGTTGTCGATAAGGGAACTGTTCAGAAAATAGCGGATGCAATTGCTGCTGCCGTTTAAATCTATAAAGCCCATTCGAGTCGCATTTTCGTTTTTTTAGGTTTGGCATATTGTTAAAAACATCGCGAAATACGCTTATTTGGGTTTCAATGATGAGGTTAACACCTTCTTAGGCTCTGCCGATGATGATTTAACTCAACTCTGAGGAGCCCACTTATTTTTTTTAACTACATTTATAGATACATGCAAATATTTGTTGTAATGGTGGATAGCCCTATGGCGAGCAAAAATATCGCTCTAAAAGTATAAAAAATACGTCAATCTGAGGCGGAACCCTGTTTTTGAGTAGTTACTTTTATATATTTTTGAGACTCCTAATATATCTAGTGATTTTTGATGTACCAGAAAACCGTTGAAAGGGAAGAAGGTTATTCAAAAGAACAGCTCGCTAGAATCAGTAAGTCCTTTACTGAACTTAAAAAGTTCAAGAACAGCCCTAGCGTCATGGCTTATCTTAAGAAAAGAAAGGCCGAGCTTAAGGCAGAAGTTGACTTATAGAATAGAACATGGGTGTTCGAAATCCATTTCTCTGATTAACTTTCATGTACGCTTCAATTGCCAGTCTTGATTTCATCGAATGGTTATCTTCAGAGACTACTATGTCGAGGTTGTGAATGCTGGACACCGCAACAATCCTAAAATCGTTCATCATTTTCCTTTTTGCAATACCCCCTTCATATTCTTTCCAGTATTCTTCTGCAATAAAATCCACAACGTTCTCAGCAGGATAAGAGTGCTTGTCTGTGACATCATCATATGCGGATAAAAGCGCATTTCGAAAGCTTTTGCCTTCCAGTTTTTCACTTTTTGAAGTTTCCCGAAGCTCCTTTCTTACCACGCTACAGCCATAAACAATTACTTGTCCTTCATGAATCAGCTTATTCAACTCATCCAAGTAGCGAAGAACCAAGAATTCATAAACACTTGTATCGAGCATCACTCTCAATTGCCGAGGCATGTTTTCATAATGTAAAGAAAGGAATAAAAGCAGCTCAAATCCTCTAACCAATATTGGTCTGGCAAAGTATTATTGTCTGCTTTCACAATTCCATACCTTGTCCAAAAACCCGGACAAATACTCAATTTTTGGACAATTCAAGAAAAAGACTAGGTCAGTTGAATTTGTCAAAGTCCAAAAAACAGCAGAAATGTTTGACCTCTTTACAATAGTTTGTATAAAATCAAAAACAGCTTCTGGTTAATGGCCGTAAATTGCTCCGTGCTAACACCCCTCAGTTTGGGGTAATGCATCTGAGTTTAACACCTTCTTAGGCTCTGCCGATGATGATTTAACTCAACTCTGAGGGCCTGACTTTTATTATTTAGTTTGTTGAATTTCCTTTTTTAGTCCACTCCAACTTTTTCCCATAATGCTTCAAATATTTTTTTGTATGTATCTGCAATAGGCCTGCTGATTATATGGAATTGTGTAGGTTCATCCGAAAGCTTGCCAGGCTCTATCCCATAAAATGAGACTACATGGTCACCAAAAATAGTTATGGATGTATTTGATGAATATTTGATTGGCAGAAATTTGTATTTATTCAGCCGCAGCTTAAGTATACCTTTTGCGTTTTGTTTGACTTCCCAATCATAAAGGTGCCTTAATTTGATTTTCTGTTTTAATCTTTGCTTGTCAAATTTTGGAAAGACATATTTTAGTCGTTCGTCGAGCCAGAATCCTTTTGCACCTATAAAGCAAACGGTTTCATTTGTTTTGATTATGTCATTGAAATAATTTTTGAACCCCTCTATTCCACGATAAATTACCGCCATTTCTCGCGGAGTTTTTCTGGCAAATTTTGCTTCAAGTGAGGGCATCACTGAAAAAAGAAGTTTTTTCTTTTCTTCAAGTATTTCTGCTAGTTTTTCAGGATATCCAGCCATGAAAAGTCTTTTACCGGAAACAAATTCCTCTATGACAATTCCTCGTTGTATGAGCTTTTCAACAGCATCATAAACGTTTCTTCTATGTATCCCTGTTTTTGATGATATTTCATCCATTGTTGCAGATTCGAGCGAAAGTAGTTTTATGTAAATTTTTCCTTCATTCTTAGTCAACCCGATGTTTTCCAACACTTCTTGATCCATGGATAAATTCTTCTCAATAACAGTTATAAATGGTAACTAACGCCACCACAAAAATATAACTCTATCCCCAAAGCCTATTATGCTATGTTATATGTACAAAATCCTCCCCATTTGTATTCCATAAACTGTTCGGAATCAATGTACCCTACCGTGCTTACTGTACTAAGAAAAAATCATTCTCTTGGTTCTGGGTTTGGAACTCTTTATGGGTACGTTTCAACCGGGGAGATAAAGATTAATCGGAACGGAGAGATATTCCAACTTCGAGAAAAATCATATTTTTGTTTACCTGGCAAAGCATTCTTTTCGATGGCTAACGCGTATGTCATTGTAATTGAAAGAATTGGTTTTCGAGGAATGCCTGTTTTTGGCTTGACTGAAAAAAATTGCCGCTTGACATATATTGATGGGTGTAGTGACTCGATGCTTGTGTATCCCCCAAGGCTTGGCGACCCCGTCCTTAATCACTTGCACTTTCCTAAAGGGGTTGTCCAATCAGCCCATGTGCATCCAAGTATAAGATTGGGGATAGTAATCGATGGATTTGGCGTTTCTGTTGTCGGAAAAAGGAAAATTAAACTGAGAAAAGGCGGCATTTTCCTGTTAAATCCGCAGGAACTGCATTACTTTGCCACTTCTTCAAATTCGATGGATGTAATTGCCTACCATCCAGATAGTGACTGGGGGCCAACCGATGAAAATCATCCAATGGTGAACAGAACGTATATCTCTAAGAAAAAGTGACGAGTTATCCCTGGGTGACCACGCCTTTCGATTTTGTGGTCACCTAAGCTGTTTTTTTAGTTTCTTGTATTCCTCGAGCAAAAGCTCTATTGTTGGTCTTATGTCGTGGTTTTTTTCGTACTCCTGGAGAGATTTGTAATATTCTTTCCTCTTGTTGAGGTCAATGTTTACAGGGGGTAAGCTGTGTTTTATGAGAATGTTGTTCATTAGTATCCTGCCGACTCTACCATTTCCATCCTGGAAAGGGTGGATATTTTCAAACTGGTTATGGACAACAGCGGCGAGCAATAAAGGGGGGTACTTTTTTTGGTATTCGGAATACCATTTTACAAGCTCTTTGAGCAGTTCCGGCACTTTTTCCGACGGCGCCCCCTCGTGCACTATATTGCCAAGCCCGTCTCTGACCACGACTTCTATCCCTTTTGCCCTGAGCTGGCCGGCATATAGCTTTGAGTTTTTGAAGACGATTTCGTGGATTTTTTTGATGAGTTCAATTGAAATGTGATCTTTAGTTTCCCTAATAAAGTGGATTGCCTCTTTTACTCCGTAAGCTTCTGAAATATCCTCCTTACTCTTGTCCTGTGGCCATTTGTCTTTTTCCAGTATATCCTTGACTTCTCGTTGATTAAGTTCTGAGCCTTCAATAGCATTCGTGTTATAGGTAAAAACTTCTGAAAACCTCTGCCACTCTTCTTCGGAAAGATGAAAGATTTTGAATTGGCTGCTTTCTTGCAGCTCCTTTATTTTTTGGATTTCTTCTTCGGAAAGCACTTCAAGCAGTGGGTCATTGATTTTTTTGAATGCATTAGCTCTTTGCATTATTTGCTTCTCAGCAACTTGCTTCAAATCTCTTAACTTCACCTTATTTAGGTTTGTGCCTAAATACCTCCTGATTTTCCTTACCTTTTTACCATGCCTGAAAGAATGAACCAAATAGTATTTTTTCTTTCCATTGACTTCTCTAGCTTCAACAAACATATAATATTATTAGGTGACTACATATTATAAATATATACATTTTATGGCTACAATTCTTTATAAAGAACTTTACAAATTCATAAGGAAATGCCCAGCCTAATTTTTACCAGTTTTATTCAACAAATTCTATATCTTTGTATTCCAAGTATTTTCCGTCAGATTTTGCATCTTTCACATACTGTGTCCTGCCATTAATGAGTTCGCCTTTAGTGCACCAAAATGATTCATCGCATTCTCTTCTTCTACAACTAACGTGCACCTCATTGTCATCAAGTTCTAGTAACATTAGGAAAGGCTGGCTGCATTTACACTTTTCATTTTCCCAGGCTTTGATTTCAACTGCATTAAATGGTTTGCCAACATAAGGGTTTTCGGACAATTTTTCCATTGCCTTGATTAACTCTTTTTGGTCTTTTTCGGGTAATGTTTCCATTTTCTTTACGACATTTTCAGGAATAATGACTTTCCATTTCTTTTTCATATTAGAAACAATGTGGCAAACAATACAAAAAACACTTTATGGCTTGAGAAAAATTACCGGTTGTCCGGTCTTTCAGTTTGAATAGGTATTTGCCGGACTTGAATATTGTACTTAGGTTAGAAGCAGCTTGAGCAGCCCGAGGGGCGAGATTACGTTCTTTTTCGCTTCTTCGTTTGCGAGCATTCCGGAAATGGCCTGCTTTACTTGCGGTTTTGTTGCGGCCTTGTCTATTACAAGGTTTAGTAGTAATTTGTTGCTTCCGAGTTTTTGCAAATTGTAAGAGGTTTTTAGTTCAGGGCCAATTGTTTCCCACAACTCCTTATCATATCCATCAAATGCGTTTTCTGAAAAATTATTGTTCTGCAAGGCAGCTGCTATGTATTTTGCAGCAAATTTTCCTGAGGTCATGGCGTTTCCCACTCCCTCTCCTGAAAAAGGGTCAATTAAAGAGGCAGCATCGCCAACCAGTACCCATCCGTTCCCGTGGTTTTTGCGGTGGTATGATCCTAGTGGGAGCGTCCAAACTTTTATTCCTTGTGAATCAATTTTTGCATCTTTGAACCTTTCTTTGAATAGTGGGTGGTTTGCAATTATGTGCTCTTGCACTTCTTTGAGGTTCATTTTTCTTTTTGTTTTTTCGCTGGTTAAAAGCCCAAGTCCTACATTTGCCCAGCCGTTTTCGAGTGGAAAAATCCAAAAATACCCTGGCATTACTTCGTCTACAAAATGGAGCTCGATATTTGAATTCATTCCGCTAACTCCGCTATAATACCCCCTTGTTGCAATTACTTGGTGTTCGGGGGGTAAGGGTGCTTGCCCTACTTTTTGTGCAATTACACTGCTGGTGCCATCGGCTCCCACTACTATTTTGGAGCGCATTTCCATTTGCTCTGTGCCTTTTTTTCCTTTTATGCCAACTACGTGGTCATTTTCCCAAATTAGTTCTGTTACGGTAAATTCTTCGATGGTTTCCACTTTTTTCTTGGCGTTTTGAAATATTACATTATCCCCATTTATTCTGCGGACGCAAAACCCGGGTTTTGTCTGCTTTCCTTTTTCTGCGCCGGGGAATGGTATATCGATTATTGTGCCTTTAGGGCTGCTGAATGTAACTCCGTATACAACTTCGTGCGGCACTGAATCAAAATCATTTACAATTCCCAGTTCTTTTGCCATTCCAACGCTTTTGCCGGAGAATGCGTCTCCGCAGATTTTGTCGCGTGGAAATTTTGCTTTGTCTAGTAAAAGTACGTTTTTTACCCCTAATTTATTCAAAAATAGTGCAGTGGAACTTCCGGCTGGGCCCCCTCCTACTATTATTACATCATATTCTTTTGCAACCATCTAAAGAGTGACTGTAGAAAAATATTTAAAGCAACAGTTTGTGCAAGTTATTGTTCTCTTTCATAATTAAACTAATCAAACAAAAAAGTCCTGTTCATTCTGCCCTTTCTGGTCTTAGGGGCTATGTCTATTTTGTTTTGTTTTGCGCGTAGTAGTAGAGATTAATCATCGGGACAAGTGCTGCAAGAAGGTTTAGTGCTAGGAAAGGAAGGGCATTTAGTTGGAGCGCATAGATTGCAAGGCTTGCTGAACCTGCAAAGTAGAGTACAATGAATTGGGGTTCCATTTTGGGTTTTTTTGATTTTATTGTTTCAACTACTCCAGGAATCCATGCAATTAGTATTAGTATAAGTCCGGCTAGCCCGAAAAAATCATCCATGGACATAAGAGTAGGGGGTATCTTATTAATTTTTCCCTAATAGGCAGCAGGCCTACCGTTGATCAAAACCCCCAATGCCAGATGCCCACACACAGGCCTTTGACGACTCAAAAAGGGCATATGCCAATTTAGGATTTGTTTTATTGGAAAATACTTTTTAAACAGGCCCCAGTAGACCTGCAACGCTTATTAAGATGCCTGATCATTACTTTTTTCATGCCACATATTGATGCGCACCTATTCAACAAGCGCGGCGTGAAGAACTATTTGACCCTTATTTTAGATGAGGGGGATAATATTTTAGGGTGCATAAAATCTGCCATGAATGAGCATAAGATCACTGAAGTGAATATTGAGGAAGCGGAAGGGAATTTTCGTGATGGGGTAATAAATTATTTTGAGAGGAGCTCTTATAAAACAGCTGAATTAAACGGAAACCAAATTATGAGGGTTTCCGGGAATTTTAAAATGAGCTATGGGGATTTGTATGGCAAGATGAATGTTGCAACTTTTGATAAGCCGCCATTGCAAGGGACACTTGTGAGGGGAAGCGCAAAGGCCGGTTTTACCTTAAAACTCTCTTTTATACAATTTATCGATGGCTGATTTTTGGTGTTTAGCAAAATGCAACTCTATATTGCAACAACCAATAAGCACAAGGTTTCTGAAATTTCTGCAATCCTTTCTACTTATTCAATAGATCTCTTGCACAAAAGCCTTGAAATAGTTGAACCTGATTATGATTCGCTTGACAAAATCGCAAAGGAGAAAGCAAGGCAGGCGTTTGAAAAAATAAAAAAACCGGTAATTGTAGAGGATACTGGTGTATTTTTTGAAGCGTATAATGATTTTCCGGGAATGTTAGCTAAGCGTGTTTTTTTGGGGATTGGTTTTGATGGGCTAATTGCCCTGATAAAAAGGGTTCAAAATAAGCGCTGCCATTTCAAGACCGTGATATGCTACTATGATGGCAAAGAGTTCAAATCTTTTTCAGGAACACTTTCAGGTACGCTATTGGAAAATGTTGTTTCTCTTGAAAAGGATAGGCTTCCATATGAAAAAATATTTGTTCCGGATGGGTACAAAGACGCGCTAGCTGATATTGATATTTTAGAGAAGAATAAAATTTCCCACCGCTCAAAAGCAGCGCATGCGTTGGGCAAATGGCTGGCGGGCAAATAAGCTAATTTGATCTGTTTTAGGTTCAAATAAAGAAATTTATAGGCGTTTTGGTGCAAGATTGCTTATTGCAAAGCGGGGGTCGGATAGTGGTTATTCCAGTAGCTTCAGGGGCTACCGCCTTAGTGGCACCGCAGGTTCAAATCCTGCTCCCCGCATCTAAATTGCATAATATGTATGTAGTGCTAGTGAATATGTGATGTTTCCCCGCAAAAAGAGCGGGGAAAAAGAAGAATTAGAAAAGGTTGGTTTTAGGAACTCTCTTCCATATCAGTGTCCCTATCGCCACCCTCGTTATCATCGCTGTCCTCATCGTCCAAGTCATCGCCGCCCTCCGAATCCTGATCGCCTTCAAAG
>DATDWP010000020.1:0-43011 GCA_035289625.1 archaeon | reverse complement strand
ATTATGATGCAAACCTTATCATTGGGCAATGGTCAAGCGGTTCATATTTTTGGCGTGGCGGTATCGATGAAGTCCGCGTGTACAATCGTGCTCTGTCTGCTGGTGATGTCAACCAATTGTATTTTTGTCAGCCGCCGAGTGCTTCGGGAACTGATTGGATAATTGATGGGAACACTACTTGCGAACTTGGAACTAATTATGATCAAAATTTAGTGGGGCAATGGAAATTTGACGAAGGAAGAGGAGCAATTGCAAAAGATTTTAGTGGGAATGGAAACGATGGAAACCTTACCTCTGGGCCTGTGCGGATAACAAACGGAAAACTAGGCGGAGCACTACAATTTGATGGGAGTGATGATACTGTGACTATTGCGGACTCAAGTTTGCTTGATATCACATCAGAGATCACGGTGAGCACGTGGGTAAATGTAGCATCACAAAATTCCTACAAAAAAATTGTTGTGAAGGGTAATAGTGATGATCTTACATACTATCTTTCTCAAGGGCCTTCAAACGATGGTGCTTCTACTTATTTGGGCATTAGGAACGCAAGCAATCAAAGTGCTATTGCTTCCACGTTAGATCATCTGCCGATTGGCACATGGGTTCATTTGGTTGGTACCTACAATGGTAGCACCATTAGGTTGTATTGGAACGGTACCGAAATTGATAATACAAGTCATACCGGTTTAATACGCACAAATGATCAAAAACTATCAATCGGAGCTTATTCAAATGGCTCTGAATATTTCTCCGGCTCCATCGACGACGTGCGCATCTACAACCGCGCGCTCACCGCAACCGATGTCAATAATTTGTACAAGGACACAATGGTTGCGCGGGTTGGAAACAATTTTGACTTACGCAACGGCTCACTAACAATTCTTTCAAGCAGCGGACTCGAACTCCAACCAACAAAAAAAGCAATCCTGCGAATAAAACCAACCAACCGACACCAACTAATAATCCAAAAACTAGGAAAACTAATAATAAGAAAATAAACCATATTCCGGGTTGCCGGATTTTTAAAACCTTCAGGCAAAATAATTTTCATAATCATTGTTTAGGTGCGCAAAACCCGGTTCACCCCAAGAGCCATTTCCATATAGGCGTTACCGCTATTTTTTTCCCTCCGGATTTTATTTCTTCTTCCTGGTCGAAAGTGAGTATTGTCCCCTTTCTGGTTTTTAGTTTGCCAAGTGCTTCCAATAATCCGGCGGTTTCCCTTTCCCTATTTCCCGGATTTAGTTCATAGGTTGCCTGCAATGCCGCAAGTTGCCGCCCGTTCTTTATTATGAAGTCGCATTCCTTTTTTTCCTTGAAATAGAAAATCTGGGAGTTCCTTCTCTTCAGCTCCTGCATTACAACCGCTTCAAGGAGTTTTCCCCTGTCGGGGCTAAAGTTTGTGGAGAGAAATATTTGGAATGAATTGTCGGACAAATAAATTTTTTTGGGGTTGAGGGAACGGACTTTTGATGAGTAAGAGAATTTTTGCGAGGAAAATACAAAGAATGCATCCTCAAGGTACTTTAGGTAGAGTGAAACGGTCTTTTTGCTTGTCTTTATGCCTTTCTGCTTGAGCACTTTCCAAAATGAGGTAACCGAAAACATGGTGGAATTATTGTCCATGGCATGGCCCATGAGAGCCTCCATTATGTCAATGTTCTTGACTTTGTAGCGCTCAACAATGTCCTTGTAGAATACTGTCTCATAATAGGACCTAACCAGGTCTTTTTTTCCATTCAAGTCGCTTTTTGCCACCAGCGGAAACCCGCCATAGGACATGTACTCCTCAAGCAATCTGAGTAGAAGGCCTTTCTTTTCACTGAACTGCACTTTTCCATCATACGTAAACCCTTTTAGGGCAAGGAACTCCTTGAATGAAAAAGGGAGCATTAAAGTGCTCTTGTACCTGCCACGCAGCTCGGTGGCTATTTCCATGCTCAAAAGCTTTGAAGAGGAACCGCTCACCACAATGCAATATTTCCCGGAGTTGTGTAGCCTTCTTATGAACTTGCTCCAGCCCGGCGCCTGTTGCACCTCATCAAAAAAAAGGTACTTCGGCTCTATGCCGGTAACTTCCCTATGAGCCACGAATAACTCATCAAGCTCTGGTGAGGAAATGCCTGCGAGCCGGTTGTCTTCAAAATCAACAAATAAAATTTCCTCCTTCCTTAACTTGCCAAGCAGGCCTTTTGCCGTATATAACATTAAGGATGTTTTGCCGACTCTTCTTGGGCCTATTACTGCATTAATGTTCTCCTTATCCGGCTTTAATTCAATATTTCTCCTGATAAGTTCTGGCAAAGGCCTCTCCAGCCACTCGGCAACTATCCGCTTGAAAACATCACGGTACATAGCAATAATTAACGGCCAAACACTATATAAGTGTTTCCTGAAGGAAACATTTAAGTAGAAAACTGTTTCCTGTAGGGCGCATAGTCTAATGGGCAATTATCTGGATTATATGCCATACTGAAGATTTCCAAGGTGAACGGTTTTAGGGTGTCGGCATTTCAACAAAAACCATTAACAAAAGTCAAGCGCCAAAGATTTTTATTAACGTGGAGAGTTAACTGTTTATGGTGTAGATTTGGGCAAAATAAGGGAATTTCATGCCCTGCTAGGTTATAATGGTTAATATGAAAAAACTTGTAATAAAAATAGGCGCCAACACGCTGCGCGATATGGATAAACTTGGCAACCCAAAAAATGTGGGCAAATTCCCGCGCAAAGTAGTTTACTTCAAAAACATAGAACAATTCAGTTCAATACTCTCGGCAAAAAAATTACAGCTCCTCAAATATCTCTCAGATGTCACAGGGCAGAGCGTGACAAAAATCGCGATAGAGCTAGAGAGGAAAAAAGAGGCAGTCAGCAGGGATTTGCATGAACTTGAAGCAATCGGTTTTGTAGACCTGAAAAAATCCGGCAAAAATGTCTATGCGCAAGTAAATTATGATTCAATACAAATAGACCTAAAAACATCGGCATAATCTGCCTATATCTTCAAGGGTTGTGAGCCTCAAAATCTTTAAATACTTCCTCTCCCTAATAAAATTGAATTTTATGGCTTTAGGAATTTTGCGTAATTTTGTAAAAGCGCGCTTTGATAACCCAAATATCCTTCTCGCGCTCATATTTTTGCTGCTCCCTTTTGCCCTACTAGTGGCAGTTAGAGCACTCTTTGGAATAAGCATTCAACCTTTAGATATTGCAATTGGGGCTTTGCGCGAAATTATATATTTTATTTTAGCAAGCATTCTCATGTATATTTTATTGGTAGTTTTCAAGGGGAGGAATGTTCGAGGGAAGTTCTCATCTATTGTCAGTGCATTTTCAACAACCTATCTAATCACTTTCATCTTCTCAGCACTCTGCCTTCTAGTAGTGCATATTGCAGTTCCCGGGTTTTTTGCAAAAATAGCAACATTGCAGGGGCAAAATGTCACTTTTGAGCAGATGCTCTCTGTTGTAAGTTCACTTGCACTTCCTTCAGAATCTGTTCTGCTCGCGCTTACAATAGTAATGGTTCTTTTGGGGTTTTTTGCGCTTTTTTCAGGGGCCTATGTAATATATAAGATAGGGAAATTGGTAGACGAACACAATTCCTTTTCAAACAGCGTATTTGTAGTGGTATTTGCAGTGCTCTCATTTGTGCTCTCAAACCTTGTGGCTTTTGCTTTCTCGCTTTTTTTATAAAATCGCTCAAATACCACCGAAAAGAATATTTATAAGGCTTTTTGTCCCGGCTAATATTTAGGTTTTTTTGAGGGGATAGCAGTTGAAAACCAAATGCCCTATTTGTAAAGAGCAGATTGATTTTGACACATCAGAGTATGATGAAGGGGATTTTTTCAGGTGCCAAGAGTGCTCTGAACTTCTCACAGTAGAAGTAAAGAAGGGCGAATATAAGCTAGTAACCGACCAGGAAAAGAAATATGAGGAAATGCAAGAACTGGATGAAGAATTCGACTACGAAGATGATGAGGCTTAGCTTTTAGGCTCTAGGCCTTCTTTTCCAGAATCAATGATACCGCTCCCAATATATTAATTTTTCCCTTCTACTCTTCTGTCATGCTAAAAGTGTATAATACGCTTTCAAAAAAGGCCGAGATTTTTAAGCCCCGGAGGGCAAATGAGGTTTCAATGTATGTGTGCGGCCCGACTGTTTACGGGCCCGGGCATATTGGCCATGCAAGGACCTATAGCGCATTTGACCTGATCCGCAGGTACTTGGAGTATAGGGGTTATTCGGTAAAATATGTGGTGAACATTACCGATGTGCACGATGATATGATAACCCAAGCAAATAAAGAAGGAATTACAATTTTTGAACTTGCAAATAGAAACATCCCGCTTTTTTTAAAAGACCTAGACGAACTAGGGATAAAAAAACCAACCCTAATGCCGCGGGTAACCGAGCATATTGGGGAAATAGTTGCAATGGTAAAAGATTTGCAAAAAAAAGGCTTTGCTTATGAAACAGATGATGGGGTGTATTACTCAATACAAAAATTTTCCGGTTATGGAAAACTTAGCAATATCAAGGTCAAAAAGAGCGTTAGCGGAAAGCGCGTGCAAACCGATAAATATGAAAAGCAAAACCCAATGGATTTTGCGCTCTGGAAAAAGGCAAAAGAAAACGAACCGGCTTGGGATAGTCCGTGGGGAAAAGGGCGCCCGGGTTGGCATATTGAATGCAGCGCAATGAGCACAAAATATTTGGGGCCAAAAATCGATATCCACGGCGGGGCAGTTGATCTTGTATTCCCGCACCACGAAAATGAAATAGCGCAAAGCGAAGCAGCCCTTGGCAAAAAACCATTTGTAAAATACTGGTTACATGCCGGGTTTTTGAATGTTGGCGGGGAAAAAATGTCGAAATCACTAGGAAATTACATCACAATTCCACAACTTTTGGAAAAATTCAACCCGCGCGCATTTAGGTATTTCATATCAATCTTGCACTACCGATCGCGCGTGGATTTTTCAGACAAGGCAATTGAAGCCGCACAAAAAAACCTTTATAAATGGCAAGGGACAATAGATGGGCTGCTTGGTATAAAAGAAGGCACACAAAACCCAAAAATAAAAAAAGAAATAGAGAATGCCAGATCCGGGTTCATTAAGGCAATGGATTCGGATTTCAATTTGCCCAATGCATGGGCATGCCTCTATAAATTGCAATCGGAGTTAAATTCTGCAATTTCAATGCAGAAAATTTCACAAAAGGATGTTCAGGATGCCCTGGTTTTTTTGCGCGAAATAAATGAAATATTCGGTTTTTTTGATTTTGAAAAAAAAGAAGAGAAGCTTTCCCCGCAAATAATGGGGCTGATTGAGATGCGGGAAAAGTACAGGAAAGAAAAGGACTTTGCAAGTTCAGACCTTATAAGATCGCAGCTTTTAGAAAAAGGGATCGAACTAATTGACACCGCACAGGGCATTAGGTGGAAAATAGCCAAAAAGACAATTGGGAAAAATTAAATACTCCTACTTTTCAATTATAGCAATGCTCATATATTCAATCGCTGCTCTGCTGCTAGGATTTGTGATACTTAGTGCTAGCGCAAAATATGCTCTAAAAAAAGTAATGTCAATCTCAAAACACTTTGGCATTTCAGAATTTATAATAAGTTTTCTTTTTGTAGGCGTTGTTACAATACTTCCCGAGTTCTCGATCGGCGTGGTTTCTGCCCTTGAAGGTGCCCCTTCATTTGGCCTTGGGATAATTCTTGGGTCAAACATTGCCGATCTAACTCTAGTACTCGGGCTTGTTGCCCTTCTTTCAAATGGACTAGACCTGAACCGCAAGGTTGCAGAACAATCCTCAATATTTCTGATTTCGGTATTTTTGCCGCTCTTATTGCTGTTGGATGGGGAGATCTCAAGGGTTGAAGGTGTTATCCTTGTCCTTGGATTTATTTTATATGTAATTTTTATCCTTATGGACAAAAGGTCACATGTCAAAACAAGGCCGCAGATGCACGGAAACATTGCTTTGGAATTCTTACTGCTACTCTTATCGGTCGGAGTACTATTTTTATCAGGAGAATTGATAACCCGGGCGGCAATAGAAATTAGCACAGAGATTTTTGTCCCGCTCTTTTTCCTAGGGGCCATGATTGCTGTCGGCACCTGCCTTCCGGAGCTAACCTTTGCAATTGCGGCAGCTAGAAATAAGCGCTCAGAATTAGGATTTGGCGATGTACTTGGGAATGTATTTGCAGATGCAATGGCATCAATTGGAGTAATTGCAATAATATCCCCAATAAAACCATCCTACCCCCAGCTTGCAATACTTGGCGCGGCCTTTATGGCGCTTGCAATGCTCATTGTAATATTTATTATAAGGAAAAAACACTCCATTTCAAAAGTCGACGGCGCTGCCCTTATTTTACTCTATATTGTTTTCATAATTGCACAGCTTCTATTTGAAAAACTAATAACTCCTTGAAATTTGATTTTTTGCGCAAAAGCCATATATACTTCATGGACTATTTTTCTCTTGGGCAAAAATATGGCGGTTGAAGGCTTTACTTTACTATTTGACCTAGGGTTAATACTGCTCTTTGCTACGCTTCTAAATTTCATTGCGCGCATACTAAACCAGCCTCCACTTCTAGCATATATTGCCGCGGGAATCATAATAGGCCCGTTTGCACTAGGATCACTTGGAATTAACTTTTTTGGAATAAGCTTTGGAGTTAGCACAACCGAGGAAATATTATTACTCTCAGAACTAGGGGTTGCATTTTTGCTCTTTTCAGTAGGTGTTGAAACTGATTTACGAAAAATGCTAGAATTTGGAAAAATTGCAATCCTTGGTTCAATAATGCAGGTTGCAATGACTGTTGCAACGGTTTTTGCATTCAATTATTTGTGGAATTTTCTCTCATTTGAGCAGGCACTCTATTTGGGAATAATTGTTGCATTTTCCTCAACAACTATTGTTGTAAAATTGCTATCGGATTTTCGCGAAATAAACACGCTGCACGGCAGGTTGATGATCGGATTTTTACTAGTGCAGGACATTTTGGTAATACTGGCTCTCCCGCTACTTGAAAATGTTTCAAACCTCTTTTCCGTTTCGCTTATTTTGCCTCTTATACTAAAAGTTTTGGCAATACTACTTCTAGCTTATGCAATGAGCAGATACATCTATCCAAAAATATTTGCTTTTGCAGTCCAATCAGAAGAGCTGCTCTTTCTTTCTGCAATGAGTTCGGTGTTCTTTTTCATATTCATTTCCTCAATTCTTGGCTTCTCAATTGCAGTGGGGGCATTTATTGCAGGGGTTGCACTCTCAACGCTCCCATACAACCTTGAAGTATTGCACAAAATACGCGGGGTGCGTGATTTTTTGGCAACAATATTTTTTGTGACGCTCGGAATCCAGATTGCGCCCAGCTTTGTCTCATTTCCCCTAGGCCTTGCACTAATAATCATACTGCTTGTTTTCTTTTTCAAGCCCCTTATTTATTACGCAATAACTAGCCTTAGCGGATATGGTGGGAGGGTGAGCCTTCTAGTAGCTCTTTCCCTTGCGCAGGTTTCAGAATTCTCATTTGTAATAGCTAGCCAAGGGAGGCAAATACTCGAGCAAACTCCAGGGCTTTACCCTTTCATAATACTAATAATTTCCCTTTCAATGGCACTTACACCATATTTTATGGGCACAAGCGCGCCGATTTATAGTTTTGTAAATAAAAAATTCCTCCCTCTAATAAGGCCATTAAAAGAATCAAAACTTTTGCACAGAAGACTTTCTGAACTAGAGCACCTTGGGCAAAATATCAGTGGGCACGTGGTAATTATCGGAGCCGGCACCGTTGGCTCTAGTATTGCAGCTTCAATAAAAGAGGACTATCCTGTAGTTGTTGTTGATTCTGATTCAGAAGTTGTCAAATATAATATAGAGCACGAAATTGATGCAATTTATGGCTCGGTTGATAACCCTGAAGTGTGGATGAAAGTTGGAATTGAAAAAGCAAGGATATTGGTGCTTGCAATCCCTTACGCAAAACCATCAATTGCGCTGATAAAATATGCAAAATCAATAAACCCCAAAATAGTCGTATTTGCAAGGGCGCACCATTTCAAAGATACACTCTCTTTGTATGAGAACGGAGTTGATTATGTAGTAATGCCGCAGGTTGTTGGGAGCAATTTGTTCATAAAAAAAGTTGCAGAGTTTTTACAGCGCGGAAATATCGAGGAGATCAGCAACTACCGCCGTGAATTTATCGACTATTTGCGCGAAAAAGTAGTAGAAGAAGAGCGGCTGCGCAAGATGTGAACCAAACCCTTTTATTTTGCTAAAACTTATAGAATACAAATATGCCAAAACACCCACCTGATATGGCGCGAGGGCTTACAAATAAGATTCATAAAGCAATTTTTTCAAAGCCCCCTCCAAGAGCGGCTAAATTCTATAGTTTTTTATCAGCGCATGTGCACCAAGGGAGTGATGAAATCCGAATTTCAGCAGCAGTAAACAGGTTTGCTGCAATAAAGCGTATTGAACCAATAATGCAAGCGCATGGCTACACTTCGACCTGGAACTTTGGGCCAAAACACAGAAGGATAATATTCAAAAAGAAAACCCATAGCCCTGTCCCGTAACCCTTATAAACTTTCTTGCGCATAAATTTTTTTTTAGATGGCAAGTTTTTTTTCTCTCAGAATATTTCCCTGCTTTTTGGGTGAATTTTCATATTTTTCACATCTAGAGGTGAGAGCATGAAATTTCAGAGCGCAAAATTAGTGTTAGAGGATGGCACCACTTTTGAGGGTACTTCTTTTGGCTATCCTGCATCAAATTCTGGAGAAGTGGTATTTAACACCGGAATGGTTGGGTATAACGAGAGCCTAACTGACCCAAGCTATTGCGGGCAAATACTCTGCCTCACCTACCCTTTAGTTGGAAATTACGGGGTCCCTGAAAAAATTACTGAAAACGGCCTTATCAAAAATTTCGAATCACACAAAATACAAGTACGCGGCCTTGTTGTAAACTACTATTCAGATGCATATTCACACCATTTGGCGGCAAAATCACTAGGGGCTTGGTTAAATGAGGAGAAAATACCTGCAATTTGCGGCATTGATGTGCGCGCCTTAACAAAAATATTGCGCGAAAAAGGCACAATGCTTGGGAAAATAATAATCGACAAAGAAATTGAAATGGATGACCCAAATAAGCAAAACCTTGTAGAAGATGTTAGCATCCACAAGCCGATTTTGTATGGAAAGAGCGGCAAGAGAGTATTGCTAATTGATTGCGGAGCGAAAAATAACATAATCCACTCTTTGCTTGCAAGAAAAGCGCGTGTGATAAGAGTCCCTTGGGATTTTGATTTCATGTCAAAAGATTTCGAGCACGATTTTGACGGGATTTTAATAAGCAACGGGCCGGGAGACCCAAAGATGTGTATTGCTACAATTAGCAATATCCAAAGGGCAATACTAGAAGAGAGGACAATGTTTGGAATCTGCCTCGGAAACCAATTGCTAGCACTAGCAGCTGGAGCTAATACTTACAAATTAAAATATGGCCACCGCTCGCAAAACCAACCCGCATATATTGTTGGAGAGAAGCGCTGCTATATCACTTCCCAAAACCACGGGTTTGCAGTTGATGAATCCACACTTCCAAAAGATTGGGTTGCATGGATGAGAAATGCAAACGACCAGACAAATGAAGGGATAAGGCATCGCACAAAACCATTCTTTTCAGTACAATTCCATCCTGAAGCAAACCCCGGCCCTCGTGATACTGCATTTTTATTTGACGACTTTTTGGGGGAACTAAAATGATACGAGGAAAACCTAAATCTTTTGAAAGGCTTGCAACACGTTTTGTTAAAAGAGCATATTATTATTCAAAAAAATTTCCAACTTTTAAAAAGGGCAAGTTGGAACGAGGTGATATAAATTTTCAAGGTAGAAAATTGCTGAATTTGGAAATTGTGAATAATTCAATATATGATAGAGAGATTTCATCAATTTTTGCTAAGGCTATTAGAGATGACCTTACTCCTCTTATTACCAGAAAATCTATTGTAGAATATGTCCTCAGGCGAGTTGGGGTAAAAAATAAATTAGCCGCCGTCAGTTATTTGGATTCTCTTAACAAATTTATTAAAGCACAAATAGAGCATGCAAAAAAAACCTCGGAAGAGTATGGCAAGCAAAGAAACAGATTGAGTTTTGCTGAAAAGAAAATTTTTTCCGGCAACATCAGGCACATTGTCGGAAATCAACTTTCGAGTATTTACTTTATTATTCAAAGCGCAAAAATGTACATTAAGCGAGATGAAATTAAGATGGTTACTTGGAAGGATCGCAAATGAGCATTTCAAAACCAAAAAAAGTCCTCTTGTTAGGTTCTGGTGCTCTAACCATTGGACAAGCCGGAGAATTTGACTACTCCGGTTCGCAGGCAATAAAAGCCCTCAAAGAAGAGGGGATAGAAGTCATTGTAATCAACCCCAACATAGCTACTGTCCAGACTTCAAAAGGTTTTGCAGATCAAGTGTACTTCTTGCCCCTCACTCCATATTTTGTTGAGAGGGTAATAGAGAAGGAAAAACCAGATGCGGTAATGCTCTCCTTTGGGGGCCAGACCGCGCTAAATTGCGGACTCGAGCTAGATAAAGTGGGAGTTTTCAAAAAGCATGGTGTGAAAGTGCTAGGGACTCCGGTGCGCAGCATCGAACTAACCGAGGATAGGCAACTGTTCAACCGTGAACTTGGAAAAATAAATGTAGATGTTCCAAAATCAGTTGCAGTGAATTCAACAAAAGCAGCACTTGTCGCTGCAAAAAAAATCGGCTACCCCGTAATGGTAAGGGTTGCATTTGCACTGGGCGGAAAGGGCAGCGGCATAATAAAAAATGAAAAAGAACTAAAAGAGAGATCATACCAAGTGTTTCGGACAGCTTCCCAAATGCTAGTGGAGGAATCGCTTGCGGGCTGGAAAGAAATTGAATATGAAGTTGTGCGCGATAAATATGGCAATTGCATTACAGTGTGCAACATGGAAAATTTTGACCCGCTAGGAATTCATACCGGGGAGAGTATAGTAGTAGCCCCTTCACAAACGCTCAATAACAATGAGTACCACCTGCTTCGCGAAATTTCAATAAAAGTAATACGCCACCTAGGGGTTGTGGGAGAGTGCAACATCCAATTCGCACTTGACCCTAAAAGTGAAAAGTATAGGGTAATTGAGGTTAATGCGCGCCTTTCAAGAAGTTCAGCACTTGCTTCAAAAGCAACAGGGTATCCGCTAGCATTTGTTGCAGCAAAACTTGCCCTCGGATACGGGCTAGTTGAACTTGAAAATTCGATTACAAAAGTGACAAAAGCCTGTTTTGAACCAGCACTTGACTATGTAGTCGTGAAAATCCCGCGCTGGGATTTGCAGAAATTCCGCAATGTTTCCAAAAAAATCGGCTCTGAGATGAAGAGTGTTGGGGAAGTTATGGCAATTGGCAAAACCTTTGAAGAGGCCCTTCAGAAGGCAATTAGGATGCTGCACATCGGAATGTATGGGGTAGTTGGGAATAAGGTATATTTCAAAAAGCTCGCCCACGAGGTTTCACATCCAACAGATAAGAGGATATTTGCAGTTGCTGAAGCGTTAGAAAAAGGGGTATCAATTGAAAAAATCCATTCCGCCTCAAAAATTGACCCCTGGTTTTTACAGCGCATCAAACTAATTGTCTCAACAAAAAAAGAAATAGAAAAACACGCGCTAGAATCGCTTCCGCAAGATTTATTTTTACTTGCAAAAAAGCAGGGTTTTTCAGATAAGCAAATTTCCATGCTAATTGCAAATGGGGATGAAAAATCAGTTAGGGAGAAAAGGAAAACTTTTGGAATTTTACCATTTGTAAAACAAATAGACACCCTTGCAGCAGAGTACCCTGCAAAAACCAACTACCTCTACCTAACATACAATGCAATTTCAGATGATGTGGAATTTTCAGGGCAAAAAAAAGTAATAATGCTAGGATCTGGCGCATATAAAATAGGTAGCAGCGTTGAATTTGATTTCTGCGCAGTTTCATCAGTAAAAACCCTGCGCTCAAATGGCTACCAGACTATAATGATAAATTTTAACCCTGAAACTGTTTCAACAGATTATGATGAGTGCGACAAACTCTATTT
Source organism: archaeon (assembly GCA_035289625.1). Taxonomy (GTDB): domain Archaea; phylum Iainarchaeota; class Iainarchaeia; order Iainarchaeales; family Iainarchaeaceae; genus UBA10205. The sequence continues at coordinate 30,831 of DATDWP010000020.1, read as the reverse complement.
TGATGAACTTAGTTTTGAAGCGGTAAGTGATATTTATGAAAAGGAAAATCCTTTAGGGCTTGTTGTTTCAATGGGCGGGCAGATACCAAACAACCTTGCCCTAAAATGCCACGATGCCGGCATGAGAGTGCTTGGCACTAGCCCAAAAAGCATTGACATTGCAGAAGATAGGCACAAATTCAGCACCCTTTGCGATTTACTTGCAATCCCACAACCTGAATGGAAAGAACTAACAACACTTGCAAAGGCAGAGCAATTTGCTAAAAACGCCGGCTATCCTGTGCTTGTTCGCCCCTCTTATGTTCTCTCAGGCCAGGCCATGGCAGTGGCATTTAGCCCAGAAGAACTTGAACACTATTTGGGGCAGGCAACATCGCTTAGTAAAGACTATCCTGTAGTGATGAGCAAATTCATACTAAACGCGCGCGAAATAGAGCTAGATGCGGTTGCGCAGAAAGGCAAAATTTGCGCATTGGCAGTAACAGAGCACATTGAAAATGCGGGCGTGCATTCAGGTGATGCTACAATGGTTTTGCCTCCCCAGAGGACCTATATTGAAACCGTGCGTAGGATGAGAGAAATCGCTTCAAAACTAGCAGCTGAACTTGAAATATCAGGGCCATTTAATATCCAATTCATTGCAAAAAATAATGAAGTCAAAGTAATTGAATGCAACCTACGCGCATCACGCTCAATGCCGTTTGTTTCAAAAGTTACGGGGACAAATTTTATAGAGCTTGCAACAAAATCTATAATGGGAATTACAATAGAGCAAAATAATAATTCCTTTTTAGAACTAGATCATGTTGGCATAAAGGCCCCCCAGTTCTCTTTTTCACGCCTCAAAGGCGCTGACCCAATTTCAGGGGTTGAAATGGCATCAACTGGAGAAGTTGGTTGTATCGGAAGCGACTTTGAGGACGCGCTATTAAAATCACTTCTAAGTACTGGCTATTCAATCCCAAAAAAATCCATTCTTCTCTCTCTAACAGGCGATATAAATAGAGAAAAAATGCTAGCTGAAATAAAATTAATTTCAAATAAAGGACTTCAAATATACGCAACAGAGCACACTGCAAAATTTTTGCGCGAAAATGATGTGAAATGTACTTTGGTGCACAAAATCCATGAGAAAAAAACTCCGAATGTAATGGAACTTTTGCAAAAAGGCAAAATAGAGCTGGCGATAATAATTGCAGACCCGCTGCGCCAGATCTCAACCGACCAAAAATACGATGTGCGAAGAGCAGCAGTTGATTATAGCATCCCGCTAATCACAAACCTGCAGATAGCAAAAGCATTCCTCTCATCAATTATGAAAAAACAAATAAAAGACCTTGAAATAAAGAGCTGGAAAGAATATTTATAAATTAATTTATTTTCCACTTAATGCTGCATCCAAATGATGGCTCTTCTTTTAAAGTATTTTTTTTGCCAGCAAGAACTTGCGCTATTGCTTCTTCCAATTCATTGGTGGAAGCATTTTCATGCATCTCTTTGTGCGCATTATCAATCCGGCCATGGTACACTAGTTTTTTATCAGAATCAAATAGGAACGGGTCAGGAGTGCATACTGCTCCATAAATTTTTGCAATTTTTTGGGTTTCATCAAAAAGATATGGGAATAAAAATTTTTGTTCTTTTGCAACCCTTTTCATATTCTCAAAATCATCCTCCCCGACTGCTGCAGGATCGTTGCTGCTAATACCAAACATTGCAAGCCCCTTTGGCTTGTACTTATCATAGAGTTCTTTTAGGTATTTCATTTTCGGCTTTACATAAGGGCAGTGGTTGCACATGAAAACTACTAAGTATGCCTTTGAACCCGGATAGCCATCAATGGAGTAGGTCTTTCCATCAACCCCCGGCAGTTCAAAACTTGGGGCAAGCGAGCCTTTTTTTAGAACAGAATAATTTGATTCTATGAGTACCATGCTAATTATTTGATAGTAAATCCTTTTATTCAAAACTAAAGAGCCTTTTTTCAAAATCCACTACTTTGCCTTCAGAAATTTTGATTCCTTCGCCTTCTAAAAGCTCAATTTTTCTTTTCGTTCCACGTGCATAACCGCCAATTTTACCATTGCTTGAAACAACTCTGTGGCACGGCACTTGTGGAGAATTAGGGTTTTTGTTGCACGCGTTTCCTGCAGCCCTGTACGCTTTTGGGCTTCCAGCGGCCCTTGCAAGAGCAGTATAAGTTGTAACTTTGCCGCGAGGAATTTGCAACAATAATGCCAGGATTTTTCCATTGAATGATTTCATAAAATGCTATTCTGGGAAAACTTATTTTAAGTCATTTACGGGCCGTTGTTTTTCTTATTTATTTGTGCAAAATAAAACTGGCCGGTTAAGTTTGCGGCCTCGTAGTTTTATCAGTCAATTTTCACTCAAGCAACAGCAATGCGAGCATTACTCCAATTCCAAGTACAAACCACAAGAGCTGTATGAATGATTTTTTCACTTCAACTTCTTTGTGCAGCTCCGGGATTAGGTCTGTTCCTGCAATGTAGATGAATATTCCTGCAGCAAAGGGCGCGAGAAAAATTGTAATATTTTCAACAAATGAACTAATTAGCAGCGCAACAACTGCCCCAAGAATTGCAGTTAGAGCGCTCAAAAAATTGAACATGAGTGCTTTTTGCTTGCTAAACCCTCCATGCAAAAGAACCCCGAAATCACCGATCTCTTGCGGGATTTCATGGAAAATTACCGCAAGAGTAGTTGCAATTCCTACTGGAATACTTACAAGATAGCTACCTGCAATTATTAGTCCATCTATAAAATTGTGTGTAGCGTCCCCAACAATATTCATAAGAGCAAGTGGATGTGGATGGTCCTCTGTTGTTGGCAAATGGCAATGCCTCCATCTTATGAATTTTTCAATAATAAAAGAGAAAATTATCCCGCCGATAAGATATAACGCAAGGGTTGGTGTAAATCCCCCTATTTGCTCAGCAGCTTCTGGTAAGAGGTGGATAAATGCGTCCCCAAAGAGCGCTCCGGCTGAAAAACTCACCATGTATATGAGGAATTTACCGACGCGCTTCTCTCCAAAGGGAAGGGTAATTATCCCAAAAAGCGAAACAAGGCTAACTATTATTACGCTTGCAATTGAGTAGCCCCAAACATCTAGCATAGAGACAGAGTAATAGTTAATAAATTTAAACCTAATTGTTAATAACTTTATTTGAGTAGTTTAAATATCACTTAATAAGAGGGGGAATAATGGCAATTGTTAGCATTTCACTTAGTGATGAACTCATTTCCGAAATGGATTCTCTTCAAAATTCGCTTGGAATAGCGGGCAGAAGCGAACTTGTGCGTGCCGCGCTTAAGATGATGATATCTGATAGGAAGGAAAAATCCTCGCTTTCAGGGGAGCTTGATTCTGTACTACTCACAATTCATTCGGATAAATACAATTCCTCATTTTCGCAAATACGCCATGAATTCGAATCAATAATAAAAACCCAGTTGCACAGCCACATGAAAAACCACAAATGCCTTGAGATTTTAGTGCTTAGCGGAAAAGCAACTGAAATAAAAAATATTTATGAAAAAATGCAGTCGAATAAAAAAATAGATTATGCAAAACTGATTGTCCCTTAAAAATTATCCTGGTTTTATTCCACTGTTATTTTCCCGAACATCTTGACATTCAGATGCTCATGATAGGCCCAGGTGCCGACTTCTTTGAACGTGAAAGCATAACTCTGCCCCACAGGTATGCCCATGCATGCGTCAAATATTGCATCTTCTTCATCAGTCCCGCACTTGGTGATGCTAGAGCCCGGGTATTTCTCATGCGTTGGGTGCATTGCAGTTGCCGGCCAATTTGAGGCGGAACTCTCATTTATCCATCTTATTGTGTCACCATTTTTGATTGTGAGTTCGGATGGAACATAACCAGAACCAGTGATTTTTACAATGTGCTCTTTTGGCTGCTCTTTTTGTGGTTCTTCTTCTCCTGATACGGTTTGCGGCGGGGCACTCTCAACTACTGTATCTTCAGCCTTTACTCCGTCCTCTTGAGGGGCCTGCTGTCCGGAATTTAAGGATCCATCATCGTTATTTGCCTGCTCATTTTGGGAATTGTTAACCAAATTGGAATTATCTGCGCCAGAGTTTTGAGCCTGTTGCTGGCTGCATCCTGCAAGCGCAACAAGAAGAATAAAAGAAATCAGTGCAAGTTTTGAAATTCCAATTTTCATGTACTTATTTTAGTGTATTAAGTTTATAAACTTTGGTTGCATAGTGCAAGTATGGGGGTTAAAATGATTGAATCAAAAGATGTGCCCAAGCCAATCGGCGCTTACTCGCAAGCAATTTCAGCTGGTGATTTTGTATTTGTTTCCGGCCAGCTTGCTTTTGATTTTACAGGAAAACTTGTCCGGGCGCCAATAAAAGATCAAACCAAAATGGTGCTTTCAAATATTGAAAAAATACTTGCAGCCGCAGATCTTGGGATTTCAAATATAGTAAAAGTGGAAGTGTATCTAAAAGACATAAATGATTTTAAGGAATTCAATGAAATTTATTCAAAATGGGTTCTCGAGCCATTTCCTTGCCGCCAGAGCATGCAGGTTGCAAACCTCCCACTAGGGGCGCTTGTGGAAGTTTCTTGCATTGCGTATAGGGGAAATAGCTAAATGACTTAATTATGTAGTAGCGCAGTGCGGGGCAAGAATTAAATAATAAGTCAGCTTTAATTTTAGCATGCCAACAAAACATCCAAATGCTCATCATATTCCATTAAGATTGGTATTTGAAAGTCCTGTTCACGCTGTTGATAACCTAATGCATTTTTTGGGCAGAACCGGTCTTGATGTAAAAATACAAGGCCATCACGGAGCAGAAGTACCCCATGTTGATGTCGGTCGCCTTGCACTTGATGCTAAAAGTAATAGAGTGCGGCTTTTCCAAGATGTAATAAGGCAGGAAATTGCTGCAAAGGAAAAAAAATTATTGGCAGCTGCAGGCGTAAAAAATATGGCAGCGATAATGAAAAATCCGCAATTGCGGCAGAGATTTTCAGCAGATATTACTCATTTAGATTCTTTACAAGCAGAACTTGCAGGAATAAACTCCACAATAAAAGGCCTCGATAAACAACTTGCGGCAATGAGTAAAAGTGAATCAGCAAAATCATTGCACCGCAACTAATTGAATTTTGCTTTTCCCGGTATTTACCGCCGCCTGCTTGCGGCGGCAAAGCGGACTGCCTACCGGCAGGCCTTCAGGAAAATTTTGTCTTCCCCGTATTTACAATAAGCATCTTTTTGTTTTTGGGCAACTTATTTTTCATCTGTAACATTAGTGCAAGCCCTGCAATTCCTGATGGCTCGCAGTCCACTCCATTTTTTTGCGCTATTTTCATTGCTTCATCTAAATATCTCTCCTGCAAGAGGTGGACATCAGTTTCAGGGCCGCAGTAGCCGGCGTACTTGTAAGATCTTATCCACTGCTCATCAAAATGTGCAAACGGCAAGTGAGGAGAATAGAGCTTGTCTGCTTTTGATTTTGGGTTATTTGTAGTTGCTCCGATAAAATTACACTGGCGCAAATCCTTGACCTCACCTCTAAACCTTGGGTCGTGGAAAAAACTTGTCACTTCCTTTTTGTTGATGTTTAAAATGTTTTCATACAAATTTGCAGTCCCAAATGGTATGAAGCAATAATCAGGCGAGCTATTTAGTATCTCATAACTCATCCAATCATAGAAACGGCTGAAGTGGTCTAGTGCATGGTTTGAAGTGATGTCAAAGCCGTTGTCATTGTTTGTAAGTTCTAAAATCTCCCTCCACTCAAGAGGCTTTTTGCTAAGATCATTTACATAAACTTCGCAGCCAATTTTTTTCAGATAGTTTACAATCTTATCATCCATATTCACATCAACAAGAACCTTAAGATTTGGCAGGGCATATTTTCGCAGCATTGTCTGGATTGCAATTGCAGCAGAGCCGGATGATATTATTGACATTGGCGGCAAATCCCCATATATCTGGCCTTTATCTTTTCTAATCAAAATGTCCCTATAGGTTACTACCATCTCCCATGCCATCCTGTCCTTGTGGGTTCCTGTCGGGTTTACGCTCTCATCTTTTATCCAAACATTTTCAAACCCTGGCACCTGGATTTCAAAAGTAGGGGTTGCCGGAAATTTTGGGTTATCCGGAGGGAATTCCGGCTTTAGCGGGCTGTTTTCCGAAGGGATTACAATTGAGCGCAGAATTTTTGATTCGGTTGCAGAAAGTGCCATAATTACAAAATAGAATTTGAAATAAATAAAAACTGTTCGAAATCGCTTTTGAATGATAAAATGATGCATTTAGCCCTTTTTTGCCTTCATTAATTCAAATAATGCCCGCGCGGCCTGTTGGGGCCCTTTTGATTCCATTCCCAAAATTCCAAGCTGGGTTTTGATTTGGCCAACAAACATTTTTTCATCAAACATTGCATTGAAATATTTTTCAGCTAGTACATCATGCTCCTCTTTTAGCTGTGTTGGCCCGAATATATTTGCATAATATGAAGTAGTGATCCCAACTTCTTGGGTAGTTCCTTTTGCCATCCTCTTACCTTCCCCAAACACATCCATTGCATCCTTTGCACTTTTGAATTTTTCAATATAATTTCCAGAAGATGCAGAGTCATAGTTATTTGCATAGAGGAAATAATCAACTGGCCAGCCGTGCAACACTTCTTTTAGCGTAGTAATTGGCACAACTACTCGCGCGTTTATTTTATGCGGGCTCATTATTATCGACCTATCAAGCTGGGCAAACGCATAACCTGAATCTAGGTCATCGAGGCGAACAAATGCCCCTGTTTCTGTTCCAAAAGCGCGAATACCGCTCTTTGTTAATTCAAGTGAACCCATATCGTCAAATACTACCTTTAATTCTTGCAAATTCTCGCCACTAAGAACCCTAAAAGCCTCAATCGATTCGCTCTTTCCTGTCCCTGAATCTCCCACAAATACAATATTTGCCTTCTCCCCACTCTTTAGGGTGATGCGAACCATTGCCCCATGCACAGGAAGCCTTCCCCTCTTTATCATAATTGAATTGTGAAGCGTTAGCATCATTTTCTTAATATACCCAAAATAGGAAAATTCATCCCCTTTAGGAATTGCCCCGACCATTATGTTATTTTCCTTATCTTCAAAAAACACAGTCTTTTGCGGGGCAAATTTTTTCACAGCCTCATCAGGCACTCCATAAACATAAATTGCATCCGGCTTTTTACCAAAATCTTGCTCTGCGCACATTTCAAATAAATTTGAAGTTGCAAGGCTAAGCCCAGTGTAAAAATTGTGGAAATAGAGATAGATTATAAGGTCGCCAACTTTTGCAGGAAAGCACAGCCACTCATCCGGGTTGAATTTTATTCCCTCAAGCGGGTTTGAATTAACAAGTGCAAATTCCCCTTTTCTCTTATTCATTGGAGGGTCAATTAGCATTGGCGGCTCAATTAGAACCTGGCGGATAAGCGGGATATTTTGCAGGGTAGAATATTTTTTTGGCAAATTCACATTCGCAGGTTTTGCAATTGCTCCGACCTGGCAGCCGGCCGGTACCTGCCTATAAATTATCGGGTGCTCGCCCGTAATATTTTCCTGAATGTCCCTGTATATTTTGCGCACCATGTGGTTTAACTTTTCAATTGTGTCATTGAAGGTGCGGTAGGGCTTTTTGTCTATCTCAATATTTTGTCCCCACTTTGGGTCGGGAAGGCAGATTAAATATCTCTCATAGAGCCTCCAGTAATTGTAGAATTCTTCAATAAATCTTTCAAGTAAGTAAATATCTGTAAAAAAACCTTCAAGCTCTGGGGTTGATTCTAGGACTTTGTGTTTTTCCTCTTTTGCAAGTTTTTTTAAAAGGTCAAGAACAAGTGTGTGCTGCTCTTGCTCGCTTTTTTTTGGCAGGATATGCAAAAGCTCTGAATTATTTTCCCGCAGCTTTTTTAGGTAGTTTGAGAGCATTGCGCCAAAGAGTTCGCTCTCCATTATTTTATCAACAGAGCCCCAGTCAAGGCTTGTGGTCCTTATAACTACCTGCTTTCCGTAAATTGAGACATTTGTTGTAATGCTTATTCCCCCACAAAGCATTATACGTTAACTTTTAATTGGTTGCGCGGCTCTTCTAAAAGCTCAAAAACCTATTTCTTTCGTGTCCGCGCTATTAGGTACATATCCATTAGAACAATTGCAACCATTGCCCCGGCAACCGGCACCGCGCGCGGGCAGAGGCACGGGTCGTGTCTTCCTTGCACTGCTATTTTTGCGCTTTTTCCTTTAGTATTTACTGTTTTTTGCTCTTTTGCAATAGATGAAGCGGGCTTAACTGCCATGCGGCAAACAATATCATCCCCATTTGAAATCCCGCCGGAAATTCCTCCCGCATTATTGGTGCGAAACTTCACTTTTCCTTTTGAAACATACATCTCATCATTATTTTGCGATCCGTGCATGCGAGTTGATTCAAACCCTGCCCCTATTTCAACCCCTTTTACCGCATTAATGCTCATAAGCGCCTCTGCGAGTTTTGAATCAAGCTTGTAATAAATTGGTTCTCCCAAACCTGCCGGAACTCCTTTTGCAATAACTTCCACAATTCCCCCAAGGCTATCCCCCTGCTCTTTTGCTGCAAGCACTGCGCTCTCCATTTTTTTTGCAGCGAGCCTGTCAGGCGTGCGCACTGAATTTTTTTCTATTTGTGAAAAATCGGTTTTCTGCGCCCGAATCCCTGAAATTTCCCTTGTGAATGCATAAATTTCAATCCCTTTTTCTGAGAGGAATTTTTTTGCAATTGCGCCTGCTGCAACGCGCATTGCAGTCTCGCGGGCTGAGCTTCTTCCTCCGCCCGTATAATCGCGCAAGCCAAATTTTGCCTGGTAAGCATAATCTGCATGGCCCGGCCTGTAGAGGTCTTTAATTTTTGAATAATCCTTGCTCTTTGCATCTTCGTTAAATATTAAAATTCCAATCGGGCTTCCGGTTGTCTTGCCTTCAAAAACCCCGCTGATTATTTGAGCCCTATCAGATTCACTTCTTGCGCTTGTAACTGCGCTCTGGCCAGGCCTTCTTTTATCAAGTTCTTTTTGGATATCAGATTCGTTAATTGAAAGCCCGGCCGGGCAGCCATCAACAACAACTCCAATTGCCCTTCCATGGCTCTCGCCAAAAGTTGTATAGGTAAATATTTTTCCGAATGTGTTGAAACTCACTCTATCGCCTCCAAAATAGCCCTTCGCATCACTTCTTGCGGAGCTTGTTTTTTTGTGAAAAGTTCAAAGGATGCAAACCCTTGTTCTAGTAACATCTCAAGCCCATTTATAGTTTTGCATCCGAGCGATTTCGCATCCTGCAAAAGCTTAGTTTCAATAGGGTCATAGACAACATCAAAAACCACAAGCCCGGGATATAGAAGCTCACTTGGAATGGGGGTTTGATTCTGATTAGGTTTCATTCCAACAGGGCTTGCATTGATCAAAATGTCAAACCCTTCAAGCGATTTAATTGAACCCATTTTAACGCTCTTTGCCCCAAGTGATTTTGCGAGTCCTTTTGCCTTCGCAGAGCTACTATCTGAAAAAGTAATTGATGCCCCTTCTTCATTTAGATAAAATCCAATTGCTTTTCCCGCCCCGCCACAACCTAGCACCAAAACACTCTTGCCCTTAATTGAGGAAATTTTTTTTAGCGCAGCAACTGATCCAACCCCATCAGTATTATACCCTATAAGTTTTCCATTAGAATTTACCACACAATTTACTGCCCCAATTTTTTGGGCAATTTTATCCACGCTGTCAAGATATTTTATTATCTGCTCTTTAAATGGCATTGTGACATTAAAACCTGCAACTTCAAGTTCGGCCAACCCTTCAACTGCTTTTTTAAGATTTTCCGGTTCAAATGCCAAGTAAGAGTAATTTATACCTAATGCAGAATATGCCGCATTGTGCATTATTGGCGAGAGCGAGTGCCTTGCGGGTTTTCCTATTACGCAGACTAATTTTGTTTTTGAATCAGTCAAGAGAGCACCTTTGTAAATTCAATGCGATATCTTCTCATTTGTTCAGCACTAATTTGTCCAGAAGCGCTCTCAAAACCTTTTTGCAATGAAGCAAAAGTAGCAAACCCTCCTGCAAAATGCGAAAGGATGCGAGAGTCAATCCCGAGTTTTCCCATGCAGAATGCAATGAGTTTTATGTGCTTTTTATTGGCATCTTTAAATAATCCTAAAATCACCCTATTGTCCGAGAGCTTTTTTGCATTAGCCACTATTTTTACGACGTGTGTTTTTTCTTTTGCCATTTTTTCAAGAATGCCACAGAGTTCAATTAGTGCGGGGGTATTTTCCATGCAATGCTTTGAGAGTATTACTTTAGTGCCCTTATTTTTTGCAAGTGCATAGATTTTCTTTTTAAGATCGCTGCGCGTTTCAAATTCAATATCAATAAATTGTGCCTTATTTTTAATTGCGGCTTTTAAAACATTGATCCTTTGCGATTCAGTTCCCCTAAAATGTCCCCCTTCACTTTTTTTCCTGCAAGTGCAGATGCAGGGTTTTTTGCACTTTGCAATTAGGCGCGCTAAATCAGATTCTGAGAGTGAATTAAAATAATCCAGGCGAATTTCAATGGCATCCCCGGCAAGATTTGCCCCTTCGATTAAAAAAAATGCATCCTCAACTTTTTTTGTAGCTACCGGGACAATTATCATAGGCAATCCTCCAGGGAGCTAAAAACAATTTTGTCATCGGGCAAAATCGAATAAGATCCATTTTGCTGGTGCATTTTACCTATTTTTTGTGGAAGAGAATAATAAACTTTTCCGGAAACCGCCTTTTTATCCTTTCTTGTTGCTGCAATCACTTTGTGCAAATCAATTTTTGGCACTTTAGTAGGTAGGCCAATTTGCTCTAAAAGATTTTTTATTTTATTTTCTTCTTCTAAATTCAAAAACCCCATTTTTTGTGAAATTTTAGCTTCAACGCGCATTCCTATTGCAACTGCTTGCCCGTGTGAGAATTGCTTGTAGTTACCAATTGATTCGAGCGCGTGGCCGATAGTGTGGCCATAATTTATAATTTTTCTATAATTTACCTCTTTTTCATCCTTTTCAACAACCTCTGCTTTTATTTTGCAATTTTTTTCTATTAATTGTTCCATTACATTTGGGTCAAGTGAAATTATTTTTGAAATATTTTGCTCAATGAAGTAAAATAACCTGGCATCCGCAACAATTGCATGCTTTATCACTTCGCTCATGCCTGCTGCTACTTCACTTTTGGGCAAGCTTTCTAAAAATTCAGGGCAAATGTACACTTTTTTTGGCTGATAAAAAGAGCCCACCAGATTTTTTCCGGATTTTAAATTGACCCCTGTTTTTCCCCCAATGCTCGAATCAACCATTGCAAGAAGTGTAGTTGGAACCTGCACAAAATTTATTCCGCGCAGATAAATTGCAGCACAAAACCCTGCAATATCCCCGCTAACTCCGCCGCCAAGTGCTACAATGCAATCTTTGCGGTCAAATCCGAGCTTACTCATTTTTTCAACTATCATTTCAACTACTTTGATATTTTTGCTCTGTTCGCCTCGCGGAAAAGAGATTATATGGGCAGTAATAGATTGCTTTGCAAATTGAGAGAGAAGTTTTTTCCCAGCCACTTTTGCAACTTGTGAATCTGCTATGATGCAATATTTTTTACCAAAATTACTCTTACCAATTTCCAATCCAAGTGTATGCGAGAGGCCATTTTCTATTTCAATTTCATAGCTATTATCCTGCCTGCTATCCAACATCACTTTGAGTGTGCGATTCATAAAAATCCCCTTGTGTTGAGTTCATCTATTATTTTTTGTACAGATTCTTCCGCCGTATCTGTTGATGTATCTAGCTTGATATCTGCAGCATTCTCATAAAGGCTTTTTCGCTTCTCCAAAAGCTCTACAATTTCTTCAAATTTGCCTTTTTGAGTCAATGCGGGCCTATTTTGGTCGTTTTTTATTCTTTTATATATAGTTTTTGCATCAGATTGCAAGAGTACAATTTTTGCACTTCCCTTTAGATTTTCAACATTTTGAGTGTCCAATATCACTCCTCCGCCGCATGCTATGCAAAAATTATCTTTTGCGCAAAACTCTTCTACAATTTTGCTCTCAAGCTCTCGGAATTTTGCTTCCCCTTTCTTTGCAAAAATTTCAGAAACGCTCATTGAGGCCCTTTTTGAAATCTGTTTGTCAAGGTCGACAAATTCCATAGAAAGGCGTTTTGCAAGTTTTTTTCCAATAGTGCTCTTACCAGTCCCCCTAAACCCAATCAGTGCAATATTCATTGCTATCCACCTGCCTTTGATAACTCTTCAAAAAAATTAGGGTAACTTTTGGAAACAACCTGCGGGTTCTCTATTTCAATTCCATCTACTGCAAGCCCCATTATAGAAAAAGCCATTGCAACCCTATGGTCGCCAAATGTATTTATGCTAGCTGCGTGGGGTTTTGCGCCTTGAATTTCAATAAAATCTGCTCCTGCCCGATTTTTTATTCCGCATGCAGAGAGATTTGAGCAAATGCTCTCAATTCTATTGCTCTCTTTTACTGCAAGATGACCAATATTTTTTATTACACTTCTTCCATTTGCAAAAGCAAGAGCCACTGCAAGAGTTGGGACAATATCCGGGTAATTTGCCATGTCAATTTCTATCGGGAGCAAAGTCGCAGCCTCCGGCCCGCGCACTGTTACATAGTCATTCCCGTGCTCAATGCTACAACCAATCCTTTCAAGGATTTTCAAAAAAAACTTATCACCTTGCTTTGAATCGGCATTGAGGTTTTTGACCTTTACTTTTCCGCCGCTAATTGCAGCTGCTGCAAAAAAATATGAAGCCGAGCTATAATCGCCTTCGATTTGGTATTTTTGAGCGCGGTAGTGTGAATTCCCACTTACAAAAAATTCCTTATATTGCCGACAAACTGTAGGTATTCCAAAAGATCTCATGCAATCAACAGTAATATCCACATAGGGTTTTGATTTCATTTCCCCTTCTATTTTTGCATGTATTCCTTTTTTTGTATAAGGCGCAGATAGTAAAATCGCACTCAAAAACTGCGAGCTCTCATCTGATTTAATTGAACAAGACCCACCGGCAAATGTCACCCCGTGAACTTTGAGGGGCAAAAACCCATTTTGGGAATCTATCCTTACCCCAAGAGTAGAAAGCGAACTTATCAATTCTCCAAGAGGCCTCTGTCTCATACGTGCTGTTCCGTCTATTACACAATCCGATTTTGCAAGTGCGGCAAAAGGGAGCAAGAACCTTGCACTAACCCCGGAATTTTCTACAAAAATATCTTTTTTAGGTTCTTTAAGATCTCCCCCAGTTCCCTTTACAATAAAATCGTCTCCTTTGAAATCAATTTGCGCGCCAAAAGAGGAGAGGGCATTTGCAGCAACAATTTGATCATCCGCATTAAGGGCATTTTTTAGCACGCTCTTGCCATCTGCTAGGGAGGAAATAAATAGCGCGCGAAGCGTATGTGCCTTGGAAGGCGGAGCGCTAAATGTTGCATCAAGATTTTCAATTTTTTCTATTTTGTGCCCCACGATATCCCGCTCCGTTCATTTCTTTTGCAAAATTTTCAAGTTCTAAAAGCATCTGGCTTTCATTTCCGATATTTTTTTCAATTATTGCCTCAATTGCAGAGCCAACAATTGCCCCATCCGAACCACTCTTAATTATTTTTTCCACATGTGAGGGTTCAGAAATCCCAAAACCAATGCAACATGGAAGTGATGTATTTTTTTTGACTTGCTGCAAAAGATCAATCGTTCCATCTTCAATGCTCTTTCTCTCCCCGGTAACCCCTAGTACTCCGACAATATAGACAAATCCACCTGCGCATTTTAGTATTTTTTTCATTCTTGCAACCCCGGTTAAAGGGGATATTATAAAAATCAAATCAAGCCCTATTTTTTTACAAAGTTTTTTTATTTCTCCGGATTCTTCCAGTGGCATATCTGCAATAAGAATTCCGTCAACTCCGCACTCTTTTGCCCTTTTCAAAAATTTTTCTGCTCCATTGGTATATACTAAGTTGTAGTAGAGCAATAGGCCAATCGGTATTTTTGAATTTTCAGAGCGCAGCTGTGAAATTAATTCAAAGCACTTTTCTGTACTCATCCCTGATTTGAGTGATCTCTGATCAGCAGAGGCTATTCTCTTTCCATCTGCAATCGGGTCTGAAAAAGGAAACCCCAATTCGAGGCAATCGGCATTGCGCGCGAGCACTCGCAGCACTTTTTTTGAGTCTTCAAAAGTGGGGTCACCTAAAACTACAAACGGTATAAAAGCCCCTTTTTGTTTTTTTGCAAGTTCAAAAAAAGTTTGTGCATATCTTCCTTGTGATTTCATAGTTGCCCCCCAAGTTTTCCTTTTATACTTTCAAGATCTTTATCCCCTCTTCCTGAAATATTTATTATTATAATATCGTTTTTTTTGCATTTTTTTGCAAATTCAATCGCATATGCTACTGCATGGCTGCTCTCAAGTGCGGGTATTATCCCTTCTTTTTCGCAGAGCAATTTGAAACCTTCGAGTGCTTGCTGATCTGTTGCATATGCATAATTTGCCCTTCCGATTTCGCGCAAATATGAGTGCTCGGGGCCAATTGCCGAGTAATCAAGCCCTGCTGAAATTGAATGCGTATTATATATTTGCCCATCCTCATTTTGCAAAACATAAGTGAGTGTGCCATGTATAATTCCCTTTCTGCCAATTTTTGGATCTGCAAAGCGCGCTGCATGCTCTCCACTCTCAATTCCTCTTCCTCCGGCTTCAACCCCTATTAGTTCAACTCCCTTATCCGGGATAAATGCCTTGAATATCCCAATTGCATTGCTCCCGCCTCCAATGCATGCAATAATTGCTCTCGGAAGCCTTCCTTCTTTTTTTAATATCTGCTGCCGCGCCTCTTTTCCGATAATTGATTGGAAATGAGCAACCATTGAAGGGTATGGATGTGGCCCTAGAACTGAACCTAAAAGGTAGTGCGTAGTTTTGACATTTGCAGTCCAGTCGCGCATGGCCTCATTTATCGCATCCTTTAAAGTTTTTGACCCGCTCTCAACCGGCACTATTTGCGCGCCTGCAAGTTTCATTCGCACAACATTTGGCTCTTGCCTTTTCATATCGACAGTGCCCATGTAAATTGTGCATGAGAGCCCAAGCATTGCGCACGCAACCGCGCTTGCAACACCGTGCTGCCCGGCACCTGTTTCTGCAATCACCTTTTTTTTGCCCATGTACTTTGCGATTAGAGCTTGCCCTATTGCATTATTTATTTTATGCGCCCCGGTGTGGCACAAATCCTCGCGCTTCAAATACACTTTGCATCCGAACTGCTCACTTAAATTGCCCGCAAAAGTAAGAGGGGTTGGCCTTCCTACAAAATTTTGCAAAAGGCCCGCAAGTTCTTTGTTGAATTTTTTGTCCTTTTTGTATTTATTGAATGCGGCTTCTAACTCTTTCACTGCCGGCATTAGTGTTTCCGGTACAAATTGCCCTCCGTATTTTCCAAAATAACCTTTCATCTAAAACCCTTCTACAATTTTACAAAATTCCCTCATTTTAGAGTTGCTTTTTTTCCCCGGAAATTTTTCAACTCCCGAGCACACATCCACCATAAACGGCCTAAATCGTTTAATGATTCCCGCTACATTGTTTGCATTGAGTCCTCCGGAAAAAATGATATTTTTCCCTGTAAGTTTTTTTGCATCCAACAATTTTGTATCAAACCTTTTGCCGCTTCCGCCATATCCTGCAGAAAAACTATCAAGCATTATATCAGCATTCCCATAATTATTTATTTGCCCAATTGAATTTTTGTCTTTTATATGTACCGCCTTTATGATACTCCCGGAAAAATCATTTGATGCATTTTTAAAATATTGAGCGCTCTCATCACCTGAGAATTGCAACATATCAAGTCCGATTTTTTGTGAAATTTTTTTGACCTTTGTAATTTTTTCGTTCACAAATACCCCGCACACAAGGCACTTGCCCTTTACTGCTTTTGCAATCTCTTTTGCTCTTTCAACGTTTATGTACCGTGGGCTTTTTTTGTAAAAATTTAGGCCAATTACATCTGCTCCATATTGGACAGCTAGTAATGCATCTTTTTTAGCGGTGATTCCGCATATTTTTATAAGTGGTTTTTGTGCAAATTCCCGTAGCTTTACTTGGGGAACAGGGGATGACATTATTGAAGTTCCAATAAGAGCCGCATCGCAAATTCCCTCTAACTCTTTAATTTGCCGAGCTGAATAAATCCCCGATTCGCACACAAGAGTAATTTTTTTTCGCACTTTTTTTGGTATTTTTTTTGCAATTTTAAAAAATGATGAAAAATCCTCTTTAAGGGTTTTTAGGTTTCTTGTATTTATCCCAATAATATCAGATCCGCTCTGCAGCGCATCTTTTAGCGTACTCTCACTATCACATTCAACAAGCGAATCCATTCCTAATGAACTAGAAATTTTCACAAGCTGTTTTAATTTTGCTAAAGGTATAAAGCCGCAAATGAGAAGAATTGCATCAGCCCCATTTGCTCGCGCTTCATAGATTTGGTAGGAATCCAAAATGAAATCCTTTCGTAAAAGCGGCTTATTGGTGTATTTGCGTGCCTCTTTCAAATATTCTATTTTCCCCCCAAAATACTTCTCTTCAGTGAGAATTGAAATTGCAGTTGCATATTTGTCATAAATCGGCATGTATTGTTTTAGCGAAGCTGAATTGTTTATTTTCCCTTTTGAAGGGGAGTTTTTTTTGAACTCTGCGATTAGTGCAACCGTGCCTTTTGAAACCTTTAAAGACTTTCCAAAAGACCTATCTGCCCTGTGGACTTTTTCCAAAAGGGCTCCAATCGGCATTCTTATTTTTTTTTGAGCCAATTCTTTGCGCTTTTGCGCGCGCATTTTTTCCAAAAAATTCATTTATTCGACTCCTCTACAAGTTCGCCAAGTTTTGAGAGCGCTTTTCTAGAATCAATGCTCTTCTTTGCAAGTTCAATCCCCTCTTGCATTGTTTTTGCAACTCCATTTGCATAAATTCCAAGCCCTGCATTTAGTACAACAATATCTCTTCGTGGCCCCGATTCATTGCCTTCGAGTATTCCTATAATAATTTTTGCAGATTCTTGCGGGTTTGATATTGAAAATTCATCTTCGCGCGAGATTGAAAAACCAAAACTTTGAGGTGTGAATTCTTTTCTTACTATATTCCCATTTTGAACTTCAAAAATAATGCTCTTGCCGCTAAGTGTTGCCTCATCATAACCAGATCCTGTTACTACGAGTGCCTTTTTCACGTTCATTAAAAGGAGCGCCCTCGCAATATTTTTTGCAATATCTTCCGAGTATGTTCCTATTAGATATGTTGAGGCGCTAGCAGGGTTTGAGAGAGGGCCAATGATATTGAAAATTGTGCGGATCCCTATTTCCTTTCTTGGTGCAGATGCATATTTCATTGCAGGATGGTGCAGAGGGGCAAAGAGGAATACAAAACCAATTTTTGAGAGGATTTGTGAATTTCTAGCAGGCGTTGTTTGCACATTGACTCCAAGTGCCTCTAAAACATCAGCTGAACCGCTCTTTGATGAAAACCCCCTATTCCCATGTTTTGCAACAATGCACCCTGCGCCTGCTGCAACAATTGCGGCTGCAGTTGAAACATTAAAGCTTCCCTTTCCATCTCCTCCGGTTCCGACAATATCTAAAATATCAGTACTTTTTGTGCATTCAACCCTTTGCATATGCTCTTGAAGAGAGTATGCTGCCCCTGCAATTTCATCAGCGCTCTCACCTTTTGTTGCAAGCGCTGTAATAAATGAACCAATCTGAACCTGAGTTGCTTGCCCTTTCATGATTTCATCAAAAACCTGCTTTGATTGCTCTTTTGATAAATTTTCTTTTCTTACTGCTTTTGCAATTGCCTCTTGGATCATTTTTGACCCTCCACCATAAGCAAAATATTTTCAATTATTTTTCCTCCCTGCGGGGTTAGGATACTTTCCGGGTGGAACTGCACTCCCTCAACTAAATATTTTTTATGGCGAACTGCCATTACAACCCCTGACTCTGAGCGCGCGCTAACAATTAATGATTTTGGGACTTTTGTTGCGCAAAGCGAGTGATACCTTCCAACCTGCATAGGGTTTTCTATATTTGCAAATATGCCTTTTGAATCGTGCAAAACCATTGAAGGCTTTGCATGTATTGTTTCAGGCGCGCGTGAAACTACCCCGCCAAAAGCTTCCACAATTGCCTGCTCGCCAAGGCATACTCCAAAAATAGGAATTGCCTTTGCAAATTCTTTTATTATTGCAATAATATTTCCGGCTTTTTTTGGAGTTGAGGGCCCGGGGGATATTACAATAAGGCCTGGAGAGAATTTTTCAACAATTTCCCGGATGCGCTGTATTGGAGTGTTATTCCTATACACCTGCACTGTGCATTTTCTTTTTTCAAATTCATCCGCCAAATTGTAGGTGAAGGAATCAAAATTATCAATGAGCAGAATTTTCATTTCTTTCATTTTCTTGCCCTCTGTGCAGTTTCTAGTGCGGCAATACATGCCTGTGCCTTTCTTTGCGTTTCTAAAAATTCCTCTTGAGGGTCCGAATCAAATACAATCCCTGCCCCTGCGCGTACATATGCCTTGCCTTTTTGCATTTTTATGCTCCTAATTATTATTGCCGAATCAAAATCCCGAGAAGGTGTAAGATAGCCAATGCTTCCGCCATAAAACCCCCTTCTTGTCTTCTCCTTTTGCCGCAAAAGTTTCATTGCCTCAACCTTAGGCGCGCCTGTTAGAGTGCCCATATTCATTGATGCAAGATAGGCATGCAGAGCATCAAGGTCTGGCTTTAAAATTCCGCTAACCTTGCTAACAAGATGCTGCACATGGGAGTATTTTTCAATCGAGTATGGCATCTCACAAATTCTTGAACCGGCTTCACACACGCGCGCAACATCATTTCTTGCAAGATCAATTAGCATAGTGTGCTCTGCTAATTCTTTTTTGTCATTTTTTAATTGCGCCTCATATCTACCATCTAGTTCTTGATCAATTTCCCCATTGACAATTCCGCGCGGTTTTGTACCTGCAATTGGGCGAATCTCCACCCTCTTTTTTTTCTCGCCCTCAACTTTTAGGAATGTTTCAGGGCTGCTTCCTACAATAATTCCAGTGCTGGTGTTGAAATAGAACATGTAAGGGCTTGGGTTAATTGACCTTAGCGCAACATAGGCATCAAATGGCTCGCAACTGTAATTTGCCACAAGTGTTCTTGAGACAACCGCTTGGAAAATATCGCCTGCAAGAATATTTTGCTTTAGCTCCTTGACAATTTTGATAAATTCTTCTTTTGAAGTATCTGAACTAACCGAAATTTTTTGCCCAGTAGAATTTTTTTTAAATGTCTCATAACCCAGTGCTGTTTTATAATTTTCAATTATTTTCAAGCAGCGTGCAAGTTCACTGTCCTTATCTTCTTCATTAAATATTAGTGCATTTGCAACAAAAAATAATTTGCCGTTTTTGTGATCTGCTATAAAAATATTGTCATAAAAATTCATTTCATAATCAGGTTCATTCAAGACATCTTTTTTGTTCTTTGGCAATTTTTCAAATTGGTCGATAAAATCATATGCAATTGCGCCCATCAACCCCCCGCATACTGCAAATGGCTTGTATACCGGCACGAACTTGAATGCAACTGCGCGCAGAATATCGGCATGGGTTTTTTGCCTAAGCCTTTCTGATTCGCTTAAAAATTCTGCTCTAGACTCGAGTTTTCCTGAAATTTTTGAACTAGAAAACTTCACGCTCTCACAAAATGAAAAGTCATCTTTTATTGAGGCAAGGAATTTTTTGCCAAGGTCATTTAAGGCAATTATTTCAAATTTTGCGTCCCTGCCCCTAACCTTAATGCAAGGATTAGCTGAGCCAATGCTCTTTTCCCCGTATTTTGTTATAATATCTGCGCTCTCAAAAAGCAAGCTATCCGGTTTTTTTCCATAATCGGAAATTTTCGTAAAATATTCTGCAGCATCAATGCTTGCGCTAATCTCTTCGTGCAATGTTACTAAGTTTCCAGGTCTTGCTGCCTGCAGTTTTTCAGTCCCTATCATGTGGAATTGCCTTCATTTGTGCATTTACATTTTTTCCTTTGTACTTTGTATATTTGAAGTAGAAAGAAAATGGTGGGGTCACTGGGATTTGAACCCAGATCAACTGGTCTGGAGCCAGTTGCACTACCAGGTTATGCTATGACCCCACAAAAGGCCTCTTGCCAACCTATCATACTTTAGTTTGGACTTGGCAGAGGTGCGGTCTTAAGTTTTCCATTGATGTAACAATGTTTGCCACAAAAATGAATAGAGTGCAAAAAACTTTATGAAATAAGAATCAGAGCAATTCAGATAGCTAGCTAAATTAGAATTTTTGGATCCAAAGTAAATCCCTTCTTGCCATCAAAATCAATAACAATTAGCCTGCCTTAGATATTTAAAGCTATTTTTTTGCCATGTATGTTGCTTTTGGGCTAATGCTTCTTATTTGCCGTTTCTTTGGTCGTTGTTTTTTACAGCAGCCCTTATAAGTTTTTTAATAAGCAAAAGAGGGAGTTTTTGGCCAAGGGGAAAGCGCACTGTAGCCCTTGAAGTGCTATAGTTTTTTAGTTCGCTTTTATGTTCCTCTACAATTGGAGGCGGGATATAGAGCCCTATGTGCTCTTTTGCGCACGCAAAGTAAACAAGTCGTCCTTTGTAAGAATAATATGGCATTCCATAGCTAATGCTCTCAATTGCAGATGGTGCGGCTTTTTTTATTGCGGATCGAATGTCTTTTAGTTTTCCGCGCGCCTCTTTTGGCGCTGCTAAAATATATGATGCTACATCTTTTGGCTTTTTCATAAATACTGGCCCCGGTTCTTTTCTGCTTCTAAAATTCGCGATACACCCAAAATATATGCCGCCTTTCTATACGATATTTTCTCTTTGATGCATAGTTGTGAAATGTCTCCAAAAGCTTTGAGGATATGCTCTTCTAGTTTTGAATTCACTTTCTGCTCGCTCCAATGAGTATTTGCTAGGTTTTGCACCCACTCAAAATAACTAACTATTACCCCGCCCGCATTTGCCAAAATATCCGGCAAAATTGTTACATTTTTTTTCTCAAAGTACTCATCTGCGCTAGCGGTAACCGGCCCATTTGCCAATTCAAGAATAATTTTTGCCTTAATTTTTTTCATGTTCTTTTCATTTATCACATTTTCAACAGCTGCCGGTACCAAAATATCAACTTGAAGTTCAAGTAGCGCTTCATTTGAAATTTTTTTGCCCACATGGTAATCTTGCACTCGTTTGCCTTTCTTACCATCTTCAATCAATTTTTCTACTTCAAGCCCTTTTGGGCCATATATTGCGCCCTTTGAATCCGACACTGCCACTATTTTGTATCCTTCTGCATGTAAAATTCTCGCAAGATGTGACCCTACATTTCCAAACCCCTGGATTGCAACAGTGAGGTTTTTCTCTTTCTTTTTTAATTGTTTCAAATACTCCCGTAGCGTAATTGCCCCTCCAAGAGAAGTTGAATATAGCCTTCCTTCACTTCCCCCAAGCGAGAGCGGCTTTCCTGTAATTACTCCTGGCGACTTTGTGCCCTTTATTTTTTCATATTCATCCAGCATCCAGCCCATTATTTTTGCATCTGTATTGATGTCCGGGGCAGGAATATCTTTTTTTGGGCCTAAAAAATCCACATACTCTGCAATGTATGCCCTGCTAAGGCGCTCGAGTTCTTTTTCACTTAGTTTTTTTGGATCAACTGCTATCCCGCCTTTTGCCCCCCCAAAAGGAATATTTACAACAGCACATTTTAGCGCCATCAAAAATGCAAGCTCTGTTACTTCTTCCATATTAACATCCGGGTGAAACCTAATGCCTCCTTTTGTTGGCCCACGCGCGTCATTGTACTGCACTCTATATGAAGGAAAAACATGCAAACTCCCATCATCCATTATTAGTGGAATATTGATATTTATCACGCGCTTTGGCTGGTGTAAAAGCAGCATTTGGGTTTTTGTGAGGTGGCGCACTTTTGCGGTGTTTTCAAGATGTGCTTTGCAAACCTTGCACACTACTTCATTTTTTTGCTGTGTTGCTTCCATCTATACTTTTGGGTTTTTTATATTAAAAATGCTTTGGGTTGCATAATGGATTTTATAAACTTAGGGTGAATATAATTGATTATGGCCAAGGTCAAAAAAGAACTGTCACCAAAACAATGTGAAGGATTACTAAGCGTGCTGAAAGGTCGTTTTGAGAAAAACATGAACCGCCATAAAGGAATTGAATGGGCAAAAGTACAAGCAAAGCTGCAAGCTAATATTGAAAAACTCTGGTCACTTAATGAAATGGAAAGAACCGGCGGCGAACCTGATGTTACTAGCCATGATAAAAAGATAGGCGAATACATTTTTTATGATTGTTCAGAGGAAAGTCCTAATGGGCGTAGAAGTATTTGTTACGACCGCGAAGCGCTGGAATCAAGAAAAGAACATAAACCGAAAAATAACGCTATTGATATGGCAGATGCCATGGGCATTGAAATTTTAACGCAAGAACAATATGAAGAGTTGCAAAAACTCGGAAATTTCGATACCAAGACCTCGAGCTGGGTGGAAACACCAATTGAAATTAGAAAACTCGGCGGCGCCCTCTTTGGTGATCGCCGCTACGATAAAGTCTTCATATATCACAACGGTGCAGAATCTTACTATGGCGCTAGGGCTTTTCGTGGCTCGCTAAGAGTATAAATCCTTGGGTAATTTGGACTAAACAATTTCCCGATGCTTTGTAAGATACCCCTCTGTACTCTTGCCGCTTTGCACGAGACTGTATTTGACAGTTGTTTTGTGGGGCAAATATTCTATATAGTAAATGCAATCATTTGGGCAATCCAGATCCATTTTTTCCAAAGGCCCAAGGCCCAGCATATTTCCAAGTATTAATCTAGCAGTTCCTTGGTGTGTTATCACTAAAATTTTCCTACTGGAGTATTTTTCACGAAATGCTGCAAGAAGAGGCTTTACACGTTTTTCATCAACCTGCGCGTAGCTCTCTCCGCCTTCATGTACAAATCCGTACTTGTCCTCAACGCGTTTTTTCCAATCTCCCGGGAATTTTTGCTCTATTTCCTGCTTATCCATTCCTGCATATTTACCTATGTTGATTTCACGAAGTTCATCTTGGAATATGATTTCATTTTTGTGGAATTTCATTATTTCGCGTGCGGTTTGCATGCACCTCTTTTGTGGGGAAGAGAAGACATAGTCAAATTCTTCATCCTTTAGTGCTAGTGATAAAAGCTGCGCCTGCTTTTGCCCTTTTTCATTAATCGATGTCTCCATCCAACCCTGCAGGCGCTTCTCTTTATTAAAATCCGTTTCAGCGTGCCTACACAAAATCATTTTCATGAAAAATCAGTTTAGAGAAACTAAAGAGCGGGAAGAATAAAATTATTGCTATTGGGGGATTTCAGGGCTTCATTGCCCTGTCTATGCCATCACAGGGCTTTTGTAATTCATATTTTGGATAGCAATTGTTGCGTGGAGTTCTTTTTCAAGTGGCAAGACGATTTTAATGATTGTAGTTCCACGTTTTTTCATAAAAGAAATATTTGCAGATGTAATTTTTCCTAAAGCGGTTTTTGCGAGTTTTCTGTTTGTTATTTCACTTAGATATTTTGATGCCTCAAACATTTCAAGGCCTACTATATCTCCATTTGCAGTAAAATCCACTACAAGTTCTCCAAGTTCTACGCTTCCTTTTGATTTGTTTTTTTCGCTATAAAGGTATAAATTGTCATTTTCATAGTCATAGTCTGCCTTGAACTTATTTGTCATGTCCCTGCACCTTCCTTTGCCAAGATAGCCTCTGTTTTATTGCGGTTATAACTATAATCTTCTTCGCAACGTCTTTTATTGCAACAACATACACATATGCAATTCTCTTATGAGGAACAAACCACAATTTATATTTTTCCTCATCTTTTCCGCCACTTTGCTGCTCAAGTACTTTTAGGTGTGCGCATTCTCTTAAGTGTTTTATTAAAATTTCCCTTGAAATTTGCCTTTGCAAAAGGCGAATTTGTACATGTGAAGTAAATTCTATAGAATAGGTTGCTAATTTATTTTTTAAAAAATTTGGGATCATTTGCAATTCCAAAATGAATTGCTTTTTGCAGGTTTTTAAATGATCCGAGACCTCATTGCCGGTGCGATAAATAGCTACACAAATTTCCTGCCAACAGCAAGCCCTATTGCTTTTACTTCTTTGTACATTTTTTCAAATTCTTCAGGGCGCAGCTGCTGGCCTTGGTCTGAATATGCATTTTCCGGCAAATGATGAACTTCAACTAAAAGCCCATCAGCCCCCACTGCAATTGCAGCTTTTGAAAGGGCCGGAATTGGGCCTTTTCTTCCTGCAGCATGGCACGGGTCAACAATTACCGGCAAATGTGTTAGTTCTTTTAGCACCGGAATAATACTTAGGTTTAGAGTATTTCTTGTAAGGGGCTCGAATGTACGTATCCCGCGCTCGCACAAAATTACATTATTGTTGCCCTCATTCATAATGTATTCAGCGGCAAATAGCCACTCATCAACAGTTGTTGCAAGCCCATTTTTTAGTATTACAGGTTTATCCACTTTTCCCACTTCTTTTAGAAGGTCAAAATTTTGGGTGTTGCGCGCGCCAACCCTTAAAATGTCCACGTGCTCTGCTACGACTTCAATATTGCGAGTATCCATTACTTCTGTTTCGGTAATAAGCCCGACTTCCTTTCCAATTTTTTTTATTATTTTAAGGCCGGCTAGCCCCATTCCCTGGAACGCGTATGGGGAAGTGCGCGGCTTATATGCCGAAGATCGCATGACCTTAACCCCCATTCCCTTTAGCTGGTTTGCAATTTCAAACATCTGGTCCTCGCTCTCAACACTACAAGGCCCAGCAACCATTACAAGTTCGCTGCCGCCAAATTTTACCCCATTGCCAACATCAACTATGGTATTGTCAGGATGGGCTTCGCGCGCTGCCCTTCTGTATGGCTTTTGTATCGGCATAACTTTCTCAACAAAATCAAAACTCTCAAGGACTTCCTTTTCTATTTTTGATTCGTCCCCAATAATTCCTACAATTGTTTTGGTTGACCCCACGGATATGTTTGTCCCAAGGCCAGCTTTTTTAATGACTGCAACAACCCTTTCAATGTCATTTTGGGGTGTATCTTTTCCCATTACAACTATCATTTTTTCTCCCCCAATCCCTTTTTGACCCTTTCCACAATAGCATTTGCATCCATTTCGTATTTTGCCAAAAGATCGGGGGCTTTTCCTGACTCTGCAAATGTGCTATTTAGCCCCACTCTAAAAAGCTTGCAATCAATTCTTTTCTCTGCAATAATTTCAGCAATGCTGCTTCCAAGCCCGCCAATTACCCCATCCTCAGCGCTCACAACAATTCCTTTCGAGCACTCTTTTTCCACCGATTTTGAATCAAATGGCTTAATTGAGGCGCAATTTAGAACTGAAACCGATATGTTTTGTGATTTCAAAATACTTGCAGCTTTCATTGCTTGCCCAACAAGCGAACCGCATGCAATTATTGCAGCATCTTTCCCCTCCTGCAAAACGTTCGCTTCTCCCAATTTAAAATCAGGGACAGACTCATAGAGGATTGGGGTTTTTTCCCTGCAGGTTCGCATATAAAATGGCCCTGCATTATAGTACATTGCATTTGTGCATGCAACTGTTTCATAATAATCCGCCGGCACTAGCACATTAAAATTCGGCATATTTTTCATTATTGCAATATCCATTATTTCCTGCCCAGTTGGCCCGTCTTCCCCTGTTACAATCCCGCCATGGCTTCCGACAATTTTTACATTTGTCTGTGAATACGCAACGCTAATTCTCATTTGGTCAAGGGCCCTATTTACAACAAAAGATGCAAATGAACTGGCAAATGGGACCTTGCCGCACCTTGCAAGCCCGGCTGCCATTGAAACCATATCTGCTTCTGAAATTCCGACATACCTAAACCTATCTGGAAATTTTTTCCCAAATAAAATTGATTTTGTGCTCTTTGCAAGGTCGGCATCAAGGCAAACAATATCTGTGTGGCGCTCACCAAGTTCTAAAAGCGCGTCCCCGTAAGCGTCACGCGTTGCAACCTTTTCTCCAATTTTGTATTGTGCAATCGCCATTTCAAAATCCCTTCCTTAAAATTTTCAATGCTTTTTCGTACTGCTCTTGCGTAAGGGCCTTTCCGTGCATATCAGGATCGTTTTCAATGAATTTTACTCCCTTGCCCTTTACTGTTTTTGCAATTATGCAGGTTGGCTTTTTGTCATCACGCGCTTTTTTTAGTGCGGGTAATATTTCACTGAACTTGTGGCCATTGATTTTAATTACCTTCCAGCCAAATGCTTCAAACTTTTTGTCAATCGGGGAGACATCTTTTGTCTTATCAACCCATCCATCATTTTGCAAATTATTGCGATCAACTATTACCGTTACATTATCAAGCCTAGCAAACGGAGTCCACATTATAGCTTCCCAGCACTGGCCTTCCTGCAATTCCCCATCCCCAAATAGCACATAAACATGGTAGTCTTTCTTATCCATTTTTGCTGCAAATGCCATTCCATTTCCAACCGAAAGCCCCATCCCCAAACTGCCTGTTGAAATCTCAACCCCGGGAGTTTTTACCCTATCCGGATGGCCCTGTAGCATACTATTGATTTGGCGAAGATGTTTGAATTCATTTTTTGAAAAATACCCAGCATTTCCAAGGCAAGCATATAGTGCAGGCGCGCCGTGGCCTTTGCTCATAATAA
This sequence comes from archaeon, assembly GCA_035289625.1. Taxonomy (GTDB): domain Archaea; phylum Iainarchaeota; class Iainarchaeia; order Iainarchaeales; family Iainarchaeaceae; genus UBA10205. Next base: position 3,856 of record DATDWP010000020.1, on the reverse strand, counting down.
AGCGGTCCCTCTCCTCCCACTCCGGCCTTTTTGGATCATGTTTCATTTCGCTAAAATAGAGCGCTGCCATCAAATCAATGCAAGAAAAGCTTGTAGTAGGGTGGCCAGAGCCTGCAATTGTTGTCATTTCCAAAATGTCCTTTCGCAGCTGGTATGTAATCTCTTCGAGTTTTTTTATCTGCTGCTTTTGATCTTTTGCCATTTTTTACACAACCTAATAATTCACTTTTCACTCATTTGAGGATAACTCCCCAGTATTTTGAGAAAGCCAGTGTTTTTCTTCATTTCCTCAAGCGCTTTTTGCACCCCTTCATCCTCAACAAAGCCTTTGAAGTCTACAAAAAATACGTAATCCCAATTTTTAATCTTGCTTGGGCGCGATTCTATCTTCATCATGCTAATGCCATTTTCGCGAAGCGGTTCAAGGGCACCAAGAAGCGCGCCTGCGATATTTTTTGTAGTAAAAAGAATACTGGTTTTTGCGTCCTGTGGTTTTTTTGCAGGGGCTTTGCCGATCACCAAAAACCTTGTGATATTATTTCCCCTATCCTGGATTGATCGCGCAACAATATTGAGGCCATTTTGTCTAGCTGCTAATTCTGAACCTATCCCTGCTGAATTGATGTAGAGCTTAGCAGATTCGGCACTCTTTGAAGTTGATGCCACTTCAATTATTTGCGCGCTTGGAAGGTTTTTTGCAATCCACTCTCCGCACTGTAAAATCGCCATTTGGTGTGAGTAGATTTTTTCAATATCCTTTATCCGGTATTTTGAAATCAAATTGTGCTCGATTTTTTCGGATAGCTCTGCAATTATATTGAGGTCTGAATTCATGAACATATCATAAGTGTAAGTGACACTTCCCCCAAGCGAATTTTCAATCGGCACCACTCCAAAATCAGCTTCCCCTTTTTCAACTGCCCTAAATACATGTTCAATTGAATCAAATGGCAAAAAATCAGATGCGCTGCCAAAATGTGCAAGTGCTGCAAAGTGGGTAAATGTTGCAGAGGGCCCAAGATATGCAATTTTTATTTTCTGCTGCGCCCTGCGCGAGATGCTAAAAATTTCCCTATAAATTTTTTCAATTCCATCTTTTGGAAATCCTTTTGCACTATTTTTTAGGCGCGCAATCACTTCCTCCTCGCGCGCCGGATCATATACACTCTCATTTGAATTTTTTTTCTCATTTCCGATTTTTAGTGCAAGTGAGAGCCGCTTTCCCAAAAGCGCTACTATTTCCTCATCAATTTTGTCGATTTTTCCCCGTTGCTCTTCCACTTTTGCCATAAATCCAATGCACTTCCACTAACCTAATAATTCCACTTTGGTCCTTAATATGAAAATGTTAAAATTCCACTAAGAAAAAACACCAAAGAGATTTTAACTACCTATTAGCAGAGGATTTTATTTGGTTTTATGTTATTGCATTTGTTTCTTTATCTACTATCAAATATCTGGAAGCCAATTATACCTTTAGATGCACATACAATACTATTTATAGAGTCTGCACTTTCTTCTTCAAATCCCTATTAAGCGACCTATCGGAAGGGGTGCTTTGGTGATTTTGGAAGCATTATTGCTGCTCCAGCTCTCAATTTATTCAAAATTGAACGTGGGAATCTGCTTTTCATGGCACTCAGAGCTTGTGCTGAGGCCCTAGATAGCCTTTTGCGTTCTTTTCCCTCTATCTCTACACCACTTTTATCACAGGCGTTGAGTACAAGGGTAGGCAATAGACGCAGTGGCATGTTTGTGAGCACAGGCCTATAATGCAAGCAAAAGTCCCTAAGGATGGCAAAATCTCTCTTACCAAAATTTTCGCTCTTCCTTAAGGCAAAGAACCGGGTTAAATTATCAACAATGCTTACTGATAATCTTTGCCTCAGATCATGTAGTTCTATGGCTTGCTTTTCTGAAGCATTTAACAATCTTTCATTGATTTTATGCAAAATTTCAAGGTCTTTTTTTACAGATCGAATATTCTTAATTATATCTGGGTTAGTAATTAGTTTCATAATCACTGGATTATTTGAAAAAAACTTGAAAGAAGCCCACCCTCTTTTCCACAAAACTTCACTATCAAAGTCAGCACGGTTACCCCCATCACTCTTCAAATAATATGTATTGAATTCACCATGGCTTCTTATATGCTCAATAAATAATTTAGCATTTGTAGTCATCACCTTTTGGAAAAACTCACTAACTTTGGTAAAATTAAATTTTTCACTCTCATAGTAAGTATTCCATTCTTCATATTGACGTAATAATCTGCCAGAAAAAAATGAATAAAATTCTGGGCTCACTATGTATGCCAATTCATATGCCTTTCTAACTTGCGTGGCAGTCACTTTTTTAGAGTCCAATGTTATTTTTTCAAGTTCCATTATTTGTTGAAATGTTTGTTCCTCCCAATTCCCTGACTTTCCAAGTTTACCGGCAAACTTTAATGATTCAGTATCAAAAATACGAGGAGCCCATTTTTTGTCCATCATCAACTGGATAACAATGGCCGGATTCAGTGAATTTGATGTAGATTCCATATTAAAAGTAAGTTTTATTTGTATTTATATGTTTGCCAGACTTTGGGACAAAATTGGGTATTTTTACTCTATTGCATTTTTGCGCAAAAACTTATCCCGCATCTCTTTTCCAATACCCTCTATTTGGTGGCTATCCTGCTCCTTTCGCAGCTTCTTTAAATTCAAAAGCCCGGACCTATACTCTTGCATCCATTCATTTGCAAATTTCCCCCCCTCAACATCTGCTAAAAGAGCTTTCATTCGCTTTTTCACTTCCGGGGTAATTATTGCCTTGCCCCTTGTCCTGCCCCCATATTCAGCAGTGTTTGAAACTTCGCTCCACATATGTGTAAGGCCGCCTTCATGGATTAGGTCTGCTAGGAGCTTAACTTCGTGCAAGCACTCAAAATATGCCATTTGGGGCGGGTAGCCGGCTTCAACCAGCACTTCAAAACCGGTTTTTATTAATTCCGAGAGCCCCCCGCACAAAATCACCTGCTCAGAAAAGAGGTCCTCATAAGTTTCCTGTTCAAAAGTGCACTCCATAACTCCGGCTCTTGTAAATCCGCACGCCTTTGCCATTGCAAGGGAGATTTTTTTTGCATTTTTTGAATAGTCTTGCCTTATTGAAATAATTCCGGGCACCCCAAATCCTTCCAAAAATTTTTTGCGCACCTCATTTCCCGGGCCTTTTGGGGAAACCATTATCACATCCACATTTTTCGGAGGCTTTATGAAGTTGTAGCAGATATTAAATCCGTGGGAAAATGAAATTGCCTTTCCTTCTGTTAGATGCTGAGATATTTCTTTTCCATAAATTTCAGATTGCTTTTCATCCGGCAAGAGGATGTGGATAATATCAGCCCGCCTTGCAGCTTCTTTTACTTCCAACACTTCAAAGCCATACTTTTTTGCAACGCCCCAATTAGAACTTTCTTTATAGAGCCCAATTATTACGTTAAGGCCAGAATCTTTCATGCACATTGCCTGTGCTTGCCCTTGCGAACCATAACCTATAACTGCAATTGTTTTGCCATGCAGATCTTTTAGGTCTGCGTCCTTTTCGTAATAGATCTTCACTTGCCCCACCTTTCATTTAATTTGATCTAATATTAATTTACATTTACTAGAGCTAGACGTACTCTAGCCACTTTTTGTATTTTGCCGCCCTGCCGTGCACTATATCAAAAAATTTTGCCTGTAACTTTTTCGTAATGTGCCCAGGTTTCCCTGGTCCAATCTCCCTATTGTCAACTTCAATAACCGGAGTGACTTCAGCTGAAGTCCCTGTAATAAAGCACTCATCTGAAATGTAGAGCTGGTCTTTTGTGAAA
>DATDWP010000019.1:0-16123 GCA_035289625.1 archaeon | reverse complement strand
AGGACATGGGAGTGAAGTTAAAATGAGTGCGAACGAAGTGAGCAAGTCGGGCCTTGTGCCCTACGCGGTCCCAACGGTCGCAATCGTTGTGGGAGTGAAATTAAAATAATTGAAATAAATTTTTGGGTGTTGTGAATGGTTTCTGAAAGTGCAAAAAACGCAAAAATCTACATCAATGGAAGGCTCATTGGTTTCCATAATGATCCGATCAAATTGACAAAGGAAATTATTGCAAGGAGAAGGGAGAACAAGGTCTCGGAGCAGATAAATGTTGCATACCACGAGGACACTAATGAAGTTTACATTAATACTGATGCCGGAAGGGTGCAGCGCCCGCTTCTTGTTATAGAAAGCGGAAAGCTAAAGATCACTGATGAGCAGATAAAGCTTCTAAAAGATGCCAAGATGACTTGGAATGATCTTGTAGAGCAGGGCTTTGTTGAATACTTGGATGCTGAAGAAGAGGAAAATGCATTCATTGCAACAGCAGATGAGCAGCTAACAAAAGAGCACACCCACCAAGAAATTGATTCTTCAATAATGTTAAGTATAATCAGTTCAATGGTCCCCTACCTCGAGCACGACATGGCAGGAAAGGTGCTGCACGGGGCAAAGATGTTTAAGCAGGCCCAGGGCTTTGGAGTTAGCAATATAAATTTGCGCACAGACACTGAAGGATTCTTACTATACTATCCACAAAAATCACTTGTAAAGACAAAGACAATGGATATGATTGGAATAAACCAGCGCCCAAATATCCAGAATTTTGTTGTTGCAATAATGCCATACGGGTTTAACATTTTGGACGCGGTTGTGCTCAATCAAGGCGCAGTTGATAGAGGGCTTGGAAGAAGCAGCTATTTTAGAACTTATGAAAGTGCAGAGAACAGATACCCGGGCGGGCAAATAGACAAATTTGAAATCCCTCCAGCAGATACTGTTGGGCATTTAGGGGAGGACGCTTATAAAAAACTCGGGGAAGACGGAATAATCCAACTCGAATCTTATGTGGGCGAGAATGAAGTCATAATCGGAAGGACATCACCACCAAGATTTTTGGAGGAAATAAATGAATTCGGGGTTGTGCAGGAGAAGAGAAGGGAAGCTTCTGTAATGATACGCAAAGGCAAGGAAGGGCATGTTGACAAAGTGTTTGTAACAGAATCGGAAGCCGGAAATAAGCTTGTGAAAGTTAAGGTTAGAAGTGAGAGGATCCCTGCGCTTGGGGATAAATTTAGTTCAAAGCACGGGCAGAAAGGCGTTGTGGGTTTGATTGTCCCGGAAGAGGACATGCCATTTACACCGGATGGGATAAAACCTGACCTAATACTAAATCCGCACTCGGTCCCTTCGAGAATGACAATTGGGCACTTACTTGAAATGCTTGGCGGAAAAGCAGCAGCACTTGTTGCAAAGCAAATTGATGGCACTCCGTTTACAGGAACCCCGCAAGAAGAGCTTGAAGAGCTATTGCAAAAAAACGGCTTTAAGAAAAATGGCAAGGAAGTTTTCTATGATGGGACATCCGGCCAGAGAATTAAGGGAGAAATTTTTACAGGGATTGTTGCTTATAGAAGGCTCTTCCACATGACAGCGCACAAGATACAATCAAGGGCAAGGGGCCCTGTGCAAATACTAACACGCCAGCCAACTGAAGGAAAAGAAAAAGAAGGGGGCTTGCGATTTGGTGAAATGGAAGGCGAAACACTTGTCGGGCACGGAGCTGCAATGCTTCTGCAGGAAAAATTCATTGATGATTCTGACAAGGTGACAATGTGGGTTTCAGAAACTGCAGGAGTAATAGGATTTGAAGACCACATCCGCAAAACAAAAAGGGCACTTGAGGCAAATGATAGCAAAATCTATCCGGTGGAAATGAGTTATGGGTTCAAGCTTTTACTGGATGAATTAAAAGCGCTCGGAGTGTACCCGAAATTGATACTAACGGATAAGGTGTAAGAGGGGCTGAATTGATATGATGATGAAAAGGATAAAGGCAATTGAATTTAGGATACTCTCACCAGAGCAGATCCGCAAAATGTCTGCTATTGAAATAAAGAGCCCTGAAACTTATGACAAGGACGGCTTTCCAATGGAGGGCGGCCTTATGGATAACCACCTCGGAGTAATAAACCCGGGCCTTCGCTGCAAAACATGCGGAAACACAATGAAAAAATGTCCGGGGCACTTTGGCCATATAGAACTAATAAGGCCTGTTTGCCACTCGGAATTTGGAAAAAAACTCGAAGGGATAATGCAGGCAACCTGCCAATCATGCGGCAGGATTGCAATACCAGATGACAAATTAGACCAGCTCAGGGTGTATATTGGCGACCAGAGCATTGATATTCCTAAAAAAATACTTGCGCGCACAAAAAAAACAAAAAAATGCCCGCACTGCTCTGCAGAGAGAAAACAAATACTTCTAGATAAGCCGACAAATTTTTACATTGATAAAGACAGGATCTACCCAACACAAATACGCGAGTGGGTTGAAAAAATACCGGATAAGGACCTTGAATTTTTCGGATATGAAAAAGGTAGATTGCGACCTGAATGGTTTGTAATGACAGTCCTGCAAGTCCCGCCAATAAATCTTAGGCCAAGCATTACTCTTGAATCTGGAATAAAAAGCGAAGATGATCTAACGCACAAACTTGTGGATATTATAAGAATTAACATGCGCTTAAAGGATAACATTGATGCAGGAGCGCCACAGCTAATCATTGAGGACCTTTGGGACCTTTTGCAATACCACGTGACCACATATTTTAACAATAATACAGCAGGGGTTCCCCCGGCAAAGCATAGGAGCGGAAGGGCACTTAGAACACTTGTACAAAGGTTGCAGGGAAAAAAGGGTAGATTTAGGTATAACCTTACAGGAAAGCGTGTGAATTTTGCTGCAAGATCAATAATAACGCCCGATCCAATGCTCTCAATTAATGAACTGGGGGTCCCTGAGGAAATTGCCCTCAACATGACGGTACCTGAATATGTTACGAAAAATAACATTGATGAATGCAAGGATCTTGTAAAAGATGACAAAGTCGTTTATGTGATACGCCCGGATGGCATGAGGAAAAAAGTAGTGGAGACTAGTAAGGAAGATATCATAAAAGAAATTGATATTGGCTATAAAGTCGAGAGGAAACTGCGCAATGGGGACATTGTACTATTCAATAGGCAGCCGTCTTTGCACAGGCTCTCTATGATGGCACACTACGCAAGGGTTATGAAGGATAAGACATTTAGGCTAAACCCAATTACATGCAAGCCATATAACGCAGACTTTGATGGCGATGAAATGAACATGCATGTGCCCCAAACACCGGAAGGAATTACTGAAGCTTCCGAATTAATGCTTGTTGAAAAGCAGATAATTTCCCCACGCTACGGAGCGCCGGTAATAATTCTTGATGAAGACGGAGTGTCAGGATGCTTCATACTCACAATGAAGCAGACAAAGCTAACAAAGGACCAAGCTTACAAATTTTTCCACATAATGGGAATAACAGATATTCCAAAACCTGATGTGGGAAAAGATCACTATAGCGGAAAAATAATTTTCTCACAGCTCTTGCCAAAAGACCTTAACATGGAATACAAAACAAGATTTTACAACCATGTAAAGAGTTTGGACCCAAACCATCCGGCACTAAAGGACCCTTTTGAAAATGATTTGATAGTAAAAATCGAAAATGGGCACCTTAAGAGCGGCGTAATTGATTCAATGAGCCTTGGGGAAGGGAAAGGAAAACTCGTTGACGCGCTTGCCCGCGATTACCCGCCGGCAGTCCTTACAGAGTTTTATGACAAGATTTCAAAAATAATTTCAACTTTTATAATAGATGTCGGAATGACGGTTAGCCTTGAAGAGTACACAACAAGCAGCAAGACACTAAAGGTTCGTGAAAAAGCTGTTGAGGAAATGAGAGAAATTGCAGCAGAGCATGTGAAAAAATTCCACAAAGGCAATCTTGAGGTTTTGCCGGGAAGAACATATGCAGAGAGCTTTGAAATTGCAATGATGAGAACTGCAGCTGCTGCTAAAGAGAAAATACAAAAGCAGATAATGAAAGAGACAGTTGAGAGCGTTCTTACAGAGTCGCCAAGCTTTAACAGCAATGTAATGATACTTTCAGGTTCAAGGGGGTCAATCCTCAACCTAACAAACCTTTCAGGTATGTGGGGACAGGCATCAGTTAGGGAGGGAAGGCCTAGGAGAGGGTTTAGAAACAGGTTAATTGCGCTCAATAAAAGAGGCGATGTGGGGGTTGATGCCGGCGGATTTATCTACCACAACTTCATGGAAGGAATGAATAGTAAAGAGTACTTCTACCACACAATGGGGGGAAGGCAAGGAGAAGTTGATACAGGTGTTTCAACAAAGGTCTCCGGATATTTATACAGAAGGCTTGCAAATTCACTCAAGGATTTGGTTGTAAATAACGATGGAACAGTGCGCACTGCAAACAAGAACATTGTGCAATACAAGTACGGAGAGGACGGAGTATTCCCTGAAAAATCATTCAAGGGAAGAAGTATTTCTGTAAAACGCGAATTTGAAAAAATGAAGAGCTCGGAAAAGTAGGTTGAAAAAAATGGCACACAAAAAAGAACTAAAACCAAAGGCACCAAAAAAGCCAAAAACCCCAAAAAAAGTGGTTGAGGAAAAAAAAGAGTACGAGAGGCTCTATGTGCAGGGCGAATTATTTGAAAAAGAGGGCTTGCCGGAAAAAGTAATGAATGAATTTGAAAAAGCGTCACAAGAGCTATCACTTAAACCAAAAGACAAGGAAAAACTTTTTCAAAGAATTACCGACTATTTTGAAACACTAAAAGTTGAACCCGGAGAAGCTGTTGGAATTGTAACAGCGCAAAGTTTAGGTGAACCGGGAACACAATTAACACTTAGAACAAAACACTATGCCGGTTCAGCTGAAGTTTCTGTTGGATCCGGAATACAAAGGGTTGAGGAAATTGTAGACGGCAGAAGCAAGGCAAAATACCCGACAATGACAATCCATATCCTTGATGCAACACTTCGAAAGGATAGCCAAAAGCTCGAAGCGTTTGCAAAAACACTTATTGATGTTAGAATTGATGATGTAATAAAGGTAAAAGAGGACCTCTCAAAAGGCAAAGTGACAATTGAACTTGACAAGGATGCAATTGAATCTCGCAACGTGAACGCACAAGAGCTTGTCGATAAAATCGAAAAGCAGCTAAAAAAAGAGGGCAAGAAAAAGGAGAAGAACATTCTCGATTTCACTTTCAAAAACGAACCCTTGCTAAAAATCCGAAGGATGCTAAACAAATTGAGAAATATCAGAATACAGGGAGTTCGAGGAATTGAAAAAGTCATAATTTCAAAATCAGACGATGACAATGTGATAAAAACCAGGGGGACAAACCTAAAAGCAGTTCTCAAATTGCCGGAAATTGACGGCTCAAAAACCACTACAAATGATATAAAGGAAATTAGTAAAGTTTTGGGTATTGAAGCCGGAAGAATGGCGGTTGTAAATGAACTCTCAGGGGTTTTGAAAGAGAACGGGATTGCAGTTGATATTAGACATATAATGCTCCTCTCAGACCTAATGACATGGGATGGGGACATTCGCGGAATAGTCAGGACAGGAATTACAAGGGGCAAATCATCCCCCTTTGCAAGGGCCTCATTTGAAGAAACAGTTAAGCACCTACTTGAAGCGAGCTTTAGCGGCGAAATAGAGCACCTTGAAGGGGTTGTTGAAAACATAATTGTCGGCCAGCCAATAAAAGTGGGAACCGGAAGGGTCAGCCTTGTTATGAAGAAATAAGCACCCTTGAGAAAAAAGTACTGAAAACTCGACTTATAAATCAGCCCCAATATAAGTTGCTCTGTGGGGGCACATTATTTATTCAAAGTACCAATACAATGGAAACTTATTTTCAGGCTCAACGGGTTGGAATGGGCAACTCGCGGAATTCGAGGAGATTTTCACGGATGAAGAGGGCTTTAAGCAAAATAATAAGTTGACTTTGAAAACGATATAAGATTGCTTTAAATTCAGTTAAAATTCTATAGTAATATGGCGCAAATCCCAAGCCCAGAAAAGATAATAGAGTTCAACCTATTGGCGCTCGAGCTGATAAAAGTAAAGAAAGCCGACCAGCCAAAAGTTTTGAGCAAGGCAAAAATAATGCAGGTGCTTGAAGACTGCGCACAAACGGAAGGAGACATATACGAAAAGGCAGCGACGCTTCTCAAAGGGCTCGTGCAGAAACACCCATTTGCAAGCGGCAATCGGAGAACGGCATTTATAGCAACAAAATATTTCCTAGAAGCAAACAACGCAAAAATGGCAGTTGACGACGACCCGACAAATGCTAAAGTAATGCTTGGCATAAGGGAAAGTTATTACAATGACGAAGAGATAAAGGAGTGGATAAAAAATGGAAAAATCAGGGAATTCGAAAGATGAAAACCGGTACAAAATAGTGGCAGAAGAAATAGAAGAGTTCAAGAGGCTTGTCAAAGGGCACGAAAAACTGCTCAGGGCGATAGGGGAACTATAAGGTTTTTGACTATGCGATTTTCCGGCAAGTCGTCTACTCTTTAGAGCCGCACTGGCAATAATTTTTGGGATTACCCCTCATGCAAACCCACCGCTCCATTTAAAAAGCTTCATAAGTAAGTAATTTTTAGTCAATCCTTGAGAAGCGCCATATGCGCGGAGTAAGGTCTTTTTCTCTGGTTTGATCTTTAAATTTGGTAAAATTTAGGGTGGATTTTATGGTGCAAGTTGATGCTTCAAAAGAGATCAGAAGGGCAGTAGATACGGGAAAAGTTACTTTCGGGACCAAACAGGCGGAGAAAAGCCTTAAAAACGGTTCTGCAAAGTTAATAATAGTTGCAGGCAATGCGCCTTTACTTTCAAAGGAAAAGCTTGTTTCTTTTGCTCACATGGGCAGAACACCTCATTATGTGTTTTTAGGGACTGGACTTGAGCTTGGGAGTATTTGCGGAAAGCCCTTCAACGTCTCTGCAATGGTAATAGAGAACGAAGGCAAGAGCAAGGTATTGGACCTATCCAAAGAGTGATGTTATTTGAAATTCGGAATTGGACAGATCCAACTCATGAATGCGCTTGACGACATTGCAAAAGTGAGGGCAAAAGATTGCTTTTTGCAAGGGAAAGATGTTGTGTTTGTGATCCCTTCGGATCAGATGAGTAGGGCCATTGGCAAAAAGGGGGCGACAATTGAGCTTCTCAAGAAAAGATTGGGAAAGCGCATTGAGCTCTTTGAGCACAGCGATGACCCGCAGAAGTTTTTTGAAAAAGCATTTAATGCAAAGATGGAAAAAATTGAAGTGCGCGAAAATGATGATCATAAAATTGTAATAATAAGTGCAGATGGAACAAACAAGAGAATAATTCTGCAAAACATGGGAAGATTAAAAAAAATTAAGGAGATTGCAAAAAGGAATTACAAAATCGAGGAAGTTAGAATCCGGTGAATGTGAATGGCAGGGGAATTTGCAGCAAGAGCGCTTGAAAAGAGGCGAAAGAAATGGAAAAAGAAGGACAGGCGCTGGCAAAAAAAAGTGCGCGCAAGAATGCATGATGATCATGGCGATTTAATGGAAGGCTCTCCGCAGGCACGCGGAATTGTAATTGAAAAACGCGGAGTTACAGCAAAGCAGCCGCACTCGGGGATAAGAAAGTGCGTTCGCGTCCAGCTAATAAAAAATGGCAGGCAGTTAACTGCACTTGCTCCAAGGGATGGGGCAATAAAATTTATTGATGAACACGATGAGGTTACTGTGGAAGGAATAGGAGGAGCCCAAGGCGGCCCTAAAGGGGACTTGTGGGGAGTGAAATATAGGGTTACTCATGTTAATGGCATTGCACTAGAAATGCTACGCACAGGAAGAAAGGAGAAGGTTAAGAGGTAATTGAAATGGTCGTTGCAAAGCAAGTTCTGTCGAGCCACAGAGGCGAAGACAGTACAGGTCTGGCGGCGAACCTTTTCGCCGAGGGTAAGAGGTAATTGAAATGGCTGAGCAGAACTTTTTGGTTTTTGGCAAATGGGATCCATCCCAGGTTGTAATAAAGGACGCTAGCCTTACGCGCTATGTTAGCCTAAAGAGCAAGCGCATTCCGCACACTTTTGGAAAAGGCACAAGGCACAGGTTTGAAAAAGGGTCACTTAGTATTGTCGAACGCCTCATAAATAAAATAATGAGAAGCGGACAGGGAAAACGAAAGCTCTCGGGAAAATATATTAGAGGAAGGCACGGTTGCGGAAAGAAAGTAATGGCAATGCATATGGTTGAGGATGCATTTGATATTGTTGAAAAGCGCACGGGAAAAAACCCAATGCAAGTACTAGTGGATGCAATACAAAACGCAGGGCCACGTGAAGATGTTACAAGAATACAAAAAGGCGGAGTATCATACACTGTTTCTGTTGATGTTGCGCCTCTAAAAAAAGTTGATGAATCGCTAAAAAACCTCTCGCTTGCAGCATTTTCAGGTTCATTTAATACAAAAACAAGCGCAGCAGAAGCTCTTGCAAAAGAACTAATAGCAGCAGCCTCTGAAGATAACACTAGTTTTAGCGTAAAGAGAAGGGACGAGATGGAACGAATCGCAAAGGCCTCAAGGTAATTGAGGAGTATTGATTTTTCATGGTTAAAAAAGAAGATGTTGTAAAGCTTGCTGAAAAGCTAATGAACACGCGGGAAAATATAAGAAATATAGGAATCGTCGCGCACATTGACCACGGCAAGAGCACGCTTGCAGATTCTTTGATTGCAGCCTCTGGGCTTATGAGCGAAGAATTAGCCGGCCAGCAGCGCGTAATGGATTTTGAAGACCAGGAGCAGGAGAGGGGCATTACAATAAATGCGGCAAACATCTCGCTTTTGCACACCCTTGATGGCGTTGAATACCTCGTAAATTTAATTGATACTCCGGGCCATGTTGATTTTGGAGGGGAGGTAATCAGGGCAATGAGGGCAGTTGACGGGGTTATTTTGGTAGTGGATGCTGTTGAAGGGGTAATGCCGCAAACAGAAACCGTCATAAGGCAGGCTCTGCGAGAGCATGTGAGGCCGGTACTTTTCATCAATAAAGTTGATCGATTGATTAACGAACTGCAGCTAACAGAGCAGCAGATGCAGGAGAGGTTTGTAAAAACAATCACCCATGTAAATACTCTCATCCGCAAAAATGCCCCGGAAAAATTTGTGGATGAGTGGACTGTAAAAGTGCAAAACGGCTCGGTTACTTTCGGAAGCGCTTATAACAAGTGGGCAGTTTCAGTTCCGCGCATGTCAAAAACAGGGGTTTCATTTAAGCAAGTGTATGAGTATTTGAAAAGTGATAACCAAAAAGAGCTCTCAAAAAAGAGCAAGCTAACTGAGGCAATACTTGACATGGTGACAAGGCATCTTCCAAACCCTCTAAAGGCACAAAGCTACAGAATGCCGGTTGTCTGGAAAGGGGAATCGGATTCGCCAATCGGAAAGGCAATGACTGCCTGTGATGAAAACGGCCCATTTTCAATGATGGTAACTGATGTTAGCGTTGATAAGCACTCTGGAGATATTGCAACAGGAAGGGTGTATTCCGGAAAAATTACACGCTCAATGAAAGTGAAATTAATAGGGAGCCAAAAAGAAGTCCAAACCCAAAAAATAGGACTTTTCATGGGGCCTGATTTTGTTGAAGCAACAAGTGTACCAGCAGGAAACATTGTTGCGCTTGTTGGGTTAAAGGATGTTTATTCGGGAGAAACAATTAGCACGCAGGAAATGAAGCCATTTGAGAGCTTTATGAGCGAAGTTGAACCTGTAATTACAATTTCAATTGAAGCAAAGAGTACAAAAGATCTTCCAAAATTAATTGAAGTTATAAGACAATTAAGTAAAGAAGACCCAAACCTTCGCGCAACAATAAACCAAGACACTGGCGAGCATTTGCTTTCCGGAATGGGAGAATTGCACCTTGAAATTAACCAATACAGGATTGAAAAGCACCACAATATAGCAATCACTGTTTCCCCGCCAATTGTTGTCTATCACGAAACGATTACAAAAAAATCGCCGGTGGTTGAAGCGAAAAGCCCAAACAAGCACAACAAATTAAAGCTCTACGCTGAACCGGTCCCTGCTGAAATTTTAGAAAAATTAATCAAGAGCCACTTTGATGGAAAAGTTAAACCAAAGGATAAGGAAAAAATTGCAATGTTCCAGGAAATGGGTTTTGAGAATGAAACATCTAAAAAAATCTGGGCAGTGCACAACCAATGTGTTCTAATTGATGGCACTAAGGGAATTGAGGCGCTGCATGAAATACGCGAACTTGTAATACAGGGATTTTTTGATGCAATGGACCAAGGGCCGCTTGCAAAGGAGAAATGCTTTGGGGTAATAATAATTCTAAAGGATGCAACATTGCACGAAGATGCAATACACCGCGGGCCGGCACAGATGCTCCCGACAATTACACGCGGCTGCTATGCGTGCATGCTCTCGGGCGATGCGGTATTATATGAACCAAAGCAGACACTGACAATTACTGTCCCTGAATCCTATTTGGGAGCGGTTAGTAAAGAACTTGGCTCGCGAAGGGCACAGATCACTGAAATGCGACAAGAAGGAGATTCAAGTATTATAATTGGAAAAGCCCCGGTAAAAGAACTCATTGGATTTTCAAGTAACATAAGAGGGGCAACACAGGGAAGGGCCCTTTGGACAGCTGAATATGCTGGGTATGAAATGCTCCCGCGCGAATTGCAAATGGTTACAATAAAATCCGTCAGGAAAAGAAAGGGCATGGATGAGGAAGTAAAGCCCGCCAGCTTTTTCATGGATTAAATTCTGCTTTTAAAATAAACAATTTTATGCTAAGTTCACTTCCAATCCACTAAGCCCCAATAAACCCCTTTTAGGCCTTTGAATATATTATAGCTTTATATAGTCGCAAGGGGTTATTTTATTGGAAATTCTATGCACCTTGCAGCAAAACAAACCTTTCTCTTATCACTGCTAATCCTCATTTTGGCGGGCTTTTCACAAGGGTTAAATTACGGGGTTGTAAACTTTGAAGAACACTCAGCTTCCCCTTCAACAGGGCCCGAGCCATCACAACCGCTTGATGTTAGCGTAGGGGGGCCCTATTCTGCAATTGTCGGGGTTAATTTTGTGGCATCGGCTTCTGTTAGCGGGGGAAGCGCGCAATCTTTTTCTTGGGATTTCCCGTCCAATACGGCAAACTGTGGGGCAATTGCAAATGAATTTAGTTCAAACCCGACAATTAGCTGCTCGCAAAGTGGCACTTCAAGCATCACCGCAACCGCATATGATAGCTCGGGAAATGGTTACACAAGCAACCAGAGTTCAATAGAGGCGGCATATAACCAGTGGCCAAATGTTAGCCTTCTGAGCCCAACAGACGGACAGAGCTATATTTCCCCGGCATCAGTTTCACTTAGCGCAAGTGCTTCTGACCCAAATGATTCCATAACAAGAGTTGCATTCTACTACAATACTACAAATTTTATAGCAGAAGATTCAAGCGCTGCTGGCGGATATACAGCAACATGGAATGTCTCAACTCCGGGGTCTTATTCAATAACTGCAAGGGCATATGACAACTACGGAGTCGAGGTTACATCTTTAGCTCGAACAATTACAGTGTCGTCGGCAAACAATCCGCCAAGCGTTAGCATCACATCCCCTTCCAACGGAACCGCATATACAACTACAACGCAGGACAGCGCCACGGTGCCGATTGCAGTAAATGCGTCTGATCCGGGCGGGGCAGTTGCAAAAGTTGAATTTTACTACAATACTACAACAAAAATAGGCGAATCCACTTCAAGCCCTTTTAGTTTTACCTGGTCCAATGTTAGCCCGGGAAATTATTCTCTTACTGCGCGGGCAACCGATAATTTAGGGGCAATTTCTTCAATGTCTGGCGCAGTGAACATTTCGGTTGTAAGGCCGCCTGTTGTTGCAAACGCGGGAGGCAGCACCACTGCTACAAGAAATATCCAAAAAACAATTACAGGTTCAGCTAGCGGCGGGAGCGGAATATTTAGTTATAGCTGGGCAATGCAACCCCCGAATAGTGCAAACTGTTCTATTCTGGGAAGTTCAACACAATCGAATGTAAATATTTCATGCGGCAGTGTGAGCAGCAGTACAATAAGGCTCACTGCAACTGATAATGTTGGCGCAAGCGACACTGATGATGCAGCAATTACTGTAACAAGCGGGATTTCCGCAAATGCCGGCGGGGACCAGAGCACAATTGTAAACGAGAGCATTACATTAAATGGTTCAACTTCAGGTGGCTCTGGCCCAAAAACATATTCATGGACAGATACCACATCGAATTGTAGCGTTTCAAAATCCAGTACGCTAAATCCGGAAGTTGCATGTGATGAGCTTGGAACTTATCCAATAACTTTGCGTGTGACAGACTCTTCCGGAACAACTACCGATACAATGAACCTTACAGTGGTTGCAGACCTTGCGGCAAATGCCGGGCCTGATAGAACAAGCACAGTTGGAAGCCCGATAACACTCTCCGGCTCAGCTAGCGGGGGGATAGGGAACCACACATATTCTTGGACGGCGCCAAGTTCGTGCTCAATAACAAACGGCGCAACATTAACACCAACAATCACATGCACAAGCACCGGAAACAAAACAATTACACTTACTGCAACAACTAGCACTTCTAGCGACAATGATTCAATGAATCTGGATGTGACAAATCAGGCGTCACAGCCAAGCTCATCGCCCTCACAGAGCCCTTCAAGCTCCCCCTCTTCATCCCCAAGCTCATCGCCTTCAGAATCATCTTCCGGTTCTCCGAGCTCTTCACCCGAACCAGTGCAGATTGTAATATCCTCACCCACTTCTGGGCAATCATTTCCTTCAGGCAGCAAGGTTACAATGAGCGCAACGGTGCAAAATGCAAGCGGCGCAATAATCATGGCATTTTATGTTGACGGCGGGCAACCAAAGGCATTAGATGTTTTACCGCCCTACTCATATAGAACAAATCCCCTCTCTTCCGGGCAGCACACCCTTGGTTTTGCGGCATTTAAGTTTTCAGAAAATGGAAATTTGGAGCAGCTGGCATCAAGCGAAGTGGTAATAACGGTTGCTGCAGCTGCCCAAAACCCGCCAAATGGGAACCCGTCAAATGACCCTTCATCCTCAGCCCCCCCATCATGTGAAGGGTCATATCCTTCAGTGCAGATCATCGAGCCGAAAAACAATGAGCAATATAAGTACACAACATCGCCCCCAACATCTATAGATATAACTGCGATCGCATCTGATAGTGATCGAATAGATCGCGTTGAATTTTTCCAACAAAAGTCAGGCGCCCCGAGAAAAACCAGAATCGGGAGCCCTGTTCGGAGACCGAACAATGGCACCTACTCTCCGATAAATTTCAAACCATCCTCGACAGGGACATACACAATATCTGCAACTGCCTATGACACGAAGGATTGCCAATCAAGCACGCAGGTACAGATTGTTGTGAGCAACGACTCCGGGATAGAGACCTCTGATCCGGCACAGGAAAATAATCTGGTTAGCGTTAGTATTAGCTCGGGCAAGCAGGAATATAACAAAAATTCGGATTCGCAAATTGTGCTGACTGTGCAGGCGACAAGATTTAACAGCAGCATCACCCGGGCAATAATTTCAATCATCGAGACCCGCGGAGGGGAAAATACCAGAAACGTCACAACTAATGTGCCGATTGATTTCACCTCTAACCCAACAAGCAGATCCTTCCAAGTGCCGATAAATAACCTGCAGCCCGCAATCTACACTTACAGCGCGGTCGTCAATTCAGTTGAGGGGGCAAGTGGCGAAACCGCATTTGAGGACAATATCAGCACAATCCCTGTACTTGTATATGATAAGGACAATACCAAAGCAACAGTACCTGACATTGACCCAATTATGGCAATAATTGTAGCCCTAACAGTTGCGCTCATTGTTTCACGCGGCAAAAACCCCAAAGTTGCAAAATAGCCTAGAACAAGGATTTTGGGGGATTTGAGGCCAAGAAGCCCAGGGCCACTTGGCAAGCATTTTTAAATCTTTATTTATAGTACTATGTAGCTGTAAAACAGAATAATTTTCGCGTTTTAAGCGTTTTTGGTGAGTATAGGTATTTGGAGGTGTATGGAATGGCAAACAAGCCGCATTTGAATTTGGTCTTTATAGGCCACGTTGACAACGGTAAGTCAACAACAGTTGGAAGGTTACTCTACGATACAGGGGCGCTTTCCGAGCAGGATTATAGAAAGCTCAAAGCAGAAGCAGATGCCAAAGGAAAAGGAACATTTGCATTCGCATACGCAATGGACAACCTCAAAGAAGAAAGAGAAAGAGGAGTCACAATTGATGTCGCTTACAAAAAGTTCAGGGGCCAGAAGAACGATTTTACAATAATTGATGCTCCGGGCCACAGGGACTTTGTAAAGAACATGATAACAGGAACCTCACAAGCAGATGCTGCAGTTCTTGTTGTAACAAAAAATGACGCTGACGCAGCAGGGCCTCAGCCACAAACAAAAGAGCACGCATTCCTAGCTCAAGTAATGGGGCTAAAGCAGCTCATTGTTGCAGTTAACAAAATGGATGAAGTACAATACCAGGAAGCAAAATTCAATGACATTAAGGACAAGATGACAAAGCTTCTAACAGGCATTGGATATAAAGTTGCAGACCAGGTAAAATTCATCCCAATGTCAGCTTGGGAAGGGGAAAACGTCGCAAAGAGCACCGGCAAAATGTCTTGGTATAAAGGACCAACATTAGTAGGCGCTCTTGACGAACTCAAAGCCCCGGCACTCCCAACAGATAAGCCACTAAGGCTGCCTGTTCAGGACGTATACAACATCAAAGGTGTCGGATGCGTACCAGTGGGAAGGGTTGAAACCGGAATTTTAAAGCCGGGCGATAAAATAATTGTAATGCCTTCAGGAAAGCAGGGGGAAGTAAAATCAGTTGAAGCTCATCATGAGCAGCTCTCACAAGCAGTTCCTGGGGATAATGTCGGGTTTAATGTAAGAGGACTTGAAAAGAAAGACATTGCAAGAGGCGATGTTATAGGGCATGTTAATAACCCGCCAACAGTTGCAAAAGAGTTTGAGGCGCAAATAGTTGTGCTCTCACACCCAACAGCAATACCTGTTGGATACACTCCGGTCTTCCACATGCACACAGCCCAACTTAGCTGTACAATTACTGAAATAAAAAAATCACTTGACCCAAAAACAGGCCAGGTAAAAGAGGAGAACCCGAAGTTTTTGAAAACCGGGGATGCGGCAATAGTAAAAATAACTCCGTTAAAGCCTCTTTGTGTTGAGGAGTACAAGAAGTTCCCGCAGCTTGGAAGGTTTGCAATAAGGGATATGGGACAAACAGTAGCTGCTGGAGTAATACTCTCAATAACACCAAGATAATTTCTTGGTTATAATTAATTTCGTTCCTCCGGGGAATTTTCTCCACCGGAGCCATTATTTTTAAGTGATGAAAATGCAGACCGCAAGAATCAAGCTCGCATCAGGCGATTACACAAAACTTCAGGATATTTGCGGCAAAATACAAGAAGTTGCGCAACGAACAGGCGCAAAGCACTCGGGGACAATACCACTCCCTACAAAAAAACTAATAATCCCTACTCGAAAAAGCCCATGCGGCGGCGGAACCGAGAGCTATGAAAAGTGGCAGATGAGGATCCACAAACGAATTATTGATATTCAAGCCGATGAAACCACTTTGCGCAGGATCATGAGGGTTGAAATACCTGAAAATGTGCACGTGGAAATCGAACTAAAAGATGCTAAGTAAAATTCTAATTCTAAAATTTATAATAAGTTGATTTAGAAATAACTCCAATATGTAAAATTATAATATTAATTTTAAAATCAGGAAATGTTTATTTACTTAACTTCGCCACTTTTGCCAGCCTAATGGCTCTAACCTAATTTGTCATTTGCGCTTTACCAGCGCAAATCTATGTTGGTAACCCCGTATTTGTTGATAGATTTTCCCAAAATCGCTTCAATTTCGGGGGAAATGTTC
>DATDWP010000018.1:0-38028 GCA_035289625.1 archaeon | reverse complement strand
TTCTGCAATACACGAAAGTGTGACAGAGGAACTTCGAGTGCCATCTATGATGGCTTTTGCCAACTGTAGAAAGGTTGGCGAATAAGGACTGGGTAAGATACGTGCCAGCCGCCGCGGTAATACGTACAGTCCAAGTGGTATTCCCTAATATTGGGCCTAAAGCGTTCGTAGCCGGCTCTGTAAGTCCTTGGTGAAATCGGCTCTCTTAAGGAGTCGAATTGCCAGGGATACTGCAGGGCTCGAGACCGGGAGACGTAAAGGGAATTTTCGGAGTAACGGTGAAATGTTGTGATCCCGAAAAGACCACCAGTAGCGAAGGCGCTTTACGAGAACGGATCTGACGGTGAGGAACGAAAGCTGGGGGAGCGACCCGGATTAGATACCCGGTTAGTCCCAGCCGTAAACGATGCGGACTAGGTGTGCTAGCACTCATGTAGTGTGGGCGTGCCGAAGCGAAGGTCTTAAGTCCGCCGCCTGGGAAGTATACTCGCAAGGGTGAAACTTAATGGAATTGGCGGGGACGCACTACAAGGGGTGGATGCTGCGGTTTAATTGGACACAACGCCAGAAATCTTACCAGGGGCGACAGCAGTATGATGGTCAGTCCGAAGGGCTTACCTGACACGCTGAGAGGTGTTGTATGGTCATCGTCAGCTCGTACTATGAAGCGTCCTGTCAACTCAGGCAACGGGCGAGACCCACGTCCATAGTTGCTATTTCGGGATTCCCTGAAAGCACTCTATGGAGACTGCAGTGGTAACACTGAGGAAGGAGTGGGCCACGGTAGATCTGTATGGCCCGAATCTCCTGGGCTACACGCGGCATACAATGGACAAGACAATGAGTCTCGAGCCCGAAAGGGTAAGGTAATCCCAGAAACTTGTCCTCAGTTCGGATTGAGGGTTGTAACCCACCCTCATGAAGATGGAATCCCCAGTAATCGCGTGTCACTATCGCGCGGTGAATTAGTCCCTGCGTCTTGCACACACCGCCCATCAAGCCAGCTGAGTGGGGTTTTGATGAGCCCATTCTCTTAGAGGATGGTCGATTCAAAATTCCGCGAGGGGGGCTAAGTTGTAACAAGGTGTCCGTAGGGGAACCTGCGGACGGATCACCTCCTTTTAATGACCGGCAAATGTCGGTCACAAGTTTTCTGTTGCAGAACTTAGATGGCCAACAACTTTTTTCTTTTCTTTAACAAGAAAAGAAAAAACTTGACTAAAAAGAAAAGTGTCATGAAGTTTGTTGACGAAAAGAAAAAGCTCTTCTGAGTTTTTTAATTTCGGAATAACCACGAACAAGGAATTGTGCTTTTTGCAATCAATTTGCAATTAGCGCAAACTCTCACATGCAACTGCGCTCACACAATTTTTTTGCGGCCAGGAGAGCTAAGTTGCACGCGAGAAATTTGCGGGCCCTTAGCTCAGCGGCAGAGCGCTCCGTTTGCATCGGAGAGGCCACGGGTTCAAATCCCGTAGGGTCCACCACAACTTTTTTTCTTTTCTTAGAAAGAAAAGAAAAAAACTTGACTAAAAAAGAAAAGAAAGCCGAAAAAAAATTGTCCAAAAAGAAAGAGAAAAATTTTTAAAAATAAAAAAATTAAAATCGCATTTGCAGTTTTTTGCAAATGTTTTACAAAAAAGTTTGCTCAAAAATTCGAGCAGGCGTTTATGCTTACAAATAAAGTTCACAATTGTAAGTGCGCATCCCAAGTTATTTTGGGCTGCAAGATAGAGCTGATCCCACCCCAAAGGGCTTTGGCTATGATGTCGTGCATTGGTAGACCGATCGATTTAAGGAGTTCTGTAAGCCGTATAGTGGATGACTAGGCTTGGAAGCTGTAGAAGGGCGTGGCAAGCTGCGATAAGCCACGGCGAGCCGCATGCAGGCATTGAACCGTGGATCCCTGAACTGTTCCGATAAGGAACGGGAACGCCGGGAATTGAAGCATCTTAGTACCGGCAGGAAAAGAAAGCAACAGCGATTCTGTTAGTAGGGTCGACCGAAGACAGAAGAGGACAAACCGAATCCTGCACTGCGAGGTGTAGGAGATGTGGAGTTTGGAGCCCGCGCACAGGTCCTTTCATGAGCTCAAGTCAACTGGAACGTTGTGCCAGAGAGCGTGAAAGCCGCGTTAGCGAAGTGAAAAGGAGTTGATTGCGGGATTTCCAGAGTATGGCGCGTCGGATATCGCGTCAAAATACGCGGGTCAATTACCCGTAATCCTAAATACTCTCCAAGTCCGATAGCTCACTAGTACCGTGAGGGAAAGTTGAAAAGTACCCTTAACAGGGGGTGAAAAGCGCCTGAAACTATACGGTCATAGGCTGGCAAGGCACAGAAGAGGTAAAACTCTGCGAAGTGAACGCGAGAAATCGCATGATCGAGCAGAGCGATTCAGTGTCTTGCTGTTCGTCCTGAAACACGAGCGAGGGAGTTTGCGGTTGTGGCGAGGTTAACTGCTTTTCAGCAGGAAGCCGTAGCGAAAGCGAGTGCGCGCAGTTTTTACAAGGCGCAGAGTATCAATAGTGCTCAAGTCACAAACGTCAGACCTGAAGCCAGATGATCTATTCCTTTGCAGGTTGAAGTCCTCCTACCGGGGGATGGAAGACCGAAACCAGTGTTTGTCCAACAGCTTGGGTGACATGGGAATAGGAGTAAAATGCCATTCGAATCTGGTGATAGCAGGTTCCTTCCGAAAAAGATCTTAGTCTTGCCTCCGTGGAGGCTGGTTGTGGGGTAGAGATACTGATTAGAGGGTACCGGTTGGAAACTTCCGGCTCTCTTGTCAAACTCCCAATCTGCAACCGCCGTAGAAGCGGGGAGTAGGGGTGCGTGGGGTAAGCCCCGTATCCTTAAGGGGAACGACCCAACCTTGGGTTAAGGCCCATAAATGCGGATTAAGTGTAACTTGAAAAGTGTCCTTTTCCTAAAACAGTGTGGAGGTAGGCTTAGAAGCAGCCATCCTTTAAAGAAAGCGTAACAGCTCACACACCTAGGTGGAGGGCCTTGAAAATAATCTGGGCTAAATCCGCTGCCGATACCCAGGAATACACGCGGAGCGTGTAATTTATTAGGAAGGTGCTCGGATGGAGCAGAAGCAGGGCAGCAATGTCCTGTGGATCCGTTCGAGATATGGATCCTCGTGCTAGTAATAATATACAGAGGTGAGAATCCTCTGCGTCGAAAGGGCAAGGGTTCCTTAGCGCTAATCATTAGCTAAGGGTTAGTCGGTCCTAAGGTGGAACGTAACACGTATTCACCAAAAGGGAAATGCGTTCATATTCGCATACCATACAAATACGCTTTTGGCAACAATAGCTCATCTTCAGACGCTTTGGGCTAGGGTGTGTCACGCCGTCGCGTGATTTAAAATGCATAAATGCCTGGAGAGCCGTAATGGCGAGAAAGGGATTAAAGCATTGAATAGGAGAAATCTACACTCAAGGCCTGGAGCCCATGAAAATGGAGATGGGAAGGATTTTGTATGACCGTACCAAGAACCGAGAAAAGTGCCCCTGGCTGAGAAGGCCTAGACGTCTCAGGGAGTAACTCTGCTTAGGGAATTCGGCAACAATAGCCCTGTATCTTAGGTATAAGGGGTGCCTGCAACTCACGTTGCAGGTTGCAATAACAAGGGGGGTCCGACTGTTTATCAAAAACACAGGTGACTGCTAGCCAGCAATGGTGAGTATAGTCGCTGACTCCTGCTCACTGCCAGTACGTGAAACCCGGGTTCAACCGGACTAAGCGCTGGTGAAGAGCGGGCCTAACTCTGAGGCTCTCATGGTAGCGTAATACCTTGGCGGTTGAATGCCGTCTTGCACCAACGGAGTAACGAGATCCCCACTGTCCCGAGTAGAGGCCTGATGAACTCGCTGCGCGGTGAATATGCCGCGGAATTCCAACGGGAAGAGAAGACCCCACGGAGATTTACCACAATCTGATGTTGTGGTATGTTTTCCAATGTCGAGCGTAGATGGGAGCGCCGAAGCAATTTCGCCAGGAATTGTGGAGCAACAATGTAACACCATCCTTTGGAAAACCTACTGCTAACCCGCAAGGGGACAGCATTAGACTTGGTGGTTCGGCTGGGGCGGCACGCCCCTGAAAAAGTATCAGGGGCGCCCAAAGGTGTGCTCAGGTGAGTCAGAAATTCACCGTAGAATGCAAAGGTAAAAGCACGCTTGACCATGAACTACACAGCAAGGTTCGTGGATGCGAAAGCAGGGCTTAGCGAACGTCAGAAGCGCTTAGTTGGCGCTCTGGTCTAACAGTGAATTTACCCTGGGGGTAACCGAGTGGTCGCGGGTGAGAGTTCACATCGACCCCGCGGTTTGCGACCTCGCCGTCGGCTCTTGGTATCCTGGCCGTGCACAAGCGGCCAAGGGTGCAGGTGTTAACTGATTAAAACCGAACGTTAGTTGGGTTAAGAACGGTGCGAGCCAGTTTGGTTACTATCTGTTGGAGTTGTCGAGTGTCTGAGGGGAAGGAGCACTGAGTACGAGAGGAACGGTGCTTCGTGGCCACTTGTACGCCAGTTGTCTGACAAGGCATCGCTGGGTAGCTACGCCATGGCTTATAAGAGCTGAAAGCATCTAAGCTCGAAGAAGCCCCTAAAAAGAGACACTCATTCTCAAAACTCCATTCGTAAAACAATGGAGGCTAGGGACAAGGGCTCTGGAAAAAGACCAGTTTGATAGGCTTGTGGTGTAAGCATCGAGCTTTGGCGAGATGTTAAGCCTACGAGTACTAATCGCCCAAGAGGGCTCCTTAAATCGGGTTTCATAGCACTTTTTTCTTTTCGTTACACGAAAAGAAAAACCTGCACTAAAAAGAAAAGTGTAGGTATGTGCACCAAAAATCTAATTTTTGGTCCAATGCATGACTGGGATTTTTTTCCACTTCGCGTGGAAAGAAATAGTGAACGACTTTGCCTTGTGCAAAGTTGCCTATCGGAGAAGATTTGAAAGTAAGTCCGCCTCTAATTTAATCTTGGCGGAAGAGAAATTATTTTAACTCCGATTGGCATTTGGGATTTTATTTTTTCCTAGCCATCAGGTTCGCGTTTTTTAAAATTTAGGTTCTACCACTACTTTTTTATTCAACCTCGATTACATAATATGAAATGATTCGCAGAAAATCTCCATTACGCACTCGAAAACCCTCCGTGGCGCAAAGCCTCAAAATTGTCGGCAAAAAAATAGTTCAATCTGCTCCACATCCAAAAGATTACAAAACAAAAAGCGGACAGAGAAAAAGAGGGCATTAAGGGTCTATTTAAATGCAAAAGCTTTTTAAACACTCAAATAGGCTATTAATAGAGTAGCAGGCGATCGGCTGTCGGTATCCCGTATTAGGGACGCTGAGGAAAGTCCGCCCACACAAGTAACACGTGCGCAGAGATGCGGCCTTGGGAAACAGAAACGATACCCGAATGCTAAAATGCGAACGCAGTGAGCAAGTCCAACTTCGTGTTGTACGCTCAACTGCCGCGAGCATGGCGGCAAAGGGATGAAACGAGCCCAAGCGTGTGCAACCTCTTTTGAGGGCTTAGTCGAATGCCGGTGAGGCCAGTTCTGAAAAGAACAGAAATCCTTTTTCATTAATGGATTTTTAAGGCCGGAACAGAAGGCGGCTTACGTCCTGCTGCTCACTTTTTATCTTCCTGTTTTTTCTTGCCCCTGGTTATAAGGCCCCTTAATACTCCTCGTCTTGATTCATGTAAATTTCTTTTAGATTTTTCTCTCCCGGCTTGGCTGACATTTTCATAAAATTTTTTGTTCTCCGCCCTTCTCTGTTTGTATCGTTTCCAAACATTTGCAATTGCACGAATTGGATTTACCATAAAACCTAATACTTATTCAAATTCTAATATTTAATTCTAGCGTACCTTTAGCGTATTTTAAATTGATTTGCCCATCATTTTATTTCATGAAAACCGATAAGGAAGTGAAAGCAGAGTTCAAAAAGAAAGCTTCTTCTGAACCTGAAAAGAACTACCCTGTCGAAAAATTGAAATCCCATGGCTTTAATAGGGCAAAGTGCCAAAATTGCGGCAAGTACTTTTGGGCCCTTGATTTGAAGCGGAAGATGTGCGGGGACTCTTCTTGCTCTGGTGGTTATTCTTTTATTGGAAATCCTCCGACAAAAAAAAGGCTTGATTATATTGAGGCGTGGGAAGAATTTCGGGATTATTTTAAAAAACTCGGATACTTTGAGTACAAGCGCTATCCTGTGGTTGCAAGATGGAGACCGGATGTATATTGGGTGGGGGCTTCAGTATATCCATTCCAACCATATGTTGTAAAAGGGGAAATAAAACCAAAGAGCAATGCAGTAATAATCCCCCAACTCTCTTTGCGCTTTAATGATATTGATAATGTGGGAATTACAGGTTCGCACTATGTATGCTTTGATATGCTAGGGCAGTTGCATTTTGAAAAGGCAAAAGATTATGATATGGCGCAGTATTGGGAAGAGTATTTTGGGTGGATTACAAAGGGAATGGGCATTTTACAAAATGAAATTGTGGTGCACGAGGATGCGTGGGCTGGAGGAGGTACATTTGGCCCTTGCATGGAATTTTTTTCGCGCGGAATGGAAATCGGAAACCAAGTGTATATGCAATATGAGCAAACAGATTCGGGGTATAGAGAACTTGGAATAAAAGTTCTTGATATGGGCCAGGGGCATGAGAGAATTCCGTGGCTAACAACCGGAAAGAGCAATTCTTATGAAACTACATTTCCGACTGTTGCAAAAAAATTATACAAAATAACCGGCTACAAACCAGATGAAGAGTTGATGCAAAAATTCCTTCCCTATTCTGCACTTTTAAATGTTGATGAAACTGATGATATTGAAAAAGTGTGGAAAAAAATTGCAAAAGAGCTCAAAATTGATGTGCAGGAACTAAAAGGAAAAATACTTCCCCTAGCTGCCATTTATAGTGTTGGGGAGCACTCGCGCGCTGCGCTTGTTGCCCTAAATGATAATGCACTTCCTTCAAATGTTGGCGGGGGTTATAATTTGCGCATAATTTTGCGCAGATCACTTGGCTTTATTGATGATTATGGATGGGATATTGACCTAGCTGATTTAGCAAAAGAGCATGCAAAATTCCTAAAACCAATGTATCCGGAACTTTTAGAAAAACTAGATAACGTTTCTCTAATACTTGAAAACGAGAAGAGAAAATTTGATGAAAATAAAATGCGCTCATCACAGGTAATTTCAAATCTGCTCTCAAAAAACAAGAATGTTTCGCTCGATTCGCTCCTAGAGCTCTATGATAGCCAAGGTATAAGGCCAGAGCAGATAAAAAAAGAAGCAGCTTCAAAAGGCTCAAGTGTAAATGTGCCTGATGATTTTTATGCAAAAGTAGCTCAGCGCCATGAGAAAAAAGAGCAGCAAACAGAAACGCACAAAAAAGAAAAACTAAGCCTTCCGGGAGTTAGCGCAACAAAAATTCTATATTATGGGGATTGGAGATTGCTCGAGTTTGACGCAACTGTAATTTGGAGTTCTGCAAATCTAATAGCACTAGACCAGAGCGCGTTCTATCCGACTTCAGGTGGTCAATTGCACGATGTCGGCACAATCGAATCTGAAAATGTAGTGGATGTATTTAAGCAGGATTCAATAATAATTCACAAGCTTGAAAAAAACTCATTCAAAATAGGCCAGAGGGTGCATGGGAAAATAAATGTAGGGCGCAGAAAGCAGCTAATGCAGCACCACAGCTCTGCTCACTTGGTAAATCTTTGCGCTAGTGAAGTTCTAGGGGCCCATGTGTGGCAAGCAGGGGCTGCAAAAACGCTTGAAAAGGGAAGGCTTGATATTACCCATTATGATAATTTAACGCAGGCGCAAATTAGTAAAATTGAAAAATGCTGCAATGAAAAAATAAAGAAGAATTTGCCAGTTAAAAAGGAGATTTTGCCGCGCGAAGTTGCCGAAGAAAAATACGGTATGCATATCTACCAGGGTGGGTTTGTCCCCGGAAGGGATTTGCGTATTGTTAGCATCGGAAGTGATGTAGAGGCCTGCGGCGGTACGCATGCAAATTCACTTGGCGAATTAGAAGAGCTAAAAATATTGAATTCAACAAAAATACAAGATGGGGTAATTAGGATCAATTACGTTGCAGGCAAGGCAGCCCAAGAGCAAAAAAGCAGCGGTGATGAACTTTTAAAAGAAGTTGCACAACTTTTGGGAGTTAAGCCTTCACAGGTTCCAATGCGCGCGCAGGAATTATTTGAGAAGTGGAAAGCTGCGCGAAAAGCAGTGCAAAAGGGGAGTAAAGGCGTTGACTTGTCTTTGTCCTCAAGCGCGCAGGACAAAGGTTCACCACAAGAGCTGCTCTCAAAAGCTGCCAAAGCGTTTTCCACCCAGCCGGAGCATTTGCCAAAAACAATAAAGAGATTTTTGGGTGAACTTGAAGAGATGAAGAAAAAATTGAAGTAAAAAGGGAAACACTTCGTTTGCAGTTAGCGTCTTCTTGGGCGGGCAGCAGGTTTCTTTTTATCCCATACTGGATGGAAATTAGCGTATTGTGCGCGGCTGCTGGCAATAAGTGCTTGTGATCTTCCTGTTGGTATTGTATTTTTGTGTAGTTGATTATATTTTAGATTAAGTGCGTGTATAATCATTCTACTGTATTTTTTAGGTTCGTGTGATGCCATGAATTTCTGGAGGGCACTTACATTTTGTATCCTTCTTATTTCATCCACAGTTTCTCTCACTTGTATCACTTCCGCAAAAAGTAATGTTTTATAGTATAAAAGCTTTTTGTGAAAAAGCCTCCAAATTCTACCTAGGGCGAATTCTTGCCCTTCAAAACCCTTTAAAATACTTTCAAAGATGGTTCTACTATGCCGGTTGATCTAGTTCAGGTTGCCAAAAAGTGGCAAAAGAAATGGGAAAAAGAGGGCGTATTTGAGTCCAAATTTGACCCTAAAAAAAAGAAGTACTACTGTTTGGAAATGTTCCCATACCCTTCAGGAAAATTGCACATGGGGCATGTGCGGAACTATTCTATTGGCGATTGTATTGCGCGATTTAGAAGAATGCAGGGCTATAATGTACTATACCCAATGGGCTTTGATTCATTTGGGCTCCCTGCAGAAAATGCTGCAATTGAAAACAAATCCGATCCAAAAGAATGGACACTCAAAAGAATTGAGGATATGGAAAAACAATTGCACGACCTTGGGTTTAGTTATGATTGGGGCAGAGAGATAATTACATGTAAACCCGAATATTATAAGTGGAACCAGTACTTTTTTTTGAAAATGCTCCAAAAAGGCCTTGCTTACAAAAAAGCATCAAAGGTCAATTGGTGTGAAAAATGCCACACGGTTTTGGCAAATGAGCAGGTTGTGGAAGGCAAGTGCTGGAGGCATAAGGACGTAACAGTTGTGCAGAAAGATTTGGAGCAGTGGTTTTTGAAAATTACACATTATGCTGATGAACTCTTGGACGGGCTTGAAGATCTAAAAGGCTGGCCGGAGCGAGTTCGCACAATGCAAAAGAACTGGATTGGCAAAAGCTTCGGAGTGAACATATTTTTCAAATTGGAAAATTCAAAGACTCTTCCGGCATTCACCACGCGCTGCGATACAATTTATAGTGTCACTTTCCTTGCAATTGCCCCGGAAAGCCCCTTGGTTGCAGAGCTTGTTGCAGGCACTCAGTATGAGAAAGGGGCTTTTGAATTTGTCGAGAAAGTAAAACAGGAAAATTTGATTGACAGGATGAATGAGGAAAAAGCAAAGGAAGGCTTTTTTGTAGGAAAATATGCAATCAATCCGGTGAATGGGGAAAAAATCCCGATATATATTGCAAATTTTGCGCTAATGTATGGTTCTGGGATTGTAATGTGCGATGCGCATGACAAGCGTGATTTTAAGTTTGCAAGAAAATATAATATTCCTCTCAAGTTTGTCATAAGCAAGGATGGGAAAGAGCTTGATGCTAGCAAGGCAAAAGAGGCCTTTGTTGATGACGGGATACTTTTCAATTCAGGGGAATTTTCAGGGCTGGGCAATAAAGATGTCTTGCCAAAAATGTCAACATGGCTTGAAAAGGAGGGGTTTGGTGAAAAGACAACGAATTATAGACTCAGAGATTGGCTAATTTCGCGCCAAAGGTTTTGGGGCACCCCGATTCCTATAATTTATTGTGATAAGTGCGGCACGGTTGCTGTTCCTGAAAAGGATTTGCCGATTGAACTTCCGGACCCTAAAAAAGCCGATTTTACAGGAAAAGGAAACCCGCTATCAACCGTAAAAGAATTCGTGAAAGTAAAGTGCCCAAAATGCAAATCTGATGCGCGAAGGGAAACCGACACAATGGATACTTTTGTTGATAGTTCGTGGTATTTTTTGCGCTTCTGCTCGCCTGGCGAAAAAGACCAGGCATTTGATAAAAAGCAGGTGAAATATTGGATGCCTGTTAACCAATACATTGGCGGGATTGAGCATGCAATTTTGCACCTTTTGTACGCTAGGTTCTTCACAAGGTTTTTGAAAGATGAAGGCTTGGTTAGTTTTAGCGAGCCGTTTGAGCGATTGCTCTCACAAGGGCTTGTAATTAAAGACGGGGCAAAGATGTCCAAATCCTTAGGGAATGTAGTTGAACCGGGGCCAATTGTTGAAAAGTTCGGAGCAGATACTGTTAGGGTTTTCATGCTCTCATCTGCTGCTCCTGAAAAGGAAATTGATTGGAGCGATAAAGGGGTTGAGGGGTCTTATAGGAATTTGTTGCGTGTGCACTCACTCTTTGAAGCAAGTTCAAAAAAATTTGCCTTTGGTAAAATACCTTCCAAGTTATCGACTTCTGATAAATTGGTGCTAAGTAAAACCCACAGCACAATAAAGAAGGTTTCACAAGATATTGAAGAGTACAAATTCAACTATGCAATAAATTCTATTTTTTCGCTTGTAAATACAATTCAAAAGCACGAAAATTTGGAAAAGAATGTTTTGGGAAGTTCACTTATTGCAATTTCAAAAATGCTCTCTCCGTTTGCTGCACACCTCTCTGAGGAATTGTGGGAAATGCTTGGCAAAAAAGGTTTTATTTCAATTGAGAAGTGGCCAACATATGATCAGAAGATGATTGATGAGGGGTCAGAGGCAATTGAGGAGATTATTGAAAAGATCAAATCAGATGTAGTGCAAATAAAGCAGCTTGCAAAAATCGAGCACCCTAAAAAAATCTCGATCTATATTGCCCCTAAGTGGAAGTGGGATGCTATGGAAAAGGTTCTCGGTTCAATGGAGAAGCCGGATTTTAGCGCTGCAATGCGTATTGCAATGTCATTTGATGCTGCAAAAAAGAACCCTAAAGCTGTGCAGGGGTTTGTAAAATCTATTGTTGATAAGTTCCATGAACTGAAGGGAGTTAAAAGAATTGATGAGCTCTCTTTGCTTTTAGGTTCGAGTGAAATTTTACAAAAAGAACTGGGTGGCTGCGAAGTTGAAATTCTTGACGCGCAAAAAGTAGAATCTGAAAAAGCCCAAAGGGCATTTCCGCTAAAACCTGCTATTTTGGTGCAGTAAAATTTTACACTATACTATATAATCCACATTAAGGTCGATTGTTTCAGTAAGGCTGCGCAGTTCTTTTATTGCATTTTGCGTTTTTTCCCCATTAGTGTTTCTGAAATAATATTCTGTGTAGCATGTGCTCTTATCGCTTTTACAAGAGCCGCGCATAATTTCCATATCAAGCCCATTTCTTGCCATTATTTCTGTTTGCTTTGCAATTATTCCCGGGCGGTCGAGGTATTCTATTGTAAATTTTACAAGCTTATTTTGGCTTGAGAGGTTTTTTTTCTGTAGTTCCTTTTTTATCTCGCGCTTGGCTTTTTCCGAATTTACAAATGATTCCCATTTGAGGTTTATTTGTGGTGCTATTGAGTGGAATATTTTTACTCTATCTCCTGAATTTAATTTTGTCCACAGCGGCACTATTTTGCCGTTCACTTCTGCTTTAGCTGAATTCTTTGCCTTTTTTTCATCTTCATAAAATGAGAAATCAAGTGCGGTTGAGGCTATTGGTATATTTAGTATCTCTCCGTTTTCGCGGAAAATTAGCATGGCCTTATTGTGGAAACTCAAATCTAGCATATCTGCAAGTTCTTCGCTATCGGTTATTTTTTTGCCGCTGATTTTTCCGAGGTTTTTTTTGTATTGTTCTAGTACCGGGCTGCTGATCTTTGTTGCTAGAAGTGGCATTATTCCCATTTGCACTGTTTGTTCCATATCTTTTGAGAAAATGTAGAATTTTATGGGTTTTTTTTTCGGGCCTATTACTTGCGTGCTCAAATATTTGGATATTCCGTGCTCTGGGATAGCTATTTTGTCCTTGAATTTGTTTGGTATTGGATTGAAAATTGAATGCACTCGCCCAAGCGCTTCATAGCATGAATGTACATTTTGCACAATGATTTTTGCTATAAGTACATCATCTATTTGTGAGAGCTGCTTATTTTGCGCTATCATTTTGCTATATATATTATAGATAGATTTGGAAACTTGTCCAAACTCCCAACTTGCTTTTGGATAGGCTTTTTTGAGCATCTCTGTTGCTTTTTTTATTTCATTGGATTTTTCCTCCCTTGCCTTTTGGGTTTTTTTTGAGATTTCAGAAAATTTTTCAGGTTCAAGTATTTTAAAGCAGATATCTTCAAGTTCGTATTTTAGTGAATGCATC
This sequence comes from archaeon, assembly GCA_035289625.1. Lineage (GTDB taxonomy): Archaea > Iainarchaeota > Iainarchaeia > Iainarchaeales > Iainarchaeaceae > UBA10205. Next base: position 25,305 of record DATDWP010000018.1, on the reverse strand, counting down.
CCAAGTTTGTGGGCAAGTGGCACATATACCGTGAGCGCGTCTGCTGCAATGCTCTTTTGCCTCTCTTTTTCAAGATAGTTGATTGTGCGCATGTTGTGCAGCTTGTCGTGCATTTTTATTATAAGTACACGGATGTCTTTGGATGAGGCTAACATTGTCTTTATCAGGTTTGCATAATTGTGGTCCATTCTTGATTCAAATGCCTGCTTGTCAAGTTTTGTGAGTCCTTCGACTAGTGAAAAAATCTGCTGCCCGAATTTATTTTTTATCTCTTGGGGGCTTATTTTGGTATCTTCTACAGTGTCGTGCAAGAGTGCTGCGCTAACAATAACTTCATCCATTCCATTTTCTGCAAGCATTTTGGCAACTGCAAGGGGGTGGGTGAAATAGGGTTCTCCGGATTTGCGCTTCTGGCCATCGTGCCATTTTAGAGATGTTGCAAATGCCTCCTCTATTAGGGCGGTATTAGAATTTGGGTGATGGATGGCAACTATTTGTATTAGGTCTTTTAGCCCATCTTCATTTTTCATACTAGTTAAATGGCTTGCAAAGTACTTTAATTGATTTCGCTCAAAAAATCCCTTTTTGCAACCTATTACATCTCTTGGGGCGCTTCAATATTTAGGATATTCATGGCTTTTGCAATGGTTTTTGCGCTCGCTCTAACAAGAGCTAGGCGCAGCTTAATTTTTTCATTTTCTGCATTTAGTACAGGGACTTGTTGGTAGAATGAATTGAATGATTTTGCAAGATGCACCAGATAGGTTGCCATTTTGTTAGGGCTCATATTTTTGTGGGCATCCTCTAGTGCAGTTTCGTAGCGCAACAGAAGCGAGGCTAGTTCTTTTTCGCTCTCCGATTCAAAAGTTCCGGTAGGTGATTTTTTTTGCGCTTTGGCCTTTTTCAATATGCTATTTGCGCGTACATAGCTATATTGCACAAATGGGCCGGTTTCGCCGTCAAGCCTAATTGCGCTCTCCCAATTGAACGCAATTACCTTGTTTTTATCATGGTTTAGCATGCCGAATTTTATGGCCCCCATTGCAATTTGCCGGGCAATTTTTTCGGTTTTCTTTTTCTCCCAATCCTCATGGCGCTCTTTTGTTTCCTGGAATGTTTTTTCATACACTGTTTCAAATAGTTCCCTATAAGTTATCACATTTCCTTCGCGCGAGGACATTTTCCCGCCCTCAAGTCGGACAAGTTCGTATGATATGTGCTCTGTTTTGCAGTATTCATTTTTTTTCCCGTTCAAAAGTTCAATGGTTTTAATTAGCTGCTCAAAATAAAATGTTTGTTCTGCTCCTACCACATTGTAAGATATTGTGGGGTTGTATTTTTCCTTTTTTAATTTTGCAAGTGCCAAATCCTTGCTAGAATATAGCGCTGCTCCATCGCTTTTCAATATGAGGAATTTTGCAAGGTTGTATTTTTGCAAATCAACAATTATTGCCCCTTGGTCCTTTAGCGCAAAGCCGACTTTTTCAAGTTTTTTTGCAATTTCAATTCCCTCTTTTTCCACTTCGCTCTCAAGAATTATTCTATCGAATTTAATTCCCATTTCGCTAAATATCAATTCAAAGCATTTGATGCTCATCTGGCGCAAATATTTCCAATCGGAAGTCAGTTGTTTATTTTTGCCGCCTTCAAGTTCAACTACCATCTCCCTCATTTTCTGCTCAAGTTCTGGATTTTCTTTTACTTCTTTTGCACCGGCTGAATAGAGTTCACCTAACCATTTTTCTTTTTCCGAAAAGTCTTTTGGTTCATCCCTGTGCTCTAGGTTTCTATAAGCATAGAGGGTTTTACTAACATGCGGCCCAACATCTCCGCCATAATCTATTCGTATGACTTTTTTTGAGCGCTCTTCAAGAATTCTAGAAAGGCTCTCTCCTATGCAAATATTTCTAACATGCCCTATGTGAAATGCCTTCATAGGGTTTGCCTGGCAGTACTCGACAATTACTTTTTCTTTTGCAGCACTTTTTTTTGGGTTTTTTTGTGCCATTTCAATTATTTTTTTTGCAATTATTTTTTCATCCAAAAAAAAGTTCAAATATGCGCCCGCTACTTGGGATTTTTCAAAGCTCTTTGGCAGCACTATTTTTTGTGAAAGTTCCTGCGCTATTTGCTGCGGCGCCTTTTTCATCTGTGAAGAGAGTTTAAAGCAGGGGAGGGCAAAGTCCCCCATCTGGCGCTGCATTGGGGTTTCGAGAAGATTGTTTGCACTCTCTTGGCTAATTCCTGCTTTTGAAATTGCTTTTAGGAGCTCTTCTTTGAATTCATTTATCATGCAAATCTTCCCATTGATCATTTAATGTTGATGAACCCTAAAAACCCGATCGGCCTTCAAAAAGTCCTATGGCGGACCTGCTGGGATTTGAACCCAGGACCCCTTGCTTAGAAGGCAAGTGCTCTATCCAAGCTGAGCTACAGATCCAATATGTATACCACTGACTTGCAATAAAGGCCAAATTGGCTTTTTGCTCAAAGATTGTTCTTTGAATTGCTTTTAAAGGGTTACTAAAGGGCTATTCGATTGAAAGTCCCCTCTTCCCTCTCATTTCTTTAATGATTCTGAGTTTTTCCCTTATATTTACTGCAGGGGTTTTTTCTTTGAACCATTTTATTCCTTTATCACTAAATCCTGCAGAAGTCAATATTTTTTCTTCCACAAGCATTTTTTCAAGTTTGTCTAAATCATGCAGATTTTGAATATTTTTGATGCTTGAAAACAGTGCAAGCAATCCGTCTGTGCCATATTTTCTGTAAAATTCATTTACTTTATGTTGAAATTTTATTCCTGATATGCCTACTCCAAATACTCGCAAAGCTCCGATATTTGCATATGGTTCTTCCCTAATATTTTCTATGCTTCGATCCATTAAATTGATAATTCCGTGAATATTTTCGTGCTGCAAGAGGCTTGTTTTCGGGCCTCCCAGTAAAAAAGGTGCTAAGTATCCCCCTAAGAAAATGTGGGCAAAGTGGCTAATTGGGGAATGAACCCAAATGGAGTGTTGATTCACTTTATATTCTGGGCCTTTGTATATTGGCGGCATATTTCCTCTCCAGGGCATTAGCTCTTTTGTTGGTATTCCTGTCAATTCTGAAAGTCTTTTATACAATTGCCTCGCCAGTGTAGGCATATGGTCTAATTCAAGTCTCTTTCCTGGTTTTGGCAGTTTTTTGTGAAACGGGAAAGGGAATTTTAGTTTTTTTATTTTGCCAATGGAGTTCTTTTTGAATATTTTTCTCATAGTAATCAATTATACAGCATCCCGTAATACATCTGCTCAACTATTGCCCTGTTTTTCTGCGGTTGCTCATCTGAAACGAATGCTTCAATTGGAACTGCGTAGTATACAACCCTCTCCCCGACTCCGCTTGCAACAATTAGGGGGATTGATTTTCCGAAATTGTAGGTTTTTCCGGATTCTAGCCACGGTTGGTTTTTTGCTTTTGCAAGCAGGTCTGTTCCGTAATCTAGGACTGCAACAACGCGCGCATTTTCTGATTTTGAAAGTTCAGTAATTGCAAAATCCCCGTGGAATGGAATTGATGGGCTCAGGCCATAGGTTAATTTGTGGCTTGTATTTGTTACCTGTACATAGCCTGAAAGTTCTGGTTTTGTACACTCAAAAAATTCGCAGTAATTTCCTCTATATTGAACTCCCAAGAGCCTGTCAAATGAGAGTTGTCGATCGCCATCTTTTCGTGCAAGTGGGCCGATTACCATTTCAAATCCGCCCTCATTTCTCTCTTTGTCAAGAAGATAACTATCGCTCTGCGGGTATCTTCCGCTTGGTTCATTTATGCAAAGTTCGCTTCCTGAATCAGCTGTCCATACAAGCCTTCCGCCGTAATTTATGTAATATTGGAAAATTCGCAATTTGTCAGTGCAGATTTTTTTTGCATCTTCAACAATTATTAGATCATAATCTCGCACATTCCCATAAGTGAGCCTATCAATATCCATTGATTCAACGCGAGCGTTTAGTATGTCCTTTTCATTAAATAGCGCAAAGAGTTTTTCATGATCGCCCATTCCTCCATCTCCGTAGGCAATTAGTACGCGCGGCGAGCCACCCTTTGCAATTGTGTAGTATAGTTCGCATCCGCCGGGAACTATTCCGCAGCCAACAATTCCGGTAAAAACCAATACTCCGATTAGTGCAATGATTAGGATTGAGAGTATTATTAGGTGGAAGATATTGCTACGTAATTTTTCATCCATGCAATATTGAGGCTTTGAGCCATATAAATTACTTTTCCTTTATTACAAGTTCGCCAACCACTAGCGCAATTATGATATTCGAGACAATGTGTATTATTGAAAATGGCCAGATTAGAAGTTCTTGGTCCGGGATATTTAGGGCAAGTTCAAAAATTATGGTTCCGATAATAGTGTAATTTACAAGATTGCCCTTTGTTAGTTTGGGGACATATCCTGCAATTGCCCCTGCAATGGCTCCTCCTATTGCTTGCAAAAAACTCCAGAGTCCCAATGGTCCGCCTTCCATAAAAATATTTGAAAGCGGGTATGAGATAAGCCCTACTAAAATTCCGGCATCAGCCCCATATCTAAGGCCAGCATATACTGCGATTGGTATAATTGGTTCAACTGAAGGAAAGGGCTCTAGCAGTATTCTACCAATAACTGCAACAAGTATTAGGGTGATAAGGTCAAGTTCGCTTATTTTCTTTTTTGCAACTGTCACTTTTACAGAAGGGGTTTTCACTTCAACTTTATGTTCTTCTTTGTGCGCTGATTTGTGTTCAGAGTGATCTTCGTGTTTGTCTTCGTGTTCTTCTTTCTCTTCATGCTCATCTTCTTCATGCTCTTCGTGCTCAGCATGCTCTTCATGGCCGCCATCTGCATGGTCAGTATGCCCTTTTTGATCGTGCCCATGTCCGCTTGACATATCACTGACTTGTTTTGGGGAAGTAATTTAAAGGTTGTGAATTGAATGCATCTGCTGTCCAAAAATGACTTATGTACCAGGCAATTTTTAAGTTTTGGGTCACTGCTAGGGTTTTGTTATTTGGGCTAATTTGGAGTGGAGGGCAGCCGGATTTGGGGCGAACGGCAAATTTTAAAAGGTGATTTGAACCCAATTTCTCTCTATTCCTAAATTTTTGCGGGGGTCCCATAGTCCGGTCAATTGGGCAAGCTTGAGGGGCTTGTGGCTTAGTGCCTTCGGCAGTTCAAATCTGCCCTCCCGCACTTTTTTTGATTTTCAAAAATTATAAAAATTTTAAAACTAGGGTTAAAGATGCCCTTTGAGTGCGCTCTCCCATTCAGCCAGTTCGTGCTCTTCTGCTTTGCGCGATGCTGCAGAGATCTTTAGCCCATCGCCGCTAAATCTGGGGATTATATGGAAGTGTAAATGGTTGACAACTTGGCCTGCTGCTGGTTTGTTGTTTTGCAAAACATTAAATCCGTCGGCGCGCAGGGCTTTCATTGAAGCAGCGCCAATTTTTTGCACGCTTCGAATCAATTTTGCAAGTTCGAATTCCGGTATTTCCAAAATGGTTGCGTAGTGGTTTTTCGGGATTACCAGGCAGTGGCCTTTTGAAGTTGGGTATATATCGAGAAAGGCAAGTGAGTAATCGTCCTCATATATTTTTTTTGAAGAGAGCTTGCCGCCTATAATTTTACAAAAGATGCAATCATCAATTTGTAGATTCATCACTTTCACGCTTTCTGGATTTCAACTACCTTTATCCAAAAGCGCAATGTCTTGCCTGCAAGGGGATGTGTGAATTCTATTGTTGCAATTCCCGCATTCACATCAACAACAGTTCCCTCTTGGCCTGATGCGTAGAGTTTTGTGCCGACCTTTAGTTCATTCTCGCTGCTGATTTGAGCAACAGGGACGCGTATGGTCTGCTTTGCTTCTTCTGCAGTTCCATAAGCTTTTTCGGGGGAAATTGTAACTGTTTTTTCTTCATTGATTCCCATCCCTATGACTGCCTCGTCAAACCCTTCTATCATCTGCCGAGCGCCTACTGTAAATTCAAGTGGCCCGCGCCCTTCGCTTTTATCAAATACGTTTCCGTCCAAAAAGCTTCCCACATATTCAACCTTGACTGTGTCCCCTGATTCAACTTTCAAATTACCAACTCCTATTTCTGCATTGTTTTCAATATTTGTTTGCGAATCAATCCCTGTATTTGTTACTGTATCGGTATTGCTATTACCTGTTGTGCCGCTCTGTTGGCTGCATCCTGCGAGCAAAAAAAGAAGGGCGATTGTTACAAGGGTTTTTTTCATCAAAAAGGTTTCACCACAAATCAAAGAACCGTTCAATTAAAAAACATAGGTCGTCAAAAAACGTCAGGCGCCGATTTTACCGATTGGTATTTAAATGTTCTTAAAGGTGATAATATAGAACATTAGAGGCAAAAGGGACGTATTTTAGGTATTTTTGCATTCAATTTGGGGGATTTAATGTTAGAAATTGTTTTTGCAATAGGCGTATTATCCATATTTGTAGCAATTGTTTTTGCATGGTGGCTCTTAAAACAAGACACCGGCACGCCCCAGATGCAGCAGATTTCAAATTACATAAAAGAAGGGGCCAATGCATTTGTGAAAAGGCAGTATAGTTCTATTGCAGTTCTTGCAATTGTCACTGCTCTACTTATTCTTGGTGTTTATGCTTTTGTTGGGCAGTGGGATTTTGCAATCCAGACCTCGGTTGCTTTTATTGCAGGGGCATTTTGCTCGGCAATTGCCGGGATTATTGGAATGCTTGTTTCAGTGAGGGCAAATATTAGAACGGCAGCAGCCGCGACCAAAGGAATTTCTAAAGCACTGCGGGTTGCACTTATTGGCGGGGCAATTTCCGGGATTTTTGTTGTAGCACTCTCGCTAATTGGAGTCGCAACTGTTTTCTATTTATTCGGGGAGGATCCGACAAAAACCCCGTTTTTGATAATAGGTTATGCGTTCGGCGCTTCATTTGTTGCGCTCTTTGCCCAGCTCGGTGGTGGAATTTATACAAAAGCAGCAGACATCGGGGCTGATCTAGTTGGAAAAGTGGAAGCCGGAATTCCAGAAGATGACCCGCGAAACCCGGCGGTTGTTGCCGATCTTGTTGGTGATAATGTTGGGGACTGTGCCGGAAGAGGGGCCGATATTTTTGAGAGCACGGCAGCTGAAAATATCGCCGCAATGATTTTGGGGGTTGCCCTCTATCCTGTTTTTGGATTGAATGGTGTTCTCTTTCCGCTTGTTGCAACTGCGCTTGGGCTTATTGCTTCAATTATTGGGATTTTGTCCGTGAAGGCAAAAGAGAATGAAGAGCCAATGAGAGCACTCGATAGGGGATATTATGTTACAAGTATTATAGCAGCGCTGCTTTTCTATTTTGCAACAATGTCGCTTCTAAATAATATTTGGTTTTTTTACGCAGGCCTTGTTGGAATTGTGATGAGTATACTCTTTGTATATATCACCCAGTACTATACTGAGTCGCAGTATAGGCCTGTTAGAAGTATTGCCCAAGCTTCAACTACTGGGCATGCTACAAATATTATTACCGGCCTAGCAGTTGCGCTGGAAAATACTGCGCTTCCGGTAATTGTGATTTCGGTTTCGCTTTTCATTTCATATAGTTTCGGGCTCCAATCAGGGGTTCCAAATGGCGGAATATTTGGAACAGCAGTAGCAACACTTGGAATGCTAGCAACTGCTGCATATGTTCTTGCAATGGATAATTTTGGCCCAATTACGGATAATGCGGGCGGAATTGCAGAAATGTCAAAGGCTCCTGCCAGTGTTAGAAAAAATACTGATAGGTTAGATGCTGCAGGAAACACCACTAAAGCCCTGACAAAAGGTTATGCTATAGGAACTGCCGCTCTTGCTGCATTTGTTCTCTTCTCGGCATACATGGACGAGGTAGCAAAGCTAACCGGCAAGGCTTTTACTGTTGTAAATTTAGCAAAGGTTGATGTTTTCATAGGCGCAATGCTTGGGGCAATGCTTATATTTTTGTTCAGCGCCTTTGCAATAAGGGCTGTTGGAAATACTGCGGGCGATATTATTGAAGAAGTCCGAAGGCAGTTTGCAGACGGGCAAATACTCAAAGGGAAAAGAAAACCGGATTATGCAAGATGTGTTGATATTACAACGCAAGGGGCGCTTCGCAACATGATTTTGCCAGGCCTTTTAGCTGTTGTGTTCCCAATTGTAGTTGGGCTTTTGCTAAAAACCGAGGCAATGGCAGGATTTTTAATGGTAGGCACTATCACCGGAATTCTTCTTGCAATCACAATGAATAATGGCGGCGGAGCTTGGGACAATGCCAAAAAATACATTGAAACAGGCGCGCACGGAGGAAAAGGCTCGGATGCGCACAAGGCAGCTGTTGTTGGCGATACTGTTGGCGACCCTCTAAAAGATACGGCAGGCCCGAGTATTCACGTTCTAATAAAAATGCTTGCAACAATTACAATGGTGCTAGCTCCGCTTTTCATTTAAATTATATTCAATCGGTATTGATTTGGCAAAGATACTCTCTCTTGGCCAGGTCAGTTGCCCTGAATTCCATTAAAAATATAATTTCTATTCTGTTCTATTATTGTTGATACAAATGACAACAAAAAGTGCAACACTGCAAAAAGAACCGCCTAAAGCAGCTAAAACAGAGCTTGCAACATTTGGCGCCGGATGCTTTTGGGGAGTTGAAGAAACATTTCGAACAACTCCCGGAGTAATTGAAACCGCAGCAGGTTACATGGGTGGAAAAATCGAAAAGCCGACTTATGAGGATGTGTGCACTGATGAGAGCGGGCATGCTGAAGTTGTGCAGATAAAATACAACCCTAAAAAAATTTCATATGAAGAATTGCTTGATATTTTCTTTGCAAACCACAATCCCACTACGCTAAATAGGCAGGGCCCGGATATTGGAACGCAGTACCGCTCGGCAATTTTCTATCACTCGCAAGCGCAAAAACAAGCGGCACAAAAATCAAAAGAGGTGCTTGAAAAGTCCAAAAAATGGGCGAACCGAAAAATTGTCACTGAAATTGTTCCCGCGCAAAATTTCTGGAAAGCAGAAGAGTACCACCAGAAATATTTGATGAAGAAAGGGCTTGATAGTTGCCATATTTAAATTTTTTATTCAATACTTTGTAGGGTTGGAAAATGACAAATGCATGGCACGATGTTGCTATTGGGAAAAAATCACCAAAAATTGTACAGGCAATAATTGAGATACCAAAAGATTCGAAATTAAAATATGAATTGGACAAGGACACGGGTCTTATGCGCCTTGATAGGCCGCTATATTCTGCAGTGCACTATCCTGGGGATTATGGGTTTATCCCGCAAACATATTGGGATGATGATGACCCAATGGATATTTTGGTACTTTCGATTTTTTCAGTCTACCCAAATACAATTGTGGAAGCGCGGCCAATTGCACTTTTGGAAATGTATGATGGCAAGGAGAAGGATGACAAGATAATTGCAGTGTATGCCTCTGATCCGCGCATGAACAATTTCAAGTCATTAAAGGACCTTCCGGAGCATATTTTGCTTGAAGTGAAGCACTTTTTTGAGACGTATAAAGAGCTTCAGAACAAGAAAGTGAAGGTTCTAAGCTTTAAGGATGTGGGGGATGCTTATGAGTGCATTGAGCGCGGCCAGAGGCTATATGGGGAAAAATTTGGCAAAAAGTAGGCTAATTACCCTTCACGTTTAAATATATTTGGATCATTCTATTCTAAAAGAAGTTTACATTTGACTAACAAAAGGAGGTTGTAAAAATGGCAAAACCGGCATTTGGCGGATATAGCATTTCATTCAAGGGATGTACAGATTCGCTTGAGAGCGTCTTTGGAAGCGGAAGAATAGCTCCTTCAGAGATGACAAAAAAGATCTGGGCGTATGTTAAGAGCAAAAACCTTGCTAGTAAGTAAATTTAATCCACTGGCTCCGCAAGGGGCCTGAAATTTCTTTTTTTCAAATTCTTTTAACCGATTTTTTCCAAAATGCAATTTTCATTTTTGGCAAAACCAATATCCAGTATCCAAATATAGCCTATAATTTTGGGGTTGCATGACCATCTATAGTACTCTCGTGCCTGGTACTGATCCATTATTTTTACATTTTCTGCTCCACGGTCATGTACATATATTGCGCTCTGATCAAAAGTTGTTCCGTTTCTTGTAAGGTCAAGTGCAGGAATTGTTCCTGAACAAAAGAATGGGCAATTTAAAAATACAATTGAATTTGAGATTTTTTGTGATTCTATAAGATCGTATAGTTCTGTTCTCTCTTCTATTTGCGTGTGGAAAATATTTGCCATAAAAGAAAAAACCACAATATTTGCAAGCAGCAGCCCAATTAGTAAAATGCCTGCATTTTTTTTAAGTGCCGCTATTGCTTGCGCGCCCAAAATAAATATTACAAATGCCGCGCTATATAGATACCTTGGCCCGTATTGGTTTCCTCCGGGGCTAAAGTAGAAAAAATATCCTGCAAGCAGCGCTGATAGCAAAAGCAGAAGAAAAGACGAATTTGAATTTTTGACCCGTAAAATTGCAAGTAAAATAAGTAGATAGCAAAAAGGCGTCCAAATATTTAGCATCCAGCTTCTTTGCATTAGGTTATTTTCAATTGCATTTTGCAGCGAAAAATTTTCAGAAAACCCGAGTGTATCATATGGGTTGTATTTGCTAAACGGCATAAGGAAAGGGTCTTGTGTTTGCGCAAAATTGTATGCAAGAAAAACTGCAAGCAAAATTGCAACCCCTACTGCAAATACGGCAAATTTTTTTGCTAGCTGAATTATTTCTTTTATAAGTTCTTTTTGTGCTCGCAATTGCAGGGCGCTGTGAATTATTAGTGCAATTGCAAAAAGAGCAGCATCAAGTGGCCGGATATTTAGAATGGCCCCCACTCCAAGGCCTATTAGTGCCCAGTAAATCAATTTTTGCGATTTTTGGGCCTTGAAATAAAAGTAGGTGCAAATTGCAAAGAGCAGAAGTGAGGCGCTGTGTGAAAAATAGGAAGCGGAGTTGAAGAGAAAATATGGGCTAATTATAGTAAGTAGGACAGCTATTTTTGCAACTTTTCCAGAGAAGAATTCATTGCAAATAAAATAAATTACTAAAATTGAAAGGATTGCGATTGCAAGGTTTACAAGCATCGTGCTGCCTGCAATTACTCCGATTGAAAGGAGAAACGGCCATCCCGGCGGGTATTTGCTGTAGAACTTCCCATCATTAATTACATGGAAAAAATCAAAAAATTCCTTGTTAGGTGGGGAACTTTCGGCTAGTTTTCCTTGCGCAAAAAGATTAGCAGAAATTAAATATGAGTATTCATCGCCTGAATTGGGAAAATCCTGAAGCACTACTTGGTTTGTGAAAATAATAAGCAGAGCACTTAGCACAATTGCAATTAGAAGAAAATGTGTTGGTTTTACTGAAAGGGCACTTTCAATGCTCCGTTCAATTGCTTGATTTATTTTCCACAAATTCATGCCTTCAATATATTGTATTTATTTTATTTAAACGCGGAGGACGAGATTCGAACTCGCGACCCCTTTCGGAGACCTGGTCTCAAGCCAGGCGCGTTGGACCACTCCGCCACCTCCGCAACAACCTTTTTCTTTCGTGTTAACGAAAGAAAAAACTTGACCAAAAAGAAAGTGTCAGAATTTAAATGCAGTTGCCACTTGTTGTCAAGCCTTGATTGCAAAGAAAAAGTGCCAGATTAAGGTTATAAACTTTCTTTCTAGCCCTTTCTGAGTTCTTTTACCGCGCTTTTGATCCCTTTAGGGTGTTTGAAAATGAATGTTCCTGCTGCAAGAATATCTGCGCCTGCTGCTAGGCATTGCGCCCCGATTTGCGCGTTGACTCCGCCATCAACCTCTAGTTTGCAGGAGAGTTTTTCCTCATCGATTTTTTTGCGAAGAAGTGAGATTTTTTCAAGCGCCTTTTCATTAAATTTTTGTCCCCCAAAGCCAGCTTCAACACTCATTACAAGGCAAAGGTCAGCTTTTTCAAGATAAGGCAGCGCGTGGTTTGCTTTTGTTTTGTTATTTATTGCAATCCCAACCCGCATTCCAAGATCTCTTATTGATTCAATTGTTGTAATGGGCCATTTTGAGGTTTCGAGGTGAAATATTGCAAGGTCTACTCCGCTCATTGCAAGGAGGCCGAAATATTTTTCAGGTTTAACTGTCATTAGGTGGGTTTCAAAATATATTTGTGTGCGCGGCCTAAATTCTTTGATAAGATCTATTGAAACTCCATTATTTGGAACGTATTTATTGTCCATTATGTCCCAGTGTATCCTTTCAACTTTTGCTGCCTTGAGTTCAGGTAGCCACTTTTTCCACTTTGAAAAATCGGCATTGAGAACCGAGGCTGAAATTTGCGCCATGGAAAATTAATGCTCTTTTTTGTTATAAAGATAGCGGTGCGAACTTGAAGCATTGACTTCGAGGCATTAAAGGTGGATTAATAAAAAGTCGGGGGAAGACAGTTTCAAATTTTGGTGGATTTGTCTTGGTGCTAAAAAGTGTATCTTCTCGACCCAATAAAACAATTCCGGTTACGCGAGGGCCTACCTATGCTCTTAAGTTTGAAATCCATTAGAAGTGCAATTGTTTAGCTGCATTATTTAAATGTAAATCCCTTATCAAAATTTCCATCATCATTCGGAATTGAGCAGTACGCTAGCCATTTTCCGGTCTTTTTTGAAAAGCACTTTGAGCGAATTTCTCCGATCACTGCTCCGTTGCGGGTAAGTGCTGTTGGTTCATTTTCAAATTGAAGCACTATAAGTTTGCGTGGGGGTTTTCCTCGGTGCATTATTTTTACAACAATTTCCTGGCCAAGAAAGCACCCTTTTGAAAATGATACAGCATCTTTCCAATCAGTATTCATTATCATCTCCTCATCAAATTCTCTTCCCTGCATTGAAATTGAATGCTCGAGGCAAAAGCAATTGAACTTCTCCTCTGCCATCTCGTCAATTTTTTTGGGCGGTTTTTCTGATAGTAAAATAAACGAGTCTTTTTCAGGCACTCTTAGGCCATCGATTTGTTCGACCTCTTTTTGCTCTGCGTGAGCGTCTATAAAATACGCATTAAGATTTGTTTGCTCGATTTTTGCTTTGCTAATTGCAAGATATTTTTGTACATGTTCATTAAAGCGTGTTTTGAATTTTTCAGGGAATGCAACTAGCGCATCGGTGCCATTGTAGTTCTGGTAGAAGCATACAACTATTTTTCCAAAAATATCTAAAAATGAATTTCGAGCAGCGTTTTGTGTATTGGATGATATTGCGTGCAGAAATTTTTGCGCGTTTGTTATTTTGAGTACGCAGAAGGGGAGATGGTAGTATTGCATGGTAGGTAATTGGGATTAGATAGTGTGTTAAATTAATTTGCAAGGCCATTAAAGTTGTTCTTATTGTAAATTAACCCATTTGAACTCACTACATAACAAAAAGTATATTTAAATAACTGTGGATACGATTTCCTATTAAGTGGCTGTGGCAGTAGTGCTGCTGTTTTGGGTGAAAAAATGGTGTTTGTAAATCTTGATAAGAAACCAAGTGCATCAAAACCAACTTCTGTAAAAAATTCCTATTCTTCAAGGCGCTACAAGTGCATGAATTGCGGAAAGGACATTGAGTATCCGACAGGAAGCATTGATGCGCGAAGGTTTTGCTCTACAAAGTGCAAAGAACAGTATTTTGCCCCATCATTATGATTTTTCGTAAAGCTCAAATTAAATTTTCCTGATTTTTCGTTTTCACAAGCTTTATATATAAGTTTACGGTTTAATTAGCTTTGATGAAATTCTCGCGCATCTTTAGCATCCCTCTTGTTGTAATGGTATTTATTAGTATTTTGGGTTCAGCTTCTGCTGAAGAGTTTGCCCCGAGTGATTTTGGCTCTCAGGGCGGGTTTGATTTGGGGCTGCCACAATTTAGCTTTGCCGACCCTGAGTATGTTGGGGAGGAGAAGATGACTGAGAATCTGACTGCTGCATATGCTTGGGTTTCGCAAAACAGCACAAGGTTTCCAGAGCAATGTAAGACAGATAAGGCAGTTCTTGTTGCAGATCTTGTGGGTGTGATTGAAGGCGCACAGGAAACATCATCTGTTTGTGTTCGACTCGAAGAGGAAGCATCTTCTTGTAATCCTCAAACTTATTGTGCCGGTTTTAGCTCGGGGAATCTTCCGCTAGGGCCAACTGAGCGCATTGCAATAAAGGCGGCAGGCTACGATCCTGATACTATGAAACTTGAGGATTTTACCCAGGATGTTATGATAAAAATCTGCCTCGCACAGGCAACTCCTGAAATAGAGGCGCAAAAGCAAAGGGTCGAATCGGCAAAGGCCAAAATAAAAGAGCAGCTCCCAAATTTCAAGGCCCAGTGCGAGCAGCTCAAAAAGTTTAAAGAGAGCGGCCAGGATGGTTTTAGGTTACCAGAAATCCATGTCCCGAACCCGCAGGATTTTAGAAATCAAGGTCCACAAGGTTATGGGCAAGGCGGACAAGGCTCTGGTGATCAGGGCGGATATAGGGATGATTGTTCCTCTGCTCCTCCGCAGTGCCCAAACGGAGCCCCCTCTTCGTGTAATAGCGGTAGATGGGAGTGCGGGCAAGTAATGCCGCCACAATCTTATGATAGGCCACCCGAAGGCCAGTTTCCGCAAGATAATCCCGATCAAATAGAAGATTCTGATAAGGCTCCCATAGAAGATACTCAAAGTGCTCCTGCCCCAGAGCAAGCACCAGCCCCAGAACCAGTTCAACAAACAACGCCATCCGAACCTACAACTGCAACAACAGCTCCAAAAAAAGCAATTGAATCAGGCATTGGATACTTTGAAGAATCATCGGGGGAGACTTCTGCAAATACGACTCCTCAGAGTTATCCTTCAGGCGAAGGTTCAACACAGCCCCAGATGCCATACTCGCAACCGTTTGATAATCGTGTAGTAACCGATTTTAGAAATCAGGGTCCGAATCCTGGCTATCAAGAAGGTCCGGGCGGCTTTGGAGGTTCGCAGTATGGCTATCCAAACCAAGGCCCGCAGTACGGTGGCCAGCAAGGATTCGGAGGGCCTCAGGGCTTTGGTCCCGGGCAATACGGGCCAAATTATGGCGGGCCACAAGGTCCTGCGGGGCAGCAAGGTTATGGTCCGCAGGGGAATTATAATCCTCAGGGCGGTTATGGTCAGCAAGGTCCTCAAGGCCCGCAAGGTTACGGCCCGCAGCAAGGCCAGGGCTACGGAGAGGGACGTCCAGGTGGGCAACAAATGGGAGGTCCGGGAATGTCGCCAGAGAGAATGTGCGAACTTTCAGATGATGATATTGTTGAAGCCTTCAGCGGCCAGTTCAATACCGGCAATATGCCTTCAGAAGAGCAGATTGAGCAGATGTGCAGGAAAGAAACTTCAAGAATGCTTGGCGAACTTGGAAAATACAAACTCCAGAAGGTAAAATGTGAAGCCGATGTAGCACTTGAGTGCGCCGCGCAAAAGGAAGCTGTGCGTAATTGTAATACTCTAAAAGACAATCCGCAGCAGCTTGCAAACAATCTTGTGAACAATGTGTGCAGAAGATTTGCCCCGCCGCAAACGTCAAATTTGAACAGCAACCTTTATGAAATTGCAACTAAATTCTATGACAGCGACCCGGCATTTGCAAACCAATTGGGCGACACTGCAGATAAAACCGCCGAGGAAAAGAAAAAGCTTGATATCGCAAGTTATATTTTCGGAAACGGCGATTACGGGGCAAAGCTAAAGGAGCGCGCTGCAAAACTTCGTGAGGTCAAAAACAGGCTCGCATCAAACGGGGTCAATGACCCTGAAACAATTGCAGCTCTAGATGAACAAATAAAACAGTTCGAAGACGAGGGCGGCAAGTTCAGTAACTTCCTTGATATTTCAAGAATCGGCGGGATATTCGGCTAGAAATAAAATCTGCTTTTTTATAATTTATGGCGCGGGAGACGAGATTCGAACTCGCGACCCCTTTCGGAGACACGCTTTCCAGGCGTGCGCATTGGACCACTCTGCCACCCCCGCAACCTTTTTCTTTCGTTGACACGAAAGAAAAAACTTGGCCAAAAAGAAAGTGTTAAAATTTGCCAAAAAAGACGATGGCCATTGTTTTTGTCCAAGCTCTGGTTACTTAGGAAAAAGTGCTAAATTAAGGTTATAAATCTTGGCAGAAGGGGAAAATGAGGCCTTAGGGCATTTGGGAAAATAAGCAAAAGAGGTAAGCCAGGGATCTGCGCTTTGTGAAAAGCCAGTACTGAACTGTAATGCAGTATAGCTTACCCCCTTAACTCCCAATACGCAATACTAATTTGCACTTTACAGTTTAAATACTTTTTGCGCAAAATTTCAATTTCAAAAAATGTTTTAGATTTTTTTTATTTTATGTTGAAAGCGCTATGCCAAGCGGGATTGAGGCACTTGAGTGTGCAGGTTAGTTTCCGGGGGGATTTTTAAATAAAATTGAGTGGGCTTTGAGGCAAAATGTGTGTGGGTGGACTAGTTTGTACTGGTTTGCATTTTAGTTTTTTTTGGAAAGGTAGTTTTTGGAAATAAAGTTCTCTATTTTGTCAAACGCTTCGCTTAGTATCTCTTCCGGGGGCAAAAAAACTATGCGAAAGTGGTGAGTACCGGCTTTTTGGCCAAACCCTTCGCCGTATACGCAAAGAACTCCGGTCTCTTTTACAAGCGAGATTACAAATTGCCGATCTGAATCATTCGGAAGTTCAAAATTGATGCGCGGGTAGGCATAGAATGCTCCTTTTGGTTTAACACATGAGAGCCCTTCTATTTCATTTAGCCTCTTGTAGGTGATGTCTCTTCTTTTTTCAAGTTTTGCAACAAGTTCTCTGAGATGGTCTTGCGGCCCATTTAGTGCTGCTTCCATTGCAAATTGCACCGGGGCAACAGTTGAGAGGCGCAGCCTTGAGATTTTTTTTATTGCTTCAAAATAATCATCAAGAGCGCCTGTTGGATCGTGCTTGTATATCCACCCGCCTCTAAACCCAGGGGCTAAGTAATTTTTTGAAATGCTTCCGCACGAAATTACCGGCACATCTTTTGCAATCGATGCCATTGAAGTGAATTCTTCTCCATCGAAGAGCAATTGGTCATATGTTTCATCTGCAAATACCGGCAAGTTGCGCTCGCCTGCAACATCAATTATTTTTTTCAGAACGCTCTTTGAATACACAGAGCCAGTTGGGTTATTTGGGTTTATCACAACAATTGCGCGGGTTTTTTCATTTATTTTTTTTTCAAGGTTTTCAACATCAGGGTGCCATTCTTTTTCCTCATCCAAATTGTATTCATTTGGGGTGCATTCAAGAAAAGCGAGTTCTCCTGAAAATATTGAGTATCCTGGGCTTGGTATGAGGCAGTTCTCCCCTGGGTTCATTAGGGATTGGAGAGAGAACATTATGGCTTCGCTCCCCCCAATAAATGTCAGTACATCTTCAGAGCTAACATTTGGCGCTCCCATCCTTTTTGCATATGATGCAACAGCTTCTCGCGCGCCAATATATCCTAGCGAATCTGTGTAACCTTCGCCTTTTTTCTTATTTTGAATTATTGCATCCCACAGATGTTGCGGAGTGCTAAAATCAAAGACCATTGGGTCGCCGATATTTAGGTAGAGGACTTTTTTTCCAGATTTTTCAACCTCTCTTGCAATCGGAACAACATCTCTTGTCGCATGGCGGATATTTTGTGTCCTTTTTGCCGGGATTATTTTTTTCATTCTATTTCAATGGGTACAGAAAGTATTTTTATCCAATTGATGCGAAGAGAAATCTTTTATAGGACCTTTTTCCTAAACCTTGCAATGCTGGATAAGATAAGAAAACTGGGCCTGAATGATTATGAGTCAAAGGCATATGCGTGCCTTCTTCGCATAGGGCAAGCTAGTGCAGTTGATGTTTCAAAGCACGGGGTAATTCCGCGGGCAAGGGTTTATGATGTGCTGTTTTCTTTGGAAAAAAAAGGGTTTGTGATAAAATCAGCCTCGCGCCCTGTGCAGTTTTCTGCGCTAAAACCCACTGTCGCCTTCCAATCACTTGCAAATAGTAAAAAAGAGGAGCTTTTTGCAAGTCTTGAAGAACTTGAAAAGAATGCCAATTCGCTAGAGGGGGCGCTAGGGTCTCCGCAGGCAATTGCTGGAGAATCAGCCTGGGTCATTGAGGGTAGAGGGTCAATCTATTCGCTTTTAGGCCAAGAGCTTGAAAAATGCTCTCGAAGCGTTATTATTTCATCATCTAGCCAAGGGATTGCGAGGAAAAAGGGCGTTTTTGAGGCTAAATTAGCTAAATTAGAAGAGGCAGGGGTGGAGGTTGTTGCGCGCACTTCCCGCAATGAAGGCAGGTATGTTGTTTTTGATGACCATTCAGCCCTGCTCTTTCTAACTGGCTCTGATTTGCCGCAAGAGCAGGATAAGGCGCTTTTTATAAAAAGCCCATCAGTTGCTGCCTTTCTTGCCTCTAAAAAGTAGTATTTTTTTAAGTAGTTACTTTTTCTTTTGAGTCTTCTTTTTTGGCTTTTTTTCTGCAGCTTCAGGTTGCTCTTCTTGTACGATAGGAGGCATTTCATCTGCTTGGTCTTGGATTTGCTGGATTTGTGTTTTTTGTTCTTCCTCTTTTTGCACTGCCTTGTAGGTAGAGAATGCAATTAATGCAATTACTATTAGTATTAGCGCTCCTAGGATTATTGTTGAAAATGGAGCAAGCCCGAATAGCCCTGTGCCGATTGAAACTCCCGGGGCCTCTGTTGTAGTAGCGTAGTTGAATGTGAGGTTTCTTGTAAATGTCCCTTCGTCAGTTTCAATTGAAATTGGCACTGTAACAGTTCCTGTAGGTGTTTGCGCAAAGTCAACAAGCGCTCTTGCCATTATGGATTTGCGCGCTCCTATTGTGCGGCTTGATAGTTGCACAACTCCGTTATAATCCAGCACTTTGACATTGAACACTTCAAGTGTTCTATTGCTGTCATTGTAGATATTGAATTTTATTTCAACATCACGGTTAACATCTGCTGTTGTGATATTTAGGTCGCGGATCCTAAGGTCAACTTCGCCAAGGCCAAAGTCCTCTTCATTTCCGTGCACTACCAGTTTTACCTGCGCGCTTGTGCTAAATCCGTTATCTGTTGTTGCGCTAAATGTTATGAATGTTGTTTGTGGCAAATCAAATGGGGGCGAGACAAAGAAATATACTTCCTGTCTTTCTCCGGCTTCAAGATCAACACTATTTTGCACCATGTATACATATGGTTTATCTGCTTTGATTGAAACTTTTTGGGTTGTCACTCCTCTATTTTCAAGTATTAAGGTCTGTCTTACTCCTTCACATGCTTTTGCATCAAGTGTTGGTTCGAGTACTATTATATCAATTCCAAAGCAGCTTGCCTGCGAGAGGTAATTGATGCTTTTTGATTGCTCGAATTCAAGTGTATCTGAAACTGCTCTCAGCCTAAATGAATTTTCTGCAGCAGGTTTTGGTGTTGCTGCGCTAAATGGTACTGTAACGCTCTGCCCTGCAGCAACGCGCACTGAACTTTGTCCATTTATCCAATTCGGGGAATATGAGAGGTCAAATTCCTGAGGCTGCGAACCTAAATTTACTATTGTAAATATTTCGCCCTTTGTAACTCCTGGGCACAAATTTAATTCAGGCACAACAAGTGCTGCATTGTAACAGTCCGAAATTGTGAGGCTAAAGTCCTTTTCGTATGAAAAGTGGTCTGATTTTAATTGGATGGTAAAATTCTTCTGTCCTCTATCTGCCGGCACAATATCCAGTTCTTGTGAAATTGTTTTGAGTACGTTCAAGAGTTCTTGGGAATTTTGCGCATCGAAATATTTTCCTTTTGTGCGGTTTGCGATCTCTTGCAGTTCGCCTTTTCCTTCCTCATCAATATCAAAGCCAATTGTATACACTTTAATTCCGTTCTTTGCAACTTCTCTTGCAGCAGCGCTAATGTCCCCTTCGCAGGTTTCTTTTCCATCA
This sequence comes from archaeon, assembly GCA_035289625.1. Taxonomy (GTDB): domain Archaea; phylum Iainarchaeota; class Iainarchaeia; order Iainarchaeales; family Iainarchaeaceae; genus UBA10205. The sequence goes on along the minus strand of DATDWP010000018.1, from coordinate 5,255 downwards.
CTTACAAGTACAATTACTTTTTCCTTTGTGGTGTTAAAATCCGAAATGCTTGCAATAAGTGCTTGTGCAATCGGTGTTTTTCCCATAGGTGAGAGTTGTGAAACCTTATCTGTTAGCTGGGCAATATTTAATTTTGAAACCGCATATACTTGCTCTGAATTCTCACATAGTTCTCCCTGGCCAAGAACACGAAGTCCTAGGTCGATTTCTGAAATATTGTTTACAAGATTAATTATTGCGCCTTTTGCAATGTCCATTTTGCTGTTCTCCCCTATTTTTTCAACCATTGAACCTGAGGTGTCAATTATTATTTCTGCGGCAATATCGGTTCTGCTAGCTTTTGCTTCTGAGGCTAGTTTGCTGACATCAATTAGCGCATCGATTTGCTTGGTTTCACCAGGTCTTATTGTAATTTTTTTGGCATTGAGTGCGGCGGGTATTCCGATTACGCTAGCTTCAAGCTCAAGGGTTTCTGTTTTGTTGTTTGTGAGGCTGAATTTGTACACCGGTTTATCCTCAACACATACATTTGTTTGCCCTTCGAGTTTTTGTACATCGAGGTTATAGCAATCTTGTAATTTAACGTCAAATTGCTTTGAAGTGGAGTAATCATATTTTTCGCTTTGCACTTTTAGCGTAAAATCATAATTTCCTTCTTTTTGTGAATTTTGGGCAAATGTCACTGTAATGTCCTGCTCTTGTCCTGGGGCAAGGTCTAGTTGCTTTTTGTCAATTTTTGCAAAAGTTGCCCCTTCGAGAGTAATTTTTAATTTATCCTGCAGTTTTCCGCTGTTTTTTATTTTTATTTTCGCGGTTTTGGTAGTTTCAAGGCATGCTGAAAAATTGTCTCCATCAAAACCTGAATCAAGATCAATATCAATTCTCTGTCCTTGTGCAAGAATGTAGGTTGCGCTGTCTTCTGCAAAAAAGTTAGGGTTTGGCAAGCTTGCCCTTACTTTGAAATCATATGTTCCAAAATCAGCTTGGCACGGAGGTTTTACTGTGAGCTTTACTATTTCGCTCTCTCCCTTTTCAACAAGTACGCGCTGCTCTTCTAGGGTGTACCAGTCTTGTGGAAGACCTGTTAGTGAGAGATCGACCCTTTCAGTGTTTTGATTTGGTACTATTGTATTATTTGTCAGGACAATATCGTAGGTTTTTTCTTCGCACTGTGTTGCGCTTCTAGTTGACGGTTCAATATCAATGCTGACAAAATGCCCCTGCAAAAGATTTAGTTCGCACTGCAATGTGAGTTTTTCAGAGTTTTGGACAATTAGTTGTGCAAAATATTTCCCCGGGTCAGCGTAGCATTCTGCAACTGTAAATACATTAAGTTGCCTGCACTCGCCAGGTTCTAGCGTAACTTTATTTGGGATTACATTAAACCAGTTTGCGCTAGCTCCGCTAAAATATGCAACATATTTTTGTGACTCATCTGAATCATTACAAACAGTCATTTCGTTTACTGAAAGTTCGCATTGAACGCTCTCATTACTACAGCTGCCTTCAAGAACATCGCTGTGTGTGTATACTCCGAAAAGTACCAGCGCAATTCCTACAACAATTATTCTCATGTCCATTTTATGCGTCCCCGTTATAATATTCAATGTCACTGTTTGATTTGTTACTGTTAAGTAGTGACACTAATAGTATTGCTGCTATGATAACTATTAAAATGATTCCGATGGCAAGTCCTCCACTTGTTAAAAAGACCGCAAGGCCTGCTAGGAAGCCTTCTTCTTGGTCATTTTGGGCCTGCGGGCCAACTCTTATCACTACTTGCTTTGTAGTGACATAGCCATCTGCTCTGACTTCAAGGGTTGCATTGTAGGTTTTTGGGCTAGCATGCTCCGAACCTATTACTGTTCTTTCAAATGTCTTTGTTTGCCCGGCTTGCAATTCCCCCAAGTTTCCTGTAGGGATTGTTGCAGCGTTCTGGGCTCCGTATATTCTAACTTTTACATTCTGCAAATTTTCATTTAGCGGGTTTTTTATTGTAACTGAAATTATTTTCTCTTCTCCTGGCATCAGGTTTATTTGCTTCGGATAGCTAAGGATTTGGATTACTCCTTGTATAGCATCTGGTTCTGAACCCACTACTCTAAATTTTAGCTTCTCGCTAACAGTATCGCCTGTTATTTTTGCGTTCAGTGTTACTGTGTAATTTCCTATTTGAGCTTCAATTGAAGGGTTTACGAATACGTATATTTTCTTCTCTGATCCTTTCTTGATTTTTACTTCAGTTTCAGAAAGTTCCACTTGTACTTTGCTTGGTATATCTTCTAGTGAGAGTTTTACTTTTTCCTCATAATCTCCTTTGTTTACAATTGTTACTTCAAATACCTGGCCTTCATTAGCAGAGCACACCCTTGCCTCGAAATTGTTGTTCTGTACAATCATTTCAATTAAATGCTCTGGGCGGATTTGAACTTTTACATCCTTGCGTTCGGTCTCTAAATCATTCCAAGCGTTCACGCGTATGTTGTGCTCTTTTGGCTGATCAGTTTGTCTTGCAACAACTTCGAGCTTTACTCTTTTTATGCCGTTCTTTGGCAAGAATACATTATAGCTATCAAGCCTATTTTGGATAGTGCCATCTGAACTGAGGCGAACGTATTGGTCCTTATCACTCTTACTTGTAAGTGTTATTGTGAAGTTTTTCTTTTCGCCGGTTTTAATTGTGTATTTTTGCGGCGAAATTGAAATATCAAATGCATCCTCTTGGCATTCAATTAGCCTTATTTCAATATCCCTTTGGACAAGATGGTCCTCGCTTGTAATGAAAACCCCTATCCTATAATCCTGCAAGGTAGTATTTTGATTTGTGTGGATTGTTAGGTCCATTTCATCCGATTCATTTGCGCGAAGTGTTGTTTTTGCAAATTCAAATTCGGGCAATAGCACTTCATTATTTGCGCTAAGTGTTATTGTTTGGGTTTTAGATGAATTATTTGTTAGTTTGACCCTAACTTGCTGCTCGTATGGTTCTTTGCATACATAAAATTCGCTCACGCGAATAACATCAATAGGAATTGCGCTATCTACAACTTCTACAGTGAATGGGATTTTTACAACTCTTTTGCTTGATGTAAATTCCACTCCTATGTTGTAGGTGCCAACGCGCGCATCCTCTTTGCTATTTATTGTAATTGAAAATTGTGTGCTCTGGTTTTTACTTAGGCAAAATTCATTTTGGGCAATGTCAACTTCAAGTTCGTCCCTCTGCCTGCTGTCAAGTATTGCGCTAGCTTCAAAGCATTCTGTTTCATTCGTGTTATTTTGCCCTTTGATCATTATGCTGATTGCATCTGCGGGTTCAATTGTAATTTTTTTTGCACTTGAAATAAACTCTATTTCAGGCCTGGCCTCTTCAGAAACCACTACATTGAATGATTGGGTATTGCTTAGCCCTTGCGGGTTTGTTACTTTTACTTCAATTGTATTTACGCCGCTGTTCTCTCTTGGAGCTTTGCAGCTGATAAAATAATCTGATTCAAGATAACAATCTATAATGTATGGGTCTGTTTGGTTTTCAATTGAATAGAACATTTGTGAAGGGCTATTTTGCGGATCGCTTACATAATTTCTAAGATCAACTAGTTTTGCAACTGGTCCTGATGTAGTAGGAATTGAAACATCGTGCGGGTTGAATTGGAGTGTTGAACCTGCAAAAGATATTGTGCTGATCAGTACGAGTGCTATTGCCATGAATAGTTTGTTTATATGGTTCATTTTACCCCTCCGCTGTTTAGTGTCCTTATCATTCTTGCAATGAATGCTATCAGCAAAATTGACGCAATTATTACAAGGCCGGCATTTAGTATGAATTCAGAGTCTTTTGCAATTATTGCAAATGCTGCAAAAATGCCGCTTCCATCTGAGCGTATATTTTCAGTTCTAAATACTTCTTGCCCATTGCAGCTGAATGTGAATTTCACTTCCCCGTCCAATTGGTTATCTGAAATTAAAGGGAATGCAAATGTCTTTTTTTCAAAAGCCCCTAATGCAAATTTATTTTCCCCTGTAAATTTAAGCCCCGCCCCTCCATTGATGTCTGCTAGTTCTAGTGTTTTTGCCCTATATGACTCATTTTCAATTGTAATTGTTGAATTGTTATCCGCAACTTCAATGTCAATATTTACCGGGCATTTGTTTTCGTTTATGTAATTAATTATAATGCTCTTCTCGGCTCTGTTTCCACCAAGTTCTAGATTTATCTGACCCGTATATGTACTATTTTCAAAGCCTTTTTGCGGGAATATTTTTAGGACAATTGCGCTTCTAGAATTTGCCTCTATCCAATCTGCCTTTTTTATAATTGTATATTTAGTTGGGATTGTGAACCGGGCGCTAAGTGGCTGTCTTATTGAAGTTGTATTTTGTACAAAAAAAGTGAGTTCGTAAGCGCTCTCCCCGACTGTAATTGTTTCCGGGAGATTTGTTACAAATGCGCTAGCTGTGCTTCCTATTAGCAGCAATGCCATTGCGATTAATACAGTTTTTAGATCCATATAGTTCACTCATTAACTGGATGTTGTATATATCTGCAGGCGACCTTATATATAAATATATTTTTCACGTTAAGGAGTTACTTTGGTTGGAATATTGAAATTAGGCCAACAATTGCCAAAATGACTACAATCAGCCCTCCGAGGATAAATGCTGCATCTGTTATAAGATTAGCTAATCCAGTTGGGCTGCCTTGTGAGGGGTTTGTGAAATTGAGGCTAACCGGGATGTTTTTGTTGCCAAGGTCAGAACTAATGCGTATTGTTGCATTTGCAACTCCATTAAAGTCTTGGTTTTTGACCTCTAATTCAACGGTTTCCCCGCCCTGCCAGAGGCTCTTTGTAATTGTGGTTGCCCTAGTAGTTGCAGGAAGCCCTGTTAGGGTAATTGTAACATCTGCTAGATCGTCCCCGGTGTTTTCAAGTGCAATTATTCCGCTCTGTGAAATATTTGGTGTCTTGCTAACAACCCTTATTTCTACTCTATTTGAGCTAGGGGGAGTAGTAGTTGTATCTGCTGTTACATTAACTCCAAGTGTTTTTGTTACAGTTCTGTTGCCATAGGTTGCAATGAATGAGAGTGTTGAAGACCCTTCCCTATTCCCATTAATTCTAAGGGTTATATTTGCGCTCTCATTGTCCTGTATGCAAACGCTATTTGTTGAAAGCGTTGAATTAAATGGCCCGCTTCCAAGAGCGCTTAGTTCAAAGCAATAATCATCCCCTAAATTGTTTTGTAGGTTCACA
>DATDWP010000017.1:0-36708 GCA_035289625.1 archaeon | reverse complement strand
TGGAACAGGTTCAGAAGGCTACAAAGCAACCACACGCAACATGGAGATCTCCCCACTTACCCTAAACAGCCCTGCAAGCATTAGCACAATCGTTTCACACTCAATACCAACACCACAAAACTTCACACTCCAACTAAAAATAACAAAAAACAACCAAACAATCCACATAGACACAACAACAATAAACAACCTCCCAAGCGGAAAAGCACAAAAAACAACCTTCCCAAACACCTGGACACCAACCCAAACAGGAGACTACAACGCAACAATACTACTCTACAAAGACACAACACTCTACGACAAACAAACCAAAAAAATAACCGTGATACAAGCCCAACAAACCCAAACAAACCCTGATGCCAATGCCCCGGATGTGAAAGTGCAGGATCAAAACACACCCCAAAAACTCTGGGACTACAACCTAAACCCACAAAAAAACACCAACACAACAGCGCCAACACAACCACTAGACGCAGCACAAATCGGAATAATACTAATAACACTAATAGCACTCGCAGCAGCAGCACAAGGAATAATACTCATACGAAAAGGGCAATGAAAAACTCACAAAAGCAGGAACCCCATTCATGCTACGGTGAGCAAAATAAGCCTTATTAACACCAATCCGCTTAGTATTTCGGGTTGGAAATGGGCTTTATTGACACTTTACGCGATAAGGTTTTTGAAAAGTCAGATTCAATTGGCACGGCAAAAATAGCCCTTGGCGCGCTAGCACTTGTAGTAGCTGTTGCAATTGCTGCCTTGCTCTTTGGCTCTCCTTCCGGAGAATCTGAACTAATTGTAAATGTTGTAAATGAAAATGGAGAGGGCCTCTGGAAGAGCACTGTAAATATTTCCGGGAGTGATATTGGTTTAGAGTCAATAACTTCGCAAAAAACCGATAGGGACGGAGCAGCGGTATTTTCCGGCCTTAAAATCGGGCAAGAAATAAATGTAGAGGCATCAGGGAAAGGGTTTGAGAGGCAAGCAAAAACCATCACGCTCTCAAAAAGCAAAGAGGAAATTTCGCTAACCCTAAAGCCGCTAGAAGAGAACACACAAGAGCAAATAAGTCTGAGTTTTACAGGCCCTAACGGAGCAGTGCTTGATAGCAAAGTGATTACAGCCCAGCTTTCTTGTTCATCCGGGCTCAAAATCAAAGACCCTATTAAACAAATCAGCAATGGAAGGCTAGAATTTACAAAACCTAGCGGATGTGAAGAGCTTTCTGCAAATGTTTCTGCTAGCGGGTTTGAGAGTGCATCTTTTACACTTGAAGAATCACAAATAATCCGGCTCGAAGAGATTTCAGAGCAAAACGCAAGGGCAATTATTAGTGTAAAAGATCCGGATGGAAAATTCCTCGATAATATTGAAGTTAGAGTGCAAGATGCACGCTCAGTTCCAACAGGCGATGTACAACGCACAAGTTTTGGAGAAGTGCAATTTTTATTGCAAGAGGGGCAGTATTCTGCGATCCTTTCCGATAACACAGGCAAGTACTCGCCACAAAAAGTTGATTTTTCTACCAGCACAAATGCAGTTGCAAAAGTGAATGCAATACTTTCTGAAAAACCAATTGCAACAATCAAAGTGAAAGTAGCGGACAAAAAAAGCAAGGCACCGATCAAAAACGCTGCTGTTGCCCTACTGCGCCCTGATGGGGTTTTGGAAACAAAAGAATTTGTCGGAATTGAATTGCTATTCCCCATTTCAAAAAGCGGAGAATACAAATTAAGCGCATCCTCTGATGGGTTTGCAACTGCTGACCCTATAGAAATAAATTCTGCGCAAATTTTAGGACAAGGCTATGTTCTCGAACTATCAAGCTGCACCCTTACAACATGCGGACTTGTTAGAATAAAAGTAGTTGATGAGGACAAAGAAGGGGTTTCAAATGCACGGGTAGTTTTACTTGATGAAAAGGGTTTTTTTGCACAAAACCATGGAATAAAATATACCAATACAAACGGAGTTGCGATTTTTTCTAATGTAAAACCCGGCAACTACTCTGCACTTGTTCAAAAATATCCAAGCGAAGCAAGATCAGCCCAATTTGAGGCAAAGCAAGGCCTAGATACTGACATTACGGCTTCACTTGAAATAGGCGAAGGGGAAATCGAAGTTGAGGCGCAAGATTTGCAAGGAAAGGCTATTGCTTTTGGGTTTGCAAATTTTAGATCAGAAAAAGAGCCACTCGGAAAATTGCCACTTGATTCAAAAGGGAAAATTATTTTTAAAACAAAAGCAGATAAGCAAATTTTTGTGACAATTGAATCCGATGGGTTTTCCAATTACACTTCAACAGCAATACAAATACTCCCAAATAAAGTGAATAAAATAAAAGCGGTTTTGCAAAAGCACATACTCTCAGATTCCCCGAAAATAGAATTTGTAGGACTTTTTGACGAGTATGGGCAGGAAGCCTCATCACTTGGCGCAGCTCAGAGCTATAAAGCAAAATTTTTAGTGAGCATCCCGCAGAATTTGACTGATTTGGAGCAGTTCGGAGTGTTTGTGCGTATAGGAGAACAAGAGAGCGTTGAAAAAGAGAGTGCATATATTGGCAAAGTGAATGCCCCGAAAGCAGCTGTAACAAAAGGCAGCACCTATAATCCTCCACGAGGTAGCAGCGAGGATAAAGAAAGCATAACAAATTCTGAAGCGAAATGGGCAATTGGAGTGTGGGATATGGACCCCGGAATATATGAAGCTGAATTTGAAATTAACATAAAAGAATCTTCCTCCTCATTAGCTAGAATACCGCTATTTTATAGGGCATTTGCAATAACAAAAAGCGGGAAAGTGCTGCGAGATCCGCTTGATAGCGAACTTGGGCAAGCCGAGGAAAACCAAGCAAAGCACCCTCTATATGCACAGAGCTATGAGAAAGTATTTTTTGAAGGCGGAGTTGAAGAATGCAACGAGCAATTTTGCTTTAGTGAGCGCCTTCTTGATAAAAAAGAAGGGGTATATCTAACAAAGCCATACAATACACGAATTTTTGGACAGTACGAACTGGAATTTTCAATAACAAATAACACCCAAGCAGTGCATAATAGCGGAAATTTTACAATAAAAAATGCCCCCACTCCTGCAAACCAAAAAATTGCAATAAAATCCTATTCTATTTCAAATGCAAATTCACAAAATTTTTCATCTTCTGAACAAGTATTCGAAATCCCTCCAATTGCGCTCGGGGATTTTCGGGAAAATAAAACAATCATCGGGAAAATGACTCTCTCAGCCCAAGAAATAGGGGATAGCTTTATTGAAATGAGGATAATTTCCGATAGGCAGCAAGTGTTTGAAGGCCAAATTGCTCTGCGCGCAGTAAATGAAGCCGATCTAAATGTATCTGTGCTCCCAAAAACCCTTCCTGCATTAACTGAATTTGATTTGAATGTATCGGCACGCCTCTTGAATGCTAGTGATGATTTTGAAGAAGCGGAAGGGGCAATTGTACGGGTTGAAAGAACTACTCCCGATAGAAGAAAGAGTGTTTTTACTTCTACAACAAATGGGGAAGGAAATGCGAAGATCAGATTGCCAAGTTCAGACCCCGGGACAAAAATAAAAATAAGGGTGGAAAAAGAAGGCTATGCTGCAAAGACAATAAATCTTGAAGTGAGTAAATACATTGTCGAATTCTCACCGGCGCGGCTAAAGTTTTCACTAGACCTTACAACAAATACTGAGCAAAAAATACAGCTTGCTGCAAAAAATCTAGTGCCAATTTCAATTACACTTGAGGATCTGCGTATTCGCGGAAACTTTTCAGGGCTACTAGATAGCAGTCGAATGGATAATTATCTTTCACAATACGAAGGAAAAACAACAATTGAATATGAACAGAGTGCTGCACTTTCGGTTCTTGGTGCAATTTCGCAAAACGCCACCCAAATCTTTGAGCAGAAAAAATTCTCAGCAACTCTTCTAGCAGAATTTGGAGCGCAGAACAAGAAATGGGCACTTGAAGTCCCGATAGATATTACCCTAAGCCTATCAGAGCCCCCGAAAGAGCCAAACTGCCTTGAAATTTCAATAAAGGAGTGGAAGGATGCAACACTTGGTTCAAAAGCGCAAACAGAATTTACTGTAAAAAATAATTGCATAACAGCAGCAGCAAAGCCTCTTGGGTTAAAAAACCTCAAAGCCCGGATGAATTGGGATAGCAGCAAATTTGGAAATGTTGAACTGCAGCTAACTAATCCGAAATCCGGGCAAAGGGCTAGCGAGGTTTTATCCGCCGGAGTTTTTAGTACGCTTTTTGAAGGCGTAGAACCTGAAGCTGAATATTTGGGCCTGTTGGTTTTCACTCCAAAGGGCGATTCGATTGGCAAGAAGGCAAAATTTAGCGTAATAATTGATGCAGCACAGAATACATCTGAAGGGGAGCAATTAGTTGGCGCTAGCAACCAAATTGTTTCTGAAATAGATATTATTGATCTACAAGAGTGCATCAAATACACTCCCGACCCGGAAGCCGGGGTTGTAGTTGAAGAAGGAGTTGATGATGCAATTCTAAATATTGATTCGAGCGCGTGCGGCAATGTCGAGATTGATTTTTCACTCTGCAGGGGAGATAAAGATTGTGCAGGCGGGGTTGAGGGCGGAATTGAACTCTCCTCGGACGAATTTAGTTTAAACTCGCAGAGCCCTAAAAAAAGTATTGTAGTTTCAAGGCAGCAAATACCGGGGCTTTATGGAATAGGCGTAAATGTTAGAACTCCTGGGAGCAATTATAGGGAAATTTTACAAATCGATGCTCTAATTAAGCCGGAGAGTGAAGATGCGTTTTCGCTTCGCAAGTATGAATTTTCACTAAAAGGTGGCTCGCAAGATTCAACCGAAGTTACAAATAGGTTCCTCTCAGAGCAGATTGGTGTTGATGCAAGTGTTTGCGATTGGGGCGAGGCCACAGAAAAGGGTTGGTGGGATTGGAAAGGGGCAGGAGTGGGAGCAGTTGTTGGCGGGCTTATGGGAATAAAACCTGCAATGCAGGCTGCAAATTTAGCGGCAAAAAGCGCAGCGCAAGGGGCAGGGAGCGCCCTTAACAGCGCAAAAGGAGCAGCAACTGCAGTGCAAGGAGCATCAAACGCTTCAGCTTCAACACTGCAAACAGTGTGCTCAAATATTGATAGCGCATTTTCTGCAATAACTGCCGCAAAAGCTAGCTGCTCAAATGCGCCCAATACAATGCCATTTGTTGAAACTGCTTTTGGAAATATTTCAGCAGCGCAATCAAAATGCAAAACATTAATGGGAACAGCAACTGCCGCCAAAACTGATTCAGCCCAGGCGCTTGATAGCTATTCACACTTCAATGCGCTAAACCAGGCTCCAGTACAAACCCTTTCTTCTGCGCAAAATGAACCTACTTATATTTTCTTAGAGTCAAAAAATTACAAAACCCCTGCAATGCAAGGCCTCAAGCCCCAGAAGCCCTCAACGGAGAAGTATTTGCTGGAAGAAAATGAGGCGTATTTTGATGGGTCTTCATATGTTGTCCCTGCAGTAGTAGGAATCGGGGCCGCTGCAATAATTATTCCCAAAATAATTGCGCACTATAGCGCAAAGCAGGCAAGCATGCAGGCAATAATTGGAGAACTAGACCTTGCAAGTACTGCAATTGCAAATGGGCAAGCTACTTTGCCATCTGATATTACTGCAACCCAAGGAGCTGCGTCTTCGTGCCAGGGCCCTCTTTCAAATTCATTTTCAACAACGCAAACTGCCTCAAACGCAGCAAAATCCTATTCCGCTTCAGATCTTGCAACTGGTTCAGCTAAAGTTGCAGCTTCGCAAGGCGCAAATTCAGCAGCAAGTGCTGCTGCAACAGGTGCTGGATCTGCAATTACCCCCGCAGTAAGTTCAGCTAGCTCATTTTTTACCCCTGGAATGATTATGGGAGCCTATACTCTTGGCGGATTTTTTATTGGCGGAATTTATAGTGGCCTTTATGGCGCTGATCCTTGCAGTATGCGGCATAGCGCAAACCTTCCTGATTATGTAATAAATTTACTAGAAGATGCAACAATTGAAAGTGGGGACCAAAAACTTGCAGTGCAATTTGACAAGGACTCGGCAAAGGTTATAGGGCAGTACTCGCAGCAGCGCATGGGAATAGTACTGACAAATAATGGGATATCAGATCCAAAACCAACATTTAGCACCATAACAATTAATGCAACGCAGCATTTGCACTCAAACCCGACAAAAATTAGCAAGGGGACAAGCTTTGGCCCGTTCAATGTCCCGGATAGGCAGAGGCAAAAGCTTGAATCAAAAATCCATGTAAAGATAAAAACGCAAGAGCCGCAGGAGAGTTTACCAGACCTTAGTTTTGATACGCTCTCGTGCGTTTCTGAAAATAAAACAGGCAGGTCCGGAAGTGGAGCGGTGCCAAAAGTTCTTCTTGAATGGGGATTTGGTTCAATTGATTCTACAACCTGCCTTGAACAAAACCCGAATGGGGTTTATTGTGACGCCACGCAGTTTTCGATAATGTTAAGTAAGAGAATAAATTCATTGCGAGAATTTTTTGACAAAAACCCGAATCTAAAGTGCCCACAAAATCCCTTCACATCAGATTTTAATGCAATTACAAATGACCTAAATGTTTCGCAAGTAGGCGCTGTCGGATGCTATATTGACAATTGGTCTGATTACATTGATGGAGAACCTGCAATAGTCAAATTAATCGAAGCAAACAAGGGCACGATTTTTTGGACAGCGCAGATAAAAGACGTTGCATCTTTTAGGGAAACGGTTCACTTCAATGCGCTACTAATGCATGATGGATTTAGCAGGGATTTCTCATCTGATTTCGCATCGTATTATTCAGAGCAGAGATTTTTTGATACGCCGGATTGGTTTTATGGGTTTGCAAAAGATTCCTCTTCAAAGCCATATGGAGTCGGAAGGCTATTTGAGAACGGGGCAATAAAATTCACAAATAGGTTTTTTGATTCAGATAAATTGCCAAGCGCCGGGGTGTATGAAGTATTGGTTGGAATTGACCCAGCTTCCGGAAAATTCAATTTCTTCAATTCGAATGGAAGCGTGAATGCAAATGTAAAAGTGCAGTTCTATTTACTCCGTGAACCAAATCCAAATTCAGTATTCTATTCAATGCCACTAGACGGGCTTGTTGGAATTGATGGAGATGCGTTTTCGCGCCAAGGGTACGGATCCGGGTTTTCAAACGAGCAGAGCAGCGAATTTGTAGTGATTAGTAATGAGAGCGAACCATTGAAGAGTTATGAGAGCGCCGCTAGTAATCCTATTGCGCGCGTGAGATCTGATGTGCAAAAAGGTTTCTATGAGCTAAATGCTTCCGCTTCAAGTCGTGGAAATCTTCTTAGTGTTGAACGGGATAATTTGGGGCAGGTTTTACTAGTTCTTAGCCCTTCAAGGGCAACCCCACTTGTTTTGAAAGTGGATGCTACGCAAATTTCAAAAGATCCGCTCTCTGCGTTTTATTCACTTAGCGTAAACGAATCCCCACTAGATGTTGGTTCAACCCTTACATATTGGGAGGGCGCAGGGGCATGCCTTGACCCATCGGGTACAATAATTACCGAATCATTTGATGGCCTTGCCGATAGGTCGGCAGTTTCTGCTGATCCTGTTTTGAACTGGCAGAGTTCTTATGCAGTTGATTTTGGCCCTGTAAATTATACGGGAAATGCGTATTTGCGCACAATATTTTACACTTCCCCACAAGAACAGGTTTCAATAGGTTCAGAATACCCGGCAGAAAAAATGGAATTTTTAACAGCAGATGAGAGGGGCAAAAAAGTGCCGCTTGCAGGAGTTGGGGGGATGAAATACAACAATTCAGCAGGCGGGAGTTTGGGCTCGGTAAATAGCATAAAGGACATATTTGATTTAGTGGAAAATGGGCAGGTTTGCGTTGTTGATTCTGGAAGGGAAGCTAGCTTTTTTTGGAACCCCAAGGCAATTTACGAAGCGCAGGGAAAGCAAAGGAATATATCCCAGCTTGCAAATTCTCTAGTAGCAGGAGATAGCTGCATTGGAAGATAGGTGGATTTTGCATGGTTGAACTTTTTTTACTCTTTTTTGGCGAACTTTTCTCTGATATAAATTTCATACTAAAAATTTTCGTACTAATGACTCTTGCAAATTGGATTCGAAACCATTTAGGCGATTCTCCCCTTAGCTGGATTTTAATTGTCGGGCTTGGCTATTTCATTCTCTTTGATGGCTGGGCAATTTTTGGCCCAATATATCTTCTCTATATCCTGCTCGGGTTTGGAGTGAGCTCGGTTATTATTGATTTCTTCTTTGTGGGCGGTGGCGGGGCCCCGGAAACTGAAGGCATGGAGTCCCCTGTTAGCAGCGGGATTGATGTTATGAAAAGAATGCAAGAGCAAGGCGCTCACCACCATATGAGGAGGCATTAGATGAACCAAAAAGGCCACATAATACTCATAATATTGCTGGCATTTTTAGTGCTTGCAATAATCCCGCTCATAATAACAACCTTCTTTTGGCCGGCAAGAATAATCATGCAAATAATAATGATTTTTACAATCTATACAACTGTAAGAGGCCTAATGGGATCCGGAAATCTCACCCTTATAATTTCTGCAATTTTGATATATTTTATGGTCTTCAAGTACTTTGAATTGTTCCTCTCACTCTATGTACTACAGTTACTGCTAGGTTTACAGTTCCTTTCTGTAATAATCTGGGGAGTTGGAACAACAATGCGCGGGCATTGAAATTTGCACAAATCCCTAGCATGAGTTTTGCTCTAGAAATGAAAAAAAACTAAGACGTCTAGTCAGTTAAGTCCCGACCCGGCATTAGGTCAAAACCGGTGCGTATGGCCTGGCGATCTGAATAATAATTGACAAGCAGACTTCAACTTTTTTGTATTGTTTGTTTGCTGTTTAGGCCTTATCCAAACTAACGACCAATTTAGAGACAACCCCTTGAGAATCTGATTTATATATCAAAAAGTGGTTTATAATTCGAAATGAATAAATTCGTGGCATTGTTTATAGCAATGCTCATTTTTGCAGGCACTGGATTTGCCGACCTTTACGTAACTGAACAAGGCGCTGGGGCGCGCAATGGACTTGATTGGGCAAACGCTTACCAAGGCCTTCCTGCAACACTGCAGCGCGGCCAAACATACTACATTGCCGATGGATCCTACACAGGTTATTATGAATTTGATGATGAGCCCAGCGGAACCACACTCATCACGGTCAAGAAAGCAACTTCTGACAATCACGGCACCAATATAGGCTGGGACCCGGCATTTGGCGATGGACAGGCCCTATTCAACACTTGGAAATTTGAAACGAGCTATTGGCTAATTGACGGCCAAGTGGGCGGTGGCCCGGGTTCATGGGAAAGCGGATTGGGTTTCAAACTTATACACCCGGCAGACAATTCCCTTGGCATTATTGGCAACAATGCTACAAGCAATTTATCCAATATCACAATCAAGCATGTGGAAATAACTGCTAATTCCTCTATTTCTCCTCCGCCACAAACAGGGGTTTACTGGCCACAACCGGCATCCAACATCACTTTCTCATACTGTTGGCTGCACGATATCCCGGGCGATGTATTTCAAATACGCAACTTCAACAATTTCACGGTCGAATACTGTAAAATTTCCCGCAACTATCAGGATGCATCGAACCATGGCGATGTGTTTGAACATGACGGAACCGGTGCAAATTTCATCTTCCGCTACAACTTTTTTGATGATGCGGTAGGAACCTATATTATCGGGCACCATACTACTGGCGATTTGGATGGGGTTGATGTATATGGCAATATTTTCTATTGGCCTTTTGAATGGAGATTCACAGACAATGGCAGCATTGCAACCCTCAACCCAGGCAATGGCGGAAAGATCCACAACCTTAAAGTTTTCAACAATACCTTTGTCAATATGT
This sequence comes from archaeon, assembly GCA_035289625.1. Lineage (GTDB taxonomy): Archaea > Iainarchaeota > Iainarchaeia > Iainarchaeales > Iainarchaeaceae > UBA10205. Next base: position 26,764 of record DATDWP010000017.1, on the reverse strand, counting down.
TCTCGGGGTTAAATTCCGGAATCAATATGTATACTGGCGGCAATAACAACGTAGTTTATAACAATATTTTCTATGTCAAGCCCGGCGCCTCTGTGTCAATATCTTTTGCAGGGGTTACCCATAACAACAACTGGTTTTTCAATGCAGGGACACAATCAGAACCCAACATTCAGATAGGTTCGGGCGATCCGTTTGTGAGCATTGCCAATAAGGATTTTCGCTTAACACAAGCTACTGCCCAAGGACTTGCTTTGCAATCGCCTTTCAACAAAGACATGATGGTTAACACGCGTGGTGTTGATGGTGTGTGGGATCGTGGGGCGATTGAGTTTACCGATGGCCCTCCGCCTTCTGATACTACTGCGCCTTTTAGGAGTGGTGGTTCTCCTTCCGGTATTTTGTCTACAGGTACTTCGAACGCGACACTTTCATTAGTAACTAATGAGAATGCGACTTGTAAATATTCTACTTCGCCCGGTGTCTCTTTTACAAGTATGACAAATACTTTTTCAAGTACCGGGGGCACTACTCACAATTCTAGTGTTAGTGGTCTTGTGAATGGGCAGGGGTACACTTATTATGTGAAATGCAGGGACAGTGCGGGCAATGTGAATCCGGATGATTTTACAATTTCATTCTCGGTTGCTTCTTCGCCGCAAACAACCGCAACAGTCTCTCCACCTACTGTGAGTGTTACTGAAGGCCAGAATGGTACAATTACTTTTTCGCACAACGGGAACACGCAAACCGCGCTCACAATTAATTATGTTATCGGCGGGAGCGCACAGGTTACTGATTATGATCGCCCCACAACTAGTTCGATTACAATTCCGGTTGGGACTAACTCGCAAACTGTGAGCATTCGTACTATTGATGATCAAATGCTCGAGCAAACAGAAACAATAACACTCACAATTTCCCCAAGCGCATTCTACACAACAAACGCACAGAACTCCGTGACAATAAATATTTTGGACAACGATGCTAGCAACAGTGGCGGGCTTGAAGTTGGTGATGTTGTAGAAGTTACAGCAAACCCGGATTTGAGAGTAAGGGATAATGTTGGCACTAATTTCCCTGTTACCGGAAAGCAATCATTCGGAGCACTGGGCAGAATTGTTTCCGGCCCGCAAACAGCAGAAGGATACACATGGTGGCAAATCGACTACGACGTAAACGTAGATGGTTGGTCAATCGAAGGAGACACAACCACCAAATGGCTAACAAAAAAAGAAATTGTTGCTCCGCCACAACAATTCACACTAACAATTGCAAAACAAGGAAACGGAACAATAAACGGGAGCGGAATAAACTGCGGAACTGACTGCTCAGAAACCCTAAACACCGGAACACAAATAACACTAACCGCAAGCGCTGCCCAGGACTCAACATTTAACGGCTGGAGCGGTAGCGGTTGTAGTGGAACCGGAAACTGCACAATAACTTTGAACACAAACACCACCGTTAGCGCAAATTTCACTCCCAATACTACCCCCATAAGCGGTTTGGTTGGCCATTGGAAATTTGACGAAGGAACCGGCACCACTGCTAGCGATTCAAGCGGAAATTCCAATAGTGCCTTTTTGAGAAATGGCGCTACATGGACAACTGGTAAGATTGGTTCTGGCGCAATTAGTTGCGACGGTATAAATGATTTTATCGAAGTGAACAATTCCACTTCACTCAATTCTAGCAGCATTAGTGTTGGCGGATGGGTGAATAAAAGAACTAACCTTGCATCTGGTTTTGGAATTATATTCGGCAGACAATTTTCAACAAGCAGCAACGACACTTACTTTGCAGCATACAACGCTAGCACAAACGACGAATACTTATCAGGAGTAACCACTACAGTAGAAGATGTTACCGGCGCAACGATTTCAAGCACCCCAGACCTTGGCAATTGGATCCACTACACAATAACATACGACGCAACAACACTCAAACAATATAGGAACGGCATTTTAATCAACCAAAAAACCCACTCCAACCCAGGAAACCTTGCAAGCGAAACCACAAAACACACAATGTGCGCACAGTACAACGGCCCGGGAAAAGATCTGGGAATAGCAGAATTCTCAAACACCTATTTAGATGATGTGCGCATCTACAACAAAGCCCTCACTGCAACCGAAGTAAAAGCACTCTTTGATGAAACCGACACTCCACAAAACCCACCCAAATGCACAAACGTTTTAACCAACATACCAACCACACTTAGAAACACATACGGCTGCCCACTGCCAATAGCAACCAAATTCGACATCAAACCGGATTTCAACGCACTCGATATAACCGCGCTCACCAACCTTGAACTCGGAATCAGCACTTACGGAAAAATATCATACTCAAACCAAAACCTCACACTCATACGCGAAACAAACAACCAACAAGACAGATTAGATCTGGATACTGCAATTGATATTTCTCAAGGAAAAATAATATTTAATTCCACAACGCTGCCAGAACTCAATAAACCCGCAACAATCACAATGTACAACATCAATTCAAATTATAAAATTTTAAAAGACGGAGTAGAATGCACTACATGCACAATTGTTAGTTATAATTCTTCTACAAAAGTTTTGGTTTTCACAGTACAAGGATTTAGCACTTATGAAGTAGTGCAAGATGATGGCGGAGATGATCCCGGCAGCGAAACTGATGGATCAACAAGCGGCGATACCGGTGGCGCAGGCGGAGGAGGGGGAGGCGGCGGTGGTGGTACCGGTTCGGAAGGCTACAAAGCAAGCACACGCAACATGGAAATAACACCACTTGCCCTGAATACTGCTGCGAGCATTAGCACAATAGTTTCACACGCAATACCAACACCACAAAACTTCACACTCGAACTAAAAATCACGCAAAATAAATCTACGGTTCATACAGACATTACAGAAATCAACAACCTACCAACCGGAAAAGCACAACGCGTACCATTCCCAAAAACCTGGACACCAACACAAAACACAGAATACGAAGTGACAATACTTTTGTACAAAGACGAAACACTGTACGACCAGCAAACCAAAAAAGTAACAATTGGGCAAACACAGGGGAGCAATACAATAACTGATGTGAACACACCACAAGTAAAAGTGCAGGATCAAAACAAGCCCCAAAAACTTTGGGACTACAACCTAAACCCACAAAAAGACACAAATGCCTCCGCAACAGGTCAACCATTAGAAGCAGCACAAATCGGAATAATACTAATAGCACTAGTAGCACTCGGCGCAGCAGCACAAGGAATAATACTCATAAAAAAAGGACAATAAAGACCCTAAACAAGCCAGAATTAGGGAGGTAAACTCGATAGTAATTTATTCAACTTCCATTATACTTATTCAGATTTGCATGTTTTTGCTAGAGGCGATTTTGGACAATATTTGGATAGTTCTCACCATATTTCTCTTCATTTGGATTTATAGCTGGGCAAAGGAGAATTTGGGCTCAGCTAAACTTGCAATACTATTTGCCCTAATTGTTGTCTATTTGACCTTCTATTCCTATCCATTTTTGGTGTGGCTTTTGGTAATATTTTTCTTAATACAAACTTTTGGAAAAGAATTCCTTGCGCAAATAAACCCTTTTGGCGGAGACCAGCTGAGGTGACTTTTGAATGGATACTTTCAATTTCATCCTCTCATCACTTTTGATGATGATTGCAATACAGCTCCAAGAGCCCTGGATTGCACTTGGCATTTTAGTTATAAATATCCTCACATCAAAAGAGCTCTCAACAATTATTGCGCTAATTCTTGCAACTGTTGTAATGTATTTTATAATCGGAAATGCCGATGAGAGCGTGTGGCTTATTGGGATATTTGCAATACTTGTAATTGGAATAGTTCTGGGTTCAAAATCAAGCCAACCGCCACAGCAAGACTTTGGTGGAATGGGAGGATATGGGGATATGTTAGGAGGCCTTGGCGGTGGGGGCGGCTACTAAATGCAAGCCATCATTTTTGTTCTTCTGATAGCCCTTATTTTTATCCTGGTTCACGCCGGAATTATTTGGGCAGCTGCTTTTGTTTTGCTTGTAATTATTGCCGATCTTATTGGAGGGATTTTTTCTTCAATTTTTGGTTTTGCAAAAGCTACAAAGAATGTAGTATATGAAACAGCACTAGAGGAAGCTGCTGAAGTTGAGGCGGCAAAAGGAAAACCGCCTTCTGGCAAGAAGTTTTTTGCAGATGTTGCTTCAAAAATCGGCAAGGGAGTTGGAAAGGCGGAAAAGGCAAAAGCCGAGGGTAAAAAGATCGGAGATAACCTTAGCGTTGCAAGTATTTCTCAATCAATTGCAAATTTTATGGAAGGGCTTGGCAAAATTTTCAAGAAATAGTTTGAAATTATTTTTTTTGCACTTCAATAAGTGTCTTTCTATTTGTTTCCAGGATTTTTTGCAAAATGTCTTTGAGCGCTAGCGTATTTGCTTTTGTTTCTGAAATTTCCTTTTCAAGCGCTGACATCCTCTTATCAAGCGCGCTTATTTTTGCAATTGCCTCAGGCGGGAATTTTGGGGAAGAATCTATTTTTTCATGAAGCGAAGAAATATCATCGTGCATATCTTCCATTTTTTGTGCATGTTCGTCTAAAACCGTGTGCGTAGTTGCGTGCTGGGCTGATTGTTCTTGTGAAATTGCATCAAGGCGTGTATCAAGATCTGGTTCAAACTGCTCGCCTTCTTCCACTTCCCCGCCCTCAACAGAACCTTCATCTGCATCCTCTTGCCCAACCTTTGAATCTGCCTCATCTTGTTCTTCACTAACCCCTTTTGCGCTGGCAATTACTGAACTTATCTCAGAATCATCAAGGCCTATTCCTTTGAGGGTCATTTTTATTGTATCATCATCAACCCCTGAGGCTATCATGCGTTTTACAGTCTGCGCCACTACTTCGTTTGATACCATTTTTTTGGCTCCTTTTGTTGCAATACTTAAAGGATTAAGGGATATTAAATACTTGCTAAAATTCCAATGGCCGCAATTAGAATAGGTGGAAAAAAATAAGACCCCCTTTGAGCCATTTTGGGCTATAAAAGATCCGGTAGGTAGAGGCAAAAACTTGAGAGAATCATGCAAATTAATATATAGTAAATCGGTCTCTCTTTAGTTCATGAACCTCTTTCGCATCGCAAATGGGCCTTGGGAGAAGCTTTTTTCGGGAAATTTCCAAGAGCACGAGGTTGAACTCTATTCAAACCCTGACAAAATCCTAATGATTATAATTTATGAGAAAAAATTAGATATGGTCCAGGGGGCAATTGTTGAACTCTACAAGGTATTTAATGCAGTTGGCGAAGTTGAATCATTTACAGAAACGCTTCCAAAAGAGGCAATGATAATTACAAAGCACAATGAAAAGCAAAACCTCAAGTTCTTGCTTTTAGGATCTAAGCCGATTTATGTGAAATGGGTTGAGGATGAATTTATCAGAGAAGTCGATATGCTGGTTAAAAGGCTTGCAACTTCAGCTGTGATGATAAAAGACGTATCAAAAGCATATGAACTGACTTTGCAAGAGATTGCAGATTCAGATCAGGATATCCAGACAGCATTCTTTTCAGAACCAATGCTAGTGCCGCTTCTCTCAACCTCATCCCACGCAAATGCCTCCGTTGCAGAACCATCATTTAAAGCTGTTACAAAAGGCGAAATAATGCTCGGGCTAACACGCGATCGAAAACGCGTGGTTGAACCTCTTGCGCTTTTTACAAAAACGATTATTACTGATGGTGAGGAGAAGGATAGGAACAGGGTTTTGCAGGTACTCGCAGAGAGCGCGCTTCTATCAAATATCCCGGTGGTTTTTTTCGATCTTAGTAAAAAATTCACAGGGATTGGCGAAGCTAACAAGAACATAGCCGAGATACAAAAATATGAGGTAAATATTGACCCGCTTGGTTTTCCTGCAAGGACTCTAAAAACACGCGAGCATTTGAAAGTTGATCTCAATCTTGTGAGTTCTGAAGGGATCGCTGAATTATTTGGAATCGGGGAGAAGGATTTTGCGCGTATCCTAAAAATCGGGATTGAAAAAGGCCTTATTGGCTCAATTAACGAACTAATCGAGAGGATTTCAAACACTGCCCAGACTGAAGAATTCAGTGAATTTAAGATAAGAAAGACAGCGCGCATTCTAAAACTAATGGACCTTCGTTATCCGGGGCTTTTTGGCGGGCAGAATGATATTGAGGAGATGACAAGAAGAGGGACAGCAAATATTGCAAGGGCATCAATTCTAGAATTGCACTCACTTGATGAGAGAAGCTCGGTTCTGATGTTCCACTCCCTTATGAAGGGGATTTTACAATATGCAAAAAAAGCAGGCAAACCCAATTCGATTTTTGCAATGGTGATAATACCAAACGCACATATAGTGAAATCAAAAGACAAGCAGCAGATCGGGGCTAAGGAAATAACTTCCATTCTAAAGGACTTTTCAAGCCACGGAGTTGCATACCTGCTTGGAACAGAGCAGCTGCTTGACATTGACCAGGACACAAAAAATGACGCGGTCACAAAAATCAATATCGTTAGCGAGAATGATATCGGCGTGCAGATTGCAAACCGCAAGGCCTACAGGGTTTTGGTGAGGCCAACGCTTAGTAAGCAGGTGGCGTAGCATGCAAACTAAGGTTAATGTAAAAAATACTTTTCTTGCAAGGCAAGGATTGCATGACAAAATTAAACTAGGAGTTATTGCCGGAAAAAGCCAGGCACAACTTGCCAAGGAATTAGAACATTTTGGAGCCTCCGAATACTATTCAGGAGTTGGCAGAGACTGGATAAGAAGAGTTGCCAGGAAATTTATGCGCCTGCATGGCAAAACGACCGGGAAAAGAGGCGGCCCAAACAATTTAGGAAAGTTTAGAAAAAAAAATTAACAATTATTTCATTGCGGCACTGATGCATGCCACAAATATTTTGAACCGCTTTTTTTCTTAAAACCACACTTTTGTGCGGCAGCATAATATTGGCTTTTCAGAGAGTCTATTTCTTCATCGGTTAGCCCTTTTGATAAAAGAAACCCCCTATCTAAATAAGGGTTATATTCCGGGCGCAGCATTACTATTCTTCCTGCCCCTTTTTCTGCGCCCAATTGCACAAGTTCTCTTAATAAAAAATTCTGCCCGGGCTCTTTGAGGGCTTGCTTTGCATCACTCACTGCTTTTTTGGAATCGAATTTTCTTGGCGAAGGCCCCTGCAAAGACAGGATGGCAAGATCAAAACCTTGCAAGCCCCTAAGTGGCTGCCCTTCTATTTTGGGTGTGAGGATGAATGATGATGTGTATACGGTTTTTCGGCTCCATCTTTTCACAATGGAAAATCTAAGTGGAGACTCTCCTACACCTTTAGTAAATGAAGTCGCATAATTGCCGATTTTCCTTGCCTTAAAACCTGCAAGGAAATCTTTTATGTGTTCTTTACTAGATATTTGTGAAATTCCAACAGATTCAAGGGTTTTCTTATATCGCTCAAATACTCTATGCGACCTATCTACAAGGTAAGTTTTTGGGGAAATGAAGCGCAGGAAAAACGGGATGCCTATTTTGCCGTGGCTTTTTGCCATATTTTCAAAACCTTCAAACTGCAAAGTAAACAATGGCACATAAATGCAAAACTCGTCCGCCTACTTCTTCCCCTTTTTAGAAGATGAACCGGTCGCTTCCTGCAAATCTTTTATGGTTGCAAATTCGAGTGGGTTGATCGAATCCATTACGTATTTTATTTCACTGACCTGTTCTGATTTTGCGTAATTTTGTCGGATATTTTCAATTTCAGATTCGAGGCGTGCTATTTTTTCTGAAAATTCGGATAAACGCAAATTTATTTCGGAAAGTTCGCGAGCGCTGCCGGATGAACTATCGCTAATACCCTGCTGGCGGCCTTCTTGTGCCTCCTTGACTTTTTTATTTATGACAATTAGGTTTCTGCTAAGTATTTTCTCGTTTCGTACAAGAAAATTTATTTTCTGGGAAATTATCAAAATACTGCTATTTAGCGCCTTTATATCATCGGTTATTTTTGAAAAAACACCTTGGGCCGGCCCTGAGATTTTCTTGGCATCCTGCCTAGGGTCGTTTTGCATTTGACGTGTATGGGGCGGCATGTTGGAAGCATCCTTCATAAAGCTTTTTACTGTAACATTATAGATATGGCGGATAATAAGCTTTACGGGATACTGCTAGATTGCACATATAAGTTTGATGAAAAAGCAAATGCAATCATCCAACTATTTTTTAGCACTGCAAATTCAATTGAAGTATTTGAGGACCGCTCCTTTAAGCCCTATTTCTATCTAATCAGCAAAAGCCCCAAGGACACAATATCTGCCCTGCATAGCCACGATTTTGGCGAAGGCGTAAAGGTACTTACATGTAGCGAAATAGAAGTTGAAAATGCAAAAAATGTAATAAAGGTCGAATTCAAAAACCCCCAAGAACTTGTGAAGGCAAGAGAATCAATAGAGAGTATTGAGGGGGTTTTAGAAAAGCGCGAATATGATATTCCATTTACGACAAGATACTTGATTGATAAGAAACTGCGCCCAATGGACGGAGTGGAAGTTGAATATGAAAATGGCCAGATAAAAAACATCAAGTCATCAATTGTTTCGCACGAACTTCGCATTGCTTCACTTGACCTTGAAACATATTCGCCGGGAAGGTTTTCAGACCCAAAAAAAGACCCGATTTTAATGGCGGTTCTTTGCACAAACAAGTGGACAAAGGTATACACTTACAAAAAAACAGATGCAAAATCGGCAGTCGTGCTAAAAGATGAAAAAGAAGTCGTAGAAAAAATGCTAGCAGACCTTCGCGAGTTCAAACCCGATATTCTTGTAACATACAACGGGGATAGCTTTGATTTGCCGTATGTAAAAGAGAGATGCGAGAGGCTTAAGGTAAATTGTGATTTTGGGTTCGGGGGGGTTAGGCTTTCGCGCAACGGATTATTTAGCGCAGCGGAAATTAAGGGCACGCAGCACCTTGACGCTTTCACATTGGTAAAATTCATGACAAGGATAGGGGCAATTAGCCTGATAAAATTTGACATAGAAAATGTTTCTGAAAAACTTTTCGGAAAACCAAAAGCAAAAGTTGCCGCTGCAAAAATAAATGAGCTCTGGGACAGGGGCGAAATTGATAGCGTTGTTGATTACAACCGCGAGGATGGGGAAGTTACATTGCAGCTGGCAAAAGAATTCCTCCCCCTGCAAATCCAGCTCTGCGCAATGCTGCACGATACTTTGCACGAAGTTAGCAGGTCAACTTCTTCGCAAATGGTTGAGCAATTGCTCTTGGTAAAAAGCCACGAACTTGGAAGAATTTCCCCGAATAAACCGACTGAATCTGAAGTGAACACGCGCACGCTGCAAACATATGAAGGTGGGTTTGTAAAAGCGCCTTTGCCGGGGTTACATGAAAATATTGCAGTGCTAGACTTTAGATCGCTTCATCCAACAATAATGATTGCGCACAATATTAGCCCAGAGACATTGCGCTGCGAGCATGAGGAGTGCAAAAGAGGCAAGAATGTTTCTCTTGATAAAGATTGGTTTTGTGAAAAGCGGGTAGGGTTTTTGTCCGGGATTTTAGAAGAGATCCTAAAGGACAGGACAGAATTAAAGCACAGGGCAAAGAAAATGGATAAAGCTGACCCTGAGTATAAAATGCTAAATGCGCGCCAGCACGCGTTAAAAATACTTCTAAATTCGCACTATGGCTATCTTGGCTATCCAAGATCGCGCTGGTATTCACGCGAGTGCGCGCGCGCCGTAACTGCCTGGAGCAGGCACTATATCCAAACAGTAATGGGCAAGGCAGAGGAGCAGGGATTTAAGGTGGTTTACGGGGATACAGATTCACTTTTTTTGCTGATGCCAAAAAACAGGAGCGAGAAGGAAGTGCACGAATTCATGCAAAATGTAAATTCGCAGCTCCCGTCCACAATGGAACTAGAACTTGACGGAATTTATATGCGCGGCATATTTGTTACAAAAAGAGAGGGCGGAGCTGCTAAGAAAAAGTACGCTCTGATTGATGCAAAAGGGAATCTCAAAATTGTCGGCTTTGAATATGTACGCAGGGACTGGGCAATAATTGCTAAAGAAACCCAAAAAGGAGTAATTGAGGCAATTTTAAAAGAGGGAGATACGGCAAAAGCAATTGCGATAACAAAAGAGGTTATAAAAAAGCTCAAAGCAGGAACTGTGCCAAAAAAAGAATTGGTGATAATGAAGCAATTAAAGCGCGCACCTGCAAAATATGATTCGCCGGGGCCCCAAGTTGCTGCGGCAAAAAAGGCAATGGCAAGAGGAAAGGATATTGATGTTGGGAGCATAATTGCATTTGTAGTAACCAAAGGTTCGGCAAAGAGCAAGAGCATCTCAGAGCGCGCTGAACTGGAAGAGTATGTGAAGGAAGGGGATTATGATTCGAATTATTACATTGAGCACCAGATTTTGCCGGCAGTTGCGCTTATCATGCACGAACTTGGGTATTCAAAAGAGGATTTGATACACGGCGGAAAGCAGAGCACGCTGTTTGGCTCTAAATGAGAGGTGTGAGATTATGCCACTTTTTGGGAAAGGACGCAAGAATAAATCACGAGTTGTTGAAAGACAGATTACTGGACGCAGGTTTTTAGGCAAAAAAATTTGGAACCCGAAAACAGATTGGGCAAAACACTCCACAGAACTTAGTTGGATCAAAGGCACATTTGGAAAGTTTTGGAGAACTAATAGTGGAGAAAATTTTATTTATTCAAGATACCATGAATTGAAAAGGCCACAATTAGTTCTTGACTGGGGCTGTGCTAGAGGGGTAGCTGCAACAGAGCTAGCTCTAGAAGGTGGGCCTAGAGTACAGGTTATAGGGTATTCAAAAGATTCCTACTCACAATGGACTAAAAATGACGAAGTGACTTTTATCCAATGCCATCAAAAAGAGCTGGGAAAATATTTGAAAAAATTTCCACAAATTGACCTTATTTACTCTCATTTTGGACTCTGGCACCTCACAGGAGGCTGGCCAACATCAAAATTAAAACCGGATTCAGCTGAACACTTCAAAGCCTTATTCTCAAAACTGTCTGATGGTGGTAGGATTGTTTTTAACGGGAAAATATTCAACTTGACTTTATGTAAGCAGCTTGCGCAGTTACTTGGGAATAGTGCAAGAGTTGAGGTGGATCGATGGGAAAATGTAATATGTATTACAAAGCTTAGTTGAAAATCGAGAAATTATTTTAAAATTTTCCTTGAAGCCTTCCACATAAAATCAAAGTACTTGATGAAACCCTCAGTGATTTTTTTATTCTGGATCTGAATTGCTATCGGTTCGTCTGACCAAATGACAATCACTGATTTGTCAGCATATAGGAAAATCTGGGTTTTTGTTATGAATTTTGAAGGGAGCATTTTGCTTTTTGTATCCCATTCCTTAAGAAAATAATCAAGGTGCTTTGCGTCAAAATTCCAAAGTACTTTTACCTCGATTTTTTTGCGGTTCAAAGAGCCTATCCATTTAGGAGTGTAATATTTGAGAAAGTCATATTGCAAACCGGTTGCGCCAAGCAAATATAGATAATCGGCATTTTTGGCCATATCCTCCCAACAAGTACGCATTCCTTTAAGGCCCTCAAATACGCACACTTGTTGGCTAGATCTTGACTTTTCATAATTTTCCATTAATTTTGGAATTTCCTGCCGGGCAGTATCAAGACGCTCTTGCAGTGCAGAAATTATATGCTCTGGACTTGTAGGCGAATAAATCCTTTTGCTCTCAGAAATTATTTCAGATACAAAACCCCTTGAAATGAGCCTTGAAAGTATATCATAAACGTTCCTGCGGTGAATGCCTGTTTTTGATATTATTTCTCCCGCACTACTTTTTCCACACTTGAGTAGGAACGAATACACTTTTGATTCGTTTTTTGATAAGCCCAATTCCTCAAAAAGTCTTTCCATCAAACAATCCCCAGGAAAGAACCTTTATAGTAGTATCGAAAGATACTACACAGCGCTATTAGGTTAAAAAACAGAAATAATAAAGAGGCGTGCAAATGACCGGAAATATGATTCCAAAGAATGTGAATGCGATTAAACTCGATGTGCATTTAACCGATAAAATTCTTGCAAAAGAATTGATCAGCCGCAGCGAATTTGCAAGCAGGCTAAGTTGCCACAAAATCTATATCCCCCCAAACGAAAAATATCCGGTGCATGAACATCCAAGCGAACATATAATCCTGATTCTGGACGGGGGAGGATGGATGAAATATTGGGACAATAAAAAAGAGCATTCTTTTGATTTACGTAATGGCGATGTTTTTTTTGTGCCTGCAAATGTGCCCCATCAAGTAGGAGCGTATGAACTGGGAGCCAATATGCTTGCAATCAGCAGTGATTCAAAACCACTAACCGATCCGCAAAGAATGCGAATTGTGAAACAATGATCTGGAAAGGACTAAATATTCAAACAAAAAATGGAATTTATCCCCCAAAGCCCGCAAGCCTTTTACTTGCGGAAATAGCGATAAAAATTGCAAAACCAGATCAAAAAATTCTTGATGCATGCTGCGGCAGCGGAATTGTTGGAATTGCAATTTCAAAATTTGTGCAAAACACAACAGTTGTTGCCTCTGATATTAATCCAAAAGCAATTGAAGCGGCGAAAAGGAATGCTAAAAAAAATAATGTTAAAATTAAGGCAGTGCAAAGCGAATTATTTGCACAATTTTCAGATGATGAATTTGATTTAATTGCAATCCATCCTCCAGCGGTGCCATATTTGCCGGGACAAACTTGGGGAATGTCAAAAGGCATGACAATTGCAACTAATGGTGGAGAGGATGGTTCAAAATTAGTGGTACGCTCAATAATTGAAGCAAAAAGATGCCTAAAGAAAAACGGAAAACTTTTACTTCTCCTTCCCCATTGGTCCAATACTAAGAAAGCGTTTGAGGCGCTGAGAAGTAACTATCAAAAGGTATCCGAATTAGCAAGAGAGCGAATCGACTTTTTCCCTGTACTAGAAGGCAAACCTTCCGCACAATTGCTAGAATATACATATGAGCTTGCAAAGAAAGGAGAAATAACAATTGAATTTGACAATCAAATACCGCACTCTTACGCTTCTGTAATTGAGGCATTAAAATAGGTTGACTAGGTAAATGCTTCTGTTGATTAAAACCTTTAAAAAACCAACCAGTATGGAAAGTTTATTGGTAGAAATGGAAAAAGACGTAATTGCAAATTATAAAAAGGCAGGCGAAATTACAAAAGAGATGCAAGAACTTGCGCAAAAAAAACTCAAAATCGGCACGAATTTGTTTGAGTTTGCACAAGAATTAGAAGATGCTATACGCAAAAAAGGCGCAGAACCGGCGTTTCCTATAAATCTTTCAAGAAATAATGTGGCAGCGCACTACACCCCTGCATTTGAATCAAAAGATATTGTAGAAGAGAATGATGTTTTCAAAGTTGATATTGGCGTGCACGTAAATGGTTATATTGCAGATTCTGCTCGCACGATTGATTTTTCAAAAAAATACTTATCAATGGTAAAAGCTTCAGAGGATGCTCTTGAAGCTGCAGTAAAACTTGTAAAAGAAGGGATGGTAGTTGGGGAAATTGGCGCAGAGATTGAGCAAACAATTAGAAAAGCGGGATTTTCTCCGATACAAAATTTGAGCGGGCACGGAGTTGGGGAATATGACGCGCATACTGAACCTACAATACCAAATGTCGGGTCTAAAGATTCTCGCAAGCTAGTAGATGGAATGGCAATTGCAATAGAGCCTTTTGCTACTAATGGTAGAGGGTTTGTGCGCGAAGGGAACCAGGCTGAAATTTTCCAGTTAATAAAAAAAATGCCTGTGCGAAACGCTGCCACTAGAAAGATCGTGGATTTTATTGAAGAGCAGTATTCGAATTTGCCGTTTGCGGAAAGGTGGATACAGCAAGGGCTTGAAGGTATTAGTGAATTTGATAGGAAAATTGCGCTAAGAGAACTTATGCAAAAAAAATGTATAATGGCTTTCCCTTTGCTAAAAGAAGAGGAAGGCAAAACCGTAACGCAAGCTGAAACTACATTGGTTTTGAACGAAGGGAAAGTAATCAGGCTGCTCTAATTCTACATAACCCTGCCCTGGCCGACTCCCCCTTTTGATTTTTGAGAAAAATGGCTGCTCCGTTCCCCTTTCGAAAGCAACTATTTAAAGGATCCCGCTTTGATAATTTATTGCACTGGCAGCTCCCATGGTCTAACCTGGATATGACGCCAGCCCGCGAAGCTGGTAATCTGGGTTCAAATCCCAGTGGGAGCGCTTTTACTTAAGAATATTAAGTCGGAAAAACCATTTAGTGCAAGTGATTTCAATGGCAATTTTAGGGCTTGGCATCGGTAAAATGGAATTACGTTTGAACAAAACACAATTCTACCCAGAAGAAGTGATTGAGGGAAGCGCAATGCTTACTTTAAATGAGCAGATAAATGCGCGAGGAGTATTAGCCACTTTTTGGGCAGAAAGACAAACAAGAAGGGGAAAGAGCACCTATACAGATGTTTTGTATAAAAGAGAAGAGAGGCTCGATACAGAACGCCTCTACAACTCTTCAGGAGGGGCTAAAAATTATTCTTTCAAATTCACTGTCCCACGCGGCATCCTTGCAGAAAACCAATTCGGAAGCGATCTAATCGGAGGGGCAATGTCATTTCTTCGCGACATGGGAAATAACAGCATACGCTGGTATGTGAGCGTAAAATTAGACATTCCAATGGGTTTTGATGTTTCGAAAAAGCAGCAGATAAATGTGAACCCGGGAAGGCAAATGCAGCCTAGATTGCAATAAAATTTACCTTTAAAATGTTCCCATATATCTCTAATATGCGCGGGGGTCCCGTAGCCCGGTCAATCGGACACGGCTTAGGACCGTGTGGCTTAGTGCCTCCGCAGGTTCAAATCCTGCCCCCCGCACTCTATTTTTGGTGTGAAAATGCAAATCAAAAAAGGAAAATATTTGCACTATAAGGGCAAAGAGTATGAAGTGATTGCGAACGCAAAGCACTCTGAAACTTTAGAGGAAATGGTTGTCTACCGCGCGCTTTATGGAGATAACCAAATCTGGGTTCGCAGCGCAAAAATGTTTGGTGAAGATGTGCAAGTGAACGGGTCAATGGTTCCCAGATTTAAATTACTTGGAACTAAATAGCCTTGTTTCTCTTTCTTTTTCGTCAAGGTTTTTCTTTCTCTTTGGAAGAGAAAGAAAAAGGTTGAGGCAGATAGCCTTTTGCGTGCTTTACTACAATTGAACTGTCAAGATGGATTTTGTATCCCAATTCTTTTGCGCGCTCGCAAAAAACTTCATCTTCGGTAATTATGCTTCCATCTGGAAGTGGGCGAAGATCAAATGGCCGTGGTTTGTATTTGTCAAATAGCCTTCTCATTAGATCCATTTTCATTGCGCAAAACCCAAACCCTACGGCATCAACTTCCATTACTCCGTTAAGTTCTTTTTCAGTTAGCCACTTGTAGCGCTCGCCGTCTTTGTAGTATGCTACCGGTTTGATTTCATTTTGGTGCGGGTTGTAATATACCCCTGAAATAAAATCTTTTCCTGAGTTTAGGTGTGAGAGCAGTTTTTGCACCTGCTCAAAATTGAAGACAATGTCATTGTCAAGCCAGAGCATATAGTCAAATAAAAGCCCGGGAGTTTGCTCTTCAGCGCTAATGGCCTTGCGCGTTATTTCGTTGCGGTTTTCAAATATCATTGGGGATGCCACAGTAAAAATTGCAACGTTATAGGAGAGCATTATTTGCCCAATGCAGGAGGCAAAGGATTTGAAAAACCCAAAATCAACAAACCTACCGCTAGGGATACATAAAGCTAGGTTTTTTTTGCTGTTCAATTTACCACTTAGAAATTAGAGAAGGAAGAATTTTTATGCTAACTCACTCTTTCCCATGGGCCCTGCGCTCTTCCTCAACTGATTTGAACCTGGAGTGATGTAGCCCAAAGAAGTTCTTTACAGCAGTTGTAAGCATTCGTATTGGCATAAGTAGACTAATTCCCAAACCCCTATAATAACCTATTTAAACCAAACCATGCCCATATATGCAAATGGAAAGGGATTTACTTCATATTAGTTGCTGATTTTTCTATTAGTTCCCTTACATGTAAAAATATCTATTTTTCTTCATGGCGACCATGTTGTAGTGGTAGCAAAGAGGCCTGTGGAGCCTCAGGGCCGGGTTCAATTCCCGGTGGTCGCACTCTTATTAGTCCAAACATCCTTGCAAAATGTGAGGTGGTTTTGTGAAATTTGAAGCAGTAAAAGGGATGCGGGATTTTCTTCCACAAAACGCAAAAAAGAAGCAATTTATAGAGGATTTGTGCCGCAAAATTTTCGAAAAGTACGGCTATGAACCGCTGCAAACCCCTATTTTAGAAGATTTTGCCCTGCTTGCAGCAAAAGGCTCCGGAGGGGAGGCAATAAAAGAAGAAATTTATTATTTTAAGGATAAAGCCGATCGCGAACTTGGAATGCGCTACGATCTAACAGTGCCACTTGGAAGAATTGTAGCAACAAACCCTCAGCTCTCAAGGCCTTTCAAGCGCTATTGTATAGGAACGGTTTATCGCTACGATCGCCCCGGGGCAAAAAGGTATAGGGAATTTACACAAGCAGATGTTGATGTAGTGGGAGCAAAACCAGGGCTAGCTGATTTTGAGTGCGTGCAAATTGCATCTGAAGTTATGAATTCACTTGGCCTTGATTATACAATTAAGGTGAACAATAGGCAGGTGCTAGAAGAGCTTGCGCTAAAGCGCGGGATTGCAAAAGAGCAAATCAATGACGCTTTTCGCATAATTGATAAACTCGATAAAATCGGGGAGAATGAAGTCCGAAAGGATTTCCGAGCAAAAAAAATAAATGATGAAATTCTCCAAGTAGTTTTTGTAAATTCTTTTGAGCAAATAAAAGAAGAGCTTGCAGGAAAAGAGTGCATAAAAGAATTAGAATCACTTCTTTTGCTCTCAAAAGAAATGGGAATTGCACAGGTTAAATTTGACATGAGTTTGTGCCGCGGGCTTGAATACTACACAGGAAATGTTTTTGAAATATCAATTAAAGAGGGCCCAAGTGTTGGCGGAGGGGGAAGGTATGACAAATTAATAGGCCTCTATGGCGGCCAAGAGTCCCCTGCTGTTGGAATTAGTTTTGGAATAGATCGGCTCTATGACACTCTGGAAAAGACACTTTTTGTTGGGCCAAATAGCGATGTTTTTATCGCCCCCTTTTCCGAAGAATTCAACAAACAAGTCGTAGATCTTGCATCGCTTTTGCGCAAGGGCAATTGCAATGTAGAAATTGATTTGATGCAGCGCAACATAAAAAAGAACTTAGAGTACGCTGACCGCAAAGGCATTCCATTTGTAATAGTTATAGGCGAAGACGAAAAACGTTCAGGGAAATTCAAGGTAAAGGACCTCTCAAATGGGGAGCAAAAAGAGTTCTCATTTTCAGATTGCTCAAAAGCTGCAGATTTTATCAAGGGCAGATGAGCTTGTGGTTTTTAATGGTTGCGCAATAAATTGGTGATTGCGGCTATGTAGCTCCAGCAGCCAGAGCGCGTCCTTGGTATCTCTAAAAAAGAGCCAACTAGGACGAGGTCGCGGGTGCAACTCCCGCCATGGCCTTTTTATCTTTGAATTTTTTGAAAAACGATATCCTTTTAAGTCTGTCCAGATCCATTGAATAGCCTGTAAAGGTATGCGTTTTGCAGCAATGCGAAGCGTATGGAAAACAAAAAAAAGGTGAAAAACAACAATGGCATTCGGTGGAGATAGACAGTTCTTTGACGCGGTCTGTTCAGATTGCGGTCAAGCCACTAAGGTCCCTTTCAAGCCAACAGAAGGACGACCAGTGTATTGCAGAGACTGCTACAGTAAGCATAAAGCCCCAAAAGGAAATTACTAATTCCTTCAAATATTTGGCTAAAATCTATAAGTTCCTAATTTTTTTCTTTTTATTTTCCCCTAGCATCGCCTCAAGAATCAATAAATACAACTTAGCCCTACCATCTTGCATGCAAGATCGCCACATCGAAGATTTTATTATCCGCTACATTAAGGAAGGGGATGTTGTTAGTATTGGTTCTGGAGAACTGGGAGAAAAATTTGTAAAAAAATTAGCACTTGCCCTAGAGCACACCCACATACCTATCAATAATGTTGAATTAGTCCCAACTTCTATGCAGATAGCAAGCCTTGGATCCGGAGTTGGCCTTCCGATTGCAGACATTAATGAGCGCGAAGTTGATGTGGGGATAGAATTTGTGGACGCGGTTGATCACAATTACAATTTTATAAAAAGGCACAGCGCCTCGCTTATTAGGGACAAGATGATAGCACAGAGCTCTGCTATTTTGGTTGTTGTTTGTGAGGAAAATAATATGATGGAAAAATTGCGCGGGGCAATTCCATTTGAAATAGCGACATTTGGTTACAAGAGAACAGTAAATCAGCTTGATGCTTTTGGCAAGGCCAGAAGAAGAGAAAAAAACGGCATGCCATTCAGGACCGAAACCGGCAACTATATAGTGGATGTTGAATTTGACAATATTTTTAGCTACGAGGACCTTGAAATTGATTCAAAGCAAATCCCCGGGGTTATTGAGAGCGGGCTTTTTTTGGGGTTTGCGGATAAAATCGTTTTGCACGGAAAGCAAATAACACTACTTAGCAGGACTGAAGGGAAGTAGCTGCTAGAAGCATTAAATCACATTTAGGCTAATTTTTAAAAGGTTCTTGGGGGAGAATTCTAAGTGGCTGTGTCGGCGTAACTCAGCCTGGTAGAGTGGCAGTTTCATAAGCTGCTTGTCGGAGGTTCAAATCCTCCCGCCGACATTTTACGCATTATAATTTCATTTAAAACATCCTTTTTCAATCGCCCTATGTTTTTGCCTTTTGTGATTATTGAATAATCAAAACCTATTTTTTGCGAAAAGTGAATTAAGGAATTTTTTCTAATTCTCAATATATTCACGCACGTTTTATTATCTACATAATTAGTGCATTCTACCCCTAAAGATTTGTGTAAATCCTTCAAGTCAAAAATCATCCTTTTACTTTTTGAACCGCCAGTGACATTCCCATTACAGCTCACACTACCTTCATCATTCCAAAATGCCTTGAGGAAAGAAGAGCGAATAGTTTCATTTCCATTTAAAATTTCCTTTGGAATTCCTATTTCTTGTTTTGTACTAAATGAATTAGAAAATGAAAATAAGTCCTGACATGCATTCTTTGAATAAAAGTCAACGGTATATACTTTTACATTTACCCCAGTTTTTTGATAAATGTAATTTTCAGTTAGCCCATATACAGACCTAACACATTCAACGAAAAAAGCTATAGCTGCCATGGAAGCATTTGTATAGCCTAGCTTCCATTTACCTTCCGCATATACATGCCCATCAAAAAACAGATGCCCAAGTAATCTGGATTTAAATGCATCAAGATGACTCAAAGTTATTTGTTTTTGAACAGCAAATTTCGAGATAAAATTAATTCTACTAGTCTCTTCAACTAATTTTATTTTATTCTTTGCAGCATCTGATAAAACAACATTTTTTGCATATTTATAAACAGTTGCAGGACTAAGACTAAGTTGTTTTGCTATTTGTTTAAAACTAAGCCCTTCTGATCTTAGACTTTTTATAAGTGAGATAGAATAAGATTGTAAAATTGCCATGAAATAAAATTATTCGTATTTTTTAAACGACTTTGCAGACCTTATTGCCGGTGCGAACTAGCAAAACCCGCCCACCGGCACTCACTCTTTTTTTGCAGCTCTCTTGCTCCAATTCAAATTGAATAGGTAAACAAATGTTGCAATGTAGGAGATGAAAATTCCTGTAGGTTCATATAGCAGGGGCGCAAAATCCACGTTTGTAATTATATCTAGGAGAAAGTGGAATAGTATTATTACCGCGTTCCAGAAAATGCTATCAACCGCTGTTTTTAGCCATATTCCCATTTTCATCACACCATAAATGCAACTATTGCAATTGTCAGATACCAGGTAAGCAGCCAGGCTAGCGAGAGGTACTGTGCTCCACCTTTGGTCTTTTCCAAAAAGAGGAGCAGTGGCACCCTTATCATGTAAAGTATCCCGAGCCCTAGCGCTGTATAGATACTAAAGCCAACCACGTTGAACATATCAATTGAAACAAGGACCATCGAAGCATAAATTATAGAATTTGCAAGCGGGCTCTTGCCGTTTGAAAAATAATACCCAGCAGCGTAGAACGCAAATACCCAGAAGATGTTGTTTACAAGTAGGTCTACAAAGAACTTGAAATCGAGCGAAAGGCCCGCTTGGAGAATTTCAATGAAGGCCATTTAGTCACCCACCTTCAAAAAGTCAAATAACATTTCAAGTACAAAAAGTGCAAATAACACGAGCACACCAAGTGGAGAGAATACTGCTTGCGCAAGCTTTCCGGGAAATATAATTGCACTAAGAACTATTATGAGTAAATAAAGCGCTCCGACGTAAAGCCCTTTTACAAATAAGTTTAGCAGCATGTTTTTACCTCACAATAAATGCCAAGACCCATAAAAGTCCAAATCCTCCGACAATGTATGCCCAAGTTGTATACTTAGTCAAGCGTGAATCTTCCTCTACAAATATGGAAAGGATTACACGCAAAATAAACCAATAAAAAAATCCTAGTGCCCCAAGATAGAGTCCGGTAAGAACACTAAATTCAAGAAAGGCCCAGAGGTATACGCCAAATATTAGGAAAAATACAAGAGTGTTTTTTCCTTTGAAAAATATGTAAATGAAAACATAGAATCCAAAAACCCAAATCAAATTGTTCATGACTACATCTACAAAAAACCCAAAATCAAGAGCAAAAAGAGCCTGTATTGCTTCAAAAAATACCATTTAGTTGCACCCACTTGCCTCTAACCAAAACTCTTCCAATGGGCTGTGCCTAGCCTCATGCGCCTCGAACTTGGGCATTTTTTTACCTTCTAATACTATTAGCGCAAAATCAATATATTAAACTAATCTTTTCACGGAAAGAAGTTATTATTAATGCTTTAGGGCAACTATTTACAAAATCAAAAGATTTAAATAAATAGCAAATGTATGTAATTAGTGGTGGTTTTATGGGCACAATGACTATTGGAGTAGATGATGAAATTGAAGAAAAATTCAGGCACACGGTTGCAAGGGAAATAGGCAAGGGCAAGGGAAGCCTTGGAAGGGCAGTTGGGCAAGCAATGGAAAAATGGGTCAAAGAAAAAGAACACGAAGAGATAAGGAAGAGGGCGATTAAAAAGCTCGAAATGGGTTACTCTATGGGAAAGCTGCTCTTCAAAAACAGGGATGAGCTGCATGACAGATAATGAGCGCATTTTCCTTGACACAAACATCCTTGTGTATGCCTATCAAAAGGAAGCCGGCGAAAAACACAATGTTTGCAAAAAACTTTTAGAAGAGTGCTTTCGCGCTGAGAGGGATTTTTATGTGAGCAACCAGGTGCTAGCTGAGCTCTCTTCAGTGCTGCTAAAAAAAATAGAAAAGCCCCTTCCAAAAAATGATGTAAAGCAAATAATTGAAGAGATAAACAGCATACCAAATATGAAAAAAATAGATTATCGGTGCAAAACTGTTCAAAGGGCACTCTCCGGAAGCGGGCCATTTTGGGACATGCTGATTTCTGAAACAATGAAAGGGAAGAATGTGCTCAAAATCTACACGGAAAATACCAAGGATTTTGCCCAAATGGAGGGGATAGTGGCGATCAACCCGATTGACAAAAAAACCCGATAAGAAAAGGCGGCAGAATTGTTGGACAGCAAATAAGATGAAACACAAAACATATAACCTGAAATTCGCAGCGGCAATGAGCCCTCCTTTGGCTAGTTTTTAAACTCAAAATTCTACTTTTTTATATGGATGAAGATAGATTGGTACTCATTATAGGAAAGCAAAGGGAGCTTGTATTAAGGGCAAAAGAGGCAGGTTTGCACAGTTGGCCAACTCTTAGCAGAGAACTAGAAGTTGGCACAAATTACCTGAAAAATGAAATTGCAAAAGAAAAAGTAACGCTGCGCAGAAATGTTTTTGAAAAGCTGTGTAGAATAGCAGGACAAGATTATAGTAAATTTATTACAGAAACAAAAGGCAAAAATTGGGGCAGAGCAAAAGGTGGAATGAATTCTACCCATCACCCACAAATCCCGAAATTGTTAATAGATAAAAAATCAGAAGAGCTTGCGGAATTTTTTGGAATAATGCTTGGCGATGGCGGAATATATGAAGTGCCTTCAAAGAGCATTTACCAAGTAAGAATTACAGGGCATAAACACGATGAAAGGGAATATATGTACCAATATATTCCAACCCTTATGAAAAATCTCTTTAACATAACCCCGGGAATATATGAAAAGGGAAAACACAATACAATAGTGATTTCAAAGCAGAGCAAGAATTTAGTTTATACGCTCAAGAATTTTGGGCTAGGCAGCGGGAACAAGAAAAATTACAATGAGGCGCCTGATTGGCTATTTGAAAATAAAAACTTTATACAAAAATTCCTGCGCGGATTGATAGATACTGATGGCAGCATATGCCCAAAAACAAAGAAACATCGCGCCCCTACAATATGGTTTACTACCGCTTCTCCTGGAATTCGCAAAGCAGTTGATAAGGCATTTAAAGTATTAGGATATAGGGTTACAGTATGGACTAAAAGGAAGGGCTATAGTGCATTGCAATGCTCAATAGGCAACTCCAAAGATGTCCTAAAATACTATAAGGAAATAGGATTTAGCAATCCAAAACACAAGAAAAGATTTCAAAAATTTATTAGGCCCTGGTCGTCTAGCCCGGTCAAATTAGAGCTGTTGAAAAATAGTTTTGATGCCGATAGGATGTCACCCTCTCACGGTGAATACACGGGTTCAAATCCCGTCCAGGGCACTTTCGCAAAGACCTAAAACCAAAAAAATGCTTAGGAAAAATTCGGGCGATAATTCCTTTGCACGGCAATAAGCCTTTGCACTCTTGTGGTTTTCAGAAATAGCTCTGGCACCGGCAATGAGGTCTAAAACTATTTTTAAACAAGAACACGGATAAATCCAAATAGCTTATTATGCAAACACTGGGGGCAGTCGGGATGGAGAATCAGAACGCGTTGGTTGTTTTTCAGGGATCAGAAATACGCAGAACGTGGAATAATAACGAGTGGTGGTTTGTCCTCGAAGATATTGTAAAGGCACTTACAAACTCGACAGACCCAAAACAGTATATTCAAAAAATGAAACAACGAGATGAACCACTTTCCGAAGGGTGGGTACAATTTGTACATACCCTTCTAGTAGAAACCCCAGGCGGAGGGCAACAAATGAATTGTGTTAACACTGCCGGAGGATTTAGAATTATCCAATCAATCCCTTCCCCGAAAGCAGAACCCTTCAAGCGCTGGCTAGCTCAAGTTGGGTATGAGCGGGTGCAGGAAATTGAAAACCCGGAACTATCCCAGGTGCGCATGAAAGAGCTATACATGGCAAAAGGCTACTCGGATGAGTGGATTGAAAAAAGGGTCCGCGGAATTGCCGTACGGCAAGAACTCACTGACGAGTGGAAAAATCGTGGAGTGCGTGAGGACAAAGAATACGGGATTTTGACCAATGAAATAAGCAAGGCAACGTTCGGCAAGACAGTTGAAGAGTATAAAAAATTCAAAAAACTTGAAAAACAAAACCTGCGTGACCACATGAATGATTTAGAACTCATTTTCACAATGCTCTGGGAAGCCTCCACAACTAAAATCGCGCGCGGCAAGGACGCGCAAGGGTTTGTGCAAAACAAAAAAGCAGCGCAGATCGGCGGGGAAATTGCGGGGAGCGCTAGAAAAAAACTTGAGCTAGAATCCGGGGAAAAAATCAACACGAAAGAAAACTATCTTGAAGAACTGAATCAAAGAAAAGAAAACAACTGAAAGGCTAAACCTCAAATAAGGATGTCGTCTTCTAGCCCCTAAAATCCTCGAGCCACCCCTAGTGTGTGGTCTTCGGCCCTTACCCACCACATTTTAAACATTATGAGAAAATAGTACTATTATGGTCTTTGAAATAGTTGTAATATTCATCATTGCAATCATAGTGATACTTCTTTGTGTTCGCATTGTAAACCAGTGGGAAACAGCAGTGCGCTTTCGCCTCGGAAGATACAAGGACACGCTAGAACCCGGTTTGAGGTTTATTATACCAATAATTGATGGAATAAAAAGAGTTGATATGAGAATTCTAACAATAGATATCCCGCGCCAGCAGGTAATTACAAAGGACAATGTCCCGGTTACAGTGAACGGAGTTGTCTACTTTAAGGTAATGGATGCCGCAACTGCAATAATAAAAGTCCAGGATTTCCAGTACGCTGTTTCGCAATACGCCCAAACAGCACTTCGCGATGTTGCAGGGAGCATGTCACTTGACCAAGTATTAGGAGAAAGAGAACAAATCGGAAAGGATATTGAAAAAATTGTAGAGGCCGCTTCAAAGAATTGGGGAATTGAAGTTACAGACATTAAATTGCAAGACATTGATATGCCGGAGGACCTCAAAAGGCTAATGTCAAGGCAGGCAAGTTCAGAAAGGGAAAAGAGGGCAACAATAATCAAAGCCGAGGGGGATAGGATGGCTGCTGAGAATTTGGCAAAAGCTGCAGATACTATGATGAAAAGCCCCGGCGCAATGCAGCTTCGGACGCTTCAAACAATTGATGGCTTGGGCCCAACTGCAAGTAACACGGTAGTGCTGGCAGTGCCAATTGATATTTTAGATCTTGTACGCAACATAAGTGCTGCGGCTGCCAGGAAGAAATAATTTCAAATTTAAGCAAGTTCTCCAATTGATTCAAAGAACTCTTTTTCTGAAATATCCCCGAGCAATTGATCGGTAAAAAGGCACACTCCACTACTCGGCCACTTATTCCACAGCGAAATAAATCCTTTTTCTTTTACTTCCCCAAAATAATTTGCAACCTGCCTAAAATGTAAATGGCTAATATCAATGTAGGATTTTTCTCCATCTTTTGCCTTGAGCCCATGGCAGAATGGATAGAGTTTTGAGTAGTCCTCAACTTTTTTATCGGAAATAAAAGGAAAGAGCCTGCACTCAACCGGGCGCACTGAATATATTGTGCAGCCGGAATTTGACTCATAAAAAGTGCACTCGCCGTTTTCTTTTCTCTTAAAAACAAGCATTGGAAGGGCAATGAAAAATTCAGGCATATACCCAATCGATTTTTCAATTTTTTCAAGGAATTTTTTGGGGACAAGGCTCGAACTAATAAGAGGTTTATCTGTTCTGTACTCGGAAGGGAATAGCTGCAAGAAGAGCTGGGTGCGGTTTTCTATAAATTCGCCTATTGGAATTTTAAGAAAATCGGCCTGCTTTTGCATCTCCTCCGGGAGCGAAATAATGAAATATCTCCTGCAGCACTCCCCGCAGCGCTGGCACGCAAAGTTCAACATAACAATACGACATATTGCTTCCAATGGAATGGTTTTAAAGCGTTAGTAAAACTGAATATATGGGCAAATTAGCCGCGAAAAAAATCGTTCTTTTCTTTTTTCGTCAAAAAGATAGGCTTTTTCTTTTGGTCAAGCTTTTCTTTTTGGCCGAACAAAAAGAAAAGGTTGCCTCCATGGCTCAGCGGTAGAGCGGCGGTTTTGTAAACCGCAGGTCGTGGGTTCGAACCCCACTGGAGGCTTGCATATTTTAAATAGTAGAAAGTGTATATTTTGGAGTTAGTGAGGAGGAGAAAAAATGGCTGATGAAAAGTACATTCAATTCATTTCCAATTATGACGATTGGGTTTCTATAAAAAAGCTCAAAATTGAGGGCGTGACAGACCCGCGAACGGTAATGGAATTTTTAGCATCGCTTGGGACAGGGATTGATGCAAAAATTGAGGCAAATTTGAGAAAACTCGTAGCGCTAGATAAGGTTGATAGTGCAATTGCAGAACTTGGCCTTGGAAAAAAGGATGTGGGAAAAGCACTTGAGGAAATAAATTCAAGAAAAGTGGGCGCAGTGATAAAAGAAATCACGCAGGCAACCACCCTACAAACAGGCGAAAAAAAAGAGCTTGAGCAGTTCTGCAAAGTTTATGCTACAAGAAAAGCCCTCAAAGAGTGCGGGCTTTGGGTCGATTATACTGGGGTTGAAATTCCTGGAATGAAAAGGCTTATGAAAAAGAAAGCGTGAATAAATGTTTGAGCCACTTGAACTAGAAATTGCATTTGGGCATTTTGTCCAATCCTCTTATTCAAGTTCTCTTGACGCTTTTTTTCTTATCCTCACACAATTAGGAAACCCGGTGCTCTGGCTTTTACTAATTGCTCTTCTTTATTGGAGCGGGGAGGAGAAAAAATCCTTTTTTTTGGCAAGTACGCTTATTTTTGTTGCAGCACTTGTAGGTATTTTGAAATTGATAACCCTGCGAGCGCGCCCGCTTGAAAGTGAATTCCGGGTGCTGGTACAAGAACCCCTCTCACTCTATTCTTTGCCATCAGGCCATGCAGCAACAATTGCAGGAGTGTTTGGGTACTATTGGGAAAAGTTCGAGCACTCAGCGCGCATTCTTGGCCTTTTTGTTGTCCTTCTCGTGATGATTTCGCGTATGTATTTGGGCGCGCACTATCTTGGCGATGTTTTAGTA
>DATDWP010000016.1:0-87776 GCA_035289625.1 archaeon | reverse complement strand
ATAGATGCGATGAGCGGGGGGGAAAAGTCCCTAACAGCCCTAGCTTTTTTATTTGCAATACAGTCATTTGAACCGGCCCCATTTTACATATTCGACGAAGTGGATGCAGCACTTGATAAGGAGAATTCAGTAAAAGTTGGTAAGATGATTCGCGGCCAGAGTTCAACTAGCCAATTCATTACAATTAGCCATAATGATTCGGTAATAAATCAAGCCGACCAAATAGTTGGGGTTGCCATGAATAAGCATAAGAGTTCGGTAATTGGGCTGCGCTTAAAAAAAGGAAATGCCATTCAAAATGTGCAACAGGCCCAAGAGGATGTAGAGGCGCAAGATAGCGGGGAAGAATAAAACTAAAATATTGAAAAGATTTAAAGCCCCAATACTAGCTAAATATGTTAAGAAGGAGAGAAAATGGATCGTTTTATTGCAACCGCGCTTTTTTTGCTGCTCTTTGTCTCAAGTGTATCGGCAATAGTGCAATCAGATTCGATGAAAATATACGCCGTAACAAGTGAAGGCGAGGGGCTTGTTGCTACCCTTGACATTAAAATAGAGCCCGGAAGCGGGAAAGTGTGGAGCGCTGTGACCCCGCTTGTTGGGACCTCTACACAGAACGCCGAAAAAACAGCGATAAATGTTGCAAAAAAATTCTACAATAGGTGGGATTCGTATGATTACAAATTCACAATAAATTCCACTGCCTCGGTTGTCGATGGGCCTAGCGCCGGGGCCGCAATGACACTTCTTGTAGTTTCAATGCTAACTGACAGGGATTTTCCTGACAATGTCAGCATTACAGGAACAATTACTCCCGAAGGAAGGGTGGGTCCTGTGGGAGGCGTATTTGAAAAGGCGCGCGAAGCGAGCAAAACCGGGACAAAGCTTTTTTTGATACCAAAAGGGGAGGCTATACAAACTGTAAAGCTTCCGGAAGGTGTGCGCAGCGTTAATATTTTAGAGTATGCTCCGCAAAATTGGGACATGAAGGTAGCAGAGGTGCAAACAATAGAGCAGGCCATAAATTTTGCCCATGCAGATATTGAAAAAATCGATGTGAATAGCTCGGCAAGCGGATCTGTGCCTGAATTTGTCCCGGAAAAAATTTCACTAAAACAAGGCCTTGCCCCCTTCAAAACCCTTACATCAAATTACATTGCAGAAACAAAACAAGTAACTTCAGAAGCCAGAACCGCCCTTTCATCTTCTCTTCTGGAAGATGCTACTGTAACGCATGCCCTGCTTGAGGTTTTGAACAATTCGGAACAGGCCCTCTCACGTGCCGAGATTTTAAATGAGCAAAACTACCTCTATTCTGCCGCAAATTTTGCATTCCTCTCGCGCGTGAATGCAATAGTTGTAAAGGAAGTTGCATCAAACCCCGAACTCTTGCAAGATGATTCTACATCGCTTGATCTGCGGCTAATTGATATGAAAAGAGAGCTTGAGAGTTTCAAAAATGATTTAGACGGGCCATTGCCAAAAAATGGGATTGAATGGCACGCTTCTGCCCAGCAAAGGCATACATATGCAACTATTACAGTCGATAAATTAATGAGCACAAAAACCATTGTTGTCGGAGCAAGCGAATCGGAACAGGATTCTGCTGAAATTGCAAATGTGCAGGATTATGCATTTGCAGTTGCCTGGCTTGATGTTTCAAAGGATTTCTACAACCTCTCAAAAGGCGCCACAGAATATGTGAATAGGACAGATCAGTTTGAAACTGCAATGGATCCTTTAATTGCTGCCGCCCTCATAGATCTAAATTCCATAAATGACGATTCACAAAAAGAGGACATTGAAAGAAGGGTAAATTCAGCGCGCGAAGAGAAGGATTCCGGATGGTTTGAGGCATCGTATTTTGATGCGGCGTCGGCTATGGCCCTTGCAGAAGCCCAAAAAACGGTCCAGGGTATGGATCAAAAGGAACTCAAAGAAACACTAGAGGCCAAAATAAAAAATCTTGATGATTCAATTTTTTCATCTTCAAACTCTGGGTGGGCATCACTTTATTTGGATCATGCCAAATATTTCCTTGCAGCGGCAAATTATTATGAACAGCAGGGTTTTTCGGAAAATGCTTCTGAAAACCTTCGCAGCGGAATTGGCCTTGCAACTCTAGCCGGGCAAATATTTACAGCATCAAGTGAAGTGAGCCTTGCTTATGAAAATGAACCTGTGCTAAGCAGCCAGGATGTGCTATCCGGGTCAAGAAACCCTTTTAATTCTCAGAGCAGTTCGCAAAATGGTTTCATTTTAATAGCAGGTGGATTATTCTTGGTTGCAATTACTCTTGCCCTCTCACTACTGCTAGTTGGGGCAATTCACCGCAAGGGAACAGTGGATTTGGAAGCGCAACGAAAAGAGCTTGCAGGTAATATTATTGCAGCGGATAGCAAACATTCCGAAATAGATTCATATAAAGAGAGGCTTGCCCTCTTGCGCGCAAGGTTAAATGAAGGGATAATTACAAGAAAGGAATTTGAGCAAAAATCCAATGAGTATTTATCGGATATTGAAAAGCTCAGAACTGATCTAAAAAAAATCAGCACTCTTCCTAACAAAAGGGCCTTTACACACAGTTCAAAAAAGCCAAAGGCGCATAAGGGAATTAGGGACATTGCAAAGCAAGTGAAAAGTAAAAGAGGGAAAAAACAATAGTGAGAGAGATTAATTCTACTAACAATTTTAAGAGAACCCTAAAAAACCACTAGGCTCATTTGAAGGCCTGGCAGCATGGTTTTTATTCAGCCGACCTCTAGAATTTGGCAAGTAGAAATTCGACTGTCCTACAACTAGCTAAAATAAAAAAAAGAAAAGCAAGGATAGAACTGATCTATCCAAACAAGCTTCCTAGGCCTGCAGCTGCTTCCTCTTCATTCTTCTTGGTATCTTCCGGCTTTGCTTCTTTCTTTGCCTCTCCGCCTGCTGCTGCGCTTGCTGGCGCTGCTGCGACTGGAGCTGCTACTGCCGCTTTCTGGATTGCTTCATCTATATTTATATCTTTTAGAGAAGCCACGAGTGCTCTTATCCTTGATTCATCAGCGCTAATTCCTGCTGCGTCAAGGACTTTTTTTACTGTTGCCTCGTTTATTTCCTTCTTTGCAGAGTGCAAGAGCATTGCTGCATATACGTACTCCATTGCTTTTCACCTCGGTTAGCTTAGTAGTTAAGCGCCCTCCACTGTAGTATCTTTTACATGGGATTTGATCTCTTTTGCTGTGCGCGCTGCTTTTGCCAGCACATCGCCAACTGTTGCAGAGGTTAAGAAATTGCCCTCAAGTGCAACTGATTTTGAATCCCTGAATGATTTTTGCAAAAGCAGCTCTATTGTTGCGCTGTTTGTAATTGTTGCATTGAACGCTAGGTTGAATGCCCCTTTGTGCGCTGCCATAAAATTTGCAAATACCTTATCGGTGTCAATATCTAGTACATCTGATTTGAATATCTGGTTTTTTTCAAGTGCTGCAACAAGTTTCATTCCCACTTTAAATGGCATGATGTTCAATTTTGCAAGCGTGCCGGCAACTGGGGCTGAAACCGCTTCCCCTGCTTTTGTTACAACCTTATCTTCCATTATTGCAATCGTTGCCCCCTGTACTGCAACTTTTAACCCGGCTCCTTTTAGATCGCTAAGAGCCGGCCCCGGAGGAAGGCCCGTGTCGCCTGCCGGAATTACAATATCCTCTTCTGTTATTGCCCCCACTTTTGCCGCAACTTTGCCTTTATTCTTTTTCAAAAAAGAAAATAGTTCAAATGGGTTCATGTGGGTAAATATGACTGCGCAGTTTGCTGCTGCAAAATCCTTTAGAAGCGATGAATTGCCGGCGCTCTCAAGTGCTTTTTTGATTACCTTTGTTTTAGAGACCCGAACAACTGCCCTTCCGTGCAATTTTTTTCTGATTTGCTGGAATAGCGCTGCCGGAAACATTCTAATGTCTGCAACTGCAATGATTGTGTATTTTGAAACTAGATCCTTTAGCTCGGCAAATTGTGCTTCTTTCCATTTTCGGGTATGTGATGTCATTTGCTCTCCCCCTTAAGCGGCTTTTGCGCGGCTTGAGCTTCATATTTCTCCCCGATTTTTATTGGAATGCCCATTGTGAGCTTTACATAAGTGGATTTGAAGTTCCCTTCTTTTGCAGGTAAACTTCCTAGCACGGAACTGTATATTTCCATAATATTTTCAGCAACGCTCTCATCCTTGAACCCTTCTTTTCCGACCATCACATGGATTACCGGCATGAATTTGCCTTTCTTGTTTGTGACTTTTGTAAAAGTACTCACATTTTTTAGTGCCTGTTCAAGGCTTGCAACAGAGGGCTGGAGTGGCTTTGGCATTTTTCCTTTTGGCGCAAGCTGCTGCCCTAAATATTTTGCAACTGTTAAAATCGCCCCACCTTCAGCTAAGAACTGGTCATAGTCGCGCAAAAGCAGGTCAACATCCTTTTTCTTGATGTTTGGTATTTCTTCATCCATTATAATGCGTGAGACTTTGGATTTTATTTCCTGCGCAAAATTTGGGTCTTTTACAAAAACAAGTGTCTTGACATCGGCTTGCTTTCCGGTTGAGTGCGGTAATTTTACATCAAGTTCTATTCTGTTCTCTGCTTTTTTGAAATCAACACCCTTGAAATTTATTATGAATTCAAAGGATTGTTCGAATTTCCTTTTCTTGCTAAGATCACGGGCGTACTTTAGTGCCTGCACAACCTGTTTTTTATCCATTTTGATGACCTACCAACGAATTGGTACTGCACCCGAAAAACCTTTCGGGAGGAGGTGCACTGCCTTCGGCAGGACTTGCCAGCAAGCTGGCACTCAACCCAAAATAGGGTGCATTTTGGCTCTAAAAAGAGCATTTAATTAACTATAATTTCTTCGGGAAGGTTTTTAAAGCTGGCTTTTGCAGCGGCAATAAACCCTACAAAATATTAAATATAACATAGTGTTTAATTTGTTTAACAGGTGGTTTAATGCAAGTGATTGTGAAAGTCAAAAAAATTGGCGGCTCATTTATGGCAAGGATACCTTCCGATGCGGTAAAAGAACTCAATTTGAAGGAAAACGACTCTATCCATTTAGAAATGAAAAAACCGCGTAAAACCTACCTTGGAATATACAAGGGTATCGGGCAGTTTACAGAGGATGATAGATTTGACAAGATATAGATTGATGTTTGATTCGAGTGCATGGATAGAACATTTTGAAGGTTCAAAAATAGGAGAAAAGGTCGGAGAACTTATTTCTGACGACTCAAACGAGATAATGACCCCCAACATTGTTGCCCTTGAAGTGATTAGCAAATTAATAAGAAAAAATATGCACCCCGGGCTAGCAAAGCAGGCCATCCAAGACAATTGTATCCCTGTTGAAGAGAATATGGAAGATTACTTTGAGATTGGAGAATTGCACGCTGAACTCAGAAAAAAATTTCAAAACATAAGCATGTCAGATGCAATAATAATTTTTCTTGCAAAAAAGCACAATGCAACAATAGTGACAAAGGATTTCCACATGAAGGGACAAAACACAATTTACCTTAAGTAGTGTGAGGATATATGAAAAAAACTAAAAAAAGAAAATCATATTTTGGCTCAATGCCAAACATCCCGGAATTTAAGGAAAATGACAGGCTTGACAGAGTCTAAGTAAAGTTGAAATGTGGCAAAAGCACACCTTTGTGCAAAAGCCACTGAATTTGAAAAAGTTGCATTACTGCTCTTCTGCAAATTGCTTTATTTGCTCGTAGTGGTCGACAATGAGTTTTGCTTTGGATTTTCCGAAGGTAAAAGGATACCTGTCGTTTTCATCCCTTTTTAGGGTTATTACCTTATTTCCCTTAAATTCCCCGAATTCTGCTGCCATTTTTTACTCCCCCCATTTGTGAATTATTTTTTTAGTACGCTATCCCACTGGCCTACATCTATTTCCTTTTGTATTTCTTTAGCCCTCTTGCCTTCAATTGTAACTGCCATTGAATTGCATGTGCCGATTATTTCGCGTGAGGCGTGGAATATATCAGTTGAAGTTAGGGCTTCAAGTTTTGCTTGGGCTAATTTTTTTACCTGCTCCATTGTTAGGTTTCCAACAGTATCTGTGCGTTGGTTTGCCCCGCCTTTTGCCGCTTTGATTTCTTTTGTAATTAGCGCGCTTGTAGGGGGCGAACCGACTGTTATTGTTATATTTTTTTGCTTGTCAACTTCAATTGTAACAGGAACTTTCATTCCGGCATAGCCTTTTGTCTTCTCGTTTATTTCAGATACTATTTTTCCGATATTTACTCCAAGTGGCCCAAGTGCCGGGCCTAGTGGCGCTCCTGCTGTTGCTTTTCCGCCTTCAATTAATGCGCTTATCTCTGCCATTTTTGCAAAACCCCTTTTTACTCCTTGATTATCCTTATATGTTCAGCATGAATTGTAACAGGTATTTTTACTGCAGCTTCGACTAGTTCAACCGTCACTTCTTCTTTTGTGTCATTTACCCTCATCACTTTTGCCTTCTCGCCTTTAAATGGGCCTGCAATTATTTCAACTTTCATCCCTTCCTTTATGCTCTTCATTAGTGGTTTTGCTTCTAAAAGCCCTGAAAGTTCCTCTACATTTACAACCCGAACGGAGCTATCTGTGGGGCCTCTTGATTTCATCTTGTTGCCCATTCCACCGCCAACAAGTCCCCGGCCCTTTACATGCGAGGTGTTTGTTATGCCCCTGCGAATTGTAACTTCATTGTCCCCTTCTATTAGAATATAGCCCTTAAGCCCGGGGATTACTGAAATTGAGTAGATGTTGAGTTCCTCTTTTTTTATTTTATTTGAGAGTACATCAACAACAAGGCTCTCCTGCCCCACTGTTGTCCTTACGGTGAAAATCATTTTTTACCACTTGTAAACATTAGAATTGAGTGTTTGTTTTCCAATTCTCTATTAAAAAACCATTGAAAATGTTTTAAAAAGCTTACCTAAAGGCTTTTGGCTATATTTTTAGGAATCCTTCCAAAATAAGCTTTACTGCAAACCCTATTACCCCTATTAGAATTATTCCAATGCCTGTTACTTTTGCCATTACTTCAAATTCTTTGGTCCCGGGTTTTCTTGAAACCGTGAATATGCGAATGCTTGATTGGATGAACTCATTTAGGTTAAACATCTAAAGATGAGGTGTGTGAAAAGGAATTTAAAGGGCTAGCAAAGAAAAACTAGCCCAAAAGTATTGGTTTTGTTCAATTTAATCGGCAAACTGTATTCCAAGATCTATTGGGCCGCCTTGGTGCGGTTTGCCGTCATCATCAAGGTAGGGAAACCTTCCGCCCGCAATTACTACCATTGCTTGGATTTGGTTTTTGGGAACAGAATCATCAATCATTGCCCCCCATATGATGTGCGCGTTTGAGCTGATTTTTGCGCTGACTGCTTCAACTATCATTTCTGCTTCGCGAAGTGTCATATCAGAGCCTCCGACAACATTTATTAGGGCCCTTCCTGCATTTGAAATATCAACATCAAGAAGAGGTGATGTGAGTGCATTTTCAACTGCTTCAAGTGCTCGCGTATCCGAACTGCCACCTTGGGTGCTGCTCTCTCCAAGCCCTATCATTGCCGCCCCTCCGCGCTCAAGGATTGTGCGCAAATCAGCAAAGTCAAGATTGATTAGGCCCGGCTTTGTTATCATTTCAGTTATTCCTTTCACTGCATTTGTGAGAACTTCGTCTGCGACCTTGAATGCCGCATTTATCGGAAGGTCTGGTGCTATTTCTAAAATTTTATCATTTGGGATTACTATTACAGTGTCGGCGTGCGCCCGGAGGTTTGCAAGCCCGTGCATTGCATTTTCAATTCTTTTTTTCCCTTCAACACTAAATGGAAGTGTTACAACGCCAATTGTTAGTGCCTTTTTATCTTTTACAATTTCAGCAACAACAGGAGCTGAACCGGTTCCAGTTCCTCCTCCCATTCCGCATGTTATGAATACTAAATCCGAATCTTCTAAAAGTTCGTGCAGCTCTTCAACAGATTCTTGGGCTGATGCTTCGCCAACTGATGGGTCTGAACCAGCACCTAATCCCCTTGTTAGTTTTTTTCCAATTAGAATTTTTCTGTCGGCTTTTACTTTCAATAAATCCTGGGCATCGGTATTAACTGCAACTGTTTCTGCGCCAAGAATCCCGACTTCAGTCATTCGATTAATTGTGTTGCAGCCTCCTCCGCCGCATCCAACAACCCTTATTTTTGCCTTGCTCGCTTCAAGTAGGCTAATTAGTTCTTCATCATTATCGCCAGCCCTCTTTTTTGATCCGCTAGAACTGGATTTTGGCTTTGCCGCGCTCTCTTTTGCCAGCTTGATGGCATTGGAAACAACATTCTTCATTATATACACCCCTAGAGACACCACATCGGATGGTCAAATTTATATAATGCTGATCATAAAAGGAATTTAAACCAATACCCCAAACCGGCACAAAAAACGAAGAATTGCAACTAATAAGTGGTACTATTTAACACTAAAAGACCCCCTGTCCTGTTTGTCCGTCAAGGCCTTGACAAATTCTTTTATTAAACAAAGCCCTAGTGCTAGTATGATAATTTTCCCCTTGCAAAACGGCAAAAAACTTGCCGCTTCAATTGCAAAACGTTCCAAGGCAAAATTAGGAGAACTAAATATCGAGCATTTTCCCGATGGGGAATTGCATTTGCGCTTTGAAGATGATGTGCGCGACAAAATTGTTGTTCTTGTAGGTAGCATGCACCCTTTGCCAAGTGAAGCACTGCTCGAAGTTGTATTTGCCAGCAAAACCGCAAAAGAACTCGGGGCAAAAAAAGTGATTGCTGCAATCCCCTACATCGCATACCTGAGGCAGGATAAGAGGTTCCATCCAGGCGAGTGCGTTTCAAACCGCATAATGGCATGGCTGGTGAATTCTTGCTGTGATAAAATAATCACTGTCGATCCGCACCTGCACAGGATTACAAACCTGGCATACCTCTTCCATATAGAGCGCAAAAAGCTAACTGCAAATGATCTGATTGCGCAATATATCCGCAAAAAATTCAAAAAAGAAAAAACAGTAATAGCTGGCCCAGATATTGAGAGCTCGCAGTGGGCAAAGGAAATCGCAGATTCAATTGGCTTTGAATCGGTAATTTTTCTCAAGCAGCGTTTTAGCTCGCGCCATGTAAAAATCCACGTGACAAAAGAAAAAGAGTGGAAAGGAAAAGATGTTGTCATTGTTGATGACATTATAAGCTCCGGACATACAATGATTGAAGCAGTTAGAGAAATAAAAAAGAGAAAACCAAAATCTGTGCACTGCATCTGCGTGCATGGAATATTTGCAGAAGGGGCTTTTGAAAAATTGAAAAAATCCGGGGCAAAAAGCATCATTAGTACAAATTCAATTGAACACAAGAGCAATGCAATAGATTTATCAGGGCTTATTGCAAAGGAATTATTCTAGGAGGCAAAAAAATGGCAATACTAGTATGCGACAACTGCACTTCAAAGGTCAAAACCCCAAAGTGCCATGGGAAGGAAATGGATCTGCGCGGATCAAGCCTTATATGCGTGCAGTGCGGCAATACAGTTGAAGTGAATTATTGCTGCTCCCACCCAATGCATGAAAAAAAGTGAATTGGAAATGAGCCCTCAAATTAGAAAATCCTCTGTTGAAATTAGAAAAGAGCGTACTAGCGCTATTAAGCAGAGCAGAACTTTGTTGAGAAAGAATTATATTGATGTAGAATATGAAAAAAATTTAAGCCTGCTCTGTGAAATGATAGCACAAAAAGCAAAAAAGGAAACTACAATCCAAGCTGATCATAAAGTTAGGGTGTTCAAGTCCATTAGCGATTTTGCCCTAAAATATGCCCTTGATTTTGCAGGCGTTGGATTTGAAGGGGATGGAAGGAAAAGGGCCGCTAAACTTATTGAAGCAAAATTCAGGTCACACTTCCAAAACCCACAGCAGAGAGAACTAGATCAGTATTTACAACCCCTGACTGTAAATGAAGACAGGGCAATTTTGAGAACTGAACTACAAGAAATTGTGGGAAGCCATGCTCCTAGGGTCATTTCAAAATATTTTGATATATCGCGCAGAATAATAAGATATATCGAAAAAGGAAAAATTGTCGATGAGAAAGATAGCCTTGATAAATTTCTATTGAAATATTTTCTCCCACGCCCGGAGCATAGGTGAGATGTCTAATTTTAGTTGAGTACCTTTTCAATTCTCCAGTACACATCAGCATCATCAGATGCGTTTGTGGAGGAGATTGTAAAAGCACTGGTGGTCTTTGAAGTAACACGCAGACCTCCCATTCCCGAGCCTTGTGTTTGCCCGGTTATCAGCACCATTGCATTATTGTCCGACATGCAGCTCGTTGTCACTGTAACTGCGCCTGAAGCAAGTTTTGCAAGGCCGGCGCACTGGCTAGCTGAACCATCGCTTCTAAACTGCATTGCATTATTTGCCTTGCCGACAATTATATTGCCATCAAAAACATTCACATCGCCGACAATATTCAATTTATTTGCAGGGGATGCTGTACCTAACCCAACCATCCCTCGCAAATTTGCAAGTACAATATTTCCATCAGCGGATGCGGATGAACCTGAGCCTGGATTGATTATTATTGTGCCTCCTCTGCTATTAGCTGAATTTCCACCGGCAATTACCACTCCGCCAGCAACTGTTGGGCCTGCTGCAAGTGTGTGGCCTCCATTTAGATAGAGTGTCCCGCCCAAAATACTTCCGTCACTACTAGCACCGTTTCCTCCTCCAAGGCCTGCGGAAAGGTTTATGTCCCCTCCTCTTCCCCCACCGGGAGATGAACCTGATTTAATGATTATTTGCCCTCCAGCACCTGTCCCGGTTGGATTTCCTGAATATAGCGAAAGCGCCCCACCGTTGACATTTCCAGATTCAGAGCTGCTAGATGAAATTGTCAGGGAATAAGATGTAGCCAAACTAGAACTCGGCATCCAAATATTGTGGTCAGTATTGTTGTTGAAAATAAGGTTGCCGGAAAGATTGGTATCGCCCACTATGTTGAGTTTGTTTTTGGGGGTTGATGTACCAATTCCGAGGTTGCCGTCTGCTGTGATTCTTATCAGGTCATTTCCAGCATCCGATGCCTGGTCTGTAATAGCTATGTAATCTCCAGTTGTGAGTTGAAGTACCGATCTGCCCCTCACTGCAAATTGAGCAGTGTGAGCCCATGCGGGGCCAGAACCTGATGACATTGTATAACCGACCCCTAGTGAACCTGCAGGGACATTAACTCCTCCTGAATTACCAGAACCTCCATTTGTTACGGAATTTATTTTTCCATTGCCGTTATGGCCTCCAGTCAAACTCCAGTTATCAAAATTGGATACGCCTAGATCTCTTCCAGTTACAATAAAACCGCCTACAATATCTAAATATACAGTCGGGGCACTTTTACCTATACCAACATTTCCATTTTTATCAATTACAAAAGATACCGGGCTTGAATTTCCGTTCGCATCAACTCTGAAAACATCTGAGTTAAGGTTCACTCCGTTCACATCTAGTAGAGCGTCGGGGGTTGTGTCTTTGAGGCCTAGGTTTCCGTCGCTTGTGAATCTTGCGTATTCTGAGACGGTGTTGACGCTTGCTGATGATCCGAATATGATACTGTTATCAGAACCGAGCATTAGGTTTCCCCATGAGGTTGTGCTGATGCGAAAACCTACGCTGCTTGCTGCATCTATAGTGGCCCTTCCGGAGCCTCCATCATTTACTCTGTTGTGGTAGAATCTGATTATTCCTCCTTCGCCTCCGGATCTTGAGGTTATATCTAAACCTCCATTATCCGAAACATAGCTCGCCCCCATCCTTATGGTCGAATTATTTGCTATTGAGAGTAAGGCTGTTGGAAGTGTCGTTCCAATTCCAATATATCCTGATGTTCCTCCTGCTCCCACTATTCTTGCGATTTCTCCTCCGCTTGTGTTGTTGAATATTATGTTTTGGTCGCGGGGGTTGATGTTGGTGACATTCAAATCAGTGGTGTTGAGGATTATGCTTCCTAAATAAGATGTGCCGGTGACGTTCAAATCACCTAAAATGCGTGCATTGCCATTCACATCAAGTTTTTGTGTTGGCGTGGATGTATTGATTCCTAGGTTTCCGTCAGGTGTTATAGCAGCTAAAACTGTTGTGTCGCTATTTTGCCATTCTTGTAAATTTGCGCTCTGGGAAGATGATATGCCTCTAACAACCAGTGGTTTTGATGTAGTGGCTCCTGAGGTTAATGTCAAACCACCGCTAAGGCTGTGGGGGCTAGTGCCTGATGGATGTGCCAACTGTAAGAAAGTAGATCCTGATGCTTTTATTTGAAGAACCTTTCCTGAACCTCCCCCAAAATTAATTATCAAATTATCGCTGCTATCAGTTGAGATGGTGCTAGCTTGATCTTGTGCAGATACGCCGCTAAAGGTAAGAGAATTATTGCCAAGCAAAGTTAGGATTGAAGACGGACTAGATGTTCCTACTCCCAATCTTTTGTTTGAGTTGTCCCAGTAGAGGTTTCCGTCGCTTGTGATGTTGGTTCCGTCGGAGAATGGTATTCTTCCGCTAGTGATTGGTAGCGAGAGTGTCCCAATTGAAGCGCGTGTTGAGTTTATGTCGGTTGCGTTTAGGTCGCGCGTGAATATTCCGAGCCATCTGTTTGATGATGATCCTAGGCTCCATGTGGCGTCGAGGAATGGTGTGTAGTTTCCGTTTACATCTATTGCTGTGACTGTTGCTGCGTTCAAATCGTTTAGGATTACGAGTGATTGTGTGTAGAGTACTCCGTTTTGGATGGTTATTCCGCCTGAGCCGAATCCTCCGCCGTAGGTTGTGTTGTTTGCGAAATTCCATGCTCCGGTAACATTCACATCTGATCCTCTGCGCGCGTAAATGTTATTGAAATCCGAACCCCATTTCAAAGCGTTCAGATCAGCACCGGTTTTTGAGATTTTTGCCCAATCAATTCCAGCGGTCGTTGAAATATCCGAGTTGGTGATGGTGGCATCGAGTATTGATCCTGTTTTTACTACTCCGTGTGAGGATTCAAATTGTTTTCTCTCTTAACCATTGAAATCCAAATCAGTTCCATTAATGCTGAGATCAATGTAGTAGTACCCGCCGTAGTTCAAATCAAGTTGAGTATTACTTCCTAAGAGCACATCCACTACTCCGTCGGTTATTGCGTTGTTAAAATCAGAACCGGAATCATAAACCAAATTTCCATTCACATTCGCATCGTAAATCAAAACTCTTAGATCCCCGGTGGAGAGTGAAGAACCGCTTTGAGCTATCCGCCCGTGCAACGCAACTAATTGTGCAACACCAAAAACGGTTGAAGAGAAAAAGAGTAAAATGAGGAGAAGGGAAAGGGCGCGATTATTGAGTATGGGGGGGGGTAAAGGGATTGTTTTGCATGGTAAATTCTCGCTTAGATAAAGGCAGAACCCCTTTAAAAAACTGTTGAAAACGGGGGGGGAGATTTTTGGTGAAAATTCACAAAATCCGGGTTAGTGGCTATTTCTGAAATTATTTTTATGCCTGTTTGGCATTTTGAGGCAAGAAATAATGGAGGTTTTTGGAGTTATTTGAAATTCATTTTCAAAGCTAGGTGGGCCATCTAGGCCAATGTTAACTATAGCAAACCGCGAAAGTTTTTCGGTTTTTGGAGCGGTTTGCGCTGGTAGCAGACATGAAAAATCAACCGAATTATTTTAACTGTCTGCTATAAACCCAAGGCCTCTTAACAACACTTTATAATTCCTTTTTTTGTTAATTGTTTGGAT
Organism: archaeon; assembly: GCA_035289625.1. Taxonomy (GTDB): domain Archaea; phylum Iainarchaeota; class Iainarchaeia; order Iainarchaeales; family Iainarchaeaceae; genus UBA10205. Next base: position 73,956 of record DATDWP010000016.1, on the reverse strand, counting down.
GACCACTAGAAATGCAATCCTTCTAATTGTAAAGCAAAACCCCGGGATTGATTATAACTCCCTTCTCAATAAATTCGCTTCATCTTATTCAAATGCAAATTCAGCGCGCGCCGCCCTTTCGCGTTCGCTAAAAGACCTCACTATTTTTGGGCTTGTCACGCGCAAGCAGAACCGCTACTATTTAATGGACAAGGGTGAGGGGGAAATATATTCTGAAATAAAAAACAAGTTAGTGCTGGCGCTAAATGCAACCCTAAAAGAAAAGCACCCTGTTGATAAAATCGATTCGGTTGTTGAAAAATTGCAAATACTGATTGAGAGGGGAAGGTCTGACCGCGACTTGCTCAAAACCGCAAAGAGCTCCCTGGATTTTTCAATTTCAGACCTTGAAGGGATTTGCGGCGAACTTGAAAAAAAAGTGCGGCATTTGGAATACATTTCAAAAGTTTTTTCAGACCAGATAAAATCCCTAAAAGACCTGGAGTTCAATGATTCTTTTGCAAGGCAATCAAACCCTGTTTCTTTTACAAAATTAAATGAAATTTTTTCCTCACAGCCGGATTCTGAATTAATGGTTGAGTGCCAGGACCCCGCGCTTCTTGAAATTCTTGCCCTCGGATTTTTAGGTAAAGTAAAAAACAATTCTTTTCCCGTGCAAAAATCCCAATTGCAAATACTTCCCGGGGTATTTGAAAAAAGCGCTTTGCGCTCAATAAAACCCGTAAATATTTTCTCATCGGTTCTAAAAGCGCAGGTATATCCGGACATAATAATACTCTCAGGGCCGGTTGCAGAAGTTGAGAAGTGGAAAAAGGATTAAAGGCATGCGCATGATAAAGGCAGTTGTATTTGATCTAAATGGGTTGTTTGTGCAGGCCCCTGAGAATAGGATATTAGAGCAGCTCTGCGCTGCAACCGGCACCGGATTAAATATTGCAAAATCAAATTACCTTCTTTTAATTTTAGATTTTGAGCGCGCAAAATACTCGCCCTACGAATTCTGGAGCAGGGTCTTTGTCGGGCTTAGCTTGCAAGAGTACGAAAATTATGTTGTTGCAGAATATGAAAAACCAGTTGAACCTAATTTAGAACTCTACACCTTTGCTAAAAAGCTCTCGGAAAAACTTCCGATCTATTGCATTTCAAATTCCAATTTTTTGCAAGGGAAAGCATACCGCAAGCAAAAACTCTACGCCCCGTTCAAAGAATTCTGCCTCTCGCATGAGAGTGGAAATGCAAAACCATTCCCTTCAACGTATTTGCACTTTCTCAAAAAAAATTCTCTTTCTGCAAATGAGTGCGTGTATGTTGATGATTCTGCAATAAATGTACTTGTGGCCTCGCTTCTCGGATTTAAGGCAATACGCTACCGCGGGAACGCTGATTTATTTTCAAAACTTGCAAAATTAGGGCTTTGAATTTGAAAAATAAGGCGCGGAGGACGAGATTTGAACTCGCGCTCCCTTGCGGGAACACCGTCTCGAGCGGTGCGCATTTGACCTCTCTGCCACCTCCGCCTCAACTTTTTTCTTTTCATTACACGAAAAGAAAAAACTTGACTAAAAAGAAAAGTGTGAGTTTTGACAAAAGAGATTTAATTTGAGGCTCTTTTCAAAGAAAAAGTGCTAAATTAGCGTTAAAAAGCTATTCAAAGCGAAAAAAAGAGAAAATCGAGGCGCCAAATTTATGGCGTCTCCTTGAAAACTTGCCCGAGCATTGTATAGCCTGTGACTCCTGAAATGAATGCCACAAAGCCGAATACTAGTAGGTTTACTATTGGTATAAATGATAGCAACCCTGCTACAAAGCCAAGGACTAGGCTGTATATGAAGAACACTATTAGTGTTATCCAATACGTGCCTGTTAGGACTTTTTTTAATATTGCCCCGAAATTAAATGCCGCGCCAATTGACCCTTCCTTTAGGTAGAAAAATATTCCCATTGAAGAGAGTATTGCCCCAACAATTCCCAAAAGGATTGCGACAAGGATTAAGGCCCCGCCTGTTGCTGCGCTAGCAAATATTGTTGTTATAAGCCCCTGGCCACTTCCTGATAGGATTTGCGGGCCTGCTGCTATTATTGTGCTGATTACAGCGGCTGCCGCAATTGCGAGCACTATTATTGCCGGTATCATGTAGATTATTTGTATTACTATAATTGATATTATGTCCTTGACATATTGCCCTATTTGGTTTGGATCCCACTTAGGTAGGTTATTATCTCCCTTAATTACTTTCCTTCCCATCCCTGCGTTAAAGCCTGTTAGCCCAAGATTTAGAACCGGGATTGCACCTATAATTGTGCCAATTCCTGCAGTCATTGGATCTTGGAAAGGCTTCTTTATTGCTTCAATGTAATCAACCATTCACACAACCTCCGTTTGAAGTGTTTTTAGTAAACTGTGGCTTTTCTTTATTTTAACTTATCGTCATTTGTCATTATATCATTCGCACTACAAAAAAATGCGAAAGATCTGCAATTGACGGAAAACTTTTTCCAGTTATCCAGAAGCTTTTTATAGGTTTGATTCAAAGGGTGTTCCAGGAGGTGCTAATAAATGGCATCACACGAACAAATTGGGGGTTGGGCCTTCATAATAGGAACCGTAATAGCAATAATTGGCGGACTATTGGTTGGAGCCGGCACCGCACTCGGAAGTTTTGCGGCATGGATTCCTCTAGTACTCATACTTTTGGGTGCCCTAGTAGGATTGCTCAACATAGCGGACAAAGAAGTCCACACATTCCTCATAGCGGCAATCGCCCTTTTGGGACTTGCAGGCAGTGCAGGGGGACTTAATTTGATCCCAGGCATTGGGCCATTCCTTGTAGGAGTTGTCCAAAACCTAGCTGTATTCGTAGCTCCTGCGGCGCTAATCGTCTCAGTGGTCTCAATACACAGGCTTGCAGCAAATAAATTGTAAATTGAATTAGTGAAGGAAGCGCCAAATTTGCTTCTTTCATTTTTTCTTATTTTTCTAATTCAAAATTAGTTGTTCGCAATTAATTATTCATCTTCTCAACAAGCCCTTTTGCAATCCTGCTAGCCTCTTGCTCATCATTTGTCGATTTGACAATAATTTTTGAGCTCTTGAAAATCGAAACATCCCTTCCTGCAAATTTTAACATCAGAAGATACGGGGTTTCGATTTCAACAAACACTTCCTGCTCGCGCAATTTTTTTGCAACTACTTGCAAATCAAGACCATAATCTTGCTTTGGCACAAATTCGAATGCAATCCTTGATTTACACGGCTTTGCAACAAAATCCGAGAGTTCAATTTTCATAAAATTAAGAAAAGGCGGCAGGATATATAATTGTTCGCCGGGTTTCTACTCCCTAAACTCCACTTCATCAATTGCCCCGTCCCCATCCATATCAAGCCCTTCAACTACATGCGCCTCGCTTTTCAAATCGTATGAATTGGGCTTTTGCAGTTGTGTGGTTTTTTTTGTAAGTGCTAGAATTGCAGAAATTGTCCCGGTATTTCGTTTTCCTGCGATCACAAAAATCCACTTGCCCTTAAAATATGGGTGCGGGATTTTTTCAATAATTCCGATTGAATCTTCAGTGTACTGTTTTTTGGAAATTGAAGAATTGATTGCCCAATTCCCTCCGCTTGGTTCGAATTTTATCGGAAGAAAATTATTGGCCTGCGCTGCAAATTTATTTGAAACCGGCCCTCCTAAAATCAAGAGGTTTGAATTCTCTTTTTTTAAATCAGGCAAGGCAGTATCTAGAAAAACAAGTGGGGATTCAAAACCCGGAAAATTTGCCCCGATAAATGCCGCAATCTCTGCTGCAAGATGCCCATCGCGCGCCCTTGCCTTGAATTCCCCGTGCGGATCAGGAGAGCCCACCACAATTTTTCCTGTAAAAATCCCGTTTTTAACAAACTCTGATAAAAACCCCGAATGGTTTTTTTGCTGCTCAATTTTGCGCAAAATTTTTCCTGTGCTTGGGCTAGTCGGGAGAATGGAAAAGGATTCGCTTGAAGCGGAGTAGTATTTTGCAACCGCACCATTTCTCTCCTCTGTCCTATCAATATCAATTAGGCCGCTGTTTTTGAGCTGTTTTATGTAGTAGTAGATTTTTTGTTCATTAATTCCAAGCTCTTTAGATAAAAGCGCTGGGTAGGATGGTTTTTTGCAAATTGATTGGAAAAGCTTCCAGCACCCCTCACTTAGCAGCGGGCGCAGCCTCTGGGGCTCTTTTATAACGCGCGTGGGGAGTGATATTTCACCATCTTTTTGTTCTATTATTATCCTATCCATATCATCACCTGTCGCTGTTTTTGTATCTTATTCACTACTACTAAATAATTCATACTAGTATTACTATTTTTATAATAATAGTATCTTTTTTATTTTTAAGGCTTTTGCCACAACCTTAGTAGTATGTGTGGAATTGTAGGGGTAATAAGTGCTAACGCCCCGGAGAAGGCATTTGAATGCCTCAAGGCACTAGAGTATAGGGGTTATGATTCATGGGGAATAGCAGCCCCAACTAACAATGGGTTCTACTTGCAGAGGCAAATAGGCAAAATTGGCCAATCAGTTTTGAATAATGCGCCACAAACAGAGATTGCAATCGGTCACACACGCTGGGCAACTCATGGTAAAGTTTTGGAGAAAAACGCGCACCCGCACATTTCCAATGATGGAAAAATAGCAATAGTGCACAACGGCATTGTTGAAAATTTTGTTCAATTAAAAAAAGACCTCTTGTCTAAAGGGTTTCATTTCAATTCTGAAACTGATTCTGAAGTGATTGCAAATTTAATTCAAAAAAAAATATCTGAGGGGAACTCATTTGAAAATGCGCTAAGGCTCTGCGCTCTTGAACTTGAAGGAAATTATGCGATAGCAGCACTCCACTATGGAGAGAAAAAAATAGTGTGCGCAAAAAACGGCTCTCCTCTTGTAGTGGGGTTTTGCAAAGATGGTTTTGTAGTAGCATCAGATGCTAGCGCATTCATCAATTCAACAAGGCAAGTTCTCTTTGTTCCTGATGCAAAAATGGTTGTTATTGATAGTGATGTAAAACTAATCGACATTGCAAATGGAGTAGGGGAAAAATATAAAACAAAAACCCTCGAATGGGGTTTTGAGCAGGCAAAAAAAGGGGACTTTGCACATTTTATGATAAAAGAAATTTCAGAGCAGCCAAGCACGCTTCTTGCTGCGGCAAAACAACCTGTAGAAAGAATCGAAAAAGTAGTCTCTTTAATAAAATCTTCAAAGAAAATTTTTTTTGTAGGGTGCGGCTCTTCATACCACGCATCTTTAGCAGGAGTTCATTTTCTTAGCTCCGTTGCAAAAATAGATTCGCGCGCCTCTCTTGCATCTGAATTTGACCAGCTAGTAGATGCAATCTCTTCTGATTCTCTTGTAATAGCGCTAAGTCAGAGTGGAGAAACTGCCGATTTACTTGATGCAATAAAATTAGCACGCGAAAGGGGAGCAAAAATTGTTGGAATTGTAAATGCAATGGATTCTAGTGTAATGCGCGCATCAGATCTAACTCTTCTTATGAATGCGGGTCCAGAAATCTGCGTACTTTCAACAAAAAGCTACACTTCCCAACTTGCAATATTGCTTTTGATAGCATATTCTGCTGCTAACAAATTAGATTTGGGGAAAGAAATAATTTCAAAAACCTCTTTTGGGATTCAAAAAATAATTGAAGATCACTCAAAAATTAAAAAGGTCGCAAAAGAGCTCTCAAAGAAACCAAATATGTTTGTAATAGGGAGATCGCAAGCATATCCAGCAGCACTTGAGTGCGCGCTCAAAATAAAGGAAGTTAGTTATATTCATGCCGAAGGGTTTGCTGGTGGGGAATTAAAACATGGGACAATTGCCCTAATAGAAGAAGGAACTCCTGCAATAGTTCTTTGTACTCCTCTTACAAGAAAACTTATTTTGAGCAATGCAATTGAAATGAAGAGCAGAGGAGCAAAAATAATAGGGGTAGATTCGCAAAATAGTGATGTATTTGACATATTTTTCCAAATTCCTGAATGCAACGGAGCAGAGCCATTGCACCTTGTGATTCCGTGCCAGTTACTAGCATACTATATTGCACTTGAAAAAAACTTAGATCCTGATAAACCGCGCAACTTAGCAAAGAGTGTTACTGTGAAGTGAAAACAATGGCTCACACTCGAAAATTGTTTGGAACTGACGGCATTCGCGGCAAGGCAAATCACTACCCGATGACCCCTGAAGTAATGATAGCACTGGGAAGAGCTATTGCAAAAAATTTTAGTAATGGGGAGTCCCCAAAAATTGTAATAGGAAAAGATACAAGGCTCTCTGGCTATATGCTAGAAACCGCTCTGACCTCCGGACTGGTTTCAGGCGGCGCTCAGGTGTTTTTAGTGGGCCCTCTTCCAACCCCAGCAATTGCCCAGCTAACTCGCTCGTTTAACGCGCATGCCGGCATTATGATTTCAGCTTCACACAATCCGGCACAGGATAACGGGGTGAAAGTATTTGATTCAAATGGATTTAAACTTGAGGATTTGCAAGAGCACAAAATCGAAATGCTGATGCAGCTAGACGCGTCTCCGCACAAATCTTCATATGGGGAAAAAATAGGCAAAGCAATAAGGGTTGATGATGCGCGCGGAAGATATATAGAATATGCAAAAGGCACAATGGAAGGTGATTCTTTTGAAGGATTAAAAGTTGTAGTGGACTGCGCAAACGGAGCAGCATACAAGGTCGCTCCTGACATCTTTTCAGAACTTGGCGCAAAAGTAATTGCAATCAACAATATTCCTGATGGGAATAATATAAATTTTAAAAGTGGGGCAATGCACCTTGAATCGCTTTCAAAAAAAGTCCTCGAACAAAAAGCAGATATTGGAATTGCACTCGATGGGGATGCCGATCGGCTTGTTGTAGTTGACCATAAAGGCAAAAAAATTGACGGGGACTCTCTAATGGGAAGGCTTGCTCTCGAATTAAAAGAAAAAGGCAAGCTCTCCAAAAACACAATAGTATCCACTGTAATGAGCAACGGAGCTCTTGAAAAACACCTCTTTTTGCAGGGTGTAAAAATAGTGCGCGCAGCAGTTGGGGATAGATATGTAATTGAACAGATGAGGGCGCAAGGATATAATTTTGGGGCAGAACAATCCGGCCATATAATATTTGGAGACTACTCAACAACCGGCGATGGGATAATTGCCGCCCTTCAACTAATGCGCGCAATGAAAGAGAGCAAAAAAAGCGTGCGAGAATTGTGCTCTTCTTTTACCCCTCACCCGCAAACACTCATAAATGTACAAGTAAAAGAAAAAAAGCCAATTGAACAGATGCAAAAAGTAAAAGATTCAATTGAAAAGGCAAGAAAAGAACTCTCAACTTCTGGAAGAGTGCTTGTTCGCTACAGCGGCACTGAAAATATTTGCAGGGTTATGGTAGAGGGCGTGCAAGCCCGAAGAGTGAGGGTATTTGCTGCAAAAATTGCAAATGCAATAAAATTAGAGGTCGGAGCATGATTTTGGAAATAATAAAAGAATGCGAGCAACTTATTTCAAAAAACCAGCCATTTGAATACTGGAAATTACTAGAAAAAAGCGAAAAGGAAATTTCTGGTATTGAAAATAAGATAGAGGGGGAAATTGAAGAATTTGTCGCCATCAAAGGCAATTTACAGCTCGGAAGCGGCTCTATAATAAAGAGCGGAAGCAGGATTGAAGGCAATGTATATATTGGGAAAAATTGTGTAATAGGCCCAAATGCATTTTTGCGAAGTGGAGCAGTGATTTGCGATAACTGCCATATCGGAACTTGCGAAATAAAAAATTCAATAATACTCGAAGGCTCAAAAGTACCGCACTACTCATATGTAGGTGATAGTGTAATTGGCAAAAACTGCAACCTTGGTGCCGGAACAAAAATAGCAAACCTCCGCCATGACCACTCAAATGTATCGGTAAATATAAATGGCAAAAAAGTTGATTCGGGTAGAAAAAAACTCGGCGCGCTTCTTTTTGATAAGGTAAAAACCGGAGTGAACTCTTCAATTAATTGCGGGGCAATAGTTGAGGGCGGAGCGCTTATTTTACCTAATGGATTTAGGAAATAGTTCGGGTGCAGCTTGATTTAGTAGTGGGGGGAGAGGTAAAATAGAAATAGGTTATGTAGTAGTATTTGCCTTTTCACTAATAATTTTTCCGTTCACCGCATCAATTATAACCGTTCTCTCTTTTGCATCCTCGGATAGCACTACATGCCAAATGGGTTTATAGAGCGGCTCGATTTTTTTTACAAGAATACTTCCCCATAGCTTTCGCAGCGCTTTTGTTATATCCTCCCTTGAGTACTTCTCCCTCTCGATGCTAAGCGCTTCAGTTCTAACAAATGGAAGGGTTGAAAGTGAACCTAATAGTTCATGCCTCTCGCTTGGGGGAAGGTCGAGTTTTTCTTTGAGTGAAAATATTTCCCGCGCGTTCTTTTGTGTTTTTGCAACAAGCGCGCGATCCACCAATTTTTGCAAAACCCTTCTAAGGCGGGCTTCATCCATTTGTGTCTGTGCCATAATTTCCTCTAGCAGCATTTCGCGCTTTTGCAAAAGTTTGAGGGTCATTGCTTCCTCATCACCCAAATCATTAATTTGCACAAGCCCTTTTGATTCGATAAACTGCCCGTCCTTGAAGTGCACAAATTCGCCTGAGAGTGAATTGACAAAACATTCGCGTGAAATAAATTCCCCTCTTCTTGTAGGGGCATCAAATTTGATCCTCCATATCGGGTAGTGGCGCAATTTTATCCACTCAATTCTTTCGGCATTTCCCAAAATTCCAAAAAAGGCCTTCTTTCTAACTCCTTCAACAACTCTTCTCGCGTCCTGCTCATTAATTCTCTGCGGGAGAGATAGAAGATCAAGTTCGAGTGGATTTGTTTTTGCGTCTGTCCCTTCTTGCCCATCTTCAGATTCTTCGCCTCTTTTTAGCGGGACAAGCTCTTCTCTATCAAGTCCGAGTGCTTGCTGTTCTTGTGTTTGCTCTTCATCTAAAACTTCATCTTCTGCCTCTTCTTCTTGTGCCATTGCAGCAAATCCGGCAACTGCTATTGAGCTCTCAGAAACCTCAAGGCCTTTTGCCTCAAGTTCTTTTAGTAGCTTTTCAAAATCCACATGTGTTCTGTATTTTGCATTAAGGGTTTCTACTGCAAGTTTTGCTTTATCCATATCAATTCTCTTTTCCTCTTTTACATTTTTCAAAAGCATTTCAAATGCAATTTTTTGTGCCTGAGCTGAATCCACCTGTTCAGATAGCCCGGTTGTTTCAGCATCCCTTCCCTCGTGCTGGCTTTTGCGCGGGCGAATCCCCATAACAAATGCCCTGCTTGTCTCCTCGCGCCTATCCCCAGTAACTGCAACCCCTACGGGCAGTGTTTTTATAAAATTTGGGTTGCGGTATTTTCGTGGAATTATTGTCGGGGTCCTTTTGAACACCGCTTTAATGTCATCATCAAAAATAAGCTTGTGGGTCATTATGACGTCTAATTGGCTCAAAACTTTTGTATTAATTGCAGATGGCTGCTGTGTTGCAAATACGAGTGAAAGGCCTGGCCTTCTTCCTTGCTTTACATATTCGATAAGTCCGGCAGTTGCCGCGGTCATTTCATTTCCGCTCGGAATTAATGTGTGCGCTTCATCAATAAAGAGCCAAGTTGGCGGGACTTCGAGTTCTAAGAGTTCGTTCATGTTTAGTGATTTGAATTTGTTTGCAGCTTCTTTTCTTGTCCCGATTTTTCTTGCAGAGAGCAATCTTCTTGCAAGTATTCCGATTACAAGCGCGGTTACATTATCCTCCAAAAATGAGGTGTCAAGTATTGTCATCTGCCCCTCGCGGGAGAGTTCTCCTAACGGAGTCCCTTTTTCGTGGAATATCCCCCAGCTCTTTGCAGCTTCAAATCTGCTGATAATTGCCCTAATTGAATCCTGTTTATATCCTTTGTCCCGGCTGTTTAATTCAGAATCAGTTTCAAGGCACTCTATCAGATCCTCGAGCGCGTATTTCTTTCCTTTAGGTTTTACTTTTTCCCCGGGTTTTGCACTCTCTTCTGTAGTAGTTTTTTTATAGCCGGTTTCGACTTTTTTCAAAACCTTATCTAACAAGAGCCCTGAAACAGAAAACCTATCAACACCAAATGTTAAGGCCCAATCCTCGCCGGTTAGAAGGGATGGCTGTATTGCAAATCCGGCATCATATGTTGATTTTGGCACCTGGTCTTTCATGCCTTCCGGAATGAATACTTTAAGGCCCGAGAGCCCTTTCGCCTCAAGTCCGTATTCTTTTAATTTTTCAAGTTCCTTCTCATCCTTATTTGCAAATCTCATTGACCAAAATACTCCAATAGGGTCGACAACAATTATTCCTACATTTTTGTTTTTGTCTGCTAGTTCTTCAGCTATTACACCAAGAACGTAGGAGTTATGCACTATTATATCATTTGCAACAAAGTTGTGCAGTTCAGGTACAGTTATATCATAAACTTCCGTTTCTTGATTAATTTCAGTTATTTCTTTTATGATGTCCCAGTAAATGTCAGATTGGGCAAGCATTTCTATTCCTGAATTTCCCTCAATTCTTGCCATTTTTGCTAGCTTTTCCCTTGATGGGGAATAATTCCTTGTGTTGTGGAACGATTGTGGGGCATATCCTAGCTCTCTTGCCATCTGCTTCCAATTTCTCACTTGGAATTTATTCCATACTTCTATTGGGATAGTGTCCAAATTAGGATTTCTAATTTGTGCTGCCATTTCCTCGAGGGCAATTGCGGCTCTTTCTTCTTTATAGCCAAAAAATCCGATTTCCTGTATGTACTTGATTACGTTTTCTCCATATAGAACAACTTCGTAATTTGGTATGTCCCGTCCGTGTTGCCTATTTATTTTGTTCCTGAAAGTGGAAATTACTCCATACCTTGCAATCAAATGTTGAACCTGCTGTGTAAGTTTTTTAGAAGTGAACCCAATAGAAACAGCCCAGCTTTTTCCCTTGTTGATCCTATATATGGATCCATCACAGCTGAAAAGTCTGTTTAGGAAAAGGGCTAGCTGGCCTTTTTCCAGTTTCATTATTTCTTTTGGAATAAATTTTTCTCCGGCAAGCTTTCCGTATAAACCAATACTTTCAAGCCATTTTCTTATTGAGCTTCTTTCCATTAGAATGTAACCTTTATCAGTAAACCTTCCTGTAGTAGAATCTCTGACAATATGGCTCAAATCTACTTTCTTTTTTATCTGTGCAACTCTAAAACACCCTTCTTTTGAATGTAGTTCTACTCTTAAATTGGGGTCAAATTGTAAAACACTTTCTTTGAATTCACTGTTTATTTTTTCGTTCATATTGCTGAATAAAACAAATTGATTGTCCAGATGCCCTTCTGCGATTAAGTATGCAAGTAGTTTGACATCGCATTCTTTCATTTTGGTATTTCCGAATGCAGGCAATATCCGCGGAGTTGCTATCCTATCTCCCCGGGAAAATTCTTCAGCTGGCTTCCAGCCGTTTATTGTAAGGAGAGGGTGTTCAGGAGTTAATTCAATTTCTTTTCCACTTTGCATTTTTATTTTCAATATTTTGCTGACCGTTCTTTTATAGAATCCCGTTCTAATTGCAGAGGTAATTTTCAATTTATTATCGACGGCAAATATTTTTTCATTCCTATTCTCAAGCTCCCTTATTGGCACAACCTCGCCTGAGTCAAGAGTAATTAGCGTGTCTCCGGTTAAGCACTTTCCGGATCCTCGCGCTCCGCAAACAAATACAACATGCGGGTTTAGGGAATCAAGATAAACATCCCAGCCCTCAAGGTCTTTTTCCTGCACCTTTCCGAGTTGCAGAGCTGCTTCAAAGCCATATTTTTTGTAAATGCTTGCCTTTCTTCCGATAAAAACAGATTTTTTCTGCGGGTCTGAAAGGAACTGGAGTTTTTCTGCCGCCAAATCTATTTCGTCAACTCCCCCGGATGCCATGCTCGCTTTTGCCAGCACTGTTTTTTTTATTTCCTCGCGCGTTGGCACAATTGGTTTAGTTAATTCCTCCGGTTCTTTTGCATCATGGTCAATATCATAATCAAATTCCTCATCAGTCCACTCTCCCGGTTCATCATCGCCTAAAATCTCTTCGCCTTCAGTTTCTTCTTCGATTTTTTGCGAAACTTCTGCTTCTTCCCCTATTTTTTCTTCAGAATCTAATGTATCTTCTTCTTGCTCTTTTGATATCTGTGCCGGGTCTTTTCCTTTCAGTTTTATGCCTTCAGATTCATCGTCATGCGCTTTATTAGAAAATCCTTCACTTTTTGCATCTACTTTAGGAGCAGCTTTTTTGCGGGGCTTTCTTTGCCTTTTTGGTTTTTCTTCTTCTGAAGGCTCTTGCTCCGTTTCAACTATTTTGGATTTAGAGTCTTCTTCATCCTCTTGCTCGTCATCTTCTTCCATTTCAATATCCTCATTGTCTGGCAGATCTTCATCGTTCTTATCGATTGCCTGCCGAACTTTTGCCGCCTTTTCCTTGTTTTTGCCTTTTAAAAACTCATCAAAAATATCGGTATCTTGCGGGTTTACCTGGGTTCGCTCTATTGCCTCACCTTCGCCAAATTCGCGCGGTTTCTCTTCAAGAGCCTTTTTTTCTTCCTTTTCCCTAGCCATTAAAAACCCAATTAATAGACGGAAGTAGAGAATATATACATTGCTCTGTGGCAAGATTTGGAAAAAGTCTAGTCAAAAAAGATCTGGTTTTATTCGACTTTTATCTTGCGCTCAGAATGCGAAAAAACCTGTGCAAGGCCCCGTAGGAGCAATATTAGCAGAATAAACCCTATTGCAATCTGGCCTGTTATGCGCTGGAAAATGAATGCCCCACTATCCAAAAGGGCAACATGGAACATCACAAGCACTATTGCAATATATCCTGTGCGCTGGAGCGATTTCCAGTTCTCATAGCCCAAAGTCGCCATCCACTTGCCGGTTGAAGTCAGGGCCATCAGCGTAAAAATCATGAATGCGACTGCGGCAACTGCAACAGATACAATCATTGCAACAGTGCCCTCGCCCGCTTCTTGCAAGAGCAGTGGCACCACAAGCACAATATGCAGGCCGGCAAGAGCATAGCCAATCAAACCGAAAGTTTTTCTATAGCTCTCATATTTTGCGAAGAATTTGATAAAGTTTGAAAGCGGACCGAGGACAAACGAAAACCCTATTATGATAACTGCCGAGAAAGCAACAATTGCGTTAATAAAATTCAGGCTAGCCGGCTGGGCCCTTACAACTAAATAATACCATGAAAATATCCCGAGTACGAGTGCGGATATGATGTAGGCTTTTGCATTGCTCATGTTTACACATTAGGCATTTATAATATAAAATCCTTTTGAATGGTGTAAAGTCAAGCCCTTAAAGTCCCGCCCTTGTCTTGTCGTTGTAGTTTTTTTCTCAAGTTTTCGGATTTGAAGGGATTGAGAACAAAACAAGGCCGCTTACAAATCTGAAAAACACAAGTCACCGAGAAGTTAAAACGCTTTACTTACAAAGGGCCTTATCGCTTCTTCTCTTCCGGGTGCATGAAAATTGTGCTGTCATGAGCGGGATTTTGCTCCACTTTTATAAAAATGCTTATTGCTTTGAGTGCTAGCGCAACTATTGCAATGAAAAGGAACAGCAATCCATAAGGTCGCACATCCAAACCAATGTCGGGTTTTACTTCAAGGATTATGAAATGTGCAACCACAAAAAACAGTGCAATATAGCCTGTCCTTTGCAGAGTTTTCCAGCGCGCATAACCCATTTTCTTGACTGCTTTTTCAGTTGAGGTTATTGCCATCAAAAAGAATATGAAAAGCCCTATTATCCCTAAAACTGCGCCAAGCATTTTTGGATTTTCAAAAAACGTCTTTTCAAGGCTTCCCCCATAAATTACGAAAAATGAATATGCTCCATGGGCAAGGCCAAGGACAAACCCTGCTAAACCTATTGGCTTTCTTGCATAGATCATCGGCGCAAAAGTGTGAGGGATAATTTTTGAAAGGGGGCCTAGCAAAAAAGCTATTGCAAGAAGCCCAATTGATGCAAGGGCTGCGACTTTATTTAGTTCGCGCAGTGAATTTTTCGCATCCTTAAACATTACAACGTCTGCAAGCTTATCTGGGACAATGCTTTTGGTTTGCTTGTCATAAGCTGTGTAGAATACGAGCAGGGAAACAATCACAAGCGCTACAGTTATTGTCGGCAGATGTTTTAGCATACTTTACACTTTATACATTCAATGGCTTTTGCCTATTAATTGGTTTCCCCTACCTTCCGATATCGGTTTTTGAGCTATTTTGCAAAATCCTGCAGATTAATATTTGGTTTTGTGAATTTTTCCTTACGAATAGAGTTCCATTCAGGTGTTCCTCTTTCCACAAAAAATTGTGGCATGAGGCGCTTTTGCATTTTGCGGTTTTTCCTGCTTGTAATGAACTGTGAATCCTAAAATGTCTCGTATACCAGAGCTCCAATCCCATTATCCGCTTCAAACCTTTCATCGAATTGCTCCGACAAAGACGACCTTAAATAGAAAATGGCTTCCTCTTTAGTTTTGAAATATTTTTTCTAGGCTTTAACACTTTGCTTATTTGTGCATTTTTGCCCAGTTGCAAAATGAGCATTGTTCGGAAGATTCGGGTTTTTGCCCATCAAGGGTTTGAAGGGCTTTTTCAAAAAGTTCAACGGCATTTCGAACTTGCACATTAACTTTTACCAAATCAGCCTGGAATGTAAAATGTCCATTTGCACCTATATTTATTGGGTGGTAGAAAAGAAGGTATGCATAATTTTTAGTCGGAAAACCGTTTTTTTGCAAAAGCAGATTGTATATGTCAAGCTGGTGCTGGTAGTAAGTGTGAGTGTCATCTTTTCGCGGGTAGCCGCGCGTTTTGTAATCAAGAACAATAAAATCCCCATCTTCTACCAGCAAATTGTCCAATGCCCCGCGCAGCACATTCCCAGTTCCATCTTTCCAAATAAGCCCGCTTCTAAAATCCCTCCACTTTGCAAGAAGTTTTTCATCATCAAAAAGCTGCACTTTTCCTTCAATGTTTGAAAGTTCTGGGGGGAGAGCACCAATTTTTGAGTAGGAATCAAAATGTTCTTTTAGTACAAGGTCAATGCCGGATGGCAGAGATGGGAAAATCCCTTGTGGCCTTTTAATTTTTTTCCGTAAATGCATCCAAAAGCAGCGAGGGCAATCTTTGAAGAGTGAAAGAGTGGAAGCAGAGAGTGAATGTGGCATTTACCACTTATAGCATTTTGGGGAATAAAAAGAAGAGCAGGCCTTATTGCCGGTGCGAAAACTGATTGATTTTAGTCCTTTGCTCTTAACTTTTGAGTCCTATAATGAAACTATAGTGAATTCTTGTTTGGAATGTAAAATAAAAGAAAAAAAAGAAGTGAAAATTAGATTCACTTCTCGAGTTCAATATTTAGGATCACATTCTCCCCAATATTTTGCACCGAATCGTTTGTCACCACAAGGTTCTCCTTCATAAGCCCGCGGTCAATTACAATATTTACCGTGTTGCTCGGAGTTGTGTTGACCTTCTTTACAGTGCCAATCTCTTTTCCCGTCGAATCAAAGACCTTCATCCCCTCATACTCAGTGGGGGGAGTGATTTTGAGTATTGCCCCTTCTTTTCCTATTGATTGTATATAGTTTTTTCCCACAAAAATGTCTTTTTTGATAAGGCCGCGGTGTATTAACACTCCTTCGACCTCAAGATCCTTGTCGATGAGAATGTCTGAAATTTTTCCCATCTCTTTGCCTTCATATGTTAAAACTTTTTTCCCCTTAAGTTCGTGTGATTCCATTGCCTCTATACCAGGTTTTTTTATTGAAATTGTTCTCATACAATCCCTCCGTTTTTGCAGAAAAACTATTGAGTCAATCCAATCTTTCTATTTTTAGTGCTGTTCTATTACTTTTTTAGCTCATTTATCATGGCCTTAACCGGTTCGCTCTTTTCAACGCTTCTAATTGCATCTTCTATATCTTCCTTTTGAATATTGTCCCCTTCAATTGAGATAGTTGGCGGACTTGGCATCGGATTTGTAAAAAATAAATATCCGCCAAGTAGCAGAAGAGCGATTGATATTAGAAGGTCGGTATTCTCAGCAACAGGGCTACTAAACCAAGTAATTAGCAAAAATAGGCCAACTACTGCAATTCCAACTCCTAGTACTTTTGCTGCTGGATTAGTTTCCCTATACTGTGCATGTAGAGCATACTCGGCCATTTTTCCACCCAATGATATTTGGGGAAAAGTTAATTTAAACAAAACTAAAAATACGCAAAATTCAATGTACTATTTAAACAAAAATATAGTTTTAATTCGCCGATTGTCAAATATCGTCTCCCCAATCAACGCAAACAAGTCCTTATCGAATTTTTTGCCTTTGGAATTTTGGATTATATGCAGGTAGGATGATTCAAACTCTCTAGGCCTATCAGTAGGGCAGTGAGGCGAGTGAGATCAATTGCCCGAGTATAATAGGGGGTTATTTGCCGCAAAATGAATTTCCTGGGTATTTAATGGTATTTGCACTTCCAGCCAAAGAATAAATACCTTGCTATTCCTAATTCCTTTCCGGGCCCTTAGCTCAGTGGTAGAGCGCTTCGTTCGCAACGAAGAGGCCGCGGGTTCAATCCCCGCAGGGTCCAAACTACAACTTTTTTCTTTTTCTTACAAAGAAAAAGAAAAGCCTCCTTGCAGAACAAAAGTTCTGCGAGGCATCGCAAACCGAAAGGTTTGCAATGTGGCGGAAAAGAAACAAAGTCGTGGCCAAAAAGAAAGAGAATATAAATTTGACTCAAAAAAGTGTAAATTAGTAGAAAGAGTCTGTAAATTTTATGCGCCGATTATTTCCCTGCCTTTCTTGTACACATATATTGTTACCGCAAGTGAACCAATGCCTGCAAAATAGAGTAGTGTAGCTTGCGCGCTAGATCCCATCAAATGCAACCTGAGCCCTTCGACAATTGATGAGAGAAAAAGCCCGCCAAGTAAAACTACCATCGAGTAGATCGAGAGCGCCTTTAGCGCCTGTTTTTGAATAACCTCAAATTCGCGAGTCATCACTTAGTATTTGTAATTGGGGGTATAAAAGCTTTCGCAAGCACGAGTTGAACTTTCCGCTTGGCCTTTTTCCCTCTTATTCCCACTCAATTGTTGCGGGGGGTTTATGTGTAATATCTAGCATTACCGCCCCGATTCCCCCGATTTTCAAGATGCGAGTTGCCATTTTTTTGAGAGCCGATTTATTTATTTTTGAAAATTTTGCGGTCATTGCCTCTTTTGATTCGACTGGGCGCAGCACTACCCCCTCGCCATTTTTATTAAAATCGATTGGGAGCAAAACCACGGGGAATTGCCAGATTGAGTCATACTGTTTTGTTTTTGCAAGAATTTGTGTAGCCGCAAAATCAGCTTCTTGAAGTTTTTGAATGCGCGACTTTGTCAAAAATGCGGCCTTTAGCTCAATAGAATTTATTTTTTTGGGAAAAACTAAGGCAACCACGCGATTTATTGAATTGAAAGAATTTGTAATTTTTGTAGAAACCCTCTCGAGCGCCTCATAATCAAATTTCCCTTCCAAAAGCAAGGCATTCCTGTAAGTCCTGTTATCCCCCTGCACCCCGACTGCTTTTATCGGAAGAATTGTTGCAGCATACCCTTCTTTTTTTGCGATTTTCATAATCTCTTTTTCCGCTTCTAGATTTACATCTTTTGTGCCGCTGCAAAGAATCCTTATCGCAAGCCCGGGCCCTGGGAATGGGTGCCTATTTACAAGTTTTTCCGGCAGTCCCAAAAGCTTGCCAAGTTCTCTTACCTCGTCTTTGTAGAGGTCTTTTAGGGGCTCAATTACCATTCCCTTCTCTATCATTTCCATAATTATAGGCGCCCTGTTGTGGTGCGTTTTTATCTTATTTGAATTTTCATTTCCGCCCGTTTCAATTGTGTCAGGGTATATTGTGCCCTGGCCAATTAGCCAGGTGCCAGGCTCAAACGAGATGTTATTCAATTCCTCGATTGCAATGTCGACAAAGAGTTTTCCGATGATGTTTCTCTTCTCCTCAGGGTCAGTTACCCAATCTAGTTTTTGCAAAAATTTATCCTGCGCCTCTACAAGATGTATTTTTCCGCACCCCAGTTTTTCGAGTTCCTCAACTACCAGTTTGCTCTCGCCCTTTCTCATAAAACCCGTGTCAACATGCAGAGCGTGCACCCTTTGCGCGCCTAGAGCTTTTGCAATTAGCGCAAGGCAGACAGTCGAATCAACCCCGCCGCTTAGGAGTAAAAATACATTTTTATTCCCTGCATTTTTTTGAACTTCCGTTATTTTTTTCTCAAGATAACCCTTCATTGTCCAGTTCGGTTTGCAGCCGCAAATCCTAAAAACGAAATTTGAAAGTATTTTCATGCCCTCTTGCGAGTGCGCAACTTCGGGGTGGAACTGCAGCCCGTAGATTTTTCTGCGCTCATCTGCAATTGCCGCAAACTCACAGTCTTTTGTCGAGCCTATTTTGGAAAAGCCTTCAGGCAAAACCAAAACCTTGTCCCCGTGGCTCATCCACACGGTTGAATTTGGTAAAACGGCGGCAAAAAGCTCTGTTTTTGTTGCTTGGAATTTTGCGCTGCCATATTCTTTCACTTTTCCAAGTTCGACCTTTCCGCCCAAAGTATGCCCTATTAATTGCTCCCCATAGCAGAGCCCTAGTATTGGAACTCCAAGGGAGAAGATTTGGGGATTATATGCAACCGCGTCCTTGTCATATACACTCTTTGGCCCGCCACTTAGTATAATCCCTTTTGATTTTGCAAGCTCAGCAGATGAAACAGTTGGAGACATTATCTGCGAGTACACCCCAAGTTCTCTTATCCTTCTTGCAAGTAGGTGGGTGTATTGGCTTCCGAAATCAAGGACAATTATTCTGTCTGCTTCCATTAAGAGTCTATTAAATTAAAGTATTATAAATTCCACTTCGACAAAACCTTAAAATGCCTCAAAAAGCATGCTTGCCATTTGGAAATAAATTGTATCATTTGTAGGGCATATACTGTTGTTAGGCCGTGTTATGGGCTCTCGCAATCGCTATCCTCATTTGTTTCCCCTTGCGCGTTTGTTGTCTTGTTAGGATCCCCCGTGTAGGTGCATATGCCGGGGCAGTAACTATCATCTGCAATGCACTGTGTTATTTGGGTGTATTTGCACAAATCATTGACACAGCTGTTTTTTGTAGCGGCCTTATTGTCATTGCACTCCGAATCCACTGTGCAGGAAAACGGGGACTTGCAATCAGAATCAATTTTATAATCGCAAATGCCCTCATCGCACACATCGTCATTGTCAATGCAGGCAAGCCTTTTGCCAACCTCCTGATTGCAGTGCTCTTGAAGGGCGGATTTGGAGATCTTATCGCACAGTTTAGCATCCTCTATAGAAATTGCATATTCTTCAATGCAATAATCAGAAGCCGCATATGGCAACAGGCGCAGGCTTTCCCTTTGTGGTTTTGTGCACACTTCGGTTGCGCCAAGACCTAGCGCTATATCGGAAAAACAACTGATATATTGCTTATCTGTCTGCACGCTCTCGCATATCCTGTAATCATTTGTCGCAAGCGCAAGGCCTGAGTAGCACTCATCCCTTCCGGAAATATTGTTTGCAGGTATTAGTGCGCATGATTGCGGGTCCTCAAGTTCAAGTGCAAGCGCGGCAATGCACCCATTTCTTAGAATTGGGTTGCTGTCAATTTGCTGGCATGCCGAAATATCCTTGTAGGAAACTGCAGCCTGCATATAGCAATCGTTCTCAAGCTGCAGGCCCTTTATTTTAGGGCACTCGGTTTTCTGCGGCTTTGCGCTGATCACTCTTTCAACACATGCATCCTGCTCTTTTTTGGGCAGGGCATAACAATAGGACACTTCTTTTTTTGCAAACCCGAGCCAGGCTGTGCAGCTATTTTGGGAATTTACATCAGATAGGGCATTGCAGTCCACTTCTTTTGTAAAATTCCCATCAGCTTCCAAAAAGCATTTTGGAACAAGGCCCGGTGAGATAAGCACCACGCATTCCTGCCCCATAGGAAGCTTAGAATTTGCATAATAGCAAAGGTCACGGGAATACCCTTCTTTGGTGAGCCTCTTGCTCACATTTTCACAAATTGATTTGTCCGTGATTTTGGCGGCAGCCGTTACAATGCACGAATCCTTTGTGGGGATATCGAAAATGGAAAGGCACTCTTTGATTGAGGACTTTGTGTTTGCAAGTTCTCCGAGGCACTCATCACGGGATTCAATTGCGCCAATTTTCCTGCATAGTTCAATCCTTCCTGATTCAACTGCAATTTGAGAAAAGCACTTGTCTTTTATGCTCTGGTCTGAAATTTTCCCGCACGTGATTTCATCTTCTGCTGCAATCCCAACTTCCAAAAAGCAGGTGTCCTTTGGCAGCACGGAAATTTTTTCGCACGGATCGCTCCTTTTGTTTGTTTTTCCAAGTTCTATAAGGCACTCATCCGCCTTTACCGCATTTTGTTCGCGTAGGCAAATGTCTGTTTCGCTAACCGTATTTGCATCAACTATTGCCTCTTGCGCCTTGATTAGGGCGTTCTGGTCGGCTGCATTAACATCGGTTGCCCCGGGGCCTTCGTATGGGGTTTTTTTCTGTGCGCACCCACCAAAGGCAATTAGCAGTGAAAATAAGAGGATTGCTAAAAGCTTACTTTGCATTTTAGGATTAAGTTGTCCAAGTTTATAATATTTGTCCCACTTTCCAACCAAAATTGTAACCAATGCCATATTTACCATAAAATTTGAGGGCTCAATTTTGCCTTTTGGCTCAAAATACAATAAAACGGTACTTTTGGGCAAAAACCCCCTAATAATGCTGGGCTTTAAAAATAACCACCCAAAGGCTATTCTGGGTAAAATTTTATATATTTCATTTGAAGCATTATAATAGTGGATTTAAAACTCCACGTGAGCCTAATCCCATTTTCTTAAAATATTAGCAACACGTTTTAGGCCCTCTAAAAAAGGGCCTGGTTTCTCTTTTTTTTGCAAACAACCTCTTTATGCTTGGAGCGGAGTTATAATTTTTGAAAAACCGGAAAACAAAGATTTAAATTGGAAAAACGCATTCATTTAGTGGGTTTTGAATGAAAAGAATCGTGGCACTTAGCACAGTTGCAATTTTCCTGATTTTATTTTCCTTTGTAGCACTTGCTGATACAGAGAAATATTCCTATCCATATAATGGCAAAGATATTGCTAGCATTGACAATCACACTTTTGTATTTACTGATTCTATTGTTGTAAATCCAAATGAATCAATTGTAATATATGGCGAAACCACAATTGAGAATGCAAAAGTTAGATTTGATTTTGCAAAATTGGAGGTATTGCGCGATTATAAAGTCCAGGCGCATGTAAAAACTTATATTGGCACTGACATTCGTGGTAAATGGGAAAAGTTTGGGGGAGAAATCAAAAACAATGAAACTCATTTTTCAGACCCTTATACTTATGGGCCGATAATAAGTGATAGTGAACAAGAAGGGTTTGGTATAGATTTCCACGACTATGCCGCTTCGGATGAAGGCGTAAAAGAATACGCTAAAGTAAAGGCACAGTTTGAATCAGTATATAAAAAAGCCAAAGGCATTGAACCATTACAACCTCTTCCGGCAGCATCTATCGGCGAATCTCTTGCACTTGTTAACAAAAGGCTGGTTGACCAAGCAAGCGCTTGGGGTTTGTTTTCAACAACCGCTGCTACCGCCAATGTTGCGGCGCAAGCTGCTGCAGCAACTCCGGGCTCGACAACTACCCCGGGCGCAACAACCCCGACTAGCACGCCCACTACTACACCATCTACTCCCACTCCTTCTTCAACTCTACCTGCAAGCGCTGCCAAATTTAACCTTGCAAATATTGAGAAGCTTATTTTGAAAGAGATTAATGATGGAAGGGCTAAACTTGGTTGGCCAGAAGTTTCAGCCGATCCTGCGGCTCTAGCACAAGCAAGGGCTACAAGCATAAAAGAAGGTCATTTCTACAGGCTAGACACTGAAGAAATTTGTGCTAAAAAAGCCCCGGAATTAAAAATAAAAATAACCTCTGATGCTGCTGTTGTTGAGTGTTTCATGGCAGAAGCTCTTGAAACCAAATATCCAAACCTTGATAATGCTTTAACGATGCAAAATGCCAAAAGCGTAACTCTTGGTGTACAATTTTGTGAAGACAATGGAGTAGCTGCAATTTGTATTTATATTTTGGTGAAAGAAGCTGCCCCGGTCGCTCCAACACTTGCTACTAATTCTGCTACTGCAATTTCCACTAATTCCCCAACTTCTGGCGCGCTTGCAGCAGATGGGACCAGCACTAATCCTATACCAACAACAGCCACTCCACCAACTGCCGGTTCTGCTATTAGTGAAACTGCTATTAAAACTGGAATATATTCTGAAATCGCAAAATTCAGAGCGGCACAGAATCTAAAGCCAATGAAAATCAATACTAAAGTGGAAAAATGGGCACTTGTTATAGCAGATAACACAAAAATTGCATCAACAGATACCGCGTTTGTTAGCTGGACAAGCTGGGGAAGTGTAATACCGGGAAAGACCAATGGAAAACCTCTAAATACTGCTGTTAGGGATGATTTCACTCATTTGTGGTTTTTTGAAACTATAGATGAATTTGCTTTTGTTGAGATAATGCTCCCCCTTCCTGATGTTCCCAATCCAAGTTTGCAAGTTATTCAAGATTTTTCTAAAGAACTGAATACCAGAAATTCGAATTTTTCTGATTTGCTCTCAATTGCAAAATATGATTTGGTTGGAGTTGGGGTTTCTTATGACAGTTCAAAAAAAAGGACATATATTTCAGTACTAGCTGTGGAAGATTAAATAATAACTTAGCAGATTTATTTTTATAAAACGAATTAATAAAAAAATTTTATTTTTTCACGCAAACATCCTATCATTTGGCCTATCTACAACCGGCAGCCTTGAAACCTTCTGCACAGCGTCATTGAAGTGGCGCAGTTCGATTTTTTTCTTGTTCTCGCGAAGGGCAAAAATCCCGGCTTCCATGCACACGTTCTTGATATCTGCCCCGGTCAGCCCTTCAGTTAACCCGGCAAGTTCATCTAGGGAAATTTTCTTTTCAATTGCCATTTTTGCGCTGTGGATTCCAAATATTTTCTTTCGCGCATCCTTACTTGGAAGCGGCACTGCAATTATCCTATCAAAGCGTCCCGGTCGCAAGAGCGCTGGGTCTAGCATATCGAGCCTATTTGTTGCGGCAATCACTTTCACTCCCTTAACTTCACAAAACCCGTCCATTTCTGAGAGTAGCTGCATCATTGTGCGCTGCACTTCGCGGTCCCCATTTGCAGTTGCAAACCTGTGCGTGCCCACAGAATCAATCTCATCAATAAAAATAATTGAGGGGGTTTTCTCTTTTGCCAACCTGAAGAGATCACGAACAAGTTTTGAGCCTTCGCCGATATATTTTCTCACAAGTTCTGAGCCGGAGAGTGAAATAAATGTTGAATTTGTTTTGTTTGCAACAGCTTTTGCAAGTAGTGTCTTTCCTGTTCCGGGGGGCCCGTGTAGTAGCACTCCGTTAGGAGGATCGATTCCGAGCTGCTCAAAACTCTCTGGGTTTGTAAGGGGCAATATTACAGCTTCTTCAAGTTCTCGCATTTCATTTTCAAGCCCGCCAATTTGCTCAAATGTGACTTTTGGTTTTTCGATTATTTCCATTGCATTGACGCGCCAGTCCTTGTTTTCCGGGAATACTTTTGTAACAACAAGGCTTCTCTGGTTCATTGCAACGCGTTTTCCTGCTTCAAGTTCGCTCTCAATTCCCGGAGCCGGCTTAACTAAAAATTCCATGCCGTTGCTGTGCTTTACAATAACTGAATTATCCGCAAGTACCTCGTTTATTGTGCCAACTATTAGCGGAGGTACCTTTAATTCATTTAGTTCTTTTCTCATTCTCTCCAAATCAATCTGGAGCTGTGTTAAACGGGCTGATGCCATTTGTTTTTCTGTTTGCAATGAACGGAGCTGCTCTTCTAGTGAGAACACGTAATCGTATACATCATATGTCCCTTGTTTTTTTGTCTCATTTTCAGCCATTTTTCCACTTCGCTAAATACATTTTGATAAGACAACCCTTTTAAACTCAACTTTTACTATTGTTTTATCCGCATTTGTTTGTTGTATTGCAAATTTATAGGCGGTTTTTGGAAAAGATGGTAAAATGGCACTAGATTTCACTCTTATCGCCTTTGGGTTTGTCGTAATTTCGCTAATCGTCACATTTCTATTAAAAAAATTCGCAAAAGCCGACACTTATTTTATAATTTCACTTCTAAAAACCCAAAAGCCGCTTGCATTTTTTGACAAAATGGCTAGGCACAAAAAATTCTTGGATATTTTTTCAATGGTTGGCCTTTTGATTGGCTTTGGAGCGCTTTCAGCTGATTTTTTTTACGGCAGAAAACTTCCGATTGCAAAAAGACTTGGGCTTTTTGTTCTCTCGTTTACAATCCTGTGCGCAGGACTTGTTGGAATTGATTCACTTTTGGGAAATGCGCTCTCGCAAAGCAGCCTTATCGGGGGCCTTTTCCCGTTAATGGTTTTTTCTTTTGGTGCAATGGGCCTAGCAGGATTTACACTCTTCTCACTTGTTTTGCAAGCTTTTGAAATAACTTCAAATTATTTGCTCGGTTTAAAAAGTTGCCCGGGGGTAGCTCCTCTAATACCCGGGGTGCAAATCCCAGGAGTTCCAATAACCCCTCCATTGCATGCCTGGATTTCGCTTCTAATAATTTTACTTGTGCACGAAGGAGCGCACGGGATTGTTGGCAGAAGGCAGGGCTTTACAATAAAATCAACAGGTGTAGTTTTGCTTGGGTTTTTGCCGGTCGGCGCTTTTGTTGAACCTGATGAAAAGCAAGTAAGAGAAGAAAAAGAAGAGAAGGTTTTGCCGTTTTTAGCAGCCGGGCCAATGGCAAATCTTGCCCTGATGGGAATTACCGGGGTTATTCTTGCGCTCTCACTTGGCCTTATCACTCCTGTTACCGATTATTTGTACCCGGGTGTGCAGGATAATTTGGTTTTAGGTGTTGGAGTTGGTAGCGTTCTTGAAAATACGCTCTTTTGTGGCCAGCAATACCCTTCCTCTGCTTTTGGGCAAATGCAAGAGGGTGATATTATTCGCAGCGTAAATGGCGCTGAAATAAAAAATGCGCAAGATCTCTTCAGCGCCCTGCAACAGGATAGGTTTTCACAAAAAACATTTGCCCTAGAGCGTACAGGGAAACTTGTCACAATAAATTTAACTCCAAATGAATTGGGGCAGTTTGGATTTGTACCGCAGCAGATCCGCAATGAGAACTTCCCTTTGCCAGAGTCCTTTTCATTGTATGCTACTATTGCAACACTTTTTGTTGATTTTATTTATTGGCTCTTTTTGCTAAATTTCCTTGTAGCTTCCATAAATTTTTTGCCAATGCACCCATTTGATGGCGGAAGGATTGCAAAATTAATGATAGCTCCGTATCTAAATTTTTTGAATAAGCCAAAAGAGGAACTACAAAAAATTGTAGAGAAATTTTTCCTCTATATTATTCTTGCGCTGCTTTTAGTGAATGCGCTGCCGCTTTTTATTTGAAATTAAAATTTTAAAGTAAAATTAGATTAAAAAAAATTAGATGGCCTATCTCAACTTTAGTTGAGATAGCCACTCGCTCCAAACGCCGAAACGGTTGGTTTACATGTAATCTATTTCAAGATGTCCTTTTGGTTTTGATCCTCTTCCGATATTTGTTGAGGCTCCTTTTATGTATGGGCTGTGCACTCCTGTAAAGATTGCGATCACTTCGAGCTTGTTATCAAAGGTCGTATCAACCCTAGCTCCCCAGATTACTGCGGCTTTTGGGTCGATATGTTCTGTTAATTTTTCCCCAATTCCGTTTGCTTCTCCGAGGGTTAGTTCAGGCCCTCCTGTTATATGTATGAGTACGCCTGTTGCTCCGTTGATGTCAACATCAAGAAGTGAATTTTTCAGTGTGTCCTCAACCACTTCTTCTACCTTGTTAACTGATTTACTTTCGCCAACAGCAATTACTGAAAGGCCCTTGTTGCTCATTATAGCGCGAACATCAGCATAGTCAAGGTTGATTAGTGAAGGCTGCGTGATTGTTTCTGTTATACCGCGCACTGTTCTTGCTATCACTTCATCTGCGACTTTGAATGCGTCTTGTATCGGCAAATTCGGGACGAGTTCAACTAGCCTATTGTTGTCGATTACAACAACTGTGTCGCTAACTTGCCGTAGCGCTTCAATTCCTTCTTCTGCTTTTATGAGCCTTGCCTTTTCCAGTGCAAACGGGTATGTTACAATTGCAATTACAATTGCTCCTTGCTCTTTTGCGATCTGCGCAACAATTGGCGCTGAACCTGTCCCTGTTCCTCCGCCCATTCCTGTTGAAATAAAGAGCATGTCAACTCCGTCCATTACTTCTTCCAAAGCTGCCCTGCTAACTTCTGCTGCCTTTGCGCCGATTTCTGGATACCCGCCGGCTCCAAGTCCTCTTGTTACAGATTTTCCTATCAGGATTTTTGTTATTTCATCATTTATTATTGCAAGGTGCTGCTTATCGGTATTGATTGCAACAAGTTGCGCTCCTGCAATGTTCATATTTGCAATCCTATTCACTGCATTGCATCCTGCGCCCCCGCATCCTATCACCATTATTTTTGGTGTCCCGAATTCTTCCATTTTGTCCTCCCGTTTTTCATTAGGAGTACTTACTGCATTTTCTATTAACGATTTCATTTGTTCACCCCTGAACGAATCTTGGCTTTGAAATAAAAGTAAGATCCACTATTCACTACAGTAAAAGTCCTTTATATACGTTCTCTTTTATGTATAGAGCTCTATTAACACTCCGTTTCAAAAAATAAGGTTGTTAAGTCCATGCGTCAATATAGTCGTAGGTGTGAATGTGCCTCAAAACCCAATAACCCATTAACAAAGTCTTTTTTCATTAAAAAAGTGTTATTTAGTATTTTTTTGGCAAATAATGCTTAATTTTGCCTTGAAAATATTTTTTGTGCCACTATGTGTTATATATAATTGAAAAATTACATTTCCAATTCCTGCTCCTCAAAGATTATATACTTCACTTACCCCTATTGATAGTGGACTAGATTGGGGAGGTAGTGGTTCCCTGTTGCCGTCAATTCCGCTTTAGACGGGATCGAAGCCTTGAGGGCGGTTTGCTTAGTTGTTGTAGTGCCTTTCCATAACAATGACCTTCTGTCCCTTAAGGTTGTTTGCCAAGGCCAACCCCGCAAGGCCCGGAAGGGAGCAGCGGTAACTTTTGCACTCAATGCTTAAGGGTTTTTCCGGAAGTTAGGAGTGGATTTAGGGTAAAACGCTATTGCTGCTTTGCAAATCCACTTTGGGGCGTGTTCACGCTTAAAATCTGCTTTGATATAAAACTCTACTAATCCCACATTTAATTTAGAGAAACCTTCTCATGCCCTTATGTCTTCTTAGTTCACCGAGGCGCTTGTCTATTGACCCAGATTTTGGGAATGCGTTTAAAGCCCCATAAAATTTTTTTATGGATTGAAGTGTGTGGTGAAGACGGGAAAAAAGATATTTTCTCTCATTTTTAGGAAAACATTTTTCATTTAAGTATATTGGAATGCAACCAAACTGAAGAATTTTCTCCAATGCCAAACTGCGAGTAATATTGCCTTGAATAAATGAAAGCATATCGTCGGTGTGAAATGATTGGACATTCAGTTCCACTTTATGTTTTTCAGTAAACTTTTCAATGTCTTTTTGAAAAATCATTCTGAATTTTTCGGCATTTTTTTCAGTAACAAAAAAAATATCTATGTCAGAATCTGAAGTAGCAAGATTTGCAGCAGTACTTCCAAAAACAAAAACACCATCTATCAATGGCGCTACTTTTGGGTGTTTTTGGAGCATTTGTTTAACAAATAGTCGAGCTAGCCTGTTTTTTTCTCTGGATTGAGAGTTTCTCATGCAATAAGATTGCGTATTTTAGAATAAAATGCTATCTCTCCTTTGCCACTTATTAACCTAGGGAGAGTCATTAAATTAAATTAAGCGCTAGAAATTATCCAAAAATTTACTGCGCCTCAGAGTGCATAAATTCTAAAACTTTTCTTATAACAGCCGCAAAAAACCCTGCAAGGTTTGAACCAATAAGGTTTGAAAAAAATAAAAATGCCGAAGTTATTGCAAACGCGCTGATTAGCCAGTAATAAGTTGCAATCGCATCAATCATAGGAGAAGTTTTTCTCAAAAATTCAAAATTAATAGAGCTCTTTGCTTGCGGTGCTTTTTTCTCAATTTCACTAATCACTTGCTCGCGCGCATGTGGGCTATCCAATTGTGCCTGCATCGAATCAATTGCAACAACAAAAGTTTGGACATCTGGGTCTTGTTTTGATCGCAATTTTTCAAATTGTGGGGATTTTGCAATAGAACCCACTGCTTGTTTTTGTGAATTTATTAGAAGGTCAGCACTTGCCGCTGCAAGTGATGAATTTGTTGATCCGCCCCCAACTGCTAGGTCAATTATTTTATCGCCCAGCTCTTTTACATTCTTTTCATTGTTCTCAAGCCCAATTGCTGCGCTGGAAATAAAAAGTGCAATAGCAAGGGCCAAAAATGCAGTTTTGCCAGCACTTGAAGCTGTCCTAAAAGTGACAAGCGTTTTTAGCTCTTTTGATTTGACAAAACTTATTTCAACTACAAGAACAATTGCAACAAGTACAAATATTGCAAAAAGAATTTCAACAAGCCCAAGCCCGAATAGCAAAAATGAAATTAAAATTGCAGGCAAGCAGCCTCCTAGAGTGCAAATGTAGATTGTCTTTCTATCAAGGGAATGTGTGAGTGCAGAAATAAATCCGAGCAAAAGGGGAAAAAGAATCCCGAGCAAAATGAGCTCTGTATTTATTAGTGAAAGTATTCCTTGAGGGAAATTCTCCCCGGCAGATAATAAATCCATGCTAAATATTCCAGAACCGGATGCTAGTAGCGCGCTTGCGAGCAAAAGCACAAATATTATTGATGCAAAGAGAACTGTTTGCAGATTTTTTTCCATTTTTCCACAACTTTTATCAATACTACAAGTTTTACACTTTCCCTATATTTAAGCAATTCTGGCCACAAACTAGCGGTTTTGGGATTAAAATTATGCCGCAGCGAAGAGGGAGGAGACTTTTATAAAACCATCCAAAACTATATTCTTAAGTCCTTTCAAGTTCTAAAAACTTGATTTGGGCCGAGGTAGCTCAGCAGGTAGAGCATCCGGCTGTTAACCGGAGGGTCGGTGGTTCAAATCCACCCTTCGGCGCTCAAACCATTTTTTGGTCGTGGTGCAAAATATTGCCAATAGATTGCCACAAGTGGCCATTCCACAATGACCTTTCCGTCCAAACATCGGGAAAAATGAGTTGGCCCGGGCAATGAAAGGGCATATGAGTGTCGAACTTGCCTGATTATGCAGAAAACAGCCCCTGAAAACAAGCCTTTGTCTATCAAGGAAAAAGGGGCGGATGGGGAAATGATTTCTTCAGCAGTAGCAGCCATATGGCCCATAACCGCATGAACGGCACATGTTATCCGAACATCTTTGGCATGTTCCGCACTGTGCGCTATTAGTGCATTCGACAGAAACACATTCTCCAAATTCGCAAACTTGCTTATAGCCGCAGTCTGAATTCGTGCTGCATTCGTCTTCAACAGAGCAGTCAGCAGCACAGCTTGTCTCGCTCTCTGAAGCTTCACAGGTTCCGTTGCCGCACACTGCAGCAGGGGTGTTGGAGCAGTTACTCCTATCATAGCCCGAGCAAATGAAATTGCACCTTAATGTACCGTAGGTAAAGCCTTGTGTTTGGCAGGTTTGTCCGCTAAGCGAAGTGCCGTCACAGACTTCTGAACCCTCAATGATATTGTTGTTGCATATTGGACCTGAAGGGGCAGCAGAGCAGTCCTGCGGACAGCTTGTTGAACTTTCACTTGTTTCACAGATGCTGTTCCCGCACATTGTTGTGACCGTTTCTCCGCTGTTGCAATCAGAAGGGCACGAACTCGGGCTCTCTGTGGACTGGCACGAGCCATTGCCGCATACAGCTCCCCCTGTTTCAACAGTGTAAGGCCTAAAAGGCCCGACATTGACTTCCATAACAGGCCTTCCTGACTGCTGTCCTGAAGAATCAGTGGCATAAACAGTTATCCGGATAGTTCCTTCCTCGATTGCAATAAGCTCAGCCCATGAATGAGTGCATGTTGTCTGCATGTTGCAGTCAAAGGAATTCAAGTGGTTATAATCAGGAATGAACTTGTCGGCGCTCCAGAAAATCTGGTCTATTCCCACATCGTCTTGCGCGCTAACCGTCAGATTGAAAGTAGTGCTCTGTGAAGGGTTTGAAGGGCTCACTGTTACCGTGAGCGAGGGGAATTGGTCACCAGAACCATTTGTCCAGCAATCT
Source organism: archaeon (assembly GCA_035289625.1). Lineage (GTDB taxonomy): Archaea > Iainarchaeota > Iainarchaeia > Iainarchaeales > Iainarchaeaceae > UBA10205. The sequence continues at coordinate 43,331 of DATDWP010000016.1, read as the reverse complement.
TCAGAGCAGCTTGCCGCATTCTCTGTCCCTGCACAAATCCCATCGCCGCACGTGGTTGTAAGGTCTTCTGAACAGTCCGTCCAGCAGGCAGTGGACGCCTCTGTTGCATCACAAATACCGTTCCCGCATGTTTCTGGTCGCAGAGGAAGGCGGCAGTCTTGAGGGCAGGTTTGTGAGCCCTCGATCACTGCACAAAAACCGTCCCCACAAAATCCGGGGCGATCGCCGCAATCGCGTGGACAACTTTGTTCTGTTTCATTCGATTCACAATAATAGTTACCGCAAATCCGCAGCTGGTCAAAGGAATTAAGATCGTCAGGCAAATTGTTGTTTACATCAAAAATTGACCTCGGGAAAACAAACCTGCAGTCAACCAGGCACATTTCCCTTGTCTCTCCAGGTTCGCATGAATCGTTGCCGCACACATTACCTAAAGCATCAATGGTGCTGCAATCAACAGGGCATGTTTGTGCACTTTCGCCGGGCTCGCAGAAAGCATTGCCGCAAATAGGGTTTGAGTAACCGCAATCCAAGCTGCATGTTTCAGGCGTTTCACTTGTGCTGCACCCCCCATCACCACATATTACCTGCACTTCACAATCCGTTGGGCACAAGAAATTATTTTCCCCGGTGTCGCAAATTCTGTTTCCGCACGCCTCGCGTACAGGATCGGGCAGCGGGCAATCCTGAGGGCACGTTTCATCATACTCTCCGGTATCGCAAATCCCATTCCCGCAAAGATCATGGCGGACAATCGGCCTGCAGTCCTGCTCGCAAGTAACCGGTGTTTCGCCGTTTTCGCAAATCAGGTTTCCGCATTGCGCAATAAAATAGGTGCAGTCAGCAATGCAGCTAGCGAGTGTTTCCGAGCTCTCGCAAAATCCATTGCCGCAAGAGGCTGCTGTGTTAGCGCCCTTAACAGTTTCATTGGTCGTCTGGTTTGTCTCGCTAAGGTCAATTGTGACGCATCCGCTTAGAAGAAAAAAACCTGCAAAAACAACCAAAATGGGATAAAATTTCATTTCCAAATATTGAATTAGGTTATACTTAAAGGTTTGTTTTGTGTAGGGGGTTGTGTTGTCCTGGGTTAACTTGTGTTTTTGGAAAATTCACAAAATGCAGTTCAGCAGTAACATAAACCAGTCGGGCCATATCCGCATGAGCGGCACGTATTATCCGAACATCTCCTGCATCCGGAGCATTGCGAATCGTTGGTGCATTCAACTGAAACGCAACTCCCGCCCTCACAGGCCTGTCGGTAGCCGCAGTCTGAATTTGTGGTGCAGGCATTTGAATCGTCATTGTTTTCAAAAGGGCAGTCCTGCGGGCAGGTTTCAAAAGCCTCGCCCGTTTCACAGGCGCTATTGCCGCACAATGGGGACGTGACATCATCATTTGGGTCTTGGCATCCCGGGCCTGAAGAACAAGGTGCACTTGGGCAGTCGCCTGCACAGTTATTAGATGTTTCACCGCTATCGCAAATATTATTTCCGCAAACAGCAGCAGTGGAGGTCCTTTTGAATGACTGTACGATAACCTCAAAGTCAGATCTTGCGGATTCGTTGCCGACAGAATCATCCGCATAAACAGTGAATTGTATCGGCCCTTGCTCTTCAGAACTGAACCTGAATGAAACTGAACAGGTTGGCTGGAAAGCGCAATCATAAAAATCCCCTTTCAAGAGAGTCGGGTTGCCTTGGACAGAAACAGGCTTTGAGGAGTTCCAAAAAACATATCTGATCCCGCGATCATCAGACACGGTAAGGGAAAGAGTGAAGATCTGCCCCAAACCTGGGTTTGAAGGACTAACGGTTGTGGAAGAAATTATTGGGGAACTGTACGAATTTGGGGAACTGTACGAATTGCCAGAACAGCCACCTGGTGAAGAGCAAAGGACACAATCAGTAGCACAAGTCAGTTTTGTTTCCCCGTCCTCGCAAATAAGGTTACCGCACTCTTGGAAATCTGTTGAATTGCCTTTATCATAAGTCACATTTACGCAACCTGAAATGGATAAGAATGCCACAAGCATAAGTGCAACAGTACTGGTTTTCATGCAGCAGAATAAGAGTTTATTCACCTAATTAAAGTTTTGGTTTTGCACTGCTCTGTAGAAATCAGATTTGCCTTTAAATTCGAATTTCCCGTTTTTGCCAAATTGAGTTTTAGTTCAGGCTTTTCGAAAGTTTTGTGCAGGGCCAAAAAATCCCCGGGGCAAAAAGACGTCTTCGAGCCTCATTTTGACAACTAACGAGAGCATAATATTGGATGAAGATTTTCCTGCTGGCCAGCTCTAATGGCATTTAAAGGCTAGCCTGAGGTGTGGCCTATCAGATTCTTGCTATGCTTGCAGGCCTGCAGCCTTGCTCTTTTCAAAATCAAAAAGCCCAACTGTTGTCATAATGTTAGTAAAAAGGATAACCATGAACGCGACCTGTACAACCATTTCCAAATTAGCGTCAATTATTCCTATAGTTACAGGGTAGGTTGCAAGGACGGCAGCTGCAAGCCCGCGTGCCATCAGCGCAGTTATTGCTTTTTGGTCGGATGCAAAGCCGCTGTTCCAGAGAACAATTGCCCGCGACCCGAACCTTCTTGCCGCATATATTCCAAGCGCTATTAGGAATGACATTATCCCAAGTTCAACTGTTAATTGGGTTATATCAAAAATCAGCCCCAAATAAACAAAGAAAAATGTCCTCACAAAAAATGATATCTCCGTGTGGAATGCAGTGAGGGTTGAATCAAGTTCGGATGGCTTCATGCGCAGCATCTGGGCAATCTCTTTTGCATTCCCCAAAACCATTCCGAATACGAGCGCTGAGAATGCCCCATTCCCGTTTGCATATTCGGTAATTGCATATAGTAAAAATAGCAGCGCCACTGTTAGCACATAGTCATATTTTTTGGTTTCGGAAAAATCACGCAGCATCCCTATCCAGAATACCCCGAAAATCCCCCCAAGCACGGCAGAGATTGAAAAGGCAGAAAAGAGGCTCTGCAAGACTACTTGCACATTCACTGTCTGGGCAAGGATAACCTGCCCCATTGTAATAACCGCAATTACACAGAGCGCATCGGTTATTGCCGATTCGAGTGTTAGGAATGTTTTTGTCTCCGAACTCACCGAGGTGCTGTTTACAAGCGGTATTATTATTTCAGCGCTAGTCCCTCCAAGTATGCATCCTACAAGTATTGCAAAAAACAGGTTCCATCCAAAAAAGAGCAGGATCGCCGTGATTACTGCAACGCTTAATACAAACACCAACAGGGTGAAGATCGTAGTCTTTGGAAGTTCGCGCAGCACGCGGTAGAGGTTTAGTTGCAGCCCTCCTTCAAAGAGTAGGATCATGAGGGCAAGGGACGCAAAGAATGGTGTAATCCCTTTTAGGAATAATCCTGCATCCGGCCCAAGGAGGTTAAATACCGGGCCTATCAAAAGCCCGAGGAACATAAGCAGCACGAAATCTGAAAAGCGGGTGCGCTTGAAAAAAAGGTTCCCAAAAAACCCCGCAAATATTATTGCTGCGACAAAGAAAAAAAGCTCTATTACGCTTGCCATTATATTGACCCTACAAAGAAAACCCTTTGTAATTTATAATTATAACCCGTTTTTTTGGCAAAAGATGCGAATTTCTGTAATTACCCCACTTGGAAATTTAATTGCCTCTATCTTTGCCCGCATTCTCTTGCCCAAGCTCTTTTTTTGACTTGTAGAAAAAGTATGCAATTGATGAAAATGTTATCAGCGGTGAGACGTATTGCGGTATGTGCACTCCAAAGCTATCAAGAACCATTATTGCCCCCAGGAAGAGTATTGAATACATTGCCCCGTTCTTTAGGTATTTATATTTTTTCACTTTCTCAATATTGTGGATTGTTAATTCCCTTACAACAACTGCCCCGAGCCCGTTCCCGATTAATATTAGCGGTACAGACATGGTGAATGCAAATGCCCCTATTACTCCGTCAATTGAAAATGTAGCGTCGATTACTTCCAAATATAGGATCTTGCTAAAATCCGTCATCCCATTTCCGCTATGCATCATGCGCCTCTCCTGCTCTGCTGCATTTTCCTTAAATCCATGGGTTATGAAAAAGGCAGTAGAGCCAACAACTGCCCCGAATGCCATTATGGGGTCTTTTTCTATTGCAAGCCAGACAACAAGGCTTAAAAGAACTGAAATTATCGCATAAAACCAAATCCCATAATCTTGGTGGATCCGCCTCTCGCCCCGCAGCCCATAATTTTTCGGTTCAATAAAGAGCCAGTGGAAAAAGAGGAAGAGCAAAAACACTCCGCCGCCAACCAGCAGAACCGGTTTTGATTTTTCCATAGATTCTGCTACCAAAGGGTCTGAACTAAATGTTGCAGTGATAGCTTCAACTGGGCCAAGTGAGGGGTTTGCCAGCCAGATTATAAGAAATGGCAAAACACCCCGCACCAAAAAAACCGCGATCAAAAGGCCCCAGAGCAAAAACCACTTGCGCGCCCTCTTTGACATTGTGCGCAGCACATCGGCATTGATTACCGCATTATCAATCGAAGTAATCACTTCAAAGACCATAAGGCCAAGAGCGGTTAGAAGCAGCAGGAATATATCCATAACAAAAAAGTGGTTGACTTAGTTTATAAAAATACACCTGAAAGGTTTAGGCCGGTGTTTAAAGATTTAATTTTTTGACTCACGCTAAGAGCTGTGGCAATTTTTTACTAAATTCAGATTTTGGCACTATAATATCGCAGCCACTTCTTTTGGCTAGCTCTGCTAACTCTTTTTTAACATGTGAAAAATACCCAATAACTACAATTTGCGCGTCACTCTTTTTTAGCTCTTCAATTCCTAAAGTCCCGAATTTTTCAAGATCAACAATCACTTTTTGTGCCCCGCGGCAGCTTTCAAAACTATTTGCAAACTCCACTTTTACTCCCAGTGAATTTGCAACTTCCGCTATTTTTGCCTTGAAAAAAATATCAGTTACAATTGCAATTACTTTCATACAACCACACTGATTTAAATAGGAATAAAGCTTTTATTATCCAAATGCAAGACTCTTTGGGAGACTAAAAAATGCCCTCAACACAAAAGAATACAAAGAATACAAAACAGCAGAAGAGCAAACAGAAAGAAGAAGCGCAAGTGTGCGAATTTTGTTAAAAGAGGAATTTTATGAAAAAAGCCCTGCTCTTATTTGCAATCCTTATTTTTGCGGGGATTGTACTCTCCCATGAAAACGGATCTTTAGGGCATGAAAATAATTCTCTCTTCTTCCTAGGGGTTGGTTTTGCAATCACTATAATCGTTGTAATTCTCTCAATCATTTTCCTTTCCAAATTATCCGAAACCCACAAACACATAGCTTTCATAATAATTGTCCTTTCAATTTCCCTCTCAACCCTCTATCTTGTGGGGGCAACGGTGCAAAAAAATTTAGATTCTGTAACCGGCGGCCCGGTTCATTGGCATGCCGATTATGAAGTGTGGATGTGCGGCGAAAAACTCGTACTTGAACAATCAAAAGGCATTGATGGAAAAATCGGGACAAACCTTCTTCACCACCACAACGATTATAGGATCCATGTAGAGGGCACTGTAATGGACCTGCATGATGTCTCGCTAGGTCACTATTTTGAAGTAATTGGAGGCTATTTTGATAGCGATCGCATTGCAGTTGTTCTTGAAGATGGCTCTATTTTAGATAAGAAAAATGGGGATTTATGTAATGGCCTGCCGGCAAAAGTGCAGCTCTATGTTAATGGGCAGAAAAATGAAAAATTTGAAGATCATGTTCTTGCGCCCTATTCGCAAATCCCTCCGGGAGATTTTATCCAAATAGTTTTTGATTCAAAAGAAGGTGCGCCAAATGGCAGTTGAAGCAATTTTGCCAACGATTGGAACTGTAGTTATCACCGCTGCAATTGATTCTATAAACCCGTGCGCAATAGGGGTTTTGGTACTGCTAATTTCTACTGTAATTACCGGGGCGAGAACCAAAAAGGCACTTTTAAAATTTGGCCTAGCATACATTGGCGCGGTTTTCATAACCTATATTGTTGCAGGCCTTGGGCTTACATATTTTTTCGTGCAGGTCCCAATAGTTGTTGCAGAATACGTCTCAATTGCAGTTGCAATGCTTGTAATTGGCGCTGGGCTTATTGAAATTAAGGACTTCTATTGGTATGGGAGGGGTTTTTCATTAGCAATCCCGCCGGAATATGCAAAGAAAATAGATGATCTTTCAAAAAATTTGACAATTCCCGGAGTTATGTTTTTGGGCGCATTTGTTGCAGCGGTTGAATTGCCATGCACTGGGGCCCCATACCTTGCAATAATTACACTACTGTCGCAAAATTTTGATTTCACCGCTTTTCTTTTGTTGATCTTATACAATTTCATATTCGTCCTCCCGCTGCTCGTAATACTTTTCATAGTATATTTCGGGGTTGCAAAAGTGCAGGACATTAAGCGCTGGAAGCAGGACAATAGGGGCTATATGCGCCTTGCAGTCGGACTCTTATTGGTTGTTTTAGGCTGGGCACTAATACTTATTGCAAATGGGGTGATAAACATTGGCTAAAAAAACAAAAGCAAAAATTACAAAAATATTTACTGTTAAAAGGCAGGGCCATATGGAAGAATTTGATGAAAAAAAAATCTATGCAAGTGCCTATTCAGCCTGTCTCAATTGCCATCTTGGCGAAAAAAAATCCGAACAGATTGCCCAAAAAGCCCTAACCGAAGTCAAGGCGGCTCTTCTAAAAAATTCCACGCAAAATATCTCCTCATCACATCTTTCAATACTAGTGCACGCCGCTCTAAAAAAGCAAAATGAGGATGCGGCATTTATGTACTCGACTCATTTGGACCTTTCATAAATTTGAAAGGCAAAAGACTGATGTTTATTTAGTGAATAAAAGCACTTTTTCTTAGAACTGGCTTAACCGAGAAAATCACAAACGAATCCCTTGGGCAGAATAAGAGGGTTATAAGGGCCGCAAAGGGGGTTCTTATAGCTTTTTAAAGGGTCTTTATGGGTAGTATATGTATAATATGGACCTAAAGGAAATAAAACTAGACGAGCGGCTTTTACGAGCTATTTCGGAAATGGGTTTTACAACTCTAACTGAAATACAGCAAAAAAGCATTCCCCACGTACAGAAAGGAAATGATGTAATCGGCCAATCAAGCACCGGCTCTGGCAAAACCGCGGCTTTTGGACTTCCAATTCTTGAAAAAATAATCCCCAAAAAAGGCATCCAGGCCCTCATTTTAACACCAACGCGCGAGCTTTGCGTACAGGTTTCCGATTCTCTAAAATCTTTTGCAAAATACACCGATATTAAAATCACCCCGATATATGGCGGGGTTAATATCAATCCCCAAAAGCAGCATTTGCAAACCGCAGAAGTTGTTGTAGGGACGCCTGGGAGAATTCTAGACCACATGCGCTCAAGATCGCTAAAACTTGATAGCGTAAAATTTTTTGTCCTGGATGAAACAGATAGAATGTGCGACATGGGTTTTTATGAGGATGTTGAGCACATAATAAGATCAGTCCCGCAAAAAAGGCAAACACTTCTATTCAGCGCAACTTATACAAAAGATGTTGACAAACTTGTTGCAAAATACATGAATTCCCCGGTGACCCTGCAAACAGAAGCATATGTTGACCCAGCACTTCTTGACCAAATGTACTATGATGTTTCGCCGGCTGAAAAATTCTCAGTGCTTTTGCATTTAATTAAGAAAAATTCCTTCGGCCTCTCATTAGTATTTTGTCGCACACGAAGCGAAGTTGATGTTGTTGCAAGGAATTTGAAAAAGCACGGCATCCAGGCAATGCCAATACATGGCGGTCTTACCCAGAGCAGGCGCATGAGGGCACTAGAATCACTAAAGCGCGAGCACATAGATGTTTTGGTGGCAACCGATGTTGCAGCAAGAGGGCTTGATATTTCAGGGGTATTTTATGTGTACAATTACGATGTCCCCCCAACCTCTGAAGAATATATTCACAGGATCGGAAGAACAGCAAGGGCAGGAAAGAACGGCCATGCAATATCTTTGCTCTCACACCAGGACCATTTGAATTTTCGCTCTGTTTTGCGCAATAGCGCAATAAATGTGCGCCACGAGCAAACCCCTGTTGTTGAAATTGTCCAACTTGAGCGAAAAGAGCGCAGGCACAACTCTCCAGGGCACAGGCCCCATTCTTCGCACTCATATAATAGGCCTGGTTCGCACCAGGGCAACAGAGAACACTCACGCCCCCAAAGATCTTGGAATAGTAGTTCAGAGGGCCTCTCGAATTCAGATTACCGCGACATTAGTTCTCCCGGGCGCTCCGGGGGCACAAGGCCACATAGTAGAAATTGGGACCCGAAAAGAAGACCGCACCCCAGGTCACATTCTAAATTCTAATTTTTTTGCATCTGCCCTTTTGGCCAATACAAAAATATAAAAATGCCAGTGGCCTATTCTAACCATGGGAGCAATCAGAAGAAAGATTGGAACGGCCTTAGAGGGCTGGAGTAAGAGAAAGCTTGAAAAACTTGAACATCGGGTATTAGATACATATAAGCCTGAAGCTGCTAGAAATTGGCCACTGAAAATACGTAAGAAGAGATCAGACAAATTAGAAAGGGTACAAAAACGTCACACCACCGGTTTTATTGGCAGGGCAATAAAGCGCATTAAAGGGCAAGAATAATTATTTTCTCACAATAAATACGAAATTCCCATTGCAAGTGGAAAGAGGACAAGTTGATGCGCAAAATAAATAAGAAGTGAGTGCCTTCCTAAAAATTCTAAAAACCCAATTGCACGTACTTTTGGTTTTTCGATTTTAAATTTCCTATTTTCCTTTCCATACAAAATTTTCCCAACAAAAATCCCGATTAGTACAACTCCGACCCATGGCAGTAGTGGGAAAAAATCAAGCGAACTAGCAGGTGAAGCGAACCCTGCCCAGAAAAGCTGCTCAATTTCAAATTTTTGCAAATCAAATATGCGCGGCAGCACAATTGCTATTGCCCCCATTGCAAGGGATAATTTTGGATTTTGCACAAAAAAGATTGAAAGAAATATTGAGACGCCGATTAGGTGCAATATCCCGAAATAGATCATTGAGGAAGGATAGAAGATGTAAGTTGCAAGGCTTAGAAGTATCCCGAGGCAGAAGATCTGCACCGCGCGGTAAAAAAACCTCTTTGCATAAGTTGAAGGGCTTTTATCATGCCCAATTGTTAGCAAAATACCGAGAAGAAGAAGGAATAGTGCTGCGGTGGCTTTTTGGAAAAGCCCCCAAGCCCCGGAGTAGAGCTCAATGGAAATAATCCCAAAGTAATTGAAATCCCATAGAAGGTGAAATAGCACCATCATGCAGATTGCAATCCCGCGCAAAAAATCAAGTTCCCAAAAGCGCATGAAAAAATCTGCTCCGAGAAGTTTAACTAATTACTTAATTAGGTAAATTTTTATTCTTGAGTCAATTGAGGTTTTGAATAACTACCCATAACAAAATCCGGGCGCCCTAAAAGCCCTCAAACGACGGCGTGGGCCTTAAGGATTTTTGCCCTCATAGGGTTTTCAAAGATTTGGTTTTCCAAAGCCTTCAACTGTATTTAAGAGCAGCCGCTAGTTGCACCGCAATCATCACACACCGTGCACGCGCCGTTCCTCTTCACCTTCATAGAGCCGCATGAGCCGCACTGATCGCCAGTGTATCCCTTGCTGCGTGCTGCGCGTATTTTGAGCTCTTCTTCTGAAGTTGGTTTATCAAGATCTTCCATGCTCTTTGGAACTGCAAGTTCTGATCTATTTTGCGGAACTATTTTCTTCTGCTCCCCTTCCGGCGACTCTTCTATTGGTTTTATGTGCACAAAATCTGTTCTTCCCAAATACTCATATCCAAGTACCCTGAAGATGTAGTCGATTATTGAGGTGGAATTCTTTATCGAATCGTGCCCCTTTACAATTCCTGATGGTTCAAAGCGCGTGAAGGTGAAAGAATCCACAAATTCTTCAAGCGGCACTCCGTATTGCAAGGCCTTTGAAACCGCTACGGCAAAGCAGTTCATAAGGGCCCTATAAGATGCCCCTTCTTTATACATGTCAATAAATATTTCCCCCAGATTCCCGTCAGGGTACTCTCCTGTTTTTATGAAAACCTTATGTCCTCCAACTGTTGCTTCTTGTACAAATCCCCTTCTTTTTGCAGGGAGTGATTTTTTTTGCAATTTCATTTCAATTTTTTGCTGCATTTGTGCCGGGCCAATTGTTTCATCAATATCCTCTTCTGAACCAAGCCATGCAATTTCATCTTCACTAGAGACTGTATTGAGGGGCTGTGAGAGCTTGCTGCCATCGCGGTAGAGCGCATTTGCCTTTATCATTAGCTGCCAGGATTGCAAATAAGCATCCTTTATTTCCTCAACAGTTGAATGGTTTGGCATATTGATTGTTTTGCTAATTGCCCCTGAAATAAACGGTTGGGCTGCTGCCATCATTTTTATATGCCCCATGTGGTGGATGAACCTTTTCCCTTTCTTGCCGCACTTGGAAGCGCAATCAAATATTGGGTAGTGCTCTTCGCGCAAAAATGGCGCGCCTTCTATTGTCATTGTGCCGCACACATAATCATTTGCCGCATCAATTTCCTGCTTTGAGAACCCGAATTCTTTTAGCATATCAAATTCTGGGTCATTTAGCTGCTTTTCAGTAAAACCCAGTTGGATGCAAAAGTCCTTTCCAATGCTCCATTTGTTGAATGCAAATTTTAATTCAAATACATTGCCAAGTTGGGATTCAATTAGACCGATTTTCTCATTGGTAAACCCTTTAGCTAAAAGGCTTTCTTTATTTATTGCAGGACAGCCCGCAAGGGTCCCGTGGCCGCGTACATATTTTATAATTTCATCAATCTGGCCTTTTGGGTAAGCAAGTTTTTGCAAAGCGCGGGTTAGGGCCTGGTTTACTATTTTAAAATATCCCCCGCCTGCGAGCTTTTTGAATTTGACCATTGCAAAATCAGGTTCAATTCCGGTAGTATCACAATCCATTACAAGCCCAATTGTTCCGGTGGGCGCAATTACTGTTACTTGCGCGTTCCTATAACCATACTTTTCCCCTAAAGTTAGCGCCCTATCCCAAGCTGTGCGCGCAGCACTTAGTAATTTTTTTGGGCACTTTTCAGGTTCAATTCCTACAGGTTTTATTGTAAGGCCTTCATATTCTGAAGGCTTTGCATTGTATGCTGCCCTTTTGTGGTTTCTTATTACCTTTAGCATTTCCGATCTATTTGCCTCATAGCGCGGGAATGATCCGATTGCACCTGCCATTTCAGCTGATGTAGCATAAGATTCGCCGCACATTATTGCGCTAAGCGCCCCGGAAATTGCCCTTCCTTCATCTGAATCATATGGAATTCCATTAACCATCAAAAGGGTTCCCAAATTTGCATACCCTAACCCTAGAGTCCTATAGTCATAGCTCTTTTGTGCAATTTCTTTTGAAGGGAAGTGGGCCATCAGTACGCTAATTTCAAGAACCATGGTCCATAGCCTTGTTGCATGGCAGAACTGTTCAACTTGGAATTCGCCCCCTTCATTCAAAAAATGCATCAGGTTTATTGAAGCAAGATTGCATGCAGTGTCATCCAAAAATACATATTCTGAGCAATTGTGCACCGAAACCCCGTTTGCTATGAATGAATGCGTGAACGGCTCTGTCAGATCATAAACTTTTTCTTCTCCAATGTAGTCAAGGGATTTCACACGGTCAAATGGTTTATCCTCATACGCTGAAACAGTGGCATTAAGCTCAGCTAACTGTGCCCCTTTATACGATTCATCCATAAAGCCGATTAACTTTTCAAACACCAACCGTGAGCTCCTTGATATGCGCAGGCTATGCATCTCCCTCACGTTATACTCTTTTAGCTTCCTGTTGCTGCCTGGCAGCAGTGCAACAAGTTTTCCTGCCCGTCTGTTTTTGTAAATTTTGCTCTTTATTCCAAACCCAAGCAATATTATCTGCGTCCCTTTTAGGAGTTCAAGGCTTGTTGAATCAAGGGCAACATATTGGCTTTTTTCGCTGTAATTTGCAACCGTGCCATCAGTTGTAAACAGCCCTTGGAGGATGTATTTTTGCTCTCCGAGGCCGAGTGAAAAAATTTCTTCTGAAATTGTTTTTTCATGTGATTTTTGTGAAAGGTCAATAAATGGGGAAATTTTTTCAATTGCACTCTTTGCAAGGACATTGATTTTCGAAGTTGTCTGTGTCTGCAATACTTTGCTGTTCCAGTTTTTGTGTGTAATTTTCTCAAAGGTCCTATTGTAATAATCAACCATCCTCTGGAGTACCTTCTCTTCAGCCTTATCCATTGTAAGCTGTATTTGCCCCCTCGAGCCGCACCCGTCACCAAGGTAGAGCCCTAAAAGCCTGAAAAAGTCCTTATCAGTTGGCTCTTTTATTTCAGCAACGTTCTCTGAAGGTAGGCACACAAAATCATCTTTTGTCAGTTCTACTGCCTGTACAAACCCGCGGTTTGCGGTATAAACTTTATGGTCTGCAGTGAGCTTTATTTCATAACCGGCGTTAGTTGTAAGAGTATAAACCGGTTTTATGCCTGTTTCAAATGACCCTTTAGTAAGACCAGTGCTCATTGAATCTATGTTTGTGATTAATTCTATTTCCTTTCCGACAAGTTTGTCTATCCTCTGCCACCCGTTTTCCTTTGTAAGCACTAAGGTATCCCCGGTTACGCAGGGGTTTGTTGCATTTATCCTTCCATCATTTGGGCAGGTGTGCCATTCATTTATTGTGTCATCATATTGCACTCCGGGGTCAGCCGAGTGCCAGGCCGCAATTGCTATTTTGTTCCACAGATCCCTTGCCTTGATTTTGCGGGTAATGTTCTTATTTGTCCTAAATTTTAACTCCCAATCAGAATCATTTAGTACAGCTTCGATAAAATCATTGCTAATCCTAACTGTATTGTTTGAATTCTGCCCCGATACTGTTGCGTACGCGTCTGAATTGTAATTTGTATCATATGTTCTAAAATCAATGCTGGTTTCCCCCTGCTCTGCTAGCTGCAAGGCCCTGAAAATATAGCTTGCGGGAACATTGAATTTGAGGGCGCTGCGAATTGTTCTCCCGAGTTCTTTATTCTTTCTAACATCAGTTGATTTGCCTTCATGCGCTAGCCTCATTATTTCATTTAGATAGTAGCTGCAACTCTTGCTTCCTGCAACCATTGCTGCAACTTTTTGTTCCTCAATTACTTTCCACATTACAAATTCTTCAATATCCGGGTGATCAACATTTAGAATTACCATTTTTGCAGCCCTTCGCGTGGTGCCTCCGGATTTTATTGCCCCCGCTGCCCTGTCAAAAATTTTAAGAAAAGACATAAGGCCCGAACTCACTCCGCCGCCTGAGAGTGGTTCTCCTTTTCCTCTTAGCATTGAAAAATTGCTCCCTGTCCCGGAGCCGTATTTGAAAATCCGCGCCTCGCGCGTTACAAGATCAAAAATTCCGCCTTCATTTACCAAATCATCACTCACTGATTGTATGAAACAATTATGGACAACTACTCCGTTTGCGGTAAATTTTCCGCTCTCTGTTTGTATATCGTACACAGGTTCTTGCCCTAGGTATTCAATCGCGGATACGGTTTCAAGTGACATTATAGGCTTCTCTTTTCCGTCTACTGTTAAATTAAGGCGTTGCAACTTGTTGATTTTGTCCTCTGAAATAAAACCAATTAGGTTCTCAAATTTAACCCTCTCTGAATAGTAAGCGATTTCAACATGGTACTGTGTATGCCTATCGTTTCTCGAATCGTTGCAGAGGCTCACTCTTGAGTAGATGCCGTTATTGAGGAGAACATTTTGCACCTGATGTGCAAGTTCTTCAGAAATTGTTGTAAGTACAACGTCCCCTGAATTGCCGTTATTTCTAATCCTAACACATCCATCTGCCTGGAAAAGTGCCCTCAAAAATGCCCGCTGTACCTCGGCACCAGACTGCATTATTTTATTTGGCACGCTTGCAGTAAGCGACTTCTTTTCAAGTCCGTACTCTTTTACAAATCCTCTCACACTTTTAAAGTCCCGCCTCACTATTCTATATGTAGGGCTTATTTCCCTTTTCACGGTTACTGTAAATCCACCAAGCACTTTCTCAAATAGGCCCTTAACATGTTCAAACTCGTCATCATTGATTGTTATTACCCCGAGCATTGTAGTCTTGCCATATTGGCCAAAATACCCATCGCCAACAATCCATCCGGAAAGTTCTGCCTTTGCCAACTCAATTTCGGTTTCCATGCTCTTCTGCATGGCTGCCCCATTTACATTTTCCACAATCTGGCCTTGTAATTGCTCCAAGTTTAGAGCTTGCTGCACCTTATATCCAAGAATGTCCTTTAGTTCAATCCATTCAAATGCGTGGTCTCTTGTCTTTGCAGATAAGACCAAATGGTCATCTGTGAAGTCTATATAATTTCCGTTTGAAAGTGATGCCCTGAAAACCTTTTTCACGCCATTATCCTTAACCGCAATTACCCTGGCAAACTGCTGTCCGTCAAATACTTTTACCCCAATCATCTTCTCTTCAACCATTTTTCCAAGTTGAATTATTCCCTTTTCAGTAAAAAGCAATGTGTCATAGCGTCCGCACGCATGTGGTTGTGGGTGTGAGTAGGCATCTGTTGATTTTTCCAAAATTCCACTATCGGGATTTACAAAATAGTGCCCCTGCGCCGGGCCATTTATCCCATATGAGTGATAGAGCCCCGTGTTAAACCACTGCGGGCTATTTGGCGCTGCGTACTGGTTTATTAGCATGAATTTTAATTCATCTTCAAAAGCATTAGCATCATTTTCACTTGCAAAATATCCGTATTTTTCCCCCCACCATCTCCAGGTCTGTGCTAGCCTATTAACTACCTGGCGAGCGCTCCTCTCAGGGCCTAAGATTTGTTTGCCGTTTTCGTCAAGAAGCGGTTTTGCGTACTTGTCAAATTGCGGAACGCCTGCTTTTCTAAAATATTTTTGCGCAATAATATCGGTTGCTATCTGCGTCCACTGCTTTGGTATTTCGATATCTTTCATTTCAAAAACAGTGCTGCCATCGGGGTTTTTTATTATCGATGTCCTAAATTCGTAATCTATTGTTTCAAGAGGGTCAGTGCCTTTTTTTGTAAAAACCCTGGGTATTGCAAGGCCTTTGTTGTTTTTTGTTTTTTGAGTCCCATGAGTAGTTGATTTTTTTTCCGCCATTGTAATCCCCCTATTTAGATATTTTTGAGCCTGGTTTTTTCCTTTAGTGTATAAAGGAATTAATCTATCGAATTGTAATATAAAAACCTTTGTGCCCCACAACACCGGTTTACTTTACTAACTATTATGCTGCTTTACTTTATAATCTGAATTATTTGCGTTTCATTTTATTTACAATATTTGCTTTCCGAACTCTCTGTTGTCCCAATACTTTGCCTATCTGCATGATTTTTCTTACACATTTTTTGCAATTGAGTTATTGCGATTAAATTATTGTGAATCTTTTTATAAATTGATTTTTGCAAATTTTTTGTTCTGAGGTGAAATAGATGAAAGAATTAACCGATGTAGATTTTGAGGATTTTATAAAATCAAAAAAAGCGGTGATAGTCGATTTTTGGGCCCCTTGGTGCGGGCCTTGCAGGGTTTCAACCCCGATTTTTGAGGAACTCTCAAAAGAATTTGGCGAAAAACTCGAATTTGTCAAAATGAATGTGGATGAGAGTCCGGAAACCTCTTCAAAATATAGTATTGTCTCAATTCCGACATTTATAATATTCAAAGATGGAGAAATTGCGGGGGAAATACACGGTTCAATGCCAAAACCAATGTTCAAACAGCAAATAGAAGAAAATCTCTAGGGCGGCAACAAATAACTCCATGTCAAAATCCATTATGCCATGTCTTGCCCATTATACGACTTCGCCCTCTTGACGTTCTTGAGGTCTTATGGGTCAGATGTCTTTTTTTTGATTTTAGTTGCATTCAGAAAATTTTATGCAACCACCAGCAAAAACCTATTGAGTGCCTCTTTTATTTCTTCTACGCTCTGCGCTGTTTGCAATTCAACCCTTGTTTGTTTTGTAAATTCGATTCCCTTTGTAAATTGCACCGCTTTTATTTTTAGGTCCGAAAGTTTTACCATGTCAAATTCCTCGCATGCCTGCAAATAATCAAAAAACCCATTTATTTTTGTGGAAGCAGATGCTTTCCATTCATTTCCATTTCCCAATTCCTTAATTTCCCTGAAAATATAAGGGTTTGTCATTGCGCTTCTTCCAATCATTCCAAATTCGCAGCCAGTTTCATTTAGCATCTGCATTGCTTTTTGAGCCGAATTTGCATCCCCATTTGCAACAACAGGAATTGATAGCGCTTCTCGCACCGCTTTTATTGCCTGCCAATTTGCAACTCCGGAATACCCCTGGCTTGCTGTTCTTCCGTGCACCATTATTGCATCAGCGCCTGCCCTTTCAATTATTTTTGCAATTTTTACAGATTCATTTTCGCTCCATCCAAGGCGTATTTTTGCGCTGACAGGTTTTGTTGTAACTCCTGCTATCGCTTCTACAATCCCTGCTATTTTTTGGGGCTTTTTTAGAAGTGCAGCGCCAGCCCCTATTGAAACTTCCCTGTGCGATGGGCAGCCGCAGTTGATATTTATCAATTCAAAATTTTTTTCAACCGCTTCAACCGCTGCAATAAAATCCTTTTCAATAGCCCCAAAGAGCTGCACCCCAACGGGCTTTTCATCAGGGGTTGATTTAATTGTAAAAAATTCATTATTAGTGAATGGGTCGGGGTTGCGCGCTATTTGCGTAGCATTAATCTGCTCGGTAATAACAAGCCCAGCCCCCTGCTTTTTGCACATGAGCCTAAATGGCAGGCTTGTAATTGCCGCCATGGGAGATAGAAAGAAAGGGCTATCTACGCGTATTTTGCAAAAATCCATAACAATTCTCAAAACAAAACCCTTTTATTCTGCCTTTTTCATTTTACTTTGAATGGGTTTGATAAAAAAGGCCAGGGAGTATTTTTCCCTCAGACAGAGGGCAAAAAGGGCAAGAATCAGATCCGAGAAGGCAATGGCTGGGGGGGGTAGTATTTGGGGCAAAATTGTTCACCCACTTTCAGCTTCGCGTGTTGAGCGTCTCAATGCTGCAGCTAGCCGGCTTGAAAGTCGGGCGCACCATAAAAAACGGGCTTAAACTCTAATATTGCATGGCCAGGGCACCATAACTTCGTTTTACAAAAATAAGACAAAAATATTTTATTATGTCACCGAGGCCTTTGCTGCGGTTTTGGGCCACCTGCTTTTGCCTCAATTTGTGAGCCATTGACCTATATCCAAGACAGATTTTTTTATGTTTGAAATTGAGGCAATAAAAGAATTTAGTTTACCTATTCTAAAACCTTTTAAATTTACCCTGGCACTTTTATATAACACCTAAAATGCGGGGGTGGCAGAGTGGTCTAATGCGGCAGCCTGCTAACACACCTTTTCTTTTGGTTTGGCCCAAAAGAAAAGCTGTACCAAAAGAAAAAGCCCGGCAATATGAATTGCTTTTCTTATTTGGTTTGGATGGTAGTTAGCTGTTACTCGAAAGGGTTCACGGGTTCAAATCCCGTCCCCCGCGTGTTTATTTTTAGTGAACATTATGTTTATAAATTGTGAACATCTATGTTATTTGTATGACAGGACTTTCAAAACTTTTAGGGCCTTTCAACCTGCAGATTTTTGAATTACTTATTCTGGAGAATGCTTCAGTTCGCGGGCTTGCAAAAAAGGCCAAATGCTCCCCGGCAAAAATTATCCAGTTCATTGACCTTTACTCTAAAAATAAACTTATTTCTGTTGAAAAAAGCGATAACCGCAAAATTATTGCACTCAACAAGTCAAATCCTTTGGTAAGGGAAATAATTACTCTAATATACACCAACAAGGTTCTTGATTCCAAGTCCTTTTCCTCACTCAAGAAAGTTTCCGATTCCATCGGGCTTTATGGCAGCGTTGTTGAGGGCACTGTTGACAAGCAAAGCGACATTGATTTGTGGATTATTTCAGATAGCAAGAAGCGCATCGTTGAGGCGGGAAAACTGAGGCAGGAATTTTCCAACGAACTTGGCAAGGAGGTCAGCCTCAAATTTTTCACCCCGCAAGATATCCAAAACCTCAAGGAAAAGGATAAAATTTTTTACAATGAGCTTGAATTCAAATCAAAAATATTGCACGGTGAGGGTTTTTGAACAAAACCAAAGTTGAGGAATGCTTTGAGCAGGGCCTGCTCAAGAAGATAAAGCCGAATTTGAATTATGCCGAGCAGAGCATAAAACAGGCAGAGCATTTTTTGGATGAAGCTGAAGAACTTTTGGAAACAAGCATGAAGGATATGGCTTTCATTGCCCTCTACAATTCTTCATTTCATGCCGCGCGGGCGCTTCTTTTCAGGGACGGGGTAAAGGAGCGCAGCCACTACTGCGTCTGCAAGTACATTGAGGAAAAGTACCAAATGCAGGAACTCATTACGTTACAGCAATCCGTTATTCTTGATTCTTTGCGCTCGAAAAGAAATGACATCCAATACTCGCTTGAACAACCCGGGCTCGAAGAGGATTTGGGCGAGATATTTGATGAAGTGGCGGATTTTATTGAAAAAGTTAAGGAAATAATAAAGAAAGTCAAGAGGCCAAAAATCGATGAAAAATCTGAAATTCCCCAAAAAGACATTGAAGATGACTGACCATCTAAGCACCGCGTTTTATGTTTTTTTAACACTACTTTGCAAACCACTTAAGGTATGCGGTTATCACATAGAGCAAAATTAGTACTATCCCAACCCACGTTCCAATGGTTCTGAAACTTTTTGCGCTGACGGTTTTATACCATAAGAAAAGTTCCCCGGCAAGAGCTAAAAAAGTTACAAGCAAGAGAAAATATCCCGGGGGATTCATTATCGCGGGCGGGTTTATTGTGAGGAAGTGAAATACGCTTGCCCAAAACCCAAAATACACAAGCCTATGTACCATCTTCCATTTTGCTCCAAGTTTTGCAACAGCCCAATCAGTTGATGTAAGAGCTAGCAGAGCAAAAATAGGGTATGCAATTGAACCAAATATTAGTGGATTTTCAAGCGGGTTTAGTGACATATACACAAATGCTAGATTCCATGCAAAAACAAAATTCAATGCCGCCAGGATATGGATTGTTGTGAAAAAAAATCCAAACACTCCAAGAAGCCTTCTCACTGTCCAGTATTTGGTATATTTTGGGGCAAATTTAAAGAGCACGCTTGAGAGAAGAGAGAGCGCAATAAAAGTCGCGCCAGCGAGTGCAAAACTTCTTATAATTGAACTTTTCAGATCCCCTGCACTGAAAAAGTAATATTGGTAGAGGAATTCAAGGAGCCAAAATAGAATTGCAAA
The DNA here is from genome assembly GCA_035289625.1 of archaeon. Lineage (GTDB taxonomy): Archaea > Iainarchaeota > Iainarchaeia > Iainarchaeales > Iainarchaeaceae > UBA10205. The sequence continues at coordinate 23,839 of DATDWP010000016.1, read as the reverse complement.
TGCACTAAATGCAAGGACAAATTTCCACTGTTTTAGTGACCCTTCAAATATCTGTGCCATTAACTGATTTGGAAAATTAACCTTAAAAATTTACCTAAACCGCGCTGTCATAAAAAATTTTTCCGGTGTCCAAGCAATTTTGTTCAATAGCGAGCGTAGATGCTATTGCGCCCTGAGAGGAATTTTTCCCTATACTCAGGGATAGTTACCATCGGAGGCCTTTGCCTTGCAAATATCGGATTTGTATGGAGTTCATACTCGGGTTTCTGTGTTCCATTGAATTTTGGTTCGATAATTGTGTAGATACTATTTATCTTGTCAAGGTTCACAAATACTCCAAGTGCATTTGCTTTTTCTGAAAATGCCTGCAATATTTCAAATGACATCTTGCTCAGTTCATTTATAGGGCGGTTGCGATGCACCCTTTCATCAAGATCAACCTGCACCATTTTCTCCAAGCCAAATTTCCTTTCAATATCAATGAGCATGCCCATCTCAACCCCATAACCTGTAAAAAAAGGGATTTTGTCAAGTACGTTTCTTCTGCCGGCATATTCTCCGCTAAGGGGCTGGATAAAACAGGAGAGCTGGGGAAAATAGAGGTTGAATAGTGGGCGCATCAAAAGCTCTGTCACTCTTCCGCCTTCTAAAGATTTTAATGCGCTGTCCATTCGCAATGGGCGCTGGTAAAAAGCTTTTGTAAAACCAATTTGCGGGTCTTTTATCAAAGGCCCCAAAAGCCCGTAGACAAATTTTGGGCTAATATTTTCAATATCTGCATCAATCCATGCAATAATATCCCCCGATGCAGCATAGAGACTCTTCCAGAGATTTTCCCCTTTGCCTTTTACAAATCCGTAATGCGGCAAAATATCTTTTGAATAGCTAAACCTTGCTCCCGCTTCTTCTGCAACCTGTTGTGTCCTATCCTGCGAACCGGAATCCACAACAATTATTTCATCCACAAGATGGTAATCATCAACAAGGGTATCTTTTATTTTGGAAACAACACTACTGATTGTCTTCTCCTCATTTAGAGTAGGAATTACGCACGAAACAGAGAGGTTCTTTTTTTCCTTTTCTTTTTCAAGGCTCTCAAGGTCTGAAAATTCCTCTGCACTGCATTTATTTTTCTCAAACCATTCACGTGCATTCATATTATTCACCCCACCTTACTAACACCTATCTTCTTTCAATTTAAACACGCGCTTTTTCGGGGATCGTCGCTTGGTATTTCCACAATCGTGGAAGGGAAGAAATTTTTGATAAAAAAACCAAAAAAGCGAAGGGTTTTTTGCAAAAGAGGATTTTTATACTTTGCCACGGGACAATCAATTAGCAAAACGGTATTTGTTGCAGGGGTATCGAAGCGGTCAAACGGGGCAGACTCAAGCGACCTTTTTCTTTTCTTTAACAAGAAAAGAAACCTAGCAAAACCAATGGTTTTGCGAGGCCTCGCAGAACAAGTTCTGCAAGGAAGCTCGACCAAAAAGAAAAGTGTAATTTTAGGTTGAAAACTGTCTGAGAGATCTGCTGGCTTAGTGCCTTCGGCGGTTCGAATCCGCCCTCCTGCAATTTCAAGAAATTAGTGTTATGTTGGCCGGAAAACTTAAAATAAGTATTAATGCAACGATTATTATGAATAGGTACAAAAGGCTTCTAGAGTTTGAGAATAATATTGCTTTAGGGAAAAAATTTTACAGGGAAGATTTAGGGTTTTAGTTATTCATAAGAAAAATAAAAAGGAATTTAACTCCCTGACTCTTCATTTTTCTAATTTTATAGTTGTTTTTTCACTAAGTCTGAGCGAGAAATATCCATCACTTTCCTCTGGCCCCTTGATAATAAAGTTATTCCGCCACTAGCGTTTGCCCTGTAGTTTAGGATTTGTCCGTCATATTCATATCCTAATTTGATATGATACTTTCTTCCATCGACTTCTATTTTCACCACTCCGTTTTCTACTTTTGCCATATTCAGCACTTTTTTTGGATTGGCACGCCTCTTGAAGTTTTCATAAACATTTCTCATCTTTCTAATTAATCCCATTTCAACACCTAATAAAGATACTTATTGCCAAATATAAATTTTACTAGTCTACTGGCCCAAAAAGCACTTAAACCACCTTGCACATTATTATTGTTTCTAATTGGTGACCAAATGCCATACGATGTCATTGTTTGCGGAGCCGGGCCAGCGGGCTGCACGTGCGCGCTCTACCTTGCAAATTCTGGCCTTAAGGTTTTGCTTTTGGAAAAGGAAAAATTTCCGCGCGATAAAGTGTGCGCTGATAATAAAACCTGGCTTTGCACCGATATTGTAAAAGAGCTTGGGCTATGGGATGAATTTGAGAAGTTAAAAAAGCAGCCAATTTCAGGAGTTCTTGTAGGTTCGCCAGCTGGGCATGAAATGTATACTCCGTTTTTGCAAAGCGATATTGCGCAAAAAGGCCCTTGGTATAATGTCAAAAGGTTACTATTTGACAATATGCTCGCGCAAGCGTGCAAGGGGCATAAGAACATTCTTCTTCGGGAAGGTTGCAAAGTCATTGGCCCTGTAGTTGATTCTGATAAAGTGATAGGGGTTAATTTTTTGGATGAAAAAGGCCACAATTCAAAAGCGCTTTCAAAAGTTGTTGTGGGTTCTGATGGAAGCAAGAGCGCAATTGCGAATGTGCTAGGGATAAGTACAAGAGTTAAGGGAAGATACGCTCTCAATGCACGGGCGTATTATGAAAATGTAAAAGGCCCAATGGATAGGTGTGAATTGTATTATTTGAAAGGGGTGTGCCCTGGTTATTTTTGGATTTTTCCGGTTGATGAAAAAACCTGCAACGTCGGAATTGGAATGCGCCTAGAGGATATTAAAAAAGGCCATGTAAATCTTGAGCACAAACTTGAAGAAATTGTAAAAAGCTCAAGGTTTAGGGCAAGATTTGAAGATTCCAAAAAAGTAACTCAAGTTGAGAAGTGGGGCCTTAGCGTACTTGGGCAGAGAAGGGCGTGTAGCGGAAATGGGTTTGTTCTTTGCGGAGATGCAGGGACATTTGCAATGACATTTAGCGGAGAAGGCGTAGGGCCATCAATGCGCAGCGCAAAAATTGCTGCAAGAGCGATAATAAATGCCTTTAAAAGAAAAGATTTTAGTGCAAAGAGCCTTAGTGAATATGATGAAGAGATATGGAAAATATTAGTTCCGGAAGTTAGTGGTTTTAAGTGGCTCGAGTTTTTGATTTTGCACGAAAAAATATTTGATTTTGTGCTATCGCGCGCCTCAAAAAATAAATCCCTAATTGAACTAAGTTCTAGGATGCAGCGCGATTATTCGCTTGCACGAGAATTTGCAAGCCCCAAAACCATACTCAAACTTTTATTTGGCTAAATTAGCTTTCTTGCCCTAAAAGGTGTGGTTCTTGGCCTAAGAGTTCTTCAATTTCCTTTATTATTTTTCTTGATTCCTCAAGCTTTTGCTTATCGCACTCAGTTCCAATTCCACTAACAACTTTTGATTTTTCCTCAATTTTAATGTCAAGTGTGATTGTAGGAGGATCTGCTATGCAACTTCTTGTATCTTCTTCAGTTAGGCTGAAAAAATTAGTAGATTCTATTAGATCAACAAGCTCTTGTACTTTTTCTTTCCCGATATTTCCGGTAGTAGCGCTCACTGTTTGCTCTTGTGTATCTGAATTGTAATTTGTGGTTTCAATTACATAATAGCCGTCCCCGTAAATTATTGCAGTTACTGTTTGCGGGTTAATTGTAAAACCCGGGACATTGATTTTTTGGATTACTATTTCATTAGCATTAACAATATCCCCTCCGGGGCAAGTTGGGAACTCGCAAAATGGCCCTTCCCTTCCAACTCCGCTTCCGTCAGGGCAGAGCTTTGCATCCTCTGTGCATGCAATTTCTGAACCCAAAGAAACCCATCCGAGGGAAACCATTTTTTGCGAATCCGAATTGTTCACAAGAACTGCAATTTCATCTCCGCGCGGGCAAGAACATGCAGCGCATACAATTTCGCTTTTTTGGTGGGACGCATAGCCATAGACCTTAATTCCCTTGTCGTCTAACCATAATTTGATTGCATTCTCTTCGCCCCAGCTTGGACAGCCCGGACCTTGGCATGTGGCTCTTTGATATTTTGAGTCATCCCACGGATTTGAATTGCACTGCTTTGGCCCAAATGAAAACCACACTCGCCTTTTTGTTTCATCCGAATTTTTGGAAATTACAAGTGTTAGTTTTTTATTTGTAAAATCAATTGAACCTATTGTTAGGGTATAACCAAATGCTTGTGCTGATGGCCTTGTTTTTTCCCCTAAAATGACTTCTTCTACTTGGCCTTGAGAGCTAACTTTGAGTATTACTCCAAGTTCGCCTTCCCATATACATTGCACATCTTGCGGGCAGCGAGAATCGGTAAAAGAAATCACTTCAATTGCAATATTGCCATGAGTGTATACTGTGTTTTGGTCAATTACAACAGATTTTGCATCATTTGGGTCGCCGTCAGAATTATTGGTATCCGAACCATTAGTGGGGGGGATTGGGGCAACGCATCCTAGCAGCAAGGCCAATATTGCAAATAATGCAAGTTTCTTCATGTTATACTTTAGGGGCCTTTCAATTTTAAATAATTGCCGTATTTGTTATAGCCCTTTTGCTAAATTATGCTGTTATGGGATTTTTCCTGTAAAAGATTTGTTATAATAACACTTGAAAAGTATGCAACTATTCCGCCAAGTAGAATTATCGCCCAGTCTTCTATTCCAAGGCTAACTGTCCCAAACCAATTTGATGCCGGAGTGTAGAGGACAAATAATTGCAAAACAAAAGATCCCAAAAGCGCTACTACTAGCCACTTATTGGAAAAAAACCCAAGCTTTTCTTGCCTTCGAATAACTACTATTCTTACAAATTCGTAAAATACAAGGCACGTAAATACCATTGTCTGCGCAATCACAATGCCTTGTGGCAAATAGTAGTAAAATATTGCAAGCACTACAATTGTTAGCATTGCACTTATTGCAAGCATGATTTTTCCGAGTTTTTTTGTAACAATCTGTTCATCCTTATTTCTAGGTGGCTCTTTCATGATGTCTTTTTTTGGAGGGTCGGCTCCCAGGGCAAGAGCCGGCATCCCATCCGTTAGAAGGTTTATCCACAAAAGCTGCACTGCAGTAATTGCAAGATTTCCTCCAATAGAGGCAATAAATACAATGAACACTTCTGCTAGATTATTTGAGAGCAAATAATTTACAAATTTGCGGATATTATCAAATACTCCCCTTCCCTGTCTAATTGCCTCAATAATTGTTGCAAAATTATCATCAAGTACTACAATATCACTAGCCTGCTTTGCAACATCAGTGCCTCTAATCCCCATTGCGATTCCCACATCCGCTTCCTTTAGGGCGATTGCATCATTTACCCCATCCCCTGTCATTGCAACGCTTTGCCCGCTTGCCCGAAAAAACCGCAAAACCCTGTATTTTTGTTCAGGGCTAACGCGCGCAAAAATATCATTTACACGCGTTGCTTTTTCAAATTCCTGCTCGCTCATAGCTTCAAGGTCTTTTCCATCAATAGCTTGCCCCCTAAAACCAATCTGTTCTCCTATTGCCCTTGCAGTTGCAGCATTATCCCCTGTCAGCATTACGACCCTAATTCCCGCCTGCCGCGCAACATCTAGTGCTGCTGCAACTTCTGATCTTGGAGGGTCAATCATCCCCTGCAGCCCTAAAAATGTCATATCGAATTCTGATTGCTCATCCGGGGAATTCAATTCCTTACTTGCAAATGCAAGGACACGAAGGGCCTTTGAACCCATCAAATCATTTGCCTCCAATATTTGCTTGCGCATTTTACTATCAAGCTTTAGTTTTTCCCCATAGAGTAAAAAGTGCGTACATGAATCCAAAATCACTTCGCACGCACCTTTTGAATAGGACATTATTGTTTGCTCATTTTGCACAACGCTTGTCATTCTCCTTGTTTTTGAAGAAAATGGGATTTCGCTAACTTCTTCCCAACCTGCCTTTGAGGCCCCTGCCTTGAGTGCACTAACACATAGGGCAACTTCAGTAGGGTCGCCATTGAATTCCAATTGGGGGAGGGCGTTTTGGATAATGGTTTCATTGCAAATAAGCCCGCAGAGTAGTACTTCTTCAATTTCTTTTGGGTTTATTTTTCTTGAACTTTTAAAAAATTCGCCCTTAATGCTCCTTCCGGTGCCGCTCACTTCATAAAAACCGCCATTGCAATAAATCTGCTGCACCGTCATGCTATTTTCAGTAAGGGTCCCGGTCTTATCTGTGCAGATCACTTGCACTGAACCTAAATTTTCAATTACCGGCAGTTTTCTAACCAAGGTATTTTTCTTGAGCATGCTTGCCGTTGCAATTGCAAGTGAGAGCGTCACTACCGCAGGGAGGCCTTCAGGGATTGCAGCAACCGCTACACTTATTGAAATTATAAGCGCCTCTATTAGGCTAGCTTCGTGTTCAAATAGTATGGTAGCGCCGATTATTGCAACAAGCACAATGATAATGTAAGTGATTTTTTTGCCAAGCACCTCAATTTCTTTATGGAACCTTGTAGGCTGTTCATATACTGTATCAAGTTTTTGCGCGATTTTTCCGACTTCTGTATTCATCCCAATTTCTACTACCACTGCTTTTCCTTTTCCCCTCACAACTAAAGTGTCCATATAGAGCATGCACTTTCTATCTGCTAGCGTGGACTCTTTTCCAACCTGCTCTATATGCTTTGAAACAGAATCGCTCTCGCCTGTTAGGATTGATTCATCAACACTCATTTCATTTGCTTCAATTAGCCTACAATCAGCTGGGATCTTTGCCCCTTCGCGCAGCAAAATTATATCGCCGCAAACAAGTTCTTTAGAATCAAGTTCTTTTGCAAGTCCATCCCGTACAACAAGCGCGCGCGAAGAGCCCATCTTTTTTAGTGCATCAATGCTCTTTTCCGCATTGTAATTTTGTGCAAACCCAAAAACTGCATTCGCAACAACTATTGCCAAAATTAAAATGCCATCAATGCCTTTTTCAAAAGCAAAAGAGATCGCAGCAGCTGCGATTAATATTATTACAAGCGGGCTTGAGAACTGCTCTACCAGAAGGGCAAATACATTTATTTTCTTGCCGGAAATGAGTTCATTTTTCCCATTTTTCAAAAGCCTATTTGAAGCTTCCTGTTCAGAGAGGCCTTTTTGCGAAGTGTTGAGGGTCTGCATTGCCTCATTTGGCTGCATTAGATGCCAATCCATAAAATCAATAGATGAAAGGGATTTCTCCTATATAAAATCACATTGCCGGGTTCAATACTTGATTCATTATACATTATGTTGGAAATATTCCAATCCTTGTCCTAGCCTGCCTTTTATTCTTTTCTCAAATTTAGTTTAATGTGAAACTGAGGAGAGTAATGTTTGATACCAATGTTTATGAGCATATTTTTCTTCACTATATTGATATTCTGAAGAAAATGGTGCAAGAAGACGGAACAGTAGTCTATGGGTGTAGTATTATAAGAAAGGAATTGCGCGAGATACCGCCAGATGTAAAATATTTGGGAAAAAGTTTCAGGAATTCACTTCTTTCAGTATATGATAAGTTTACCGGCAAGCATTCATATCTTGTGGGGCCTGTTGTTGAATTTATCGCCGAAGAATACTGGAGAGAATATGAAGGTGGAATTTCAAAAAAGAAAATGATTAATGACTTTAGAATTGTTGCACTCGCAAGCATTCAGAATCTTGACATACTAATTTCCGACGATGCCCATTCAATGAAATCAAGCCTTGCAATCAAGGCTTATATGAAAGTAAATGAGAAAAATGCGTTCAGAACGCCTGCTTTCTATTCTATTGATCAGTTTTTCCCTTAAGTTCTGCTTGCCTCTTCTTAAGGTAAGACATCACTTTAGGGCTATTTCTAAAAACACGCAGGCCTTCAAGTGCCTTTTTAATCTCCTCTTTCTGCGCCTTAGAATATCCCTCTTCCTTTTCAATAGTTTTCTGATACATCAAAAATCACTACAATACATTAGTGGGCTAAAAACTATATAAAAGTAATCTACATCCTCTTTGCCATTCCATGTGGCCTCTAGTTCATACCTTTCCATTGAAGATCTAATACAATAACATTATATTCTATAAGCAAATCCCTTCACTATAGTATAATGGCAATAGATATACAGCGCTCAAATGAGAGGGGGCACTCTGATCATGGCTGGCTTTCCAGCAATTTTAGCTTTAGCTTTGCCGATTATTATAATCCGAAAAGAATGGGTTTTGGCACCCTTCGCGTTCTAAATGATGATATAATTGCTCCAGGACGCGGCTTTGATATGCACCCGCATGAAAATATGGAAATAGTTACAATTGTTCTAAGTGGAGCGCTTGAGCACCGCGATAGCATGGGAAGCCACGGAGTGATAAAACCTGGGGACGTGCAGCATATGAGCGCGGGAAGCGGGATTGTGCACTCAGAATTTAACCCTTCCAAATTAGAGAGTACTTCACTTTTGCAGATTTGGGTTTATCCAAAAGAGCAGGACATTGAGCCTACGTATTCGCAAAAAGCATTTTCCCAAAAAGATATGAAAAATAAATTGCTAGAAGTTGTAGGTCAAGAGAGTAAGAAGGCGCTCTACATCCGCCAAAATGCCTCATTTTATTTATCAGAACTTGAAAGCTCGAAAAAAGTTGTTGCCGATTCAAAAAGTCCGGGGCATGGATTTTACCTTTTTGTAATTGAAGGGTCGGTTGCTACTTTGGGAAAAGAGCTGCAAAAGCGAGATGCCGCCCAAATTACAAATGAAAAAAAATTGGAAATTAGCGCCCTAACAAATTCAAAAATACTTCTAATCGAAGTTCCGCTCAAGTGATCAAGTTTTGTATATGCCTGTTAAAAAAATATTTTCCAATAAAACAAATGGCCTAAATGGGCATATGCCATTTTGAGTCGTCATAAGGACATGCATCAGGTCGGGATTTTTGAACAAGGCTGTTTTACGCGAAACCATTATTAATGGGAATTAATTTCAATCTATTGCATGATTGCAGAAGGCGAAGTATTAGTTAGGCTTCTTGTTGCCGTTGTTATCGGCGCGCTTATTGGTTTCCAGCGCGAATCAGAATCAGTCCCGGCCGGATTTCGAACCCACATGCTAATCTGCCTTGGTTCAACACTTTTTACAATAGTTTCAATTGAATTTATAGGCGCGCAAGACCCTAGCAGGATTGCAGCAGGCATAGTTACAGGAATTGGGTTTTTGGGGGCAGGAGCAATTTTTAGAGCTGATGATAAGGTTCACGGCCTCACAACCGCAGCTGATCTATGGGTGCTTTCTGCAATCGGAATTGCAATAGGCCTGGGCTTTTTCTATTCTGCAATATTTACCGCAGTTGTTGTTGTCATAATACTGACCCTCAAAAGAATTTTTAGCGCAAAAAATTGATCTGCGCTGGTTAAATTCCTTTCTTATATAATATTTCCATGGCAAAAACAAGGGTAAAAGAAGCGCAAGAGGCTTTTAAAAAATTCGACCTCAGCGCTACCAAATCCGCCCACTCAAAAGATGCATTTGAAAAAGATCACCACTCCCAAGGCGAAGGCGAATATGTCGGGGACATGGTCTATGGCGCCCTTGATGGGATTGTTACAACATTTGCAATTGTTGCAGGTTCAGCCGGTGCCGGGCTCGGGGGCGGAGTAATAGTAGTTTTAGGGTTTGCAAACCTTCTAGCTGATGGCCTTTCAATGGCGGTTGGAAACTACCTTTCAAAAAATTCTGAAAAATCCTACTACAACGCAGAGCGTAAAAGAGAGGAGTGGGAAGTTGAAAACTATCCGCAAGGCGAGAGGGAAGAAATCCGGCAAATATATTCCCGCAAAGGGTATAGCGGGAAAAACCTTGAAACCCTAGTTGAACTTATCACTTCCAAAAAAAGCGTTTGGATAGATACAATGATGGCTGATGAGCTTGGGCTAATACCTAATCAAAAAGATCCAATAAAAGCAGGGCTCTACACCTATGCTGCATTTGTTGCAGCAGGGCTTATACCTTTGCTAATTTTTGTATATTCGCTCTTTACCCCTATTGAAAGTTCAATTGCATTCCCAATTGCGTTTGTGCTCACTTTTGCAACAATATTTGCGGTTGGGTCATTGCGCTCGCTTGTAATTGCAAAACATTGGGTTGTTGCAGGATTTGAAATGCTCCTAATAGGCGGAGCTACTGCACTTATTTCATACGCAATAGGTTCAGTGCTCGGCGGACTCCTGCTATAAATCAGGAACTTTTCTACTTTGCAAAATGCATTTTATTTTGGTTAGGTTTTGCATTTTAGTTTTTCCTTATTATGAGTCTTCCTAGTTTTTGGATTATTAGTTGGTGGCGGTTTGTGGGTTTTATTCGCAGGATTGCTTTTTTTGTTGGCTGCAATTCAACTCCATTGCTTGAAAGAATTGTTAGTGAGCCGTTGCGTAGATCAAAATTGTTTCCAACCCGCGCAACCATTGTGTCTTTGTACAAATTATTGACATCGGTTGCGCTGAGAGCGCGGTTGTAAAACCTAACATCGTCTAGATAACCTTTGAAATTTTCAGAAGCAACATCGTCGCCCATACGGTCAACTGTAAAATTAGCTACGCTAGCAGCTGTTCCATTGGATGCTCCATTCAAATAGAATGTTGCGCCTCCTGAAGTTACCACTAGCGCAATATGTTGCCATTGTCCATTGGTAAGTGCAGTATTGGACAGTTGGCTGCCTGAAACATAATAGTCAATATTACCGGCATTTGCACCTGCACCCGAACCACGGTAATAAATTCCGGGAGCACCAGAGCTGTTTGAAAAAACCGACCCGTAACTATCAGTTTGTGAGTCCGGTTTTATCCATCCTGAATACGTATAAGTCGTTCCGGTTACAAGAGACAAAGAAACATAATCATCAGTCCCATCAAATTGCAGTGCGCCGCCTAGTTTTCCGTTTGTTATCCGCACAGGCCCAGAGGTAAGGTTTCCATCGTTTCCATTCCCACTAAAATCTTTTGCGACCGCTCCTCTTCCTTCGTCAAATTTCCACTGCCCCACTAAATTTTGATCATAGTTGGTTCCAAGCTCGCAGGTAGTGTTGCCATCAATTATCCAATCAGTTCCTGAAGCACTTGGTGGTTGGCAAAAATAAAGTTGGTTGACATCGCCGGCGGAGAGGGCGCGACTGTATACTCGTATATCATCCAATTGTCCAGCGAGAAATGAACCGTCTCCATCTACCATTGCCCGACCAATGCGTGTCTGCGCAGTGGAGCCGATACTATACCAGCTAGTATTTGTTGTGCCAGTTACATCAGTTCCATCAACATAAATTGTTGTAACGGCTGGTGAAGAATCTCTAATTGCAACGATGTGGTGCCACCCAGTGTCAATCACTGAACTAGTCTTTCCATTGACATTATTTTTGGCATTACAAAGAATCCGTGACTGGTATACACCACAAACAAAACCGTTGGCTGTATCTCCTGAGGATATGCCAACTGCAACTTGGGTAGATGATGGCGAAGTTGTTTTTATCCAAAATGACATGGTGCTAGCACCCGAAGTTCCTCCCGTTGCCCCAATAATACTCACATAATCATCACTACCATCAAAATTCAAATCAGAATTTGAATAACCAGCTTGCCACGTGATCCCGCCGTTTAAATTCCCATCATTGCCCCTGCCGCTAGAATCCGCAGCAATAAGCCCGGAATTTTCATCCAGTTTCCAATACCCAACAAGCCCAGAAGTAATATCAGCACTTGCTAGTGGAAAAAGGAAAATGAGTGAAAATATTATGGCAAGCAGTGGCATTTGCATGCTAACCTAGTAGTAAAATCAAATATTTAAAATGATTCTGAGCCACTGTGGGGGTTTATTTAGGAATAAAACCGGAGTTATCGAAACTCCGAGTACTCCTCAATTAGCCGCATCATGCGTTCCTCATAATTCTCACGGTCCCTCTTTTTGCCTCTTTCCATTTGAATCTGATTCATAAAATCACCTCGGACTTATTTGCGCGGGCAACTAGAATAAGCTTTGGAAGCGGAGGGTTCATTGCCGGTGCGCTTTGCTCTGTTGAGACGTATAATATAGAGGCCGTGTCAAGATTCGAATTGTAGATTTGGAGATTTTGTACTTTAGAGCACTTCTACTCTTCTGCTTTTAACCATTTGAGTATTTCGTTCTCAATATTTGTGCCCGCAAACATGTATGTTCCGTGGCCTGCGTTGTGCAATTGTTCAAAATTTGAATTTTGAATAAGCTTTGTTAATTCTTTTGATGATGCAAATGAGTACTCATCTTCAGAGCTTGCGACAATTAATACTTTCGCGTTAACATTTGCGGCATTTTTTTGTGTATCTATTCCCTTGTAATTTATCCCGGGGGAGAGCAGCACAACTTTTTCAATTGAAGGATTGTGCGAAGCATAGTTCAGGGCAGTGTTTGCGCCGATGCTCGAACCTACAATGTATTTGAGATCATATCCGGAAAGTTGTAAAAACCTTTTTGCTGCATTGACATCCTCTTCCATATCCCTAAAATCCTTTTCTGAAAAATCCTTAAAAGTGCGGAATTTGCCGTTTTGCTCATTGCTATTCCCATGGCCGCGAAGATCAATTGCAAGGACAGTGTAGTTTGCATCACTGAGTTTTTTTGCAAAGCCCCCATAAGAAGTACGGTCTAGCTGGAATTGGTGCAAGAGAATAATAGCGGTTTTTCCCTTTGCATGCAAATTTCCTTTAATTTTAAATCCATCCGATGTTTTGAATTCGACTTTTTCGATCTCCTGCATATCATCACTTCCGTTCACATCAACATTTTTTGAAGAGCATCCACAAAATAATAGGGCCACCAAAACCAATAAAATTGTAATTTTCATTTATTCACCATACTTTTTCTTCATCTCTTCTAGCTTTTTATCAATCTTTTTTTCAGATTCAAGCCTCTCAAGCCCAACTTCCCTATAATCGACAAATTTCATATGTTCAACTAGCATTGGGTGGACTTTTTTTACCTCTTCAAACATTTTGAGAACAATCCTCCTATAATCCGGGTGGCCATGGATAGTTGATCGCAACTCCACTAAATGGTATAACTCGCGCAAATTCAAATAATTGCTCCACCTTATTTTGTAGGCAAAAGGAACTATGTACTGTGCCTGCTTTTTCAAATCCTTGCTAATTGTTGAGTGCGCCTTCGCTGCATTTTCCATTTGGGCCTCAAAATTGCCCTTGAGCCCTATTTCTTTTAATTCCGGCGGGGTGTCAAACCCGTGCGCTACAGTTAGATCTTGGCGCTGCTGGGTTAGCACCCTATGGCGGTGCAAATCCCGATAGGATGCGTAGTTGCACATCAAATCAAATTCATAATAAGTGTGCTCAAAACCGCGTGAGGGCTTGTGCCTTCTATTCTCGCGCCTTTTCACATACTCATCTATAATACTCTTTAGCTCTTGCTCGCTCATTTTTTTCACTTTTTCTTTTATTTGTGCAAGGGTTAATTCAGTATATGGGTAGAGAGATGCAGCAGCAACTTTTAGCTCAGCGTCCTTATCGTAATCAGTTAGAACAACTTCTTCTTTGTTTTCAGTTTTGATTTTCCCCAATTCTTTTTCTGCAAATTGTTGCATCCCTTTATTTGTAGTAGCCATGAAATTTATTGTAGGGTCCCCGTATTTTCCTTTTGCGCGCTTTACAAATGAAGGTATTACTTTCATTAGCTCCTCGTGCATTTGAGCTGCAATATTTTGGATTTCTGCAAGGTTGCTAGAATACATTTTTGTGAGAAGATATTCAAAGCTCCTTCCGTTCCCAAAAAGCCCGACATTTGTAAGGGTTGAAGCCGGCAAGAGCCCCCGCAAAATATCACATGTCTTTGCGCGCAGGGTGGAATTGTATGCCCGTTCGCTCTCCTCTCCTTTTGGGAATTTTTCCGAGAGCCACTTTTTGGTAGGCTCAATCATTTTTGCATAAGTTTCAAAGAGCGCATCACAGGTTTGAATGTACAAATCCGCGTGAGGAGAATCCATTATTGTTTTTTCACGCAAATACAAATACTGTCCATCCACTTTCTCATCAAAATAAACATAGCGTGTACTCTTTTCTAGTGGGGAAATTCCAAGCCTTGAATCCTCCAAGATTTTGGATGCAATATTGCTAACTCTCTCGCATGCAATATGTGCCCCTCCAAGTTCAGCTACGCTATCATCACCATACCCAACAAGTACCCTATCGTAGAATTCTTCGGCTTTTTGGGTTGCAATAATCTGGCTATCCCCCGTGCCGCGCCCGAATGAAACTATTTGCTTAAATCCGCTTTTTTCATCCAAAATGAATTCTTCTAAAAGTAGCCTTTTGATGCTCTTTGCGCTCCTGCTATATCTTGAAAAAAGCGCCCCCTTTACAACTTCGGGAAGGTTTGTCAGGACGAAAATGTCACTATCAAGATTTGAACAAAAAGGTGACAATATTTCCCTTTCTTCTTTTGAAAAATTCTCCATCCAACCCCTAAAAAAGTAGGGTTAATTTGGTTTTAAATGGAGTGGTTATTCTAAAAAATTGAGATTTATTTTTCATCATCCGCGGCGTCTAGGCTTTGGTCTTGCCGCTTGCTTTTTACCTACTGGTATAAACCTGCCCCTTGTAAGTATGAATTTTTTGCCACCTTTGGTTATTGCAATTCTCTTCAAAGGGTTTGCAAGAGGAAACTTCTTCATGCGCATCCCTTCCTTTGGCTTAGATCCTGGATTGGTTACATGGGGCTTAAGTATTTCTCTTCTCACCCTTTCTGTGTTTTCGTCTGACATGTTGATCAGTTAAGATATGGTATTCAACTATTTAAAAGTTTCTTGTCCCAAAAACTTGGTTGCAGTCGTCTGTTCCCGGCTGTCCATTCATTTTCCTTCTTACTCGTTTTAATTTTCAAACTTCGGGAGTTTTCTTTTTACTTTTCCCCAATTCTTGATTTCTCCTCTATTATCCCTTACCATATCTGCACATTGCTTTCGTATTTTTTGTGGCACTATTGGGTCAATAGCTATTTGAAAAAATTGTGTAAGCAATTCCATTCGAAGGCTTGGGTGTTTGAGTTTTCCAAGTCTGCTTTTTAGGTATATTAAATTTTGCGTCTTCCTTTCTACTGGGATGTGGGGTGCGAGTATTTCTTGTACCTGCTCTCTTTCCCTTCGCCATTCAAAACGGGTACTAGCAAATGTTCTGGATCTGGAAAATGCTTGTGAAGTGGTACCTATTTGTGGCGTGACAACACTCTCTAATGGTATAGTTATTTTTCTTCTTCGCCTGTGATTAACATTTATAAAAAATCTACGAATTCTGGTCGCAGAAAAGTTTGAGAATAATCTTCTCATCAGATTCATATACAAAAAAACAGTTTTGCTTTATTTAAGGCTTTAGTATTCTATCTCCAGTAGTTCGGGGCCTCTTCTGTAATATTAACATCGTGGGGGTGGGATTCTTTTAGCCCAGCACTTGTTATTCGGATCATTTTTGTGTTTTTGCGAAGTTGTTGTATATTTTCAGAACCTGTTAGCCCCATTCCAGAGCGGATCCCTCCAATTAGCTGGTAGATGGTTTCAGAAATTTTTCCCTTGAATGGAACTACCCCTTCAATTCCTTCGGGCACGAATTTTTTCTCCTCTGAAATATCTGCTTGGAAATACCTATCCTTTGACCCCTGCATCATTGCCCCAACTGAACCCATTCCGCGGTATTGTTTGAATTTTCGATTGTTCATATACACTGTTTTTCCGGGGGTTTCATCACACCCGGCAAATAGGGATCCAACCATTACAGCGCTAGCACCGCACGCAATTGCTTTTGTAATATCCCCCGAGTACTTGATGCCTCCATCAGCTATAATTGGAATATTTCCGGCAGCTTTTGCACAATCGAGTATTGCGCTAATTTGAGGGACCCCTACCCCTGCAACAATTCGGGTAGTGCAGTTGTGTACTGCAATCCTATTTGCAAGGTAGGAGTTGTCCTCATCAACTTCAAGATTGTAAACTGTAGTTTCCTTTTCAATGTGCTTTGACGATTTTACCGTGAGATAAATATATTGCTCATCAGACCATACTTGCTGACTTGTGTTATCTTTCTTTGTAATGTTTTTTTCGTGAAATATAGTATTCATAAATCGGTAATATTGTTCTCCGGAAATTCTCACCCTGTATTGTGTGTTCCATGTAATATTTTTGGTTTGTTCAGCGCCTATTGAAGGCATGAAACCTAACCTTATCAGGATTTCGCTCATCTGCATTGCAAGCGAAGCCGAAACCGTCTTATAGCTAACCCTTCCCTCTTCCTTTATTGTCCCATCGCCATTCCACGCACTTCGCACAAATTGTTTTAGCAATGAATCAGGCTGTTCGAGAAGGGTAGTTGGAGCTCTTTTATTTTTTGACCCCAATGGCATGAGCCTTTCAACAAATGACCCAATTATGTGTGAATAAACATGGACTACTGCTGAATCCTTTATTTTATGCTCAATAACCGATGAGGAAGGGTAGCCAAAAACTTTTTGCACAAGCGAAGAGACCTCTGCATGATAATTCTTTTCAGCTTTAGAAAATGCAAAACATAGTTGTCTATTGTTTTTTGCACCGGCTATATACCCTTCGGCAACAAAGTACCCAAGAAGGCTCATCAGGTTCTCATCAAGCTTTACAAACCTGTTTACTTTATTTGGGCTTATTTCCCTTTCATAGCTGATTTGTTGTAGGTATTGGTTAACTCTTTGGTTAAGGCCCATGTCAACTGATTTTTTGCCATGCACTATATTCTCAATTATGCGTGGGGTGGTGGTGAATTTTTGAGCCAGATCAACATATGATTCTTCATTGGGATTAAATCCAATTTTGTTCGACCAGATTTTTTCCTCATCCAACATATAATTCGGGACGAACTCCGCTAGATCAAAAACAGTCTCGTTTGCTTTTCTTACGGTGGTCTTCGGAATTACGACAACATCTCCTTTTTTGAGTCGCCCTGCCTCAATCCATTCCAAACCCTTGTTGTACTTTTTCTTGTCAAAATAGTATTTTGCGCCATACTTCTTGACTTTTTGTGGGTCAGAATCAAAGGCAATTGCAAGCACTGGATGATTTGGAGTTATCTTCAATTTTCCAGGTGAGCCGTTAACATTAATCTCACAAACAACCCCTGAATGCTTCCTAATATACTTTTTTGTAACTGCTCTTTTCCTGTTGTTATGGGTTATTACATAATCCCCAATAGAAACATCCTCAATTCTTTTTGCCGAATAATCTGCCATTGTAATTAAGGTGTCGGCTTCAAGGCAAATGCTCCCCGGTCCAATTCCGACCTTTACCGCATCTGCGCCGGCTGAAATCAGCGCCTTTGCCCCTTGGGCAGTTGCAACATTCCCTGCAATTATTTCAATGTCATAATCTTTTTTGTACCTTTTCACGGATTCAATTACATTTTTTGAATGGCCGTGCGAAGTATCAACAACAACTACATCAACTTCCTTTTCAACAAGCGCCTGCACCCTAAAATCATCCTTTGGCCCAACTGCAGCTCCAACAATCAATCTTCCGCGCTTATCTTTTAGGGCATTTGGGTATTTTTGCCTGTTCTGGATATCTGTAATTGTAATAAGGCCTTTTAGAATTCCGTCCTTATCGACAATAGGCAGCTTTTCAATCCGGTTTTTGTGCAAAATATCTTTTGCTTCCTCGTATGCAACTTCCTTTTCAATTGTAATCAGGTCTTTTCGCGGGGTCATTATTTGTGAAACTTTTTTTGAATAATCCTCTTCAAATAGCAAATCCCTATTGGTCACAATCCCGACAAGTTTTCCGCCATCAACTACCGGAAAACTATTTATGTCAAACTCTTTTTTGAGGTGACGGATTTTTGAAAGTGTATCTTGAGAAGAAATAGTGACAGGGTTATTTATTATCCAAAATTCTGCGCGCTTTACTTTATCAACCTCAACTGCTTGCACTTCAGGGGCAAGGTTTTTATGTATAATTCCTATTCCGCCTTCACGTGCCATTGCGCTAGCTGTTGCGTGTTCTGTTACAGTATCCATTGCAGCGCTTAGAAGTGGGATATTGAGAGTGATTTTAGGGGTGATTTTTGTTTTAAGTGAAACATCTTTTGGCAAAACGTGAGAAGCCGCAGGAACAATAAGAACATCATCAAAAGTGAGGCCTAGATCTTTGGATATTCTTTCCTTGCCCATATTAACTATCTATTTATTTGTTTTAAAAAGCTAACCCTGCGCCCCTTTTGCCGCATTTTGCCTATTTTGGGCTTTTTAGGGCTTCAAATGCCCTATTTTTCCCTAATGTGCCTAAACCAATATATTGTATTGATTATGATTGCAGCAGCTAGCACTATGATAAGATCTATCATTGTGTCTTCAAGCCCGGGCTGGGTTGTTGTTTTGAAAAAAACGTCAGCGCAAAATTCAAATATTTCAAAAAGTGCCCCGATGCCAAGAGTTACAAAAACATTTGTAATATATGAGTACTGTTCAAGGCGCTCTAAAAGAAGGTTGATTATAACCGAGCTAACAAGAGCCCCACCCACAAAATGCATGAACACATCATATTGTGGAAGTGTTGTATGAAACCCTAATAAATTTCCCATTATTTCCCCTGCAACAAAAACCACAAGCAAAAAAAGTGATTCACGTGAGAAAACCAGTTTCATCAATCAATAATTTCTCTTCCATTATTTAAAACCTCCCGGGGCACAAAACTCCTTTAAAGAAAAAGAACATCTTATTTGCATGGATTATTTGCTAAAAACACTCGCTAAACTTGTTTCATTTGACACAAATTCCTCACTCAAGAGCAATTATCGTGAGTGCGCTGATTTTATTGCAAAAGAAGGCTCAAAGCTTGGAATGAAGGGCAGCGTGATAATTTTTAGGGGCAAGGATAAAAAACCTAGGCCGAATGTTTTACTCGAATTTGATGCAGGCGCAAAAGAAACAGCACTAATTCTCACGCACTTTGATGTAGTGCCTGCTGGAGAGGGTTGGCGAGGCAACGCTTTCAAAATGCAAAAAAGAGGGTCAAGATTTTTTGGAAGGGGAGTTTGTGATGACAAAGGCCCAATTGCTGCATTTTTAGCCGCTTTCAAAGAGGTAAAAAGTAGTGAAAAAAATTTTTCTTGCAATGTAAAATTCTTATGTGTTTGTGATGAGGAAGTTGGAGGCGAAGAGGGGATTGGGCTTTTGGTAAAAAAAAGGCCAAAGCTTTTGAAGGCCGATTTTTGCGCAACCCTTGATGGCGATCTCGATTCTTTTTATATTGGCTGCTCGGGTATTGTTCGCGGAACAATTACAATAAGAGGAAGAGGCGGGCATTCGGGGTATGATTTCAAAACAGAAAATGTGCTGCACAAATCAATCGGGTTTATGAACGCGCTTTGTGAATTTAAAAAAATCCGAGAGCGTAAAATTTCAAAACTAAATGCTTCAAAAAACCCTGTTTCAAAAAAAGTTTTCGGCAGGTTCAATATTACAATTGTAAATTCAGGGCACCAGTTCAACATCATCCCTTCTGAAGTAAAAATAGGTTTTGACATGCGCCTTTTACCTGAAGAAAGGGCAAAAAAAGCCATTTCAGAGTTCAAATCATTTGCAAAAAAATGCGCAAAAAAGTTCTTGGTGCGCCCGGAGTTTGATCTAAAATCAACCGAAGGGTATTTTGTTGCAAAAAACCCCTACACAAATAAAGTACTTCAAGCCGCCCAAAAAGCCTCTTCAAAAAAATTAATTCCCGCAGCCCAGCTCGGGGCAACCGATTCGCGATATATACACTCCCTTGGAATTCCCGCTTTCACCTACACTCCAGGTGGATCCGGGGAGCATTCAAATAAAGAAAGTATTTCATTGCGCGAATTAAAAATTACCAAAGAATTTGTCAAAAATTTGCTAAAAAACTAATACTTGCTAAATTCATAATTTTCCAAGTAGAGAAATTGCCTCATTGGCAGTAATGTATTTTCCTTTATCCATTTCCCTGCTTGCAGCATTTAACTTTCTTAATTCTTTTTTTGAAATTTTTTCAGAAGTCGTCTTTCTATACATATAGATCTAACTTGTTGTCTTGCAAATATTATAAAAATCTTGTTTTCCGGATCTTCTCCTTTATTTTTGAACTCTTGTAAATTTCCGGCTTGTAGGGCGCAAGCCTTACAATCTTTACATTTATTTTCCTACTAGCAAAAATTTCTTTGAGCTTTTCATCCGGTGGGTTTTGGTCATATCCGAGCGCTACAATATTAGGGTTCACTTTTTCAACGCTTTTTATCATATCCTGTTCTTGCCCCAAAACCACCTCATCAACAACTGCTAGGGCTCCTACGAGCTGCAGCCTCTCTTGCTCGCTACAAAATGGTTTTTTTCCTTTTATTTTTTCAACATTCAAATCGGTTGCAACAACTACTACTAATTTCTCCCCCAGGCCTCTTGCCTGTGTCAAATAGCTAATATGGCCGGGGTGAAGGATATCAAATGTGCCAAAAGCAAGTACGGTTTTCATGAATTAAATAAATTAGCAAATGTTTAACTAGTTCGCGCCAAAAACATAATTTTAAACCCTTTGAATATTAATTGCAACGGTATGGACATTGAAAAGAGAATTGACCTGGTTTCCCAAGTCGGCGAGGAAATAATCACCCGCGAGCATTTGCAAGAGGTTTTGCAATCCAAAAAATCACCTATTTGCTATGATGGGTTTGAGCCATCCGGAAAAATACACATTGCGCAAGGGATTTTGCGGGCAATAAATGTAAATAAAATGACAAAAGCAGGGTGCAAATTCAAACTTCTTGTTGCGGATTGGCATGCCTGGGCAAACAACAAGCTCTCAGGGGACCTTTCAAAAATACAAAAAAGCGGGGAGTACATGATTGAGGTTTGGAAAGCTAGCGGAATGGACCTTGACAAGGTAGAATTTGTTCGGGCATCGGATTTTATGGGAAAAAAAGAATATTGGTCGCGCGTTATGCAAATTGCAACCTCTTCCACGCTTCAAAGGGTTGTGCGCTGCTCGCAAATAATGGGGAGAAAAGACACTGATGTATTGCACGCCTCGCAAATATTCTATCCCTGCATGCAGGCAGCAGATATTTTCGAACTCGATGCCGATATTGCCCAACTTGGAATGGACCAGAGAAAAGTAAATGTATTTGCGCGCGAAATTGCCGATAAATTCAAGTGGAAAAAACCTGTTGCAGTGCACCATCACATGCTAATGGGGCTTACACAGATAGATTCCAGCGCAGAAGGGATTGAGAGGAAAATCGAACTCAAAATGTCCAAATCAAAACCGGATTCGGCAATTTTCATGACAGATTCAAAAGAAGAAGTTGAACGCAAAATCAACAAAGCATACTGCCCGGAAAAAATTGTGGAGGATAACCCCGTTTTGGAATACTGCAAATACATTGTGTTTGAAAAATTCAAATCATTTGATGTCAAGCGTCCTTCAAAATTTGGCGGGGACATTTCATTTCCTTCATATTCTGGACTTGAAGCAGCCTTTGTTTCAGGTTCGTTGCACCCAATGGATCTCAAAAGTGCAACTGCTCGTTATGTGAATGAACTTTTAGAACCGGTAAGGTCACATTTTTCAAAAAATACGAAGGCAAAAAAGCTCTTGGCTGAAATAAGCACTTTTTCTTAAAACTGGTTGCTAAAAAATCAAAATCGCGCTTCAGTTAGCTTTTTTAATCACTTATCTTATTATTGTATCCGATGAATTCGGAGGGTTTTACTCTGTCTAGTGATTTTAGGGCAATTATAGTTCTGGGCCTGCTTTTGCTCTTTTTTTGTTCTGGTGTTTTTGGTGTTGCGCAGCTTGTGGCTTTGCATGGGCGGATTGCGCAGAGCGGTTCTTCACTTTCCACCGGGGATCTAAGAGTTTTGATTTACGATGCGAATGTGAATGGAAATTTGGTTTATGATTCCGGTTCTGATTTTAACAACGCAATAAATGACGGAGTAGTGGATGTGCTCTTAGGTAGCAGCACACAACTCGATTTGAACTACGGAGGATACTACTATATGGATTTGAGCATCAACGGAACAGATTTGGATTTCAATGGTTCAGAGAGAAAACAATTTGAATCCTCACACGGAGTAGTAAAAACCGGTTCAATTTTAGACGCTACTATTACGAACTCTGATATTTCTAGCACTGCTAGTATTGATTGTACAAAACCACAATAATTTTAACACCACTAACATTTTCCAAGCTGGCATTATAGGTGGATCTACCCATTTTGTAGTTCATTATGACGGTAACATCGGAATTGGTACATCTACCCCCAAAAACAAGCTCAACGTAGTAGGCGACCTGAACATCCAATATTATAATTCAACAGGTAGCGCCCTAAGAGTGGACGCAAACACAGTTGCCTCGCCAGTTACTGGGCTAATTGTAGACAAAAACGGAAATGTGGGGATTGGAGTGACTGCTCCCGGGTCAAAATTGGAATTGGACGGAAATTTAATGTTCACTGCAGGAACAGCTAGAATTATTTCACTTGGCGTCTCTTCACAAGGGCAAACACTGACACTTCGGGGCGCGACATCTTCCGGAAATGCTGATGGTGGGCAAATCTCCATTACCGGCGGCACCGGTGGGCCAAATGGGTTAAATAATGGCGGCCCAGTGGTTATTACAGGCGGATCAAACAATTCATCGATACAGGGTGGTGGTGGTGCAGTTATCATTTATGGCGGAGATGCTATAGGCGGTGCGCCACCGGCTTCTTTTGGTGGATCAGTCTATATTTACGGTGGAGCCAATGATACACCTACTGCTGTCGGTAATGTTCTTTTGGGCATTAATTCATCAGGGACAATACGCAGCAATATCGCAATTGCAACACTTAGCCCCGTATACAAACTTGACATAAACGGCATGACCCGCATCACCGCAGGAACATCCGACACCAACATCCTAAGAGTGAATAGAAGTAATGGAGAATCCGCACTAATAATAATGAGCGATGGCAATGTCGGAATCAACACCTTAGCACCCACCCAAACACTTGACGTCAACGGCACCACGCGCATCATTGGGGATTTGAACCTTAGTACTACTGACACCAGCAGCACCAATGGCATTAGTATTGATGCAGACCTTAACAGGGTTTGCTGGGGCGCGAGCTGCGAAGTGAAAGCTGATTTTAACGGCGATGCACTAATAATCGGGTGAGCTGCATGCAACTGCAGCTGCTCTTGGTTGTGGCTATTTTTCTAGTGCCACTAGCAAGTGCTGATATCACTAGTGGACTTGTTGGGTATTGGAAATTGGATGAGAATTCCGGGATTGTTGCTGCCGATTCTTCTGGGAATGGAAATACTGGGACTCTAATTGGTGGAGCTGCATGGCTTTCTGGCTATACAAATTCGGATGTGAATTTTGATGGGGCTGATGATATGGTTACTGTTGCTGATAATGTAGCTTTTGACCCCGCAATTGTTAGCGTAAGTGCGTGGGTGAATCCAACAAGTGTTATAGCCACACAGCAAATAATCACTCATGGAAATGATTTAGCTGGCTGGTATTTGGAAGTAGCTTCATCAACAGCAAGATTGCGCTTTATTACAACGTCCATCCATGAGTCGTCAAGTGCCACACTTTCTGTTAACAATTGGCAGCATGTAGTAGTGGTTCATGATGGCAATAATGATTATTTTTATATTAATGGTTTGCTAATGCAAACTGTTGCGGACACATCAGCAATAACCAATTATGA
>DATDWP010000015.1:0-3366 GCA_035289625.1 archaeon | reverse complement strand
TCTTTTTTGGAAAAATCCTCTTGGCCGATGATGATCTGACGATGATTCAGAGCGCGCGTTTCCCACCTGGGGAGCGCATGCGATGACGACAGATGGGCGGACTGAGGCTGATTATGATGAAAGACTAACCTTTATAAAGGTGGGGCGCACCAATAGTATTGATGAAAGAAAAAGTTTTGCTTGACGGCCGGGAGAACGAGAAGGAGCGCCTGTTCAAATCGCAGCTCCGCGTCCTTGAAGAGTCGGATATTTCTCCTGAGAACCGGAAGAAGATAAAAGATTTTATCCGAGACAAGCAGCTTATAGGCGTTCACAATTCCTCTATCACTCCATATCTTTATGCGCTTACAAGGCTTCTTGCGCACATAAAAAAAGACTTGGGAAAGATTTCTGATTTGGATTTGAAGAATTATTTTGTGAAAATGCAGAATACAAATAGCGAAACAGGCAACCCTTTTTCTGAAACAACCATTCACAATCACAAGCGCTCTTTGAAATTTTTTTATAAATGGCACAATGGTGGCACTTACCCAAAGTGCGTGGAATGGGTAAAGGAATTGGGCCATGCCAAGACAAAGCTTTCTGAAGACATGCTAACTGAAGAGGATATTGAAGAACTCGTTAAGCACACCAACAACACGCGGGACCAGGCGATAATCAGCGTTCTCTACGATAGCGCCGCGAGGGCGGGGGAATTTTGCAATGTTCGCCTCAAAGATGTTAAGTTTGACCAGCTTGGAGCCCTGATGCGTGTCGATGGCAAGACCGGGGAGAGAAAAATAAGGCTCATAAATAGCATGCCTTACATTCAGGCGTGGATTCAGGTTCATCCCTTGAGGGACGACCCGAATGCCTTTTTGTGGCATAACATGCAGGCGCACAAGTGGGCTGAAGTGAACCGGCAGACACTTGCAAGAATACTGAATAGGGCTGCAAAAAAAGCCAAGCTCAAGAAAAGAATCCATCCACATGTTTTCAGGCACTCCCGCCTAACCGCACTGGCCCCTAAAGTAACCGAACAGGTGCTCAAGAGCTTTGCCGGATGGAGCCCGGATTCGAGAATGGCAGCAATCTATGTTCACATGAGCGGGAAAAACCTAGACTTAGCCCTTGCAAAGGCCCACGGTGTTCAGATTGAAGAGGAAGCGCAGGAAAACAAGCTCGCTCCCAAGAGCTGCCCGCGCTGCAAAACAAAAAACACGAGCACCGCCAAATACTGCGCCACCTGCAGCATGGCGCTCGACCTTGAGACCGCCCTAGAGCACCATGAACACCAGAAAAAAGACGATCTCACGGTAAAAACAATGATGGAGCGGATGCACAAAATGCAGAAGTCAATGGAGCAAATGTTCGAGGAAATGGAAGAGATGAAAAAGGAAAATGCAACGGCGGTGGCCAAATGAGCGGCAAGCCAGAAAACCTCATGTACTTCTTTCTAGGCGCACGCTACGGTCTGCCCCTGACAATACTCATATTCGCAATAGCCGGGTTCCTGTTCTTTTTAGGGCTGGTATTCCTCGCAATTGCCTATTTTCCAAAATAAAGGCAAAATCACCAAATAAACTTGGTGAAACTGGTCGTCAAGGGTGTCCGGCAGGCAATGGAGCCAAAGGCGGGGGGAAAATTTAGGGGGAATTAAGCCTTATCAGTATACTATAGTTGCATAATCGATTTTTTCTTCTCTCATTTTAAAAGCAGTGTCAAATATTTTTTCATCGCCGATTATTTTTTCTCCGTCTTGTTTGAAACAATCTACCGTAATTAGATTCTGAAGATTTGGATAATATTTGTAGTAAGGTGTAGCATGGTATCTTTTTGCAAAACTATAATACATATCTTTTTTAGTTTTTTGTAAAAGCTTGTTGCTTTCAAACGAATCAGCATAATAAGAATTTTCAATTTTAATATGTTGATCGATGAATTTAAAATTAAAAAAATTTCTTAATGTATCATAAGCATTTGCTAGTACATCTGAATATACTAATATTTTCATTTGGTCAAAACTTTTATCTTTTAATTTACTCTTTAATGTTATAAATTTTGGGCTTTCTCTATACCCTCCATCGACTTTTCTGATTAGTTCTAAATCACTTAACAAATTGAGGTATTTTATCATTTTTCTTGACATATTTGCTTCCACTTCAAAAAAACCATCGTGGTAGAGACTAGAAGTGATATAAGAAATAGGTTTGAGGTAATGATCAGTTTCAGTTAATTGTGCAAGGTTATAGCTGCTTGCTGAAAGGATAATTTTTTCTGATTCGTTATTCAAAACTTTTATTCTAGTGTTCACACTGTTTTTTATTGCAGAATAAGTTGGGAGTTTTATTGAAATTTTATTTTTCTTCAGAACATGACCAATACCAACTTCCTTGAGAATTAGGTGGCTTAAGGTCTTTTCATTTGTAAATGAATCCTTATGGTAAATTGGTTTGCTTAAATTTATTTTAAATTCAAATTTATTATTCTTTTTTTCTAAATCGTTAACATAAAGATTTGTACCCAAATCGTAGTGTAAACTCCAATTTACCTGCTGCAAAATTTCATCGCTCATGGTCTAACACAGTTTGTTTGTCCGCTTTTCTTATGAATATAACGCTTCTCCCAGTATCACTCCAGGCATTATTAAATTTTTGGGGTGTTGCTATTTGGATGCCCTTGTCATTTTCGACTAAGATTAAAGGATCCCTGTATTTAATGTTTTCCCCTAGTTTCCCGACAATAATTATGGCGTGGGAATTGTAATCTTCCCTATTATTACCCTTCAATGTTTCTCGGTTGACAAAACAGATTGGAGGAAATCCATT
The DNA here is from genome assembly GCA_035289625.1 of archaeon. GTDB lineage: Archaea > Iainarchaeota > Iainarchaeia > Iainarchaeales > Iainarchaeaceae > UBA10205. Next base: position 559 of record DATDWP010000015.1, on the reverse strand, counting down.
AGCGGCTTCTTCGACGATTTTTTCCCACTTTGTGATTTGACTTTCGTATTTATCTGGAGTTTCAAAGGCAAAGGGAATTTTTCTCTTCAACAGCTTCCGGTTCAAATTCACAAAATTGCTAAGCCTTGTGCCAAATGCATTTTTTGAAGTCCCAACCATTTTCATAATTTCCTCTTTTGAAACACCGTTTTCGGGGTGAACATGGTCCAGTACCGTTTTAATGCAGGCCGGTACACAATCTAATTTATCCGCATCTTGCTCACAGAGATTTAACGCAATCTCAAAATCAGAAGATTGAGGCATATCAGAATTTTTATCCAAATTACCTTAAAAACAGGGGTTAACCTCCCTTCCCTCCAGCTCCCTCGTTTTTTCCTAAAAAGCCTCGGTCTTTGCCCGTTTAAACCCTTTCCCCCTTTGGAGGGGGTCGCTTGGGCTAAGGGATTTAATACGTCCAAAGCCCGTTAGCCGGCTTTTTTGTTAGGAAAAAACTCGTTTTCCGCTGGAGGTGATTGAAAATGAGTTATTCAGATACAAAGGTTTCGCAAAGGGGCAGCCC
>DATDWP010000014.1:0-5376 GCA_035289625.1 archaeon | reverse complement strand
ATGTAGAGCTGGTCTTTTGTGAAAGTTTCTTCCCGCACTTTAATTTTCATATCGCGGGCGATTTGCATTATCGAATCTCGCGTTAGGCCTTCTAGCGTATTTGTTGTAGGCGGAGTTATAAGTACGCCGTTTCTTACAATGAAAATATTTTCAACGCTGCACTCTGCAACATTCCCGAAAATATCCAGTAAAATTGCTTCCTGGTATCCGGCGTTGAGTGCATCCATTTTTGCAAGCGCGCTATTTGTGTAATTGCCGGTTGCTTTTGCTTTTGTCATCATTGCATTTGGGCTGTGGCGCGAAAATGAGCACACTTTTGCGCGGATCCCATTTTTTTGCCCATCTTCCCCTAAATAAGTGTCCCACACCCAAGGAGTAATTGCGCTATCAACCGGGCAATCTGTTGTTGTGATCCCCATTTTTCCATACCCTAAATAAATGAGCGGGCGCAAGTAGCATTCTTTGAATTTGTTCACGCGCACAAGCTCTTTGCAAGCATCCTCGTATTCTTTATGTGTAAAATTGGTTTTGAATTGCATTATATGCGCAGAATTGAGTAGCCTTTTTATATGGTCTTTGAGACGAAAAAGGGCAGGCCCTTTGCGTGTATGATAGCACCTAATTCCTTCAAATACCCCTGTTCCGTAATGCAGCGCATGGGTTAGGATGTGCACCTTTGCATCATGCCATTTTACCAATTTGCCATTCATCCAAATAAATTCGCTCTCCTTCATTGCCTTCCCTCTATATACTTGAGGGGCGCGCAACAATTAAAAACAAGTATTTACCAAAAAGCCAACCTTTAATTATTCCCTTGCAAATAAGCAATACAGTGAGCAATATGCAACCTGCAAAAAGACGTTCTGATTTTGCCCATCCTATTCGAGATAGCCAAAATTTTTCGGTAGTAAGGCCTTTCAAAGTAACTCGCAGGATAAAAATAACCCGAGTCAAAGATCCAAAAAAAGAAGACCATTTGCTCTCTTCCCGTGCCGGCCAAACTGAATTAATTGTTCAAATATTTAAAAAGCACAAATTGTTGCCTGATTTAAAACCCGGAACACTCGCAGTTATGGGGGAGAGGTTGTGGACAAAACCTGAGGCAAAAGCCGACCTTGTGCACCATATTGAAAGTTATTTATTTGAAGGAGTTAGAGACAAAAAATCTCTTTCACAACTTTTTTCAAAAAATCCGACTCCTGGAGAATTTTCCAAATGGTGCTCGCAAAATTTTGATGAAAACCACGCGCAACAAGCATTTGTTCTTGCCGGCCAGATACACACCCGCACAATTAAACTTCTCAAATCTGCTGTCGAAATAACTAATGCCGGGCGCTACCATGAGAAAGGAACTGTTGCAGGAATTGTTCTGCAAAACCTAGCTGATGCATTTGAAACTCTTACTCCAAAATATGAAAAAGTTGCGCATGACTACTTTTTGGCATTTTCCTAAAAAAGGGCTTTTGATGAAACTTACAATGCTAACTGCCTATGACTATCCGACAGCTTCAATTGCTGATTTGGGCGGAGTTGATTTGATTTTGGTAGGGGATAGCGCTGCAAATGTTGTCCACGGGTTTAAGAGCACCAGTGAGATTTCACTTGAGCAAATGCTAGTGCACACTGCAGCAGTTTCCCGTGCAAACCCCAAGGCATTAATTGTTGGCGATATGCCATTTGGTTCTTATAAAAATCCAAAAATTGCAGTGCAGAGCGCAAAAAAATTCATTGCAGCAGGGGCAAATTTAGTAAAACTTGAAGGCGAAAAAATCCAAGAAGTAAAAGCAATTAGAAAGGGCGGCATTAAAGTAATGGGACACTTGGGGTATTTGCCGCAAACCGATGCAAAACCAAAAGTTAAAGGAAGAACAGAAGATGAGGAGAAAAATCTTCTTGCAGCAGCAAAAAACCTTCAAGCAGCAGGCTGTTCATATCTTGTTTTAGAACTTGTCCCGCAAAAAATCGCGCAAAAAATAACGCGGCAACTTTCAATCCCGACAATTGGAATTGGCGCCGGGAAATATTGCTCCGGCCAAGTGCTTGTTTTCCACGACCTTTTGGGCCTAAATCCTGATGATAATTTCCGCCCAAGATTTTTGAAGCGGTATGCAAACCTCAAAAAAATTGCAATAAAAGCTGTGCAAAAATATGTAATCGAAGTTAAAAGAGGCAAATTCCCCTCGCAAAAAAATGCTTATGAATAAATCTCCCTATAAGTCAAATCAGATCACCTGGCAAAAAGCCACCACTGCATTGGACGTTTGGCAGGGCATTTTTCCTTATTTTAGAAATTGAGGGTTATTTTGCCTTCGAAATCCTTAATTAGGGGTTTACACTACATCTTAAAATGGTTGCAAAAAAGCAATTTCTTAACAGGATTGGAAAAGACCCTCGACGAAGGGAAAAATATGCTCGTATGAAACTGTCGCGTTTACGCAATTTGGCAAGGCGCAAAAATACAATCAAGTCCAATTATGACCTATCAAGTGCGCGTGATCAGGTTTTAATGATGGAGACCGTATTTCAAAAGCATGGGCTACTTACAAAAACGCATCCTCTTGGAGATTACAAGAGATGGACGCTTGCCGAGGATGAACTTAGGATTACTGTAAAAAATTCTATGCTCGCTGGTTTTGAAGATGTAAAACTCCTATCCGAAGTCTTTATGCCAAACGGCAGGCAAATCGTACATCGAGTTACTGATTTGAAGGATTTATGTCAAAAATATAACCAAAATCCGGAAAAAGTTTTGCAGGTTATTCAATCCAGGTTTGATAGTGCAAATTCTGCAAATAGAATTTTACGCGATGAAATTCATAAAGTTCAAACTCAAGATTTAGATGAAAAGAAACTTCTAATTCTAAGAAATACCGTAGATGCAATTGGCCAGTTAATAGGGCCATATCAATACGCATCACTAATGCTGCCAATGCTCTAAAGAAAAACCCTCTTAAACCCTTTTCCACATTTTTTGTTGCATGACAATAATAATTTCAGGCTTTGCAGGTTCTGGAAAAAGCTCGCTTGCTGATTCTTTGGGCAAATCACTTGGAATAAAAGTGGTTCATGCCTCCGCGCTTTTGAAGGAAATGAAAGATGCAGGAGAAGCTGCCCTTGAAAAAGAGGTGCAAAAAGTGCATGATTGGTGGGAGAGCGAGCAGGCAAAAGAGTTCATGCAAAAACGCCACCAAGACCCATCCCTTGACTTAGCGCTTGATGAAAAGCTTCTCAAAATCGCCAAAAAAGGAAAGGTAATACTTGACTCTTGGACAATGCCATATCTCTACAAAGGAAAAGCTTTCAGGATCTGGCTCAATGCTTCAGCACAAGTTAGGGCAAAAAGGGTTTCAGAGCGCGACAAGCTAGATTATAATGTAGTTTTGGAGAAGATAAAGACAAGGGACGAGCAGACAAAAGCTTTATATCAAAGGTTGTACAACTTCACAATGGGAGAAAATCTGCAAGTGTTTGATCTTGCGCTAGATACAGACAAGTTCTCCCAAAAGGAAGTTTTTGAAAAAGTTCTAAAAGAAATTGAGGCGAAAAAATGGAAAGAGTGAGCACCGGAGTAAAAGGCTTTGATGAATTGATTGCCGGCGGCTTTCCTGAAGGCTCAACCATACTGCTATCAGGCGGGGCCGGAACCGGAAAAACGATTTTTGGCCTTAGCTATCTTTACAACGGCGCTCGCGAAAATGAACCTGGGCTCTATATTACACTTGAAGGGAACATCAAAAATTTAGTGTGGAACATGGAATCATTTGGTTGGGACATAAAACCCTTGCAAGATTCCGGTAAATTAAAAATTTATAGGATGAATCTGCACACCGATGAAAATGTTGAGCGCCAAATTGAAGAGGAATTAAAAGTAATTGCAAAACTTGTAAAGGAAATGGGGTGCAAGCGCCTTGTTGTCGATTCAACAACAGCACTTGGAGTGTGGATAGTTGACCAGGGAAAAATACGCTACATGCTCTATAATTTTACTGACGCGCTCAAAGATTTGGGCTGCACAACACTTCTAATTGCAGAAACAAAGGGCGGAAAAACCGACTTTTCAGCATTCGGGGTTGAAGAATTTTTAGTGGATGGGGTTGTTAGCCTCTATTTCTTCCCTCCAAACAGGAGCATATTTGTTAGGAAAATGCGCGGGACAAACCATAGCAAGACCGTGCACCCATTCAACATCACAGAGTTTGGCATTGAAGTGAAATCACGCGACGAAATGCTATGGGACGTGCTGAAGTAAATAATAAGAAAAAGTAGATTTCAATGAAAAGAACCTATAAAGATACTCTTATTTTTCATAGCCAGGTTCGAATAGGGAGATCCGGCAAGCCGATTGTTATACCAAAATTTAGGACAATGGTGCGAAATGCACATGGTGATTCTAAGGCAATTGAGGCTCAAGAAGGTCCCGCTAAATTTGCGATTCAAGATAAGCGAAGAACAACTTTTGGAAAATTTTTACGAAGATCAGGACTTGATGAGTTACCACAGATCATTAAACTGCTCCAAGGGGATCTTATTGTTGTTGGTATTAGGCCACAAACTAAAAAATCATTCAGGAAGTTTCCTGCAGATATACAGGAAATCTATAAAGAAATGGGGCCTAGCCTTATGAATATAACATACGCATGCAAACACTTTCCGCCTACCACTGATGAGGTCTATAACGAGTTCCGTGCATTTTATGGAATTTGGAAAAAGAATAAGAAAAAGGCTTATTTGGTTTATGCACTTAGGATTGCCAAGAATTTTGCTGTAGGTAAAAGTTGGACAAGGTAAAGTTCGATCCAAACTATGATTTTACCCCTTAATCTGCTTTAGTGCTAGCCTAATATCTGCCCCGACTACGGTTTTGCGGTTTGCGTGCTTTGCAAATTCATTTGCCTGCTGACTTATTTTAACCCCTTCTTCTTCGAGCACTTCAGCTAATGCTGCCACTGCATCCTCGCTAACCCTTCCGGCGCCGGCCTTTCTTATAATTCTATCAACGGCGGCGAGCGGGAGTATCTGATTTGTCATAACCCACCTCTAGATAAGCAATACCACCTAAACTTATTTAAATTGCCCCTTTTTTGAAAAAAAACCCTAAAAAGCCTCATTTAGCCATTTTGCGGCAAAATAAAAGTTCGCACCGGCAATGAGGTCATAAATCATTTAAAAACCAGTTTTGGCTAAATTAAATTCATGAACTTTGTTTCACATCCCCTAATCCATCCAAACCAAATTGAATCAAAGCTATACCAAGAAGTGCTGGCTGCACGCGTTCTTGAAAAAGGAAATAGTTTAGTGGTTGCCCCCACAGCTTTAGGGAAAACCATTGTTGCTCTGCTTGTTGCCGCTGAAATTTTGCGCCACGGCAAAAAAGTC
>DATDWP010000013.1:0-25711 GCA_035289625.1 archaeon | reverse complement strand
ATTATGATGCAAACCTTATCATTGGGCAATGGTCAAGCGGTTCATATTTTTGGCGTGGCGGTATCGATGAAGTCCGCGTGTACAATCGTGCTCTGTCTGCTGGTGATGTCAACCAATTGTATTTTTGTCAGCCGCCGAGTGTTTCTGGAATTGATTGGGTAATTGATGGGAACACTACTTGTGAACTCGGAACTAACTATGATCAAAATCTTGTTGGGCAATGGAAATTTGACGAAGGCAGAGGAACAACCGCAAAAGATTTCAGTGGTAATGGAAATTCAGGAACAATCAACGGCGCAACACACCAAACAGGAAAATTTGGCGGAGCACTACAATTCGATGGGACGGATGATTATGTTAGTACAACTTATACAAAAAGTTCTGGCGATGGATCAGTTTCCGCATGGTTTAAGGGCGGAACCCAATCATCCGATGCCGGTTCTGCAATCAGGCCAATTATTGCTCATGGAGCATTGAATGGGTCGGGAACAGGCGAAGGGCTTATGATATCCATGTTAAGAAATGGGCGTCCAGATCATGGCCAACTTATTGTCCAATGGGGAGACGGATCACAACAAGCAATTACTTCAAGCGCGTATAATGATAATGCGTGGCATAATGCTGTTCTGACTCATACTAGCACTACTTATACTTTGTATGTTGATGGCGTATTAAATCTTACAGGAACAGCCGCAGATTCTTTGAGTACATCACCTGCATTTGAAGTCGGAGGATCAACTACAAACTCTGCACGAAGATTCTTAGGCACTATCGACGACATCCGCATCTACAACCGTGCTCTCTCGGCAACCGATGTCAATAATTTGTACAAGGACACAATGGTTGCGCGTGTCGGGAACAATTTTGATTTACGCAACGGCTCACTAACAGTACTCTCAAGCAGCGCAGTAGAATTGCAACCCACAAAAAAAGCAATCCTACGAATAAAACCAACAAACCGCCACCAACTAATAATCCAAAAACTCGGAAGACTAATAATAAGGAAAAACTAACAACCAATAAATACCCAATTGATTGTACTTATCAAGTGGTAAAATGAAATGTGCCGTATGCGGAAAAACCGCAACAATTTACAATAAGCAAAAACAACCCGTGTGCTCGGCACATTCAAAAACAGCGGCAAAAGCCCCCATGTGCCCACAATGCGGCCTTGCAATGGTTGTGAGGCAGGGAAAGTGGGGATCTTTTTGGGGATGCATGGCATTTCCGGCATGTGACGGGATCCGCAAAATCTGAACTCAAATTTACATAAAAATTTTCATTTATTCGTCACATGGCTTTTTTGTACAGCATATTTTCAGAAAATAATTTATACTAAAAGAGACCAAGTATAATCGAGGTTAATGGAGGAAGGAGAAAAACTTCCATTTTGCCCATCCGGGGTCAGGTTCACTCGACCAAAGAGACCCGTATGTGATCTTGGGGGCAACCTCAATTTTAGTGCAAAAACCCCAATAAACGCCTTTAAAGCCCTAAAACAGCCAATTTGAGAAAAAAGTTAGATTTATATATATCATCAAATACAATACATTTAGACGAAATAAATTGTTAGGATTTCACGGATTCTTCAAATATTTCTGAAAATAAAGAGGTGAACATATGATACAACTACAGTATTGTAAAGAATGTCATAGTGTCTTCCAGATGCCAAATGCGCCAAGCGAAGATACAAAGCATAATTGCGGCAAATAAGCCGCTAATTTACACTTAAAATGGCTTCATTTGAAGTCGCAGGCTTTCATCTATTCAGTCAAGCAAAATGCGTCAAACGGAGCCATTTTATAGACTTATTTTTCAAAGCAAATTTTTACACTTTTTTTGCCAAATTTTTCTCTTTCTTTTTCGCCACCATTTTGGCACTTTTCTTTTTAGTCAAGTTTTTTGAGAAGGCTTTTTCTTTTGGTCAAGCTTTTCTTTTGGGCCAAAAGAAAAGGTTGTGGTGGGAACGCCCGGATTTGAACCGGGGCCGCAGCGTCATTCGCAACCTTACTCAAAAATTTTTCTTTTTTCCCAACTTTTCTTTTACAAAGAAAAAGGTTGGCCCGAACGCTGAATCCTAGACCAGGCTAGACTACGTTCCCGTTTTGTACCACAACCAACATATTATGTCGCAGTCGCGCCGAAATTTTGAGCGCGGGAGGTATCACCAACTAAACTTGTATGAAAGGCTTAAATATCTAAAGGCGGTTACTTTTTAGTTTAAGTTTTTTAGGTGGGGAAAAAGGGTGGACGAGAAATTTCTTGCAACTATAAGTGATAAGTCCAGCGGGGAGCAGTTCTCTGCATATCCTAAAGGATATGAAAAGGGAAAGACCAAATATGTAATCATCACAGGCTCAGTTATGAGCGGGATTGGGAAAGGCATTTTCTCCTCTGCGCTTGGAAAAACCCTCCAGGATAGGGGACTTAAAGTTTCACCAATAAAAGTCGAAGCATATTTGAATATTGATTCAGGAACCCTTAGCCCATATAGGCACGGAGAAGTTTTTGTTCTAGATGATGGCACCGAAACAGACATGGACCTTGGAAGCTATGAGAGGTTTTTGGACATGGACCTCTCAAAAGATAATTTTACAACCCACGGGCAGATATACCAGAAAATAATTTCACAGGAGAGAAGCGGGTTTTATGCAGGGCGCGATGTCCAATACATCCCCCACGTAACCGGCGAAACCAAACTTGTTTTGCGAAATCTTGCAATGAAATCAAAAGCGGATATTGTTTTGATTGAAATCGGCGGAACTGTCGGGGATTTTGAAAACCTCTTTGCACTTGAAAGTGTTCGTGAACTAATTTATGAAGAAGGCCCGCAAAATACCTGCCTTGTAAACCTTACATACATTTTAGAGCCGCACCATTTGGGCGAATTCAAAAGCAAAGCAGCCCAGCTCGGCTTGCGCCAGCTAATGAGCCTTGGATTGCAGCCGGATATTATTGTGTGCAGAAGCGAGAGGCCCATTACGAACGCGGTAAAAGAAAAAATATCAATGAATGCAAATGTCCCTTTGGAAAAAGTCTTCAACACCTACGATGTGGGGAATATTTACGAACTTCCACTATTTTACCGCGAGCAGGGGATGGACCTTGCAATACTTGAGAGCGTTATTCTTGACAAAAAATTCAAGGCAAATGGAAGCAAATCCCTAAAGGATTGGACAGCAAAAAACATGGTCAAATTTGAAAAGGAAATTACAATAGGAATTGCAGGAAAATACACCGGCACTAGCGATACATACATTAGCATTGTAAAAGCGCTCGGGCACTGCTCGAATCTACTTAAAACAAAAGTGAACATCAAATGGATCGAAACAACCGATGTTGAAAATGGCAAAACAAAAGTTGCAGATGAAATGCGAGGAATTGACGGGGTGCTAATACCGGGCGGATTTGGCACACGCGGCATTGAGGGGAAAATCCAGTGCATAAATTATGCGCGCACAAACAAAATCCCCTTCCTTGGAATTTGCTATGGATTCCAGATGGCGGCAATCGAATTTGCACGAAACGTATGCGGAATAGCTGGGGCGAGCACACAAGAAGTGAAAAAAGATTCTGAAAACAATGTAATATGCATCCTACCGGAGCAAGAGGAAGTGGAAAATTTAGGTGGAACGCTTCGACTGGGCGGATTTGATGTGAAGGTGAAAAAGGGAACACTTGCACACTCTTTATACGGAAAAGAGAAAGTGCGAGAGAGGTTTCGCCACCGCTTCAATGTAAATACAAAATTCATTGACACTTTGGAAAAAAACGGCATGGTATTTTCAGGAATGGCTCCGCAAAAGAGGATCATGCAAATACTGGAAATCCCAAACCACCCATTCTTTGTAGGCACACAATACCATGCAGAATTCACTTCAAGGCCGCTTCGCCCCAACCCGATATATTTGGGGTTTGTAAAAGCAATAGTTGAAAATAAAAAGAAGTGAAATTCGAAAAGCTAATTCAAAAACCAATTCCGCTATTTTTTTGCCCACTTGCCATCTGTTGAGAGCGCATCCGCCATTTCGCCGTCTTCTTTTGAAACCGGCAAATTGTACTCGTCTTTTGAATAAATCCCTTTTGAAGCGAATTTATTCTTTGTAACAAAAAGCCCGACTGCAATTGCAATAATTGCTAAAAGAATTATAAAGCCAAGAACTACCGGCATTGCCATGTTCGAGATCAGCGTGAAAAATCCCCCCAGCTTTGCCTTTTGCTCTGATTGCTCCTCTAGCACTGCTGCTGTTTCGGATTTATTTTGGTCGGTATCAATTGCTGAAAGCCAGCTTTCCAGCGAAGAGATTTTTGCCCTCCAGGCAATATTTTCATCCGAGATTTTTTGTTCAACACTTTCAATTCTTGCATGCACTTGGGAAATACTTCCATCAAGCCTTGCATTCTCCTGCTTTTCAAGAGCTGAAATATCTTCAAGAGTTGTAATTCTTCCATCAAGGTCTGAAACAAAAGACTCATCAAGAGGCGAGAATACTTTTACTATTTTTGAATCCTGCGTTGAATCTGATGAAATGAAAATCGTGTGATCTGCTTTTTGCAGCCCAAAATGCGAAACATAGAGCACCAAGCCGCCATTTGATTTTGTATCCTCATCATAAACAAATGCCTTGAGAACAAATTGCCCCTTGAAAGGGTCTAGAACAATTGTCCCGTTAGAGTATACATCCAAAAGGACACTATCGTCAATTTTCACTGATGCCTTCTGCCAGGTATCTGTAGGATCTAGTGAAACACTAAACCCCCATGAGGCGTTCTCCGGAACTGAAGAAGGGGAATTTATCGAAAGCGCGCTAGCAAATGGCACAAGAGCGGCGAATACAAATATGAGGGATATAAATTTTTTCATACTATGAATAACTCTTAGGCCTTAATAAATTTTCTGCAACAGCTCCTCCATTAGTTTGGTTTTGAGTCGAATTTAAAACAACAATGAATAGGTTTTTTTACGTGGAACTTGAAAGAATAAAAATCAACGGAAAAGAAATAGTGCTTCTTGGAACTGCCCACATATCAAGCAAGAGCGTAGAGGACGTACGGGTAGCAATCGAAAAAGAAAAACCTGATATTGTAGGGGTTGAACTTGATTCGCAAAGGCTCTCACAACTAATGCAGGGCAACAAGTGGTCAAATACAAATATCGGCAAAATAATATCTTCCGGGCAAACATACCTCTTCCTTCTAACACTTCTTCTATCAAACCTTCAAAGATCGCTTGGCCAAAAAATCGGGATAAAACCCGGAGCTGAAATGGTTGAGGCAATAAAAATTGCAAAGGAAAAGGAAATCCCGATAATGCTACTCGATAGAAATGTGAATGTCACACTTGCGCGCGCAATGGGCAAGATGAAACTGTCAGAAAAAATCAAATTGCTCTTTTCAATCTTTGGCGGGTTTTTTGCCGACGAGAAGAACGCAATCAGCGCCCAGAGCATCGAAAAATTAAAAGAAAAGGACATGATGAACGCGCTCATGCAAGAACTCTCACGCGAAATGCCCTCTGTAAAATCCGTACTTGTAGATGAGCGCGATGCCTACATTGCAAACAGCATAAAAAAAAGCCCCGGCAAAAAAATCCTCGCAGTTGTCGGGGCCGGGCATATTGAAGGGATAAAACAACGCATGCATGAAGAAATTGATATTGCAAAAATTTCAATAGTTGAGAAAAAAACAAGCGTGCTAAAATATATCGGGTATGCAATCCCAATTATTTTTGGAATAATTATCATCTCCCTATTTTTCCTAAAAGGGGGCGAACTGACAACTACTGCGCTCATCTACTGGTTCTTTTCAACAGGAACTCTTGCAGCGCTCGGAACCCTAATTGCCGGCGGGCACCCGTTTAGCGCAATTGCAGCATTCCTAGCAGCGCCCTTTACAACCCTTCACCCCCTTCTTGCAGCAGGTTGGGCAGCAGGATATGTTGAGGCAAAAATAAGGAACCCAAAAGTGAAGGATTTTGAAGGGCTAAAGAACCTAAATTCATTTGGTGACTTTACAAAAAACCAAGTAACACGCATACTCCTAGTAGTGGCCCTTGCAAACCTAGGGGCAACAATTGGCGTACTAATAGGATTTCCACTAATAGCCTCATTGCTTAGCTAATCTTGTAAATTTTAAACACCAATATTTATTATTTAAAAAATATGCTACTTTTTTAAAATTACACTTATTTGTTATTTAAGCACTCTGCTAAAATCCTTCGATATGCTACAGTCGCAAAGGCTATTGCTTGATACTAATGTTTACGGTTCTTTGGTTGAAATCCCTGAACGAACCTGGCTAATTGAGGGATTACGGAGAAATAATTCCATTGTCTGCGGATCCGTGGTTATAAGGCAAGAACTGAGAAATATTCCAAAAAAGAAGCTGGTTGGAAATGAAAAGACAAGAAACCTATGCCTAAATCTATATGATGCCCTCGTGGAAGAAAAAAGAAATTACATTGTCAGCAATCTTATTGAAGTGGCAGCAAAAACATATTATGAAAACTATTTAGGGAATGACTCTTGGAAGGAAATTGAAAAAGACTTTTTAATAGTCGCTACTTCCTCAATCCATAAAGTCAATATTGTTATCAGCAATGACGAAAACACCATGGCTTCTAAAGAAGCAATAAACGCATATACTGCCGGCAACATGAAATTTCAGATTGAAACCCCAAAATTCATAAAACTAGAAGAATTCAGGCAGTTACTTAAGTAGATTCTTTGATCATCTGGCGGGCAGACTTCAAAACCTCAGGATCTTTTCTAACCCTATCAATCTTCCTCAAAACAGCCTTTATCCTAGCCAATTGTTTTTTGGAATAGCCCTCTTGCTTTTCAACAGTCTTCTGGTACATCAAAAATCACTAGTAGTATTAATGGCCTAAAATCTATTTAAAAGTAACTTTGCGTTTGGAGTGGTACCACTTTTTGTGAATTTTCACCAAAAATCGCCCCCCGTTTTCAGCAGTTTTTTAAAGGGGTTCTGCCTTTATTTAAGCGAGAATTTACTATGCAGAATAAACCCAATTCCCGTTCAATACCCATCCATTTCGTCCCCGTCCTTTGTGCCCTTTTAGTTTTATTGTTTTTTTCTTCAACCGTTTTTGCTGTCGCGCAATTAGTTGCGTTGCACGGGCGGATAGCACAATCAGGTTCTTCGCTCTCTACTGGTGATTTGCGCGTGTATATTTACGATGCGAATGTTAGCGGGAATTTGGTTTATGATTCTGGATCGGATTTTAACAATGCAATAAATGACGGAGTAGTGGACGTAGTGCTCGGTAGCAGCACACAACTCGATTTGAACTACGGTGGATACTATTACATTGATCTCAGCATCAACGGAACTGATTTGGATTTCAATGGTTCTGAGCGAAAGCAATTTGAATCCTCACACGGAGTGGTAAAAACCGGTTCAATCCTAGACGCGACAATTACAAATTCAGATATTTCAACGACCGCTGGAATTGATTGGGCAAAAATATCAAAAACCGGTGCAGACCTAAACGCCCTCAAATGGGGTAGTGATTTCAATTCACAATACTCAAGAAAAACCGCAGACGACAATGTAACAGGCGCTTGGAACTTCGCAAACAACACAACTTTCAGCGGCGGATTTGGTTTGGGCGGAATAACCATCCAAAACGGAGTACTCTACACACAATCACTAGTAATCCTAAACGATTTAAACGCAGCCACCGTTACCGCAATTGATGTAAACGGAAACTACACACCATTCCTCGATGTTACTTGGAGTCTTGGATCCTCAAGCAACAGATGGCTCGGAATATTCACACGCGACCTAAACGCAACGGATGTAAATTCAACAAGAGCTTCGATTGGAACACTTGGAATTGGGACAAATAGCCCTAGTGCGAGGTTTCAAGTATTAGGTTCTTCAGGCGATACAAATATTTTGAGTGTAAATAGAAGTACTGGAGCTCCTGGGTTAGTGGTACTAAGTGACGGAAATGTAGGGATTGGGACGACAACGCCGACTGCACTCTTATCCTTAGCAGGTCAACAAAACTGGGTCACTGGCCTTGGCTCTATCACTCATATTATCGGTCCAACGGATGCGACTTTTGCAATTAATGGTGGAACAGGAAGTTCGACAGGCATGGGTGTAACCATAAGTGGTGGTACTAGTCCAGGCGGTGGTGCTGCCGGTGACGTCACTATCCAGGGCGGTTCAAGTCCAAATATTAACAACAGTACGACGGGTAGTGTAATAATAAAAACTCAGAATGCAGTTGGCACTCAAAATGTAGGAACAATTACTATACAAACAGGCACAGGATTAGGTGACGCGCCAGGGCCAGACATCACAGTAACTGCTGGCAATGCTTCAACGAGTGGGAACGTAAATCAATTGACGGGCGGTAGTATTTTGCTCACTACAGGAAATGGGCAGATCGGCCATAGCTCCTTAACAACCGCAGGCTCGGCAGGCACATTTACTCTGACCGGTGGTGTGGGGGGAAGAACGACAGGAACTTCTGCAGTTACATATACAAATGGGACAGGCGGTGCGTTCACTTTTACGGGTGGAGCGGGTGGAGCTTCATCAGCGGCAGGTAGCGGAAGCAATGTAGCTGGAACAGGTGGCGCTTTTACCATAACAGCCGGAGCAGGAGGTTCACCAAGTGGTGCAACATCTGGAACTAATAATGGAGGCACTGGTGGTGGTATCACTCTATCGGCCGGAGCAGGAGGTTCACCTACTGCAGGAACAACAATAGTGAGTGGTAACGGTGGTGATGTAAACATTTCTGCAGGAACAGGAGGGACGACAGGAACTGCTGGAGTGGGTGGCGTGATTAGTTTCAAAACCGGCGCTTTAGACACTTTATCCGAGAGATTTAGGATCACCAACGCCGGCCTCGTCGGCATACGCGACACAACACCCGACGCACTACTCGACGTAAACGGAATCAACCTCAACCAAGACGTTTTCAGGGTGGACGCGAACGGGAATGAAAACCCATCAACATTCATAATTGATAAGAACGGGAATATTGGTATCGGGAATTCAAGCCCGACACAAAAAATTGATATAAATGGCAACTTGAGGATTGTGGACGGGGCAGTGGGCAACATATATATCGGACAGGCCACCGATTCCACGGGCTATAACTTAATTTCCTTGAATTCTGACACAACAACAGCGGCGGAGGGGATATTCGGCCAGAGCGCCGGAGACAATACGATGTATGTGCAAGGGCGGGGCAACCTGAGGCTTCGCGGAAGGTCAGATGCCTCTTCCTATATAAACATGGCCCTTACAAATATCACTACCACACTAGGGGGCGGAGGCAATTTTAACATAACAGGAGGCAATGTGGGAACTGGAACAAGCACACCACAAAACACCCTCAATGTAGTCGGCGACCTAAATGTTGCAACAAGCGCAACAGCAACCCCATCACTCTACGTAAACTCAACCGATGGAAACACGGGGATAAACACAACAACCCCGAGTGCGCGATTGAATGTATTCGCAGGCTCAGGCGACACAAACATTTTAAGCGTGAACAGAAGCACAGGAGCGCCTGGACTTGTTATTCTAAACGACGGCAACGTCGGCATCGGCACAGCAGCGCCAAGCAGGCTTCTCCAGGTGAGCGGGACCGGCTTATTCAACAAGGTCGATATAGGGACGACGACAGGCTCCGGATTCCTTTTTGATGTACAAACTGCGCAGAGTGAGAATACGGGCAGATTTAAGTCCTCTACGCATGTGGAGGTCGTGCTTGATGCGACGAGCGGGAATCAGAAAGTCCTGAGATTTTCTGAAGCGGGGACTCTGCGTTGGCAGCTCGGCATGGATAATTCTCCGTCAGGAATTACGAGCGATTTCAGTATTTCTCAATCAAATAATCCAACCACACCAGAGTTCATTATCAAGACTTCGGGCAACGTCGGCATCGCAACAAGCACACCACAAAACACCCTAAATGTAATAGGCGACATCAATGCAACCACCGGATATAAAATCAATAACGCTTCTGGGCTCACTGCAACAATCAGCGTTCGCAAGGGCGATGACTCCGGCGCGTGCACAATAGATGTTAACGGCGGAATAATAACGCAAACCACGTGCTGATTGAACTAGTGCAAATTTGAGACAAAAAAAACTAATAGAACAAAACGTGAGGCATAGGACAACTTTTGAGACTTATTTTGTTTCATTTCTTTTTAAGGTACGGAAGAACAGTGCCATTTTGCTCTGCCTCATTAATCAGGGAGCGGCAGTAAAAAATTCTCTGGATTGACCCAACAAATGTGATTGCGGCAATTAACCACAAGATAATTTCAAGTATTGGAGGCCCGTTAATTGAAAACCCAAAAATTGATAGCAAAAACCCTAAAAGCAAAAGCCCCATTCTCTCAGAATGCTCCCCAATACCCGGCCAGTCACGATTATCAGTAATTATTACAAGGCTAGCGCGCGGCTTTGCATAACTAACAAGCATTGAAAACCCCAGAGCGCAAACTGCCGCAAGGGGGTGAATTGTTGCGCAGCCAATAAAGAGCACTATTTCAACAACCTTGTCAACCATTGTTTCAAAATAATTCCCAAAAAGAGTGCTTGCGTTTTGCAGCCGCGCAACAGCCCCATCAAATAGGTCAATCGAAATTGCAAAAAGCCCAAACCAAAATGCGAGATAAAAATTTTGGATCGAAATAAAATAAGCGGAAATTAGGCAAAGCGGGATTGCAAAAAAACTGAAAAGGTTCGGGTTTATTTTTAGGGCGGCAAACGGGTATGCCACAATTCCAATAAAAGACTTGATAGAAGCGCGCAGTTTGGAGAGCATAACACCACTCAATGCATTGACTAGAGAGTTTTGATTGACCGATCTACAAAAAACACTCCCCAAAGCCCCAAAAAAGGCCTTTGGACTGGACGGATTTTGTTAAATGGCTTTTTCAAAATTCTTCTAAGGTTAATATGGTCAAATATGATTAAAAACAAGACAAGAGAGTAATTGTGCAGTGATAAAATGGTTGTGTGCATAATCGCGCTTGTGGTTTTTGGGATCCTCGGGATATTTTCCGCAACACATAGGGCAGTTGCAAAAGAAGCGTTTGAGTGTGTGCTGCGCAAGGCAACACTGCGCCCATGCAACACCGGGCTTGATTCGCGCCTCAAAATGATTGTTTCGCTAAAAGTTATGAAACAGCACAGCGGCGCTGGAAAATTTATCCACAAGCATTTTGAAGCGATTTCTTTTGTGTTCATGCTCCTCATGCTCTCAAGCATTGCATTCAGCGCAATCGGAATTTACAATCTCTGGGCATTCGGAAATTGCAACGGGGAGAACAGTTCTGAACTGTGCCTTTTGAACCCGGAAACATATTCAAACACCGACCCTCTGGCCTGGCTCTTTCCCCCCGCGCCTAGCCAAATAAAACAAGTGTCAAGCACCGGCCTTCCGATGAAAGGGGACGCACGAGCGCTTGTGCAGATAATTGAAGTCGGGTGCTTCTCATGCCCTTTCACGCAGGCAACAGAGCCTTTGGTTGAAGAGGTGCTAAAAAAATATGAAGGAAAAGTAGCATTCTATTTCAAATACTTCCCGCTTCCGCGCCACGGTTACTCGTTTGAGGCGGCAGTTGCAGCAGAGTGCGCACGGGAACAGGGAAAATTTTGGGAATACAAAAAACTGCTCTTTGAGCGCCAACTCGAATGCGCCTCAGCGCCAACAACGCGTGAACTAAAAGAACTATACAAAAAATTTGCCTTAGAACTAAGTTTAGACCAGGCGCAATTTAACAGTTGCATCGACACTTCAAAATACGCGCAGTACGTTGAGGCGCAAAAACAAGAATCGATTGATGCCGGGATTTACGGGACACCTACATTTTTTATAAACAACAAAGTGCTGGTCGCACCAAAAACAATCGAAGAGTTCTCGGCAATAATTGATGAAGAAATTTCGAAAAACAGCTAATTCTGTGAGCAAATAAAGCTAAAAATACCAATCTGAAAAAATGCCCTGCCTCAAAGACGAATAAACCAGACAACTCCTGACCCGCCATGCAACAGAAACCCTTATACAAATAACCTACTTTTTAAGTTACATGATTTCACAAAAATTGCGCGACGACTTCCCGCTTTTGCAAAAACACCCAGACCTTATTTATCTTGATAGCGCCTCAACTTCCCTAAAACCTGCCGAAGTAATTGAAGAGCAAAATAGGTATTATGAAGAACTTGGGTCAAACACCGGAAGGGGATCCCACCACCTATCCCAGAAGGCAACAGAAGAGTATGAAAATTCTCGCGAAGAGGTTGCAAAATTTATTCGATCTGAAAATAGCGAAATAGTATTCACGCGCAATGCAACAGAATCAATAAACCTTGCAGCAGTGGGCCTTGAGAGAATGGGCCACTTTAGTGCGGGGGACGAAATTGTAATTTCACAACTAGAACACCATGCAAATTTAATCCCCTGGCAGCAACTTTGCAAAAGAGCGGGGCTAAAATTCAAGCAAGTAAAACTCAATTCAGATTACACGCTTGACATGGATGATTTGGAGCAGAAAATCACCAAAAAAACAAAACTTGTCTCAATTGCGCACGTTGCAAATACGGTTGGGACAATCTCCCCTGCAGCCCAAATTGCAAAAATAGCACATGAGAAAGGTGCCTTGTTTTTCCTTGACAGCTGTCAGAGCATTCCACATATGGAAGTTGATATTAAAAAAATAGATGCGGATTTTTGCGCATTCTCAGCACACAAAATGCTAGGGCCGACCGGTATCGGCGCCCTTTACGGCAGAAAAGAAATTTTAGATAAAATGCCACCATATAATTTTGGGGGCGGAATGATTAGCAAAGTCGAATTTGAAAAAACGCAATTTGCAGCCCCGCCTTCAAAATTCGAAGCAGGAACCGCCCCCATTGCGCAGGCCTTTGGTTTTGCACAAAGCTGTCGGTATTTGCGCAAAGTGGGAATGGAAAATATTCATGACCATGAAACAAAATTAACTGAACAAGCAATTCAAAAAATGTCGGAAATTGAAGGCATCAAGTTGCACTGCCCACAGGATGCAAAAAAGCAGGGCGCAATAGCGTTATTCGATCCAGTTTCAATCGATGCAGTCGATTTTGGAGTAGCGCTTGATGAGAGTGCCAATATTGCAATTCGGACAGGCATGCACTGCGCAGAACCGCTTGTTAGCAGCATAAATCCAAAAGGGCTTTGCAGGGCGAGCTTTTATCTCTACAACAGCAGAGCAGAAATTGACACGTTCTGCGAACAGGTTATGGCCATCTGCTCTTCGTTCAAATGAACAGATGCAACAGCACATATTTTGTGAGAACAAAAGCGACCAAAAAAACGCAAAAGCCTTTTTAAAACCAACTAGCACTCAAATTAAAATAGAGCACAACTGCCTTTGGTGGGAGCAGAAGTGTTCCAAAAATTCAAAGGGATTGGAAAATGCACTCAACACTTGAGGCTAAAAAGCTCTTGGACAGGGCACCAAAATATTTCACCCCTGAACAGCTAAAAGAGATAAAAAAGTTCGCTATTTTTGCATCGATTTTAGCAATTACCCCATTTTTCATGCTAACAATTTTTGGCCTGGCATATGCGCTAAAAGGATTTGCAATAACTTTCGAGCAGTCACTTTTTGTACTTCTTGCTTTTCTTGCAGCAACCTATCTTCTCCTTCCAAGGCTTGCCAGCAAACTTACTTATGCAATTGAGCAAAATAGAAAGAATAACATTTCACAAAAATCTAGGAAGTGGGAAAATGGATGAGAAAAATTTCATTGAAGAGCTGCATGAAATAAAAAGTGCAGAACAGCAAAAAGAGAAAATAATACAAGATGCTCACAGAGAAGCCGAAAAAATACTCTCGGAGGCTAGCGCAAAGGCAAAGGCTGCAATTTCGCAGGCAAAAGATGAGGCAGTTCAAACTGAAGAGAAAATACTAACAAGTGAGAGAATAAAACTTGAAAAAGAAGAGAAGGAAATAATTGAAAAGGCACAAAAAGAAGCGCAAAAAATCCTCAACGCAACTATCCCTCTGCAAGCAATAAAAAAAGCGGTGGAAAAAATCATAGAGTGAACAAAATGCTATACCCAACTAAAATGTGTAAAGTGAGGCTCATTGGTTTAAAGAGCAATTTGAGAAAAACCATAGAATCGCTTGAAAAATTTGGCGGGGCTGAAATAAAAAAAGTGGATGCTAGCCCTCTTATTAGCGCAAAACCATTCGAAGACCACGAGCAAACAGTTGAAAAATTACTCCAAATCGAAGCGCTGCTATCAATTTTACCTCCCGGAGCTCCAAGACAGGTAATGAGCACAAAAGAAGCAACTGCTTTTTTAAAATCCGCCGAATTTAGATCAGAACAAGAGCAAATCCTTGGGATAAAATCAGAACTAGACCAACTTGATGTTTTACTGGATAGCATAAAAGATGACAAAAATAGGCTGCGACTATTTTCAAATATAGATATGGATTTTGGCTCGCTTAAAAGTCCAAGTATTCAAATAATTGCAGGCCTTGTCCCGGTTGCAAAATCTTTGCAATTTAATCTAGAACTCTCAAAACTGCAAGGAACAACTTATATTGAGCGAGCTGCAACAAAATCAATGAACATAATTTTAATTGCAGCCCAAAAGGATTCAATTGAAAATATTGCCCAGGATCTGCCAAGATTTGGGTTTGAAAGAATTACAATTCCTGCAATCAAATCAACCCCGCAAAAGCAAATTGAAGAACTGGAAAAAAATGTGCAAGAAACAGAAAATAAAAAAAATGCCCTGCAAAAAAAGCTTGCGGCAATTTCACGTATCAATTATTCAAAAATTGCCGCTGCAAAAGAGATGCTTGATGAAAACGCCAAAAAATCATCAACATCAAGCCTATTTGCAACAACCGAGCACTCATTTGTAGTTGAAGCGTACTTACCTGAAAAAAACTACAATTCATTTGAATCCCATATGCAAAAAGAATTTCCATCAAAAATTGAAATCCGGAAATTTACAAGTAAAGAACTTGCAAAAATGCACGAAGAACCCCCAACACTTCTTGAACACTCAAAAGCCCTTGCTCCGTTTGAATTTATGACAAAATTTGTTTCAGTGCCAAAGAGCACTGAAATGGACCCTACAATACTTTTTGTAATATTTTTTCCCCTCTTTTATGCAATGATGGTCGGGGACTTTGTCTATGGGCTGCTTTCATTTCTTTTGGCAAGATTTTTACTAACAAAATCCCCGGTAGATAGCATCCTTCGCCCCGTATCACAGATTTGGATGTGGAGCGCAATCCCTACAATAATATTTGGAATAATTTTTGATGAATTTGCAGGAATGAGCCACACTGAACTTGTTGAAAAAGTATTTGGAGTGCACAACTTTGTAATATACCACGGCCTTGAGAGGCTCCATGAGACACAGGCCCTTCTTACAATAACAATCCTTATGGGAATTGCAACAATGGCACTTGGATTTTTGCTCGGATTCAAAAACGCGCTTTCACATAGCAAAAAGCATGCGATTGCAAAGCTTGCATGGTTTTGCATAACGGTTTTTGGTTCAGCACTTGTTGCAACAGGGATGTTTGCAGTCTTGCCACCAATTACACTTCTTCCGCTAGCAATAATTGTGATTGCTGCACTTGTTGCGCTTTTATGGGCTGAAGGGCCGATTGCGCTAATAGAAATACCAAGCGTTGTTGGAAACATTCTCTCTTTTGCAAGAATTCTAGCAGTCGGTCTTGTGGGGGTAATAATTGCCCTAATATTAAACGACCTTGCTTTCCCCTCGCTAGATAAAGGGATTTTATTAATCGTTGTGCTCCCGTTATACATTGTGGGGCATATATTCAATGCATTCCTTGCAATGTTTGAATCATTCGTGCAAGGAGCTAGGCTAAATTACGTGGAATTCTACTCAAAATTTTATGAGGGAGGGGGCAGGGAATTTGTCCCCTTTAAATTTATTAGGAAATATATAAAGGACTAAAAGGAGGTGTAAAATATGGCATTGCTGGAAACCGAAGGGGCAAAGGCAATTGCTGCCGCAATAGCAATTTTTGGCGGGGCAATAGGAACAGGCCTTGCGCAAGCTGCAATCGGAGCTAGCGCAATAGGAGTAATAGGCGAAAAGCCGGAGCAGGCAACAAAGCTAATAATATGGCTCGCAATACCTGAGACAATAATAATATTTGGCTTTGTCGTAGCAGCGCTGTTCATATTCCTTTAAAGTCACAAATTCCTTTTGGCCGCCCTTTTGGTGGCCTTTTAGGGGTTTTGGAAAATTAGGAATATGGGCTCACTGAGGCGATAAATTCAAAAATAAAATTGAAATTAAATCAAAAAAAGCAAAAAAAAGTGAAAAAATGGCACTAGAAAACTTGAGAAAAGGCCTTGTTTTGGAAGGCAAAGCTTTGGCAAAAGCCTCAGTAGAAGAGGCACAAAAAGAGGCTGGCAAAATAATCTCCCAGGCAAAAAATGAAGCCAAAGAGATAATTGAAAATGCAAAAGAGAGGGCACAAAATGCCTCAAAACTCGAGTACGAAGAGCGCATTAGTGCCGCACAATTAAAAGCTAAGAAATTAACAACAGAGGCTGCAAATAAAACCCTTGAGAGTTCGCTCAAGATGGCATGGGAAGAATTTGCAAAAATATCGCAAAGCAAGGAATATGAGAAAATAATGAAGAAAATGATCACGCAAGCTGAATCTGAAATTGGGCAAGGGGCAGTAGTTTTAGTGAATTCACGCGATAGTAAAATTGTAAAAAAATACGCAAAGAATGTCTCGCCAAAAGCAGTTGATATTGCAGGTGGGGCAATAGTTTTCACAAAGGATATGAAAATTAGCATCGACAATTCGCTAGAATCAATATTTGAATCAAATAGGGATGCAATAAAGAGTGAAATATTTGCACAAATGGGAAAAAAGTGAAAAGGAAATAAACAAGAGTTGAAAAAAATGTCACAAATGTTTGAGAGCGCAATGGTTTTGCGGGCATTAAAGTTTGGCTATGCCAATGCACGCGTCAAATCCATGAAGCAAAACCTTCTTGGGCAAAAAGAACTCGGCGCCATGCTCGAAGCGCGAAGTGTCCAGGAAATTTATTCAATCCTTGAAAAAACCCCATACCGCGAAGACCTTGTTGCAAACTCACTAAATGAAAAAACAATTGCAGACAAAATAGAACTTGCATGCTCGCACAATTTTTCAAGAACACTTGCAAAAATACTCAAAATGTCCCCACGAGATTCGCAAGAGAAAATAGCCGCAATGTTTGAAAAATATGACATCAACAATATCAAAACAATTCTAATAGCAAAACACACAAATGAGGACAAAAAGAAAATCGAGCCGCTGCTGCTGGATACCGGTTCAACTTCAAAAGGCCTGCTTGCACGCCTCTTAAGCGCAAAAGGAATAAAGGAAGCGGTCGCAGAACTTGGCGGAACCCCATACGGATCGGTTCTTGAAAAGAATATGAAAAAATACGAAAAAGAAGGGGAAATTACAGTACTTATTGCAGCACTTGATGATTATTATTACAAAAAGCTCCCGCAGATAGCAAAAAACCCCTATGGGGACGAGCGCGTGATTTTGGGGATGCTGAAGACCGAAGTTGACCTTAAGAATGTTTCAAATATATTGCGCGCAAAAAAAGCCGGTATAAAAGAGGATGCAATTGAAGAGATGATAATTGGATCCGGAAATATCCCTAAAGAAAAATTATTGCAAGCAGCAAGCGCAAAGAGTGTTGAGGACTCCATGAAAGTATTTGAAAAAAACTTCAAAATTGCAAAAGCAATTGAAGCTTACAGGAAAAATTCAAGCCTTATTCCGCTTGAAATGGAACTTGAAAAAGGAGTTGCCAAAAAGGGCCTTAGCACTCTGCGAACTTCAGTGCTCTCACTTGGCGCAATTGCCGGGTTTTTATTTTTAAAAGAAGAAGAAGTATCCAATATCAGAAAAATAGTGAGGGCAAAAGAGTACAATTTACCTGAGGAGAAAATTAGGGAAATGCTCGTAATTGTTTGAGGGGATTAATATGGATGGAAAACACAGCATTGCAGTTGTAGCAGATTCCCCTACATGCACAGGTTTTAGGCTTGCGGGGATTGAAAAAGTATTTGCCCGCGAAGGCAAACAAGCTGAAGAGAAAATAGAACAGCTCCTAGAGGACCAAGAAGTCGGAATTATTGTTACAAGCGAACTTGTAAATAGCTCACTTGATTGGAGGCTAAAAAAGAAAATAGAAAGGCTGGCAAAACCTGTTGTAATAGCAATTCCCGGAAAAGAGGGACCGCAGAAAACGGAAGGGGATTCGCTTCGCAACATGGTGAAAAAGGCGCTAGGGTTTGAATTAATGAAATGAAGAGGTGGACAAAAATGGCAGAACTGTTAAAAATAGTAGGACCGGTTGTAGTCGGAGAAAAAATGAGCGGCGCGAAAATGTATGATGTTGTAAAGGTCGGCAAAGCAAAACTCATAGGCGAAATAATCAAAATAAACGAGGACAGGGCAACAATACAGGTCTATGAGGACACTTCAGGGCTTGCCCCGGGCGAACCTATTGAAAATACGGGAATGCCCCTAACAGTTGAACTTGGCCCGGGATTATTGGAATCAATTTATGATGGAATCCAGAGGCCCTTAGTTGAAATAATGAAGCAGAGCGGAAGCTTTATTGCAAGAGGGGTAGTTGCAAATGCAATTGATAGGAAGAAAAAATGGGAATTTACACCCACTGCAAAAAAAGGCCAGAGCGTTTTGCCGGGAGATATTTTGGGAACTGTGCAGGAAACCGAACTTATTGTCCACAAAATAATGGTCCCCCACGGAGTACAAGGAGAAATTGCAGAAATATCAAAAGGCACCTACACTGTTGAAGATACAATTGCAATAATAAAACACGAAAAACAAAAACACGAAATAACAATGCTTCAAAAATGGGAAGTGCGAAAACCACGCCCATATGCCGAAAAAATGCCACCCAATACCCCGCTAATTACCGGGCAGAGAATACTAGACACCTTCTTCCCGATTTCAAAAGGAGGAACAGCAGCAATCCCCGGGCCATTTGGATCCGGAAAAACAGTAACACAGCAATCCTTGGCAAAATACTCGGATTCACAAGTGATTGTATACATTGGATGCGGAGAGCGCGGAAATGAAATGACAGAAGTTCTAACTGAATTTCCAGAACTCCTAGACCCGAAAACCAAAAAGCCGCTAATGCAACGAACAATACTAATTGCAAATACTTCAAATATGCCGGTTGCTGCAAGGGAAGCTTCGGTTTACACCGGAATTACAATAGCAGAATACTACAGGGACATGGGATATGATGTTGCCCTAATGGCAGATTCTACTTCAAGATGGGCAGAGGCCATGAGGGAAATTTCAGGAAGAATTGAAGAAATGCCGGGCGAAGAAGGCTATCCCCCATATCTAGCTCGCAGGCTAGCTGAATTTTACGAGCGCGCCGGAAGAATAATTTGCCAAGGGTCCCCCGAGCGCAGCGGATCAATTTCTGCAATAGGCGCAGTTTCTCCACCCGGAGGAGACATTTCAGAACCTGTTTCACAAAACACATTGCGCGTAACAAAAGTGTTCTGGGCACTTGATGCAAAGCTTGCGCAAAGAAGGCACTTTCCCGCAATCAATTGGCTAAAGAGCTACTCTTTGTACACTACAAGCCTTGATAACACATATGCAAATATGGTAGCAGCCGATTGGTCTGAAAATAGGGTAAAGGCAATGAACTTGTTGCAAAAAGAAGCAGAACTCCAAGAAATTGTCCAACTAGTTGGGCCTGACGCCTTGCCGGAAAAAGAACAAGTAGTACTAGATTCTACAAGAATGATAAGGGAGGACTTTTTGCAGCAATCAGCATTCAGTGAAATTGACGCATCATCCTCACTGCAAAAACAATATATCATGCTTGCCGCAATATTGCGCTTTTATGAAAAATCCCTTGACGCCCTAGATCTTGGAGTGCAGCTCAAAACAATAACCGGGCTTGCAATACGCCAGGAAATTGCAAGGATGAAGGAAATCCCGGAAAAGGATATCCAAAAAAAGGTGGAGCAGATAATTTCTGAAATGGATTTGCAATTTGAAAAAGCAGTCAAGGAATCAGAGGTGAGAAAATGATGAAGGAATACCAAACAGTAACAAGCATTGAAGGCCCGCTTGTCTTTGTTGACAAGGTAGAAAATGTCGGATACAACGAAATTGTTGAAGTCAAGCTCCCAAATGGAGAGAAAAGAAAAGGGCAGGTGCTTGAAGCCTCAAAAGGAAAAGCAGTAATACAAATATTTGGATCAACCACCGGGCTTGATGTTGAAAAAACAAAAGTCAAATTTTTAGGAGAAACAATGAAACTTGGGGTATCAAAAGAGATGCTCGGACGAGTATTCAATGGCCTTGGGGAGCCGCGCGATAAGGGCATGCCAATTGTTGCGGAAAAGAAAATAGATATAATCGGCGCTGCAATAAACCCGGTAGCGCGGAACCCGCCGGAAGATTTCATACAAACAGGGATCAGCACAATTGATGGGCTAAATACACTTGTGCGCGGACAAAAACTCCCGATATTTTCAGGTTCGGGACTTCCACACAACGAACTTGCAGTACAAATTGCAAGGCAGGCAAAGGTTAGAAACAAAAGTGAGAGCTTTGCAGTCGTATTTGCAGCAATCGGAATAACACATGAGGAAGCGAGCTTTTTCATGAAAGATTTTGAAAAAACAGGCGCGCTTGAACGAAGTGTACTCTTCCTAAACCTAGCTGATGACCCAAGTGTTGAGAGGCTAATCACTCCGCGAATGGCACTCACTGCAGCAGAATATTTGGCATTTGAAAAAAACATGCACGTACTCGTAATAATAACCGACATGACAAACTACTGCGAAGCGCTGCGCGAAATTGGAGGAGCGCGAAAAGAAATCCCTGGAAGAAGGGGCTATCCAGGATACACATACACAGATCTTGCTTCATTATATGAGCGCGCAGGGGTAATTAAAGGCAAAAGCGGGTCAGTTACACAAATACCAATCCTCTCAATGCCATCAGATGATATTACCCATCCAATTCCAGACCTTACAGGATACATTACAGAAGGGCAAATCGTTGTCGGAAGGGACCTTCACAGAAAAGGGATATACCCTCCAATCGATGTCCTTCCATGCCTCTCAAGGCTAATGAACCTTGGAATTGGAAACGGGAAAACCCGCGAAGACCACAGGGGAGTTGCTGACCAACTCTACGCAGGATACGCCCAAGGAAGGGACCTAAGGGCGCTTAGCGCAGTTGTTGGGGAAGAAGCGCTATCTGAGAACGATCGCAAATACTTAAAATTTGCAGATGAATTTGAAAAGAAATTTATAAGGCAAAATAGTGGCGAGGACCGCTCAATTGAACAAACCCTAGATCTTGGCTGGGAATTATTTGCAATCCTGCCGGAAAAAGAACTCAAGAGGGTAAAAGTTGACCACCTCCAAAAATACGGGAAGAAATTCCGCAAAGATTAGTGAATGGAAAATGTGCAAAAGGACTTTTTTGAAAAGACAAAATTATCTAGACAAAAGAAAATGGCCAGTTGGCCTTTAGGTGTATTATATGGCTGAAGATGTGAAGACAACCCGCCTTGAACTGATTGAGACGCGAAATAGGATAAGATTAGCCGAGAACGGGCACAAACTTTTAAAGCAAAAAAGGGACGTGCTTGTTTTGGAGTTTTTCAAAATAATGAAACAGGCAGCCGATCTTCGCACCGAACTCAATTCGCGCATGAAGGACGCATTTGATTCACTTGCAGTAAGCCAGGCATACCACGGAATACTTGAAGTTGAAAATATTTCCCGTGCCGTAAAAAAAGCACCCGGAATTGATGTACAATCCAAAAATGTAATGGGAGTGCACATCCCCTACATCAAATCAGAATTTGTATCCAAAACAATTGCGCAAAGAGGCTATTCAATCCAGGGAAGCTCAGCTAAAATAGATGAGGCGGCATCATCATTTGAACGGGGCCTTGAAATCATAATAAAACTAGCTGAAACCGAAAATGCACTCAAAAAACTTATAAAAGAAATTGAAAAAACAAAAAGGCGCGTGAATGCACTTGACTACATTATGATCCCAAATCTTCGCAACAGCGCAAAATATATCAGGATGCGCCTTGAGGAAATGGAGCGCGAACAATTCATCTCGCTCAAAACCATTAAAGCGCAACTGGAAAAGCAACAGAGCGAGCAGGGCTAATTACTTGCGCACGTCCTCGATTTTTACATTCTCCGCAAATTCGGCAATTTCTGAAACTTTAATCCTCATCAAATGTAAATTATCCCCTCCGCCGCATACCACTTCATCTTTTTTTGTTAGCTGCTTATCAACAATTGTTGTAACTCCGTAAATTGAAATAGGCGGGACCCCTCCGATTTCATAACCTGTAACTTGGAAAACTTCAGCTTGGGTTGCAAGGCGCACATCTGAAATATTGAGCACGCTTTTTACTTTCTGAAAATCCACTTTATCAGTTCCTAAAAGCACAACAAGAATAGGGCTCGAATCAGAACCCATAAGAAGAATTGATTTTGCAATAGCATCAGCGTCCCCTAGTAATGATTGCGCCCTTGAGGCTGAGTGCACACCATTAGAAGTTGCAAATACTTTTGCAGAGAGCTTATTTGATGCTATGAAATCCTCGAGCATATAAAAAAACCACAATAAAACTAATAAAAAGAGTTTACAACGATATTTTTTTAATTGAAATATAGCTATTTTTTAATACAAATTAACTTTGGAGGTGGTTTGTATTGAAAATTAAAGTACTACTAGCACTAGCTTTTGTCTTGTTTGTTTCTTTGCAAGCATATGCAGCAACAACCGTACCAGGGCACAGCAGGGATGCTCAAGACAAAGATAATAACGGCTATCCTGATCTAGGAGTTAGCGTAAATGGTCACTATACCTCACTATACGCATACGATAATTTGGGTGATTGGTATTGGGATTTAGGAGATGGCAGAATACTCGGAACAGTACCAAGTGTTGATGGTCTTGACCAAGATACTTTGACAACTTGCGACTATGAAGTCAATTACAGAGGCAAATTTGAGAATGATCCGTTCCTAAATTCGGGCTGGATCCAAAATCTCATCAATTGCAGCGGCTATGATGACAACAACCAATACAATTACCTAATAGTCCACCAGACAGATCCACGCTACGAAGGGGATCCGAACTGGGCTATCTGGGGGGAATGGGAATATCATGTCCTCACACAGTCACATGAAGGGAATTTAGTACAACCAATGAATTACTCATAAATAAATAATTGCGGGGCTGATAGCTCCGC
This sequence comes from archaeon, assembly GCA_035289625.1. Taxonomy (GTDB): domain Archaea; phylum Iainarchaeota; class Iainarchaeia; order Iainarchaeales; family Iainarchaeaceae; genus UBA10205. Next base: position 2,344 of record DATDWP010000013.1, on the reverse strand, counting down.
ATCAAAATTTTTTTAAATTTCAGAAAACTAATTCTTTTTTCTTTTGAGAAATTCCAAGGGAAATTTTTGAAAACTCCTGTTCCGAGAGTTTATAAAGTGAAGACGAGGGAGGAATCGATTTTTCTAGCTGCACTTTGTATTTTAGCGGCCTTGCAATAAAATCCTTTTCAGGAACTAGAAGCGGGCGCAGTTTTATTTGGAACGGAAGTTCTTTTTGCCAACCGGAAAATTCGTTTTTGCAAAAACTTTCTGCTTCAAAAATCCCGGCAATTAGCCCTTCCGAAAAATAAACAACCCTATCCCCTAGCGAAATAATTTTCATTTCCATTTCACTTGAAAAGCCCACATATTCAAGGGTTTTTTTGTAATCGTCCCATGCAATTACTACTACAAAATAGTTCATACACAAAATAGCAGGCGGGAATTATTTAAAATGTTAAAAGTAACAATTAGCCAATCATTTTCCCGTTAAATCCGGCTGAGCTATCGCCCGGCCCGAACTTTTGCCTCTTTTTCTCTTCTAGCGAATCCCTCATTTTTGAAAGTATTTTCTTACCCTTAGCTTCGCTAACAATTGCAATTATTTCATGCTTCGGAACAGGAGCTCCTCCAACCGGCACTGGAGAGTAATCAACCAGAACATATGAGCCTTCTTTTACATCCCGTGCAATTGCCCCATTCACCTTGAAAATAATCAAGTTCTCATCCCACATTTCAATCAGCGCGTGCGTGGCATTATCAGAACTCTTCGAACCCTTCTCCTCGGCGCTGAGAACTTCAATCACTTTTCCGATGTGGAACATGCTTTTACCCAAATTAACTATTTTTTCTTTTTACTATCTAAGATCTGTTCAACCATATCAAAACTATATTTATTTTTTAAAAGAAGACCCATTGTGTGGTGTATATTTCCATTATTTTTTAAAACAAGAGAAAAAAAATGGTGTTGAAGCTCGGCGTTAGCCCTTTCAGCCATTAATTGCGCCATCCTCGCAACATCCATCCCCTGTATTTGTGCATCAGTTAATTTAGTTTTTTCCAAAAATTCACCAAGAACACGTACTTTCCCGTGCATCTGATGGGATTGAATGCCTAGCGGTTGTCTCTGTATCAATTTTAATGAAGTCAAAAAATCTGCAATCCTTTCTCGAGTTGCGGTGGAACTTCTTGCAAGCCGACCTGCGGCTCTTCTTGGAGTACCTTTTCTTTCAATCGCTTGAGCAATTTTACTAGTATGCACTTTTACATGCTGTCTCATAATTACAAATAAAGAAGAGCAAACCCCTATTTAAATCTCCGCCCCAAACTTTATTTACTTTGTAGGCCGGAAACTTCTTTTTTGAGCTTTTCAACCATGTCAGTCTTCTCCCAAGTGAATTCCGGTTCGGACCTGCCAAAGTGCCCATACGCTGCTGTTTTGCGATAGATTGGCCTTTTGAGGTTTAGGTGTGAAATTATTGCAGCGGGCTTGAAGTCAAATACTTTTTTTACGATTTTCTCAAGCGCCTCATCTGCAATTGTTCCTGTTCCGAAAGTGTTTAGCATTACTGAAACAGGATCTGCAACCCCGATTGCATAAGCAACCTGTAGTTCGCATCTTTTTGCAAGCCCTGCGGCAACAATATTTTTTGCAACATAGCGGCAAAAATACGCAGCAGACCTATCCACTTTTGAAGGGTCCTTTCCACTAAAAGCCCCCCCTCCATGAGCGCCAACTCCGCCATACGTATCTACAATTATTTTTCTTCCAGTTAAACCCGAATCCCCAACAGGGCCGCCTATTACAAACCTGCCGGTTGGGTTTATCAAAAATTTCGTATTTGAATCAAGCCACTTGCTGCAAACCGGTTTTATTATTTTTTCAATAATTTCCTTTCTGATCTGCTCTTGTGAAACATCCGGGGAGTGCTGGGTGCTAATTACAATTGTATCAGCCCTTTTTGGGACCCCATCAATATATTCAATTGTAACTTGGCTCTTCCCATCAGGGCGAAGCCAACTAATTTCATTTGCTTTTCTTGCCTGTGCGAGCTTTTGCGTTAGCTTGTGCGCAAGAGTTAGTGGAAGAGGCATTAGTTCTTGCGTTTCATCTGTTGCATAACCAAACATCATTCCCTGGTCCCCGGCCCCCTGCTCTTTTTTCTCCCCCTCATTTACACCTAAAGCGATATCTCCGCTTTGCTCTGAGAGTGAAATTAGAACCGAGCATGCATCACAATCAAACCCAAAAGAAGGGTTGTTGTAGCCGATTTCCCTTATCGTATTGCGAACAGTTGCCTGGATGTCAACATAGGTTTTGGTGGTGACTTCCCCGAAAACCAAAATAAGCCCGGTTTTTGTTGCG